>JAMCWM010000051.1 GCA_023481175.1 Nitrospirota bacterium
AAACATACGGGAACTCAGGCATTTCGTCGACCTTTGCCTGAGTCTCTCCCCCGATCCCGTGATTACGGAAATCAACCTGCCGGACTCGATTCGAAAGATTCTTTTCCAGGAGCATTCAATCAAAAGACCTTTGGTCGACGACCGGCTCCCGGAAGGACCGCCAGGAAAAATCGGAGAGACTTTCTCGACGGTCGAAAAGAGCATGATCCAGAAGGTTCTGTTCGATAACCAGGGCCGGATCTCGGAGGCCGCGAAATCGCTTTCCATGAGCCGGATCACCCTGTGGCGGAAAATGAAAAAGTACGGACTGGACCGGCGAAGGCCCTTTTCTCCCCGGGACAAGAGATGACGGTTCCGATCCGGTCCGGGTCGGAACCCCGGAAAGGCTGCGAAGAATGAAAAAGGTAGCAGATAGGTTTGCCTGTCCTGGCAAGGGGTCCGTTTTGGAGGTCCTTGACGAAACTGTCGGAGGCCTGGCCAAACTCTGTCCGTTATCCGGGAGGGAGGGGTTGAGACGTGGCGTCTTTATCACCGGAACCGATACCGGCGTCGGCAAAACCTGGATCGGGACGGCATTGGTGCGTCTTCTTTCCAGGTCTGGGGTGGCGGTGCGTCCGCGCAAGCCTGTGGAATCCGGTTGCCCCGATGGCAACGATGGACTGATTCCTCAGGATGGGGCGGACTACCATGCGGCGACGGGAGGAGGGGAACCCCTGGGGCAGATTAGTCGCTTCCTCTTGCGTGCGGCCCTCTCTCCCGAACGGGCGGCGGCCCTTCAAGACGTGGAGATCCGAATGGAGGATGTCGTCGCGGCTTGCCTCGATGGTGTTCAGGAGAATGATTTTCTGCTGGTGGAAGGGGCGGGCGGGTTCTGCTCCCCATTGACGGCAGACGGTCTGAACGCGGACCTTGGCATGGTCCTGGGCTTGCCGGTGCTTCTGGTGACGGCGGACCGGCTCGGCGCGATCCATCAGACGCTGGCGACGGCGGAGGCCATCACCCGGCGCGGCCTGACCCTGGCTGGCGTGGTTCTCAATGAAGTGACGCCTGTCCAAGACTCCCGGATGGATAATGCCGCCGACCTGTCCCGCTGGCTCGGGCAGGAGATCATTTCGATCAGGCACTGTCCCGGTCGGGGGATTTCCACCTTGAATCGGCTCTCCACTGGCCTTTCGGGGTTGGCGGGCCGGTTGGTCGAAGGCTCGAATATGAAAGATGTCTAGTCCGCCCGAGAAAAACGAGTCGTCCTCTGGCGGGGGGCTATCCGGGTTTTGCGGAAAAAATGCGAAACCCGAACCGGAGCGCGCTGATATCAGAGACAGGGCCATACCGCCGGTTTCTCCGAAGACATGTCGGAACAGGGACCGGCCTCCGCAAATAACCTCCAGGTCATGCAACGGAATGACAAACAGGGAAGCATTATTCGTAAAGGCATGCCCATGAATCCGAAAAAACTCCCGGAAGACGACATACAAGCGGCTGTTGTGCTGTTGCGTGCGGGCGAAACAGTCGCATTTCCGACAGAGACGGTCTATGGCCTTGGGGCCGATGCCAGGAACCCGCTGGCCGTACAAAAAATCTTCTGGATCAAGGGGCGGCCGGCCGATCACCCGCTGATCGTTCATATTGCCGATGTCTCCCATCTGGATATGTGGGCGGAGAACATTTCCGGAGCGGTATGGCGGCTGGCCGAGAGCTTCTGGCCGGGTCCCCTGACATTGATCCTGCCACGGCGGAGGGATGTGCCGAAGGATGTAAGCGGCGGTCAGGACACCATCGGCCTTCGCATACCCGATCATCCGGTCGCGGCCTCGTTGCTGCGCGCCTTCGGCGGAGGAATTGCGGCGCCTTCGGCCAACAGGTTCGGGCGGGTGAGTCCGACCACGGCGCAACACGTGCGCGACGGCCTGGGATCCAAAGTGGGGATGATTCTGGAGGGGGGGCCGTGCCGCGTCGGCGTGGAATCCACCATCGTCAGTCTGGTGAATGGGAATGCGGTCCTGTTGCGCCCCGGCGGGATTTCCCTCGAGGAAATCGAAGACACCCTCGGTCAGAAAGTATTCTCAGGCCATTCCGGGTCCGGCAATGCGCGAGTCCCTGGCATGCTGGCTTCGCATTACGCTCCCGCAACGCCCCTTGAAATCCATCCGGGAAGCCTGTTGGGGCATCGGGCGCTTCAATTGGTCTGGCAGGGCTGCAAAGTCGCCGTGGTGACATTGCGCGAAGACGGAGAGTGCTTCGAAAGCCGCAGGATCATCACCACTTGTATGCCTCGATCGGCGGCCGAGTACGGGCGCGTGCTCTATTCGACCCTGCATCGCCTCGACCGGGCCGGTTTCGACCGTCTTCTGATCGAAGCGCCTCCCGTTACGCCCGAATGGCTGGCGGTCAATGACCGGATACAGCGAGCCGCTCACGGCACGGTCAAGGGAACTATATCCGGGAAAAAACTCTCCCCTTCCTCAGGGGAGGTGGAGCCAAGTGTCAAGGAGATCTTCAAGTTTCTGTAACCACTTTGCGCCCTCCCTTCTGTTCATGAGGAACCTCAGTTCTTGGACCTCCTGATTCCTGTCCGGATTTCTGTCTTTATGACACCCGGTTCTCAATATTCCACACCCTGATCAAGAACCTGAAAACGGCGGGGCCCGACGTGTCCGCAATCGTATCGGGACATCCTCTGAGGGGGAATCGGAAGAGTTGCCCATGAGGTGAGAAGGAACGAATCAAAGGGAAACGGCGCGTCCTCATTTTTAAGACTGGAGTGCTCCCTTGCCGCTCATGAGGGCTTGGGGACTTTTAACACCTTCGAGAGAGAGATCGGTGGGGAAAATATTGACAGCCTGAATCCTCCCTCTATAATGAGGGGTGAAGAGTGGGGAAAGGTGGGGGAGAGTGGATGGGATTTTTCCGCGGACGATTTCTTCATAGCCTGGATGCCAAGGGACGGGTCGCGATTCCCCAGCGCTTTCGCGAGGCGATGGGGGGGAACGAGGACGACCTTCGTCTTGTCATGACCGTCGATCCCGAAGGATGTCTGGTGGTCTATCCCGAATCCGCCTGGCTCGAACTCGAGCGCAAATGGGAAGAGCTTCCGCAAATGAACGACGATCTCAGGACCTACCTCCGGTTCATGGTGGGCTGGGCGTCGGAGGGTGTTCTGGACCGCCAGGGACGAATTCTCGTTCCTCCCCCTCTCAGGGAATATGCCGGCCTTGATCATGAGATCTGGTTTGTCGGCCTTCTCCACAAGTTCGAAATCTGGAACGGAGATCGGTTGGAATCGGCGACAGGTCCGGAGAAGGTCCGGTCGGTGACCCAAAAACTTTCGGGGCTCTTTTGAGGGAGTCTCCCGAATCTTCTGGCGGGTCGATCCATCGTCCCGTCATGCTCTCGGAAGCCATGGACTGGCTTGATGTTCGAGAGGACTGCTGGTATGTCGACGCCAACCTGGGTGGAGGCGGACATTCCCGGGCGATCCTTGAGCGGGGAGGGCGGGTTCTGGCAATCGACCGTGATCCGGACGCCGTGGCCCGATTCCTGGAGGAATCGGGCGAAGCCTTTTCCGGCCGGTTCCTGGCGATCCATGGAAACAATGCGGACATAGCCATCCATGTGCGGGAGGCCAGAATCAGGGCTTCCGGGATTCTGTTCGACCTGGGATGGTCGACGATCCAGGGGGAGGAGGCAGACCGGGGATTGTCCTTTTCGGAAGAAGGTCCCCTGGACATGCGGCTGGACCAGACGACAGGAGAGACGGCCGGGGCATTACTCGAGCGCGTTTCGGAATCCGAACTTTCCGAAATCCTGTCGGAGGGAGACGAACCCCTGGCCCATCCCATTGCCCGGGCGCTCGTCCAGGCAAGGAAGTCCGGGAGACTCCCGCGGACGACGGTCGACCTTGCCGCCTTCGTTTCAGGAGTTTACTACCGGAAAGGATTTCGTAGGAGCCGAAGACATCCGGCCACCCGGGTTTTCATGGCCCTCCGGATCCGGGTCAACCGGGAGTATGAAAATCTCGAGCGCTCCCTTGCCGGTTCCCGTCAGGCGCTGGAGGAAGGAGGGGGAAGGCTTCTGGTCCTGACCTTCCACTCGGGGGAGGACAGGATCGTGAAGCGGACCTTCAGGCAATGGGTCTCCGAAGAGGCGGCCGACTATCTTTTCCGCAAGTCTCTGCCGCCGGGAAAGGAAGAGGTCCTTCAAAATCCCCGTTCGCGGAGCGCCAGGATGAGGGGGGTGACCTTTGTCGGAGGCTAGCGGAAAATCCTTCTGGGAAAAACGGTCCCTGGCCTTCCTGTTTTTTGTCTGCGGAATTCTGGGGCTTTTGTTCGCGATGTCCGTCAGCATCGAATCGGTCCGGATAAAGCGCCGCGTGACGGCGCTCAATTCGGAAATCGCCAAGAGCGAGTCCCGGGAAAAAGAGTTTGAGGAAGAGATGATCGCGCTGACAAGGGAGGCCCGTCTTCGAGGGTATGCCCGGGCGAATCATCTGGAAAGGGCCTTGCCGGCGGAGGTGCTGTATCTCCCGTAAATCCGACTAACATTCATTCCCGGACGATCTCTTCCGTATCGTCCTGAAGGTCTCCCCGATGAAGAGACGGACAACGTTTGCAGTCATCCTTGTCATGGCGGGCTTTGCCGTCATCGTCGGCCGACTCTTCATTCTCCAGGTTCTGGACTCTCCCCTTTACGTCACCCTTTCCCGGACCGAACGGGAGCGCCTCGCCCTCGTGGAGGGGGCGAGAGGGATGATCCTGTCGGCGGAAGGGCGTCCCCTGGCCGACAACCGGTCCGTTTCAAGTCTGGCCGCCGACCCCCTCCAGATCAGGAAGTTTGAAAACGTCTCCCTCCTTTCTGTCCAGCTGGCCCCCATTCTCGGGATGACTCCGGGGAGCATCCGGCGGAAGATCTCGGGCCGGAAACGGTTCGTCTGGATCAAGCACGGGATCACATCGGAGGAATCGCGACGCATCGGAAGAAGGATCCGTGGGCTCTATATCCTGACTGAAAAAAGGAGGACCTATCCCTACGGACCCATCTTCCAGTCCGTCGTGGGCCGGGTTCGCTCGGACGGAACGCCTGTTTCCGGACTGGAAAAGGGGTACAACCCGTTTCTTAAGGGAAAGAAGGGAAAGATTGTCCGGGAAGTCTCCGCCAGAGGTCGCTCCTATTTCCAGACGGAATCGGCGACCCCGGATGCCCTGTCGGGAAACACGATCGCGACGACCCTGATTGCGAGTCTTCAGGAATATGCCCAGGACGCCCTTGACGAAGAGGTGCGCTCGGTCGATGCTCAGGGGGGAATCGTCGTTGTCATGGATCCCCGGACCGGGGCCGTCCTGGCTCTTGCCACCCGGGTCTCGGGGAGATGGGCTGGTGCGAGTCCGGGCGTTTCGCTCGTCTACGAACCGGGCTCGATCTTCAAGCTGGTCACGGCCAGCGCCGCATTGAATGAGCACAGGGTCTCCCCTCGGGATTCCTTTTTTTGCTACAACGGGGCCATGCCGATTCCCGGAGGGTTTCTCCATGATGCAGAGCCCTATGGAACTCTGACGCTGGGGGGAATTCTTGCCCACTCGAGCAATATCGGAATTTCGCAGGTGGCGTTGCGCCTGGGACCCGACAAGTTCGAGCACTATATTCGTGCCTTCGGCTTCGGAGCGCGGACCGGCATCGATTTTCCGGGAGAATCCCGGGGGTTTTTCCGGGGAAACCGCTACTGGTCCCGTCGTTCCCTCTACACCATCGCCATGGGCCAGGAAATCGGAGTGACACCCATCCAGCTCGTGACGGCAGTCAGCGCCATCGCCAATGGGGGACGGCTGATGCGTCCCTACATGGTGTCACGGGTGGTGAACCCGGGAGGAAAGGTCCTCTTCGAGCATAAGCCCCAGACCGTCCGGCGTGTCATCTCCCGGGAGACCTCCCGCACTCTTCTGTCCATGCTGACCGGGGTGGTGGCCCCCGACGGGACGGGTGCGAACGCCGCCATCACAGGTTTCAATGTAGCTGGAAAAACGGGAACGGCAGAGGTTTACGATCCGGAAAAGCATGCCTACTCGCGGACCCGGACCGTGGATTCCTTTGTGGGAATCCTCCCTGTGGACAATCCCCGGCTGGTCGTTCTGGTGGTCGTGATCCAGCCCAAGGGAATTTCCTGGGGAGGAACGGTTGCGGCACCGCTTTTCCGGAAGGTGGCGGAGATGGCTCTTGTCCACTTCAGGATCCCCGCCAGCGCGCCGGGGGAAGGCGGAGCCGTGGCCCGGGCCGATCTTCCACGGGTGCGCTGATCAGAAAAATTGCCAAAACTGTGCGCTGCGTCATGGGAAACAGGAAGATCTTCGCTTAGAATGACTCCGGGAATTTTGGGACAAATCCACAGGGGGTAAATGTGATCGGCGACCGCGCAAAGGAAAGAGGAAGGGAGTGGGCAGGACGATTTCTCCCTCCTCCTGTCCTGGGTAAGCTTCCGGAGAGGCTCTCCGGCCTTTCCGACGATTCGAGAACGGTGGGCCCGGGGACTCTTTTCATCCTGAGATGCGGGTCCACATACAACGAGCAGCATCTCCGCGAGGCGGTCGACAGGGGAGCCGCCCTTCTGCTTGTTCCGGAAATCCATCTTTCTTCCGTTGCCCGTCGGCTTGGGGAATGGGGATGCGACATTCCTGTCTGTGCCACGCCCCATATCCAGGAGGCCTCGGGAATCATTGCCTCTGCCTGGTGGGACTTTCCCAGCCGGACGTTGTCCATTGTCGGCGTGACCGGAACCAATGGAAAAACGACATCGAGTTTTCTGACCCGGGAAATCCTCGAGGCGGCAGGAAAGAGAACCGGACTGATCGGAACCGTCTGGTTCGATCTGGGGGACGGGATGGTCGAGGCGCCCCAAACCACCCCGGGAGCCCTTTTCCTTCAGGAGTCCTTTGCCCGGGGCAGGGAAAACGGGCTTTCGGCAATCTCGATGGAGGTCTCCTCGCATGCTCTCGACCAGGAGAGAGTGGCCGGAACCCACTTTTCCGCCGTCCATTTCACGAACCTGACCCGGGATCACCTCGACTACCACAAGACCTTCGAGGACTATTTTCTGGCCAAGTCCCGTCTTGTCTTGTGGACCAATCCCGACGGATCGCAGCCCGGAGCGGTCGTCAATGGCGATGATCCCTACGGAAAGAGGCTTCTGGCCTCCCTCCGGGGAAGCGGGCGGATGGTTTTGTCTTACGGACACGATCCCTCCTTCGACATTCATCCGGGAACGGTCCGGATCAGCCTCGATGGAATCGAGGGGACGATTCGGCTCCCGGGCGGTGAGATGCGAATTTCCTCGTCTCTTCCTGGAGATTTCAACCTCCAGAACATGATGGGATCCATCGGGTGCGCCCTGGTTCTGGGGATCGAGATTCCGGCCATCGAGGCAGGAATCCGGACCCTGGCCGGTGTTCCCGGCCGGTTCGAACGGGTCAATCCCGGCGGACCCTTTGCGGTGATTGTGGACTATGCCCATACCGACGATGCCTTGCGGAATATTCTGTCGGCTCTCCGCCCCCTGACGACAGGAAGGATTATTACCGTTTTCGGGTGCGGGGGGGACAGGGATCGAGGAAAGCGTCCCCGGATGGGAAAGGTGGCCGGCCTTCTTTCGGATCTTGTGATTCTGACCTCGGACAATCCCCGCACGGAAGATCCCGGTTCGATCATGGATGACGTCGAACCTGGAATCCGAGAAACGGGGAAAACATTCTTCCGCGAGGCTGACCGGAAGAGCGCCATAGGAATGGCGATATCCGCTGCGCGTCCGGGAGATGCGGTCCTGATTGCCGGGAAGGGACACGAGCCCTACCAGATCCTTGGCAAAACCAGGACCTCCTTCGACGACCGTCTGGTCGCCCGGGAGTTTCTGGCGGGGGGGAGCAGGAAAACGATGTCATGATGCTCTCCCTCATTTCTGCCGAAAAAACGGCCGGGAGGCTGGAAGGAGATTGGATCAATCGCCCGGACTCCCTTTCCGGGCTCGCGTGGATCAATGCCCGGAGCGATTCACGCACGATCCGGGAGAGGGAGGTCTTCGTTGCCCTTTCCGGGAGCCGGACCGACGGCCATGACCATCTCGAGGAGGCCCGGCTGAAGGGGGCCCTTTTTGCCGTAGTCCAGCGCCCCGTTACGGGCTCGCCCCTTCCGCAGCTTCTTGTGCGGGATACGGTTCTGGCCCTTAGGGACATGGCGGCTCTTGCGCTGGCGGCCCACAGGAGCGCCGGACACCGGTTGGTGGCCTTGACGGGTTCCGTCGGAAAAACGACGACCCGGGAGCTCCTTCGGAGGGGTCTCATGCCGGAGGGAGGTGTCTGTTCGAGCCGGGGAAATGAGAACAATGAGATCGGGGTCCCGCTGACCCTCCTCTCCTGGCCCGGGGACTATCGTTACTGCGTGCTCGAGGTCGGCGTGAGGAAGCCGGGAGACATGGATTATCTCGCCCCGCTTCTAGACTCCGACGTGGGGATCGTGACGGCCATCGAACCGGGACATCTCGAAAACCTGGGAACGGTCGAGGCCGTCTGGGCCGAAAAGTCGAAGCTTCTCAAGGCGGTCCTTCCCGGAGGAAGTCTAGTGATTCCTGGCCCGGTCCGACGACGTTTCGCCTCCGACCCTCTTCTCGGATATCCCGGACGAAGGATCGTCGCCGGATCCATCGGGGAGGGAGACGAAGGTCCGGGAACGATTGTCGCGACCCTTCGGGTCGGGGTGGGTATGACGCTTCATGTCGAAGAGTGGGAGCTGGATCTTCCTCTCTCACGGCCATCGGCCGCCCTGGCCTGGTGTTCCCTGCTGGCCCTTCTCGCCCTCCGCGAGCTGGGGGTCCCGCCGAAAGACGGAGCCCCCCGGCTGGCCGGCTATGACGGCTTCCCCGGGCGCATGGAACGGAAAAATCATCCTTCGGGCCTCCTCCTTCTGCTCGATCATTACAATGCCAATCCGACCTCGATGCGGGAGGCTCTCGACTGGCTCGCGAGAGAGCGCGAGGTCAGGGCCGGGGGACGTGCCTTCGCCGTTCTGGGAGACATGCTCGAACTCGGCCCCGAAAGCTCCGCCTACCATGAAGAAATGGGCGTTCAGGCCTCTCGCCTCGGCATCGAAAGGATCTGGTACCGGGGAAACGAGAGGGACGCGTTTGCGCGCGGATTCCGGAGAGGCGGAGGCGATCCGGCCCGGATCCGGTCGTCCGGGGATTTTTATGAGGATCTGCGTCACGGACAGGGCCCCTCCGGGACGGATGTCCTTTTGGTCAAGGGGTCGCGGGGAATGAAACTTGAAGAGGTGGTGGCGCCTCTTCTCGAAGGGATATAGGCCGTGCTCTACCAGCTGTTTTACCTTCACCACATGATGCCGGTCCTCAATGTTTTCCGGTATATCACCTTCCGCTCGATCTACGCCACGCTCACGGCCCTGGCGTTTGCCCTGGTTCTGGGGCCGGTTCTGATCCGGGCGCTCAGTCGACTTCAGATCGGCCAGGAGGTCCGGGATGACGGCCCCCAGAGCCACCTCTCCAAAAAGGGAACGCCGACCATGGGGGGGGTCCTGATATCCGGATCGCTTTTGTTTTCCGTCCTCCTCTGGGCCGATCTCACCAACCGGTACGTCTGGATGGTCGTGGCGAGCCTTCTGGCCAACGGGGCGATCGGCTTTGCAGACGACTACCTCAAGGTCGTCCGGAAGCGTTCGAAGGGGCTGTCCGCCCGACAGAAATTCGCTCTCCAGATCGGCGTGGGGCTTCTTTTGTCCCTGTGGTTCTTTAGCAGCCTTCCGGGAGATACCCGCATCGTCGTTCCCTTCTTCAAAACCCTGAACCCCGCGCTGGGGGTCCTTTTCATCCCCTTTCTCGTCCTGGTCCTGGTCGGGACGGCCAATGCCGTCAACCTGACCGATGGTCTCGACGGACTGGCCATCGGACCCACCATCGTGGTGAGCCTTTCCTTCGTGGTGATCAGCTACCTTGTGGGCCATCATGTCTTTGCCTCCTATCTGAAGATTCTCGAAGTTCCGGGAGCCGGAGAGCTCGCGGTGGTCATGGGGGCGATGGTGGGCGCCGCTCTGGGATTCCTGTGGTTCAACACCTATCCGGCCCAGGTCTTCATGGGGGATACGGGGTCTCTGGCGATTGGCGGAGCGATCGGCATGGCCGCGATCGTGACCCGCCAGGAACTCCTGCTTCTCATCGTGGGGGGGATCTTCGTCGCGGAGGCCCTGTCAGTCATCCTGCAGGTGGCCTCCTACAAACTGAGAAAGAAGCGGATTTTCCGCATGGCTCCGCTCCATCACCACTTCGAGCTGGGGGGGGTCTCCGAGCCCAAAGTCATCGTCCGGTTCTGGATCGTCTCGGTGGTTCTCGCGTTGATCGCGCTGTCGACATTCAAGCTCAGATAGGAAGAGGAAGAATCATGGAAGAGTTTATCGGGCGGGGATCGGAGACGCTGGTGGTCGGAGGAGGGCGGTCGGGGCTTGCGGCTGCGAATCTGGCACTGGAGCTGGGAGCCCGGGTCTCGGTCGTCGACGATGATCCCGAGGCGTTCTCCAGGACAGAGTGGGCGAGCTTCCAAAGGCACGGAGGGCGCATCCTGTCAGACAGGGCGATCGGTCCGTGGATCAGAAACTCTTCGTCCCATGTGATCATGAGCCCCGGCGTCCCCCCTCTCCTCTGGTCCGGAGAGGTTGTGGCTCCCCCGCTTCCCCATGTCCGGGGGGAGCTTGAGTGGGCGGCCTCCCTGTGGCCCCACCCTGTCATCGCCATCGCGGGAACGAACGGAAAGTCGACCACGACGGCCCTTGTGGGCCATCTTCTGAAGGTAGCGGGACTGTCCCCCTTCATCGGAGGCAATTTCGGCACACCCCTCTCGGAGGGTGTCCGGCAGGTTCGAAAGGCCAGGGCCAAGGGCGATCCCTCTCCCTACGACGTCGGGGTCATCGAGGTCTCGAGCTTTCAGACGGAATCCATGAAGGCCTTTTCCCCCACCCTTTACCTCCTTCTCAACATTACGCCCGATCACCTCGATCGCTACGGAGACTATGGCCTCTATCGCGAGGCCAAGCTTAAGGCCGTCTCCCTTTTCGGAGACGGGACGACGGTGATCTGGAACGGAGATCAGGAGGACTACCGAAACGGACGCATGCGGGGGGCTGCCGGGGCCGCCTTCGTCACCCGATCGGAGCAGGGAAGGGACTCTTTCGGAGAGGTGCCGTTTGCCCGGATCCTTCCCGACGGGCTTTCGATTTCCGGGATCCCGGGAGTCCCGGAGGAAATCCTTGTCTCCACCCGAACCTTCCGGCTTGCGGGCGGGGGAAATCAGGAAAACCTCGCATTTTCCGTCCTGGCCGTGATCCTTTTCCTGCTCCGGACGGGGCGTCCGGTTTCCTTTCCCTTGCTGGAACAGGGGATCGCCTCCTTCACCGGCTTGCCTCACAGGATGGAGCGGATTGGCGAGGTCCGCGGCGTGACCTTCGTGAACGACTCGAAAGCCACGAATGTCGGGGCGGTCGAGGCCGCGCTGGCGGGACTCCCCGATTCGGACCATCCGACGACGGTCCTGATCCTGGGAGGGCGTGACAAGGGAGGGTCCTACCTTCCTCTTGTTCCGGGAATACGGCGTCATGTCAAGGAGGTCGTGGTCCTGGGGGAAGCCCGGGAAAAGATTCGCCGGGAGCTTTCTCCCCATGTTCATGTGGAGGAGGCCTCCGACTTCTATGAGGCTGTTGCCCGGGCCTTTTCCGTGGCCGATCCGGGAGAGACCGTCCTCTTGTCCCCCGCCTGTTCGAGTTACGACATGTTTCACGGGTACGAGGAACGGGGGGAGCGCTTCCGGGAGGCCGTCAAGAGGCTCGGGGAGCAGTTCGGTGAGAAAGAGGGGAACGGTCATGAGACCCGTCGCTAGGGCAAACCCTGATACCGGAGAGAACCGGGCGCAGACCGCACCCTCCCCTTCCGCCTCGATGGACGGGGCCCTGGCCATCCTGGTTTTCCTCCTGATGATGCTCGGGGTGGCCCTGGTCATGTCGGCCCGCCTCTCCCTGAAGTCGCCCTATCAGCTCTTCACAAGACAGATCCTGTCGACGGCCATCGCGCTTGGGGTCATGTTTGCCGTCTCCCGGATCGACTACCATGTGTGGGTCAGGCGACGGATCCCGTTGTGGCTCGGGGGGCTCTTCGCTCTTCTTTTGCTGATGGTGCCCCATGTGGGGATGTTGCTGAACGGGGCCCGGCGGTGGATCCACCTGGGATTCATGACCCTCCAGCCGTCCGAGCTGGCGCGGGTGATCCTCGTGATCCTCATGGCCTCTCTCCTTGCCAAGGAAAAGATCGACCAGAAGGTCGCAGACAATCGTCCCTTTTCCCTCAGACCTCCAAAGGCCCTGGGATTCGGTCTCCTCATGCTTCCCTACCTGGCCATCATCCTCCATGAGCCGGACTTTGGTTCGGACCTCTTCATCGTCATCGTCATCGGGGCGATGCTTTTTCTGGCCGGGGTCTCGTTCCGCCAGCTGGGATTCCTGATTCTGGGACTTGCCGTCGCGGCTTCTCTCTTTCTTCTTCATCATTCGTACGCCATTGCCCGATTCCACAACTTTTCCCGAACCCATCGGCCCGCCTCCCTTCTCGGGACCCAGCTGGGACAAAGTCTCGTGGCCATCGGTTCCGGAGGTCTCTGGGGCCAGGGGCTGGGCCACGACTGGATCGGGGGAGGGGTTTTGCCGGAACCGGGGACGGACTTTATCTTTGCCCTTGTGGGAGAGGAGTTGGGGTTCTTCTGGTCTGTGGCGGTGGTGACAGTCTTCGGAGGCATTTTTTATCTCGGGATGCGTACGGCGGCCCGCTCTCCCGACTTTCTGGGCCGGATTCTGGTCCAGGGGCTGACGCTGTCGATCGTCCTCGAAGCGCTGATGAACCTGGGAGTCGTGACAGGGGTGTTTCCGACAAAGGGCATCCCTTTGCCTTTCATGAGTTTCGGGGGCTCCTCCCTCATTGCGAATGCCTGGGGAGTCGGGATCATCCTCTCTGTCTCGCGTTATCAGGCGGAGTCCCGGGAGTCCCCGTCTGGAGCGGAAGGGGAGGCCTAGACCTTGGGAAGGTTTTACGGGCCGGAGTCCCGTCTTTTGGTGACAGGTGGAGGGACGGGAGGCCACGTCATCCCGGCCCTCGAGATCGCGCGAGCCCACAGAAGACGAAAGTCCTCGCCCGTGTTCTATGCAGGAGGACCAGGAAGTCTCGAATCCCGGCTTTCAGAGGCCTCACAAATCCCTTTCTTCCCGGTCAGTTCGGGTGGAGTTGTCGGAAAGAGCTTTACGGAAAAGCTTGAGGGACTTCGGAAAATGGCGGCCGGAATCCCCGCCGCTCTTTCGATTCTGGCGAGAGTCCGACCCGACCTTGTCATCGGGACGGGAGGGTATGTCCAGATCCCCGTAGTGGTGGCCGCCCGGCTTAAGAGAATTCCCATTGTTCTCCTTGAGCCGAACCGGATTCCAGGTCTGGCCAACCGACTTCTGGGACCCTTGGCGGCCCGGACCGTCTTTCCAGGAAAGGACAGCACAGGAATGGGGGGAATTCCCGTGGGCGAGGGAGTGCGAGGGCCGGAACCGGTCCGGGAAAGATTTTCCCGGACTCCTTCCAGGATTCTGGTCATGGGCGGAAGTCAGGGTGCCCGCTCCCTCAACAGATTGATGCCAGAAATTCTTGGAGGATTGAGAAATAGCGCCGTTTGGCCGATAGAGATCTTGCATCAGAGCGGGGAACGATGGATGGAGGAGACGCGGGAGCTGTATCGGAGTCTGGGTGTTCCCGCGAGGGTCGAGGGATTCCTTCCGGGAATATCGGGTCTTCTGAGAGACCAGACACTTGTCATTGCCCGAGCGGGAGCCATGACGATCGCGGAGTTGACCGGCTCTGGAACGCCGGCCATCTATATTCCCTTTCCCCATTCCGCAGGAAGACATCAGGAGGAAAATGCCCTTTCCATCGAACGACAGGGGGGAGGATGGTACTGGTCGGAAGACTCTCTCATGGAGCCTGAGGCCCGAATCCGGGAACTATCAGAGATTCTCGGGAGGCCGGAGACCCTTTTCTCTGTGGCCCGGACCGCCTGGCACATCTCCCCTGCCGTCTCTTCAGACGAATGGCTCCTGGCCCTGGAAAAATCGACCCTGCCGTAAAAGGAGGGCCCTGACGGTGTCGGAGGGGGTGGTCAACGGAGCGGAGCCATTCCCTCCGGGAGTGGGAAGTGAAAAACGGCCAGCATCGGCAAGAAGGAGGCAAGGAGGAAGGGGCGCGGCCCGGATCCTCCCCGCCGGACATCTCTCCCTGATTGATCGGAGCGGAGGAAAATAATTTTTGTTGATTCTTTTTTCGTTTCTTCTGGAAAGTCTTGGAAGATGCATGACAATTCAGTACAATAGTGGGAGAAACCTCGGAGGGCAGGATGGTCAGAAAAATGGGAAAAAAAGTCCATTTTATCGGAATTGGCGGCGCAGGGATGGCTCCTATCGCTGAAATACTCCTGGCGCGCGGGGTGGCCGTCTCTGGATCGGATATCGGGACGAACGACTGTACCCGGAGGCTGGCGGAAAAAGGGGCGACCATTATGGAGGGCCATGCCGCCTCCAATCTTTCCGGGGTGGCGCGCGTTGTCATTTCCTCTGCGATCAAGCCGGGGAATCAGGAATGGATCGCGGCCATTGCCCGCGGGATTCCCGTGGTCCATCGCGGAGACATGCTGGCAGAGCTTTTGAATCCGTCCTTCGGGATTGCCGTCACTGGGTCGCACGGAAAGACCACCACGACCTCGATGATCGCCACGGTTCTCCTTGCGGCCGGCCTCGATCCGACCTGTGTGGTGGGAGGAAGAGTCAGCACCTTCCCGGGATGTGCCCTCGTCGGGAAGTCTCCCTATTTTGTTACGGAAGCGGACGAAAGTGACGGGTCGTTCCTGAAGCTCGAACCCCGGATCCGCGTCGTGACGAATATCGACCGGGAGCACATGGACTTCTACGGCACCTTCGAAACACTTGTCGAGGCTTTTGCCACCTATCTCGATGCCGGGGAGACCGGAGGAATCGGGGTCCTCTGTATCGATGATCCCGGAATCGGGTCCGTGGTGGCGCGCCTCTCGAGCATTCCCCTGACCTACGGTCTCTCCCAGGCGGCCCGTGTCCGCGCCGTGAACATCGCCCATGAAGGGCTGGGATCGGCCTTCGACGTCATTGTCGATGGCTCCTTCTGGGGACGGTTTTCGCTCAAGGTCCCGGGAATCCATAATGTTCTGAATGCCCTGGCGGCAATTTGCGTGGGATGCTGTCTCGAGGTCGCGCCGGAAATCATGCAAAGGGCCCTTGCAGGTTTTGTCAGCGTGGGACGGAGATTTACGATTCTCGGAGAAAAAGACGGAGTTCTTGTGGTCGATGATTACGGCCATCATCCCACAGAGATCAGGGCGACGCTGTCGGCCGCCCGCCTTGCCTATCCCAAGCGGCGCATCGTGGCGGTTTTCCAGCCCCATCGCTTTACCAGGGTGAGGGATCTCCAGAATGCTTTTGTGGAAGCTTTTGGGGATGCCGACAGGATCCTCGTCACGGAAATCTATGCGGCCGGGGAGGAACCGATCCCCGGAGTGGCCGGGGAAGATCTCTTCCAGAAGATGCAGGAACGATGGGGGGAGAAGGTGGAGTATGAACCCCGGCGCGAATGCTGGCTGGACCGTCTTGGCTCCCTGCTGAAGCCGGGAGACCTCCTTTTGACCCTCGGAGCGGGGGACATCACTCGCCTTGGAAAGGAATTTCTTCTGTGGGAGCCGGTCTCTCTTTCCGCCCGCGAATCCGACCCCGTGAACGTCTGAGCCGTTTTTCCTCCATACGGATCGGGGGGCCGGTAGGAGCTGTCGTCTCCGTTTCGAGCGCGGCGGAGATGGAAGAAGTTTTTTCCCTTAAATGCCGGGGGGAGATGCCGGGACCTCTCGTCTTTGTCGGGCGCGGGAGCAATATCCTTTTCCCGGACCAGGGCTTCGAAGGGACGCTGGTCCGTCTCGAACCCGCGGCCCTTTCCTCGCCCTTGCGGTGGACGGAAAACGGGGAGGTCTATGTCGAGGCGGGATACCCTCTCCCGGCCCTGGCCCGTGAAGCCTCGCGGCGCGGGGTCGGCGGCTTCGAATTCCTTTCCGGAATTCCGGGAACGGTCGGCGGGGCTTCGGTGATGAACGCCGGAGCCGGGGGACGGGATTTTGCAAGTCTCTGCAAAAGCGTGACCGTCATGTCCCCTTCCGGATTGGTGACAACCGTCCCGGCCGAACAGATGGGATTCGGGTACCGGACCTCCCGCCTTAGCCTGTCGGGGAGTCATTTTCGGCGACCGGCCTCGTCCGGCGATCCTTTGGATGGGAGCGTCGTCCTGGGAGCCCTTCTGGCAGGGAGGCCTGGCTCTCCCGAAGAGTGTCAGGCCCTTTTGCTTCGTCACCTTGAATACCGGAAAAAGACCCAGCCCCTGGAGGAGCCGAGTCTTGGCTCTGTTTTCAGAAATCCTTCTGGCGGCCCCCCGGGTTATACGGCTGGGAGGCTCATCGAGGAGGCGGGGCTCAAGGGAACGTGTCGGGGAGGGATCATGGTTTCTCCGCGGCATGCCAATTTTTTTGTCAACACGGGCACAGGATGCGAAAGGGATTTCCGGGAACTTCTGGAGTATGTCTCCCTGCGAGTCAGGGAACGGTGGGGAATTGTTCTTGAACCTGAGGTGAGAGTGTGGAACGCGTGACGCAGACGATGGTCAGGGAAAAGGGGATCAACAAGGTCGCGGTCCTCTGCGGGGGCGAATCGGAAGAGGCCCAGGTCTCCCGGGTCTCCTCCCGGGCGGTCTCCGAGGCCCTGTCCCAGACGGGACTCGAGGTCCGGGAGTTCGAGGCGGACAGGACGCTCGCCGGGACCCTCCCGGAATTTTCTCCGGATGTGGCCTTTCTCGCCACCCACGGGGGGCTGGGAGAAAACGGCACCCTTCAGGGCTTTCTGGAAACGATGAAGATTCCCTATACCGGATCCGGTGTCATCGGATCGGCCATCGGAATGTCCAAGATGAGGTCAAGGGCCCTTTTCCGGGAACGGGGTCTGGCCGTTCCCCTGACCTATGCCCACAGGAGGGGGTCCCCTTTCCGGCCCGACAGCATTTCCTTCGACCCTCCCTACATGGTCAAGCCGGAATCGGGAGGTTCCTCCATCGGGGTTCGCCGGATCGAGCGCCGGGAGGATCTGTTCGATGCGGTGAGCGAGGCAGGCCAATATTCCTCCTGGGTCCTGGTCGAACAGTTGATTCCCGGAAGGGAGATCCAGTCCGCCGTGCTTTCCGACAGATTCCTCGGGGCCATCGAGATCATTCCCCGGGGAGACGAGCCTTTCTACACGTATGCCTCCAAGTATGCCCCCGGAGGCTCCCGTCATATCTGTCCGGTTCCCCTGTCCGGGTCCCTTTTGGAGGATCTGGCCGAGACGACCCTGGAGGCCCACCGGATCCTTGAACTTCGGGGATGCAGCCGACTCGACACGATTTTAAACGAGGAAGGGGTCTTCGTCGTCCTGGAGGTCAACACGCTGCCTGGCCTCACTCCGACCTCCCTCTTGCCTGAGATTGCGGCCCATGCCGGCCTTTCCTTCACGGATCTTCTTCTGGAACTGCTCTGGACAGCCCGTCTCGACGGGGACCGCCCCGCTGTCCATGCCGGATTCTGATGGGATCCGGGGAGAAAGTCCCGGGTAAATCGGCCTTTCTTCGCCCGGGATCCGGCCGCTACATTCTCCTCGCCCTCTTCTTTCTCCTGTGGGGTGGGATTTTCCTCCGGGGATACTCCCGCCTGCCCTCATCCCCGCTCGAGGTTTCGGTCATCGGTCCTGAGGTCCTGGATCAGGACCTCGTGGCCGGCTGGTTTGCGGGAGTTCGTTACAGGACGATTCCCGCCCTCGACAGGGATTCCCTCGACCGCCTGAGGAAGGCCCATCCCTGGATCGAGTCTGTCAGCGAAAAGCAGGTCCCGGGAACAGGAAGAGTGGTCCGGGTCAAGGTCTGGACGCCGGTTGCGCTCCTTCGGCCGGCTTATGGCCTCATGGCTTTCCAGGGGCAACCTTCCACAGCCGTCCCCACCAGGGTCTCCTATCTCAATGACCGGGGACTCTCCCTTCTCGGTCGTTCCTATTCAGGGACGGGGGCGCTTCCCCAGGTCATCGTCCGTTCTCCCCTGACCCGGGCGGCAGGTCTTCGCTTGGTCCGGACGATCCGGATCGTCCGGACCTGCCATTCTGAAGGGGCCCCTTCCGGCCAGTGGTTCAGCCTGAACGGGCCCCATGAGATCCGCTTTTATCCGTCCCACAACTTTCCGGTTCTTCTCCTGGGGACGGACCTTGGATGTTCTCCCTTCCGCCTGTTTCGTTCCTACATGAAAAACAGCGGCCGTCTTTCTCCGGGAAAACTTCCCGAGGGAATCGACCTGAGATTTTCGGGGATGCTTATCCTTCGGCCTTCCCTGGAACACATTCCTTCTTCCCCAAACCACGTGCGGAAAATAGAGGCCCGTTCTTAAAAGAGGGACAGAGGCTCCGGTCTGTTGAGACCCTCTGTCCGATGTGAGAAAATGAGCAGGCTTCGGGGAGAGCCCAAAGCCGGAACGTTCAATTCTCAGGGAGAGACAGAGGCAGTCAATGACAGATCAACCAGTGTTTGCGGCAATCGATTTGGGTTCGACAAAGGTGTGCGCAGTCCTTGGCCAGGCGATCGACGACGACAGGTTCGAAATCGTCGGAATCGGGAGCGCTTCGACCCAGAATGGCATCAGGAACGGGACGATCGTGGATGTCCAGCAGACTGTGGCGGCGATTCGGAAGGCGGTGGAGGTGGCTTCGAGAAAGGCGAGCTGTCCCGTCTCCCGGGTGGTGGTCGGGTTTGCAGGGGGGGAAATCGATGGCCAGGACCAGCGGGTCATGATTGCCCTCAAGGATCGTGAAGTCATGCCATCGGATATCGACAGGATTCTTCAGGAAGCCCGGACCATGATGGGATGCGCGCCCTCCGAGCTTCTCCACACCATTCCCAAGTCCTACCGGATCGACGAGCAGGGAGGGATCCTGAACCCCGTCGGAATGGTGGGAGCGCGTCTTGAGGCGCTCGTTCACGTCATCCGGGGGTCCGACATGGTCCTGGCCAATCTCAAGCGAAGCGTCGAGAGGGCAGGGCTGAGGGTTCGCGAAGGAGATTTCATCCTGCAGCCCCTTGCCAGTGCCCGCGCTGTCCTGACGGAAGACGACAAGGAACTGGGCGTATGCGTCGTCGACATCGGGGGAGGGACCACCACGATGGTTCTTTACCTGAACGGAGCCCTGTCGGGGGTCAGGATCATCCCCCTGGGAGGGGCGGCCATGACCAAGGATCTGGCGGCTGTCATGCGCATCTCCCAGTCGGATGCGGAACGGATCAAGAAGGAGGTATTCAGCGCACCCGGGCAGATCCCTCTACCGGAGGCCTCAGAGGAGGAGGGGGCCTCCTTCCCGACTCCGCAGAGCGAGGAGATCCCGCCGGGATCCGTCCGTCGGACCCAGATCCGGGAGGTCGTCGAGGCGAGACTCGAAGAGATCCTCACCCGGGTCAAGGGGGAGCTCGACCGTTTGCGCCAGAATGCCTTTCTTGCCCGCGGAGTCGTGCTTGTCGGCGGGGTGGCCCGCATGCCGAACATCGTTCCTTTTGCGGAAAAGATCTTCGGAATGCCGATTTCTGTCGGGCAGACGGGGGACCGGGTGCAGGGATTGGTCGATCAGGCCGTGTCCCCGGAATACGCCTCGGCGATCGGCCTTCTCTACTATGCGCGGGAGCAGTGGGGGCCGGAAGACCTGCCCTATCGGGATAGTGCCGCCTCCCAGGAGACCTTCGATCCGGGACAGAAAGCGTTGCCCGCCTCAGGCCTTCGAATCTGGAACTGGCTCAGGGAAATCATCTAAAATCCTGACACCGGCTTGCGAAGGATCCCCATCCGGATCCTCGTCTTAAGGAAAAGTGCGGGGAGCCCCTCCTCTTCCCCTTGTCCTGATGTCACGGCTCAGAATGGGGGCGGACAAGGGGGAGGCGGATCATTCGGAGCAATTCATCATTCCGGAGCCGGCAGGGCTCATTGGAGAATGGCAATGGATTCAGAGTGGGGCGAAGAGCCCTTGATCGACTACAAGCAGTCCGGGATCCTGGGGGCCCGTATTCTGGTCATCGGAGTTGGGGGCGGCGGGTGCAACGCGATCCACACCATGATCATGTCAGAGCTGACGGGAGTCGAGTTCGTGGCCGTCAATACCGATGTTCAGGCATTGAACCGTATCGATGCCCACAGGATTCAGATCGGAGGTGCCGTAAGCCGGGGGCTGGGTGCCGGGGCCAATCCCGAAGTGGGACGAAGATCCGCCCTCGAGGATATCGACAAGATCCGGAGCGTCGTGACCGGGTCGGATATGGTTTTCGTGACGGCAGGGATGGGCGGCGGGACAGGAACCGGGGCGGCGCCGGTCATTGCCCAGGTTGCCCGTGAAAGCGGGATCCTTACGGTTGCTGTCGTGACGACCCCATTCGGCTTTGAAGGCCCGAAACGGAGCCGGAATGCCGAGGAGGGGCTCCGGGAGCTCCGCCGTTTTTCCGACACTCTGATCGTGATTCCCAACGACCGGCTCGAGTCTGTCGTGGACCGGGGAACGCCGCTCATCGATGCCTTCAAGAAGGCCGACGATGTTCTTCGCAAGGGTGTCCAGGGGATCTCCGACATCATTACCCGACCGGGTCTCATCAATCTTGACTTTGCCGATGTGAGGACGACAATGGCCAACATGGGGCGGGCGGTCATGGGAATCGGCACCGCCTCGGGGCCTGACCGGGCTCTGCTTGCGGCCCGAGCGGCCATCAACAGCCCCCTCCTTGAAGACAGCTCGATCCGGGGAGCCAAGGGGATTCTCGTCAATTTCCGGGGGGGGTCGGACATGACCCTGAACGAAATCACCGGAGCCTCGCGGCTCATCGAGGAGGAGGCGGAAAAAGGGTCCGCCAACATGATCTTTGGAACGGTGGTGGAAGATCACCCGATGGAGGAGATCCATATCACCGTCATCGCAACAGGATTCGACCTGCCCTCCGAGCGCGGACCCGCGAAAGAAGAGGCGGATCCAAACGAACCGTCCCTGTCGGAAGGGCAGGAGGAGATTCCCGCCTATCTGAGGCGACAGGGAGGGCAGCCGCTCCGGGCCGTCACCCGGGAATCTCCGCCGGGGGAGGCCGAGGGGCCGGGTGGACAGAACGAACGCCCTGCGATCTGGAGAAAACGGGGAGAGGGGTGATGCATCTTCGACATCCCCTTCTCTCCTCCCTCGGGGTGGACCATGGGTTCGGAACGATCCGGAGCGAACCGCGAAATCCATGCCTGACCCTTCGCCAGGTCCATGGCACGACGGTGATTTCCTCCGTCGAGTGTCGAAATCGCCAGGAAGTTTCCGAAGGAGACGGGGTGATCACCGGTGAACGGGAGACGGAAATCGGGGTCTGGACGGCCGATTGCCTCCCGGTTTTTGTGGCTTCGGAATCCGGGGGTTTTGTCGGGGCTTTTCATGCCGGATGGCGCGGCGCCGCGGCCGGGATCGTCCCTGAAGGCCTGAGCAAGGTCTCAGCGGAGGGCAGGATCCCTGTATCGGGTCTGCGGGTTGTTCTGGGTCCGGCCATCGGTCCCTGTTGCTACGAGGTCGGCCCGGAGGTCTGGGAAGCCGTCCATTCCAGGACGCCGACCTATGTCCAAGGGCAGGAGCGAACCCTCGATCTCTGGGGGCTCGTGACCCACCAGCTTCTCCTGGCCGGGGTTCCGGAGAGGAATATCGGATGTCTCTCTCTCTGTACACGCTGCCATCCGGAGCTTTTTTATTCCCATCGCGGCTGGGGAACGCGAAGAATGGGCCGCTCCATGCTGAACTATATCCGTCCGGCGGGCGATGATCGCGGCTAATGTCGGCTCCATCCGGGCCCGTATGGAAGAAGCGGCCCGGATGGCCGGCCGAACGTCTCTTCCCCGGCTGGTGGGCGTGACGAAAAGACGTTCGGTCGATGAGATCCGGAGACTCGTCCAGGCCGGGGTCTGCCATCTTGCGGAAAATCGCTGGGAGGAGTGGGAGTCAAAACGGTCTCTGATTGAAGCCTCTGATGGCCCCGAGGTCTCCTGGCATTTTCTCGGAACGATCCAGAGTCGGTCTCTCCGGAAGTATTACCGCCCCCTTTTCCGGATCGATTCTCTGGACAGTCGCCCCCATGCCGAGATTCTCTCCGCCCTCTCCGCACGACATGGACGGAGGCAGTCAATTCTTCTTGAGGTGAATGTTCTTCGGGAGCCCGGAAGAGCCGGGTTCTGGCCCGAGGCTCTTGAAGAGGAGCTCGAAAACCTGGCGCCTCTTGAGGCCCTGGATATCCGGGGCCTCATGGTCATGGGGCCTCTTCCCGAGCCTCCAGGCAACATGGAGCGGACCCGCAGGGTTTTCGGGGAGGCCCGGGATCTTTGGGACGGTCTCCGGAAAAACTGGCCCTGTCTCGAAGAGCTCTCCATGGGGATGTCCGAGGATTTCGAGGAGGGGATCAGATGTGGTGCCACGGAGGTGCGGATCGGCCGCCTTCTCTTTGAGGAAGGAGTCGTGTGAGCGACGCCCGTAAGTCAGGAAAGAAAAACCAGAAGAATTCCAAAAACGGGCTCATCCCGGGGCCGTTCACCTCTGGAGAGGGTCCTGCAAGGGTCTGGGTGGTCGGAGGCGGACAGATGGGGGGAGTGATCGTCCGCCACATCGCGGCGCAACGCCTGGGTGTCCGCCTGTCTCCCGCCGTCGTCGACCCCAATCCCGAGATTCTAAAGGCCATGAAGCAGGAAGGGATCGAGGCCGATTCCTCCCTCGGGGGATTGGCAAGAAAGGACAAAAGTCCTGACATGGTCCTTCTCGCCGTCAAGCCGGGAGTCTTCCTGAAGCCCGACTCCGAGGTGGCGGGAGCCCTCTCGGGCCTTCCGCCGGGGATCCTGGCCATTTCCGTCATGGCAGGGGTATCGCTGTCCCACCTCCGGGACCGGGTCCCCAATCTTCGCTGGGTCCGGGCCATGACAAACCTCGCCCTTTCCTCCGGGAAGGGCATGACGCTCCTGGCCGCATCATCCGAGGTGACACACTCCGAACAGTCCTTCGTCTACAGTCTTTTTTCAGAAATGGGTCGGGCCCTCTGGCTCCCGGAGGACTCCTTTGATGCCGCCACCGCCATCGCCGGGTCGGGACCCGGTCTCCTGTCCCTGGTCGCCGAAGCGTTGGCCGACGGAGGTGTCAGGGAGGGGTTGTCCCGGGAGACGGCGACGCTACTCGCCTCCTGGGCCCTTCTTGGGACCGGGGCGCTCCTCGCCGACAAGGGGCACTTGCCGGAGTTGCTGAAAGCCAAGGTCGCCTCCCCTTCAGGGACCACGATCGAAGGCCTGGCCGTTTTGGAACGTCACGGCGTTCGGGGAGTCATCATCGATGCTGTCAGGGCCATGGCGGCCCGTTCACGGGAAATGTCCCGCAATTTCTAGCTCGGACCACAGGAGGTTCTCATCGGACTTTTCAATAGTCTCCTCAATCTGTTCACCTGGATTGTCATCATACGCGCCCTTCTTTCATGGGTGCATCCCGATCCGAACAATCCGATCATCCGGTTCATGGATTATGTGACGGAACCCTTTCTTCATCCGATCCGCCGTCTGCTTCCGCCGGAGAAGATGGGAGGGCTCGATCTGTCCCCCTTCATCCTGATTCTCATCATTCAGGGGATAGAACGATTCATCTATTGAGTCCGGAGGACCCGGAAGCCGGGTCCGGACAACGGGAAGGAGGCCCAATGCTCGATCATACGAGACTCAATGATCTTCGTTCCCGGGAGTTTGGGAAAAGCCTTCGCGGATATGCGACGGGGGAGGTGGACGATTTCATCGAAAATCTTCTGTTCGAAGCAGGCCAGCTTGTCGATACGGTCGGAACCCTCACCCAGGAGCTTCGTGAGATCCAGGCTGAAAAGGAGGAGATAAAAAGGCGCGAGGAGCAACTTGCCGCGACCCTTGTGGCAGCCCAGTCGACGGCTGAGGAGTGGAAGGCGATCGCCAGGAAAGAGGGCGAGCAGATTGTCCGGGCGGCCCATTTGAAGTCGGAAGAAATCCTTCAGCATGCACAGCAGGAAGCCCTGGAACAGCTCCGGCAGGCCAGGGACAAATCCCGGATGGAAGAGGAGAGCCAGGCAAGGCTCAGACGTGAAACGGCTCTCACTGTCGCCCGCCTGAAGGGAGAGCTTTCTGTCCTCCGGGAGGCCATGGACCGGTGGGAACAGGGCGCCCTGGAGATGACCGGAAATCCCGATGCGAAAGAAAAAGAAATCCTCCCCTGATCCCGTCCTCCGTCCCGGAATCAATGCTCAGGGTATCTGGCGGTTTGCGGTGAATGTCCGGCCGGGCCAGCCACGGGTCTCTCTTGGGAGGGGAGAAAAGGCCTGGGTGTTGGGAGTCCGGGAGCCTGCCAGGGAAGGGCTTGCCAACCGGGGGGTCGAAAGGGCCCTGTCGGACTATCTTGATGTTCCGATCTCTTGCGTGACAATCGTCAGGGGGGAAGGGAGCCGGATCAAGATGATCGAAGTTGCTGGTCTGAGCGAGGAAGAGGGGAAGAGACGGCTGGAAAGGGCGGTCCCGTCCTGATTGTCGTGAGACCCCTTGGCCTTTTCCGGGACCTTGCACCGGGTACAGGCCAAAGTGCGATCAGTCGAATGTGACGGTCTCATTGCGGATTTCGTGTCCATCATCGATCCGCATCTCGATAGTGATGGAATAGACGGGGGAACCACCGAGCCAGAATGCCCGGGAGGTTTCTTCCTTCGGCGCCAGGGGCTCGAACATCATGTACGCCGGGGGAAGCTTGAGCGGGACCACTGAGCCGTTGCCGATCTTGTAATGGGCTCCCAGCATCTGGAGCTTGATGGGGACGCCCTCGAGGGTGTATTTCATGTAGGCCACAGAGGGGGAGAGGAGCATGGACATGTTGAGCCGCCATCCTTCGCCCTGGATGCTCCGAAAGGTCGTCCGGGTGCTGATGCTTCGCTGGGAGACGATCTTGTGGGGTTTTCCGAGCGGACCGGTTTTGAAGCCGATGATGGATCCGCCGATTCCTGCCACGAGAAGCAGGCCTATAACGATGTAGATCGCGATGGTGACCGGACTGAAACCCTGCTCTTCCTTGGGCCGTGACGGGCTGTAGAGCTCTTCGTATTCTGCCGGAGGGGTTTTTGGAGTGGTCTCCTGAGTGTTCTGTTTCTCTGGCATCGATTTTCTGGGACCATTTTCCGGTCCCGGGCCTTGTCTTGGTGCGGTCATGGACAGAAACTCCTCGGTTCTTCCGGGCCTTGCCGGATCCTGCAAAAAGGCAGGACCGGTCAAACACATCCTTCAATTTTACTTCATGAACCCGGTTTTGGGCAAGAATCACCGAGGGAATGCGGAATCGTAGAGACAGTCGATTTACTCCATCCTGACATCGGCCCATTGGCCGATCCCTTGGGGACATGCCTCCCGGTCCAGCCAGAATTCGGAGGGATGCGACCTCACTTCAGCCTCCCTCAACACCCATTGGGTCGGAAGAGTTCCCTCGGGATTTAGGACTTTCGCGAGAATATCGCTTTTCTCAGCTCCCGTCACGAGAAAGATCCGTGTTCCTGCTTCAGCCAGTGTCCGGTAGGACATCGTGATGCGAGCGGTCCTTCCGGATGTGGCGGGAACGGCAAGAACCAAGCGGTGCCGGTCTTCCTCAGGGGAGGTTCCCGGAAAGAGGCTGGCCGTGTGTCCGTCGGGACCGACTCCGAGAAGGGCGACATCAAGGGCAGGAGGATGAGGGAGAGGCGTTCCGAGGACCTCGGAAAGAACCTTTTCGTACCGGAGGGCCTCCCGTTCCTGATGAGGGTTTTCCCCCTCGATTCTGAAGACAGTTTTCTCCGAAATTCTCCCCGGAACAAAGAGCGTCTCAAGCGCCATCCGGTAGTTGCTCTGGTCGCTGTCCGGTGGGACGCATCGCTCATCGGAAAAGAACCAGTGAATCCGGGATTTTCGCTCTTCGGGCCAGCGGACGATTTTTTGGGAAACGGCCCTGAAAAACGGGATCGGCGTGTGTCCGCCGGAAAGCCCGACCGAGACAACTCTCTTTTTTTCGAGGAGGTCTTTGATCCTGTCCAGGAATCCGTTCGATCCCCTGTCCACCCAGGAGGACAGGGAGTGGAAGACACGGACCAGAACGGTTGGAGCGGCGTCCTCGAGTTCCGTAAGTCGGGTCATCGGCTTTCTCCTCGATTTTCAGGATGGATGGACACTGTGCGAGGCCAATTCAGAGGCACCCTGAAGCCCTGTTTCGGGATTGTTGACGATATAGATCGGAATCTCCGAGAGGATCTTCCTGAATCGTCCCTTGTCGACAAAGTGATCCATGAAGGAGGATCTCAGAAGAAAGGACTGGATCTTTCCCGGAATTCCTCCCGCCAGGTAAACACCGCCGGTGGCCAGGGACTTGAGCGCAAGGTTTCCGGCTTCCTGTCCGAGAAATCGGCAGAAGTTTTCCAGGATCATGGAGCAGAGGGGATCATGGCGCGAAATGGCCGCATGGGTCAGTGCGGCGGGAATCTCGTCCTCCGGCAGGCCGGGATCAAGCGGGAGACTTTCGGGGGGGTGCCCCTGAGTATGGTAGTGGTAAAGATTGGCCAGACCTTGGCCAGAGATGACCCTTTCACAGCTGGCATGGCCGAACCGGGACCAAAGGTAGGTGAGAAGGGGAATGTCGGCGGGCGATTGGGGTGCCCAGTCCGCATGACCTCCTTCCGTGGGAATGACGACGGGGCCAGTCTCGGAGGAAACCAGAATCGATTCCCCGAGCCCCGTGCCGGGGGCAATCACCATACGGGTTCCCAGGGGATCGGGCCGCCCCTGATTGAGGAGCGTCGTGTCCCCCTCTCCGAGACGGGTCGTTCCCCAGGCCATGGCCACAAGATCATTGACCAGGTGGACATTTTTGAAGGGAAGTCCAAGGAGGTTCGCAAGACTGGCTCTTTCCACGACCCAGGGAAGATTGGTCGCCTCACACCGGCCCTCCACGACTGGCCCGGCGATTCCAAAGGCTGCGCTTGCGATCGAGAAGCTTTTGGAATAGTCGGACCGTGCGGTTTCGAGAAAGGATTCCAGGACCTTTTCGAGGGAGTCAAAGTGGCTGGAGGGGTATTCCTTCTTGAAGTCCTTCCCGGAACTCTTGCCGTAGCCTTGCATGTTCGACCCTTGGGGAAAAAGGCCGAGAAGAGTTTTTGTCCCTCCGATATCTCCGGCAAGAATCATGGAGGGATGAAGTGTTTGAACCGGAAATCCAGTGGACGAGTCTGCCACGATACCTCCTTGCTCTTGTAAATCTTTTCGGAATTCGGGGTTCTAAGGTTTTTTGCGTTCGAACGTCGCGCAGTGTCGCCGATTTTCTTGACAGGGTCTGGTCCGGATAATATGATCATAGAATGTTGCGGCAAGAATGTCATCTTTCTCCCCAGCTGTCCGCAATGAATGGAACCCATGCCTTGATACCCCTCAATGAAAGGCACCGAATCCCATGGCGATCCCTCTCCAGCAAGCCCTGAAAGTCGGGGCATATGTCATGCAGAAAAAGTGGAAGAAAGAAGAAAAATATCCCCTGGTCCTGATGCTCGAACCGCTCTTCAGATGCAATCTTGAATGTGCCGGATGCGGAAAGATCCAGTATCCGGAAGAAATCCTCCGGAAGAGACTCACTCCGGACGAATGCTTCAAGGCCGTCGACGAATGCGGCGCTCCTGTCGTGACTATTGCCGGAGGGGAGCCTCTCATCCATCCCGAGATTGCCGAAATCGTCTCGGGAATGATTGCCCGCAAGAAGTTTGTCTATCTCTGCACCAACGGCATCCTTCTCGAGAAATACATCGACCGGTTCTCGCCCTCCCCTTACCTGACCTTCAGTGTCCATCTGGACGGTCTCAGGGAGACGCATGATCGCCTCGTATGCCGTGAAGGGGTTTTCGAAACGGCCGTCCGGGCGATTCGGACCGCAACCGGCCGGGGTTTCCGCGTGACAACGAACACCACGGTCTTCGAGGGCGAGGATCCTGTGGAAATCCGAAAGTTCTTCGACTACGTGAAGGATTTGGGGGTGAACGGGATGATGATTTCACCCGGATACTCCTATGACTGGGCTCCGGATCAGGAACACTTTCTCAAGAAGGATCGGACCCGGAATCTCTTCCGGATGATTCTTGCCGACCGGGCCGGCAAGGGATGGAACTTCAATCACAGTCCCTTTTATCTCGATTTTCTTGAAGGGGAACGGGACTACGATTGTACCCCATGGGGAAGCCCGAACTATTCGGTTCTAGGCTGGCAGCGTCCCTGTTATTTGCTGAACGAGGGCTATGCCTCCTCCTTCAAGGAGTTGATGGAAGGGACAGACTGGAGCCAGTATGGTCCCTCTTCCGGCCATCCCAAATGCAGGGACTGCATGGTTCACTGCGGGTTCGAGCCATCGGCCGTGGGGGATGCGACCTCATCGATCAGGAATACCATCCGTTCCCTCTCAAGTCTGCTTCCGGCTGGTTGATCCGGAAGCACGGGCCACCGGATGTCTACGTATGTGGTCGGAGATCTGCACGGGCAATTTTCGCTCCTGCTCGATCTTCTCCGAAAAGTTCTTTTCGACAAAAAGAAGGATCGCCTGATCGCTGTCGGAGATGTGCTTGACCGGGGGAGCCGGGTGGGCGATCTCCTTTTCTTTCTTCATGAGGCCTCGCGGGAAGGATGGTTTCTTTCCGTCAAGGGAAATCATGAGGAATCCTTCCTGCGGTTCCGCTCTGGAGAATCCCTCTCATGGTATACCGCCCCGGAGTTCGGGGGCGGTGTCACTCTGTCCTTTTTTCAGGATGTCTCCGAGACACAGGCAAGAATTCTCGAGGAGTGGATCGCCTCCTGGCCTCTTGTCTGGTCATCGGAAAAATTCCTCGTAGTCCACGGAAGTCTTCCTCCCGTTGCCGGAACGGCCCTGGGAGACCATGAACTTTGCGAGACGAGGATTGCCGGGAGTGGTGGGGGGCATGAATGCCTGGAACTCAGGCCTCCGAATCTCTACCCTTCCTGGGACGGCCGTCTCGTTGTTTCGGGACATACTATCGTCCGCAAGGCCGGGTTTTGGCATGACGGAATTGCTTTGGTCGATACGGGAGCCTACAGGACGGGGGTATTGTCCGCCTTTTGTCTGGAGACGGGCCAGTTTTTCCGGGTGTCGGGGATCCCCGTCTGAATCAATCGGCTAGGATTCGGAAGGGCTGGCAAGAATCTTCCGGGCGGCCTCGATCCCGGAGGTGAAGGTTTGGGAGACGGACACCCCCGAGAGATAGGACCCCGCCAGGAAGAGACCTTCCGGAAGGGCTTGGGTGATCTTTTCGATCCGGCTCTTGTGGCCGAGCGTGTATTGGGGAATGGCTCCTTCCCACCGCTGAATGCGCAGAAAGTCCGGTTTGCCCTTCGTTCCCAGGATTGCCTCCACCTCTCTTTCGACGATTTCGATCAAATCCTCGTCAAAGGCGAAGGCCAGCTTAGGATGAGACATCCCTCCCGCGAACGCCGTGAGGAGAACCTGACCTTCCGGGGCCCGGGCGGGAAAAAGGGAGGAGGAGAAAAGAATGCCCAGGATCTTTCTCTTTTCCCTGGAGGGAACAAGAATCCCGAATCCGTCGAGGGGGTGGCCGACGTTTTTCTTCGAAAATCCCATCGATACCACCGCGACCGGAGCATAGGGAATTTCTGTCATCGGTCCGACGGCTTCGGGGCAAATGTCCTGAAGGAGTTCCCTAGAATGAATCGCGCTTCCGGCAAGAACCACATGGCGCGAATGAAGGTAGTAGGTTTCCTCTTCGAAGAGAAGGGCGGTTCTGAAACCTTGAGGGGTCAGGGTGAGGCCGATGACTTCCGCATTGGTCCCGGCATCGGCTCCAAGAAGACTTGCGAAAGCTCCAGGAAGACTCCCCATGCCTCTCCGGAAGGAAAAGATCGTCCGGGCAAGGGGAGAGGTGGAAGGTTTGGGGCCGAACTGCATTGCCAGGGCTCCCTTGAGGATCGACCCGTAGCGGTCTTCCATGGCGACAAGCCGGGGAAAGGCACTTTCCATGGAAAGGATCTCGGGGTCGGAGGCATAGACTCCCTTCACAAAGGGATCGATGATCCAGTCGAGAAATTCCGGCCCGAAACGGCGTACTACGAACTCTTCGACCGTTTCTTCCCCCGGATCGTGGGAGTCGTTCGGTTCGTGGGGAGGGACAAAGGCTTCCTTGAGAACTCTTAATTTTCCCTTCACAGAGAGGACCGAAGTGAGGATTCCTTCCGAAACTGACATCGGAAGGGGGAGGGGTTTTCCGCCTTTGAGAATGAACCGTCTTTTCCCGAACTGACCAGCATGGACAATCTCTCGATCGAGTCCCGTTGAGGTGATGTAATCGAGAATCGGATCCTCAGGTCTTAAGAAAAGACTGTTGGGGCCTGTTTCTATACGATACCCGCCTTCGTCGAGGGTCCGGATGACTCCTCCGAGATGGTCATTCCGTTCCACAAGGCGGACAGATCGGCCGTGAGCTTTGAGATGGGCCGCGCAGGCCAGTCCGGCGATCCCCCCTCCCACGATAAGAGTTTCGATATCAATTGAGGACAATCTTTTCTCCATCCGGGTCTTGTATGGGTTGTCGAAATTGTTGGGCAAACGGAATAACTTTAATCGCTTGAATAGGCAAGGTCAACATTTAACGGATCCCCGGGCCGGGCGCGGAGTCTATGACGGGATGACCTGGTTTTGTTATAGTAAAAATATCAAGCCTGTGTTGCTACCTCATGATGATTTTGACGCTCCTGACGGCTTCCTCTTTTTTTGGGACAGACAATCATCTACAATAAAAAGAATTTGGATGCGGCATCCTCGAAACAGAGAATGCCTTGCCGGAAGACGTCATTACCAAACAATAATCGTTAATCATTGCCAGGAAGGAAAAAACTGCTGATGGATGTCCTGATTGAGCCTCTTGAGGGAGCCCAACGTAAATTTCGAGTGGTCTTTTCCGACGAGGATGTGCGTTCGAAGGTCGAAAGGGAAATTCGCTCTGCCATCAAAACACTGAAGGTTCCGGGTTACAGGGTGGGGCATGTTCCTGCCTCCTATGTCCGGTCCCGTGCTCCTTTTCTGGCCTCAATCCATGAATCGGTGACCGAGGACCTCCGACAGTCTGCGATTGATGCGCTGGTCAATGAAGAGTCCGGGACCGTTGTCTTCCTCGATCCCGAACCCTTTTCAGTGACAGGAGAAAATGAAAAGTCGGGGATTACGGTTTCGGGAATGCTTGAGTGTTTTTCCCTTCCTCCGGATTTTGTCCACGAAGGGATTTCGCTTTCCCCCGAATCGGCGCCAACGGCAACCCGAGAAGAAATCGAAAAAGAAATCGAATCTCTTTCGAAGCAGGCCGGAACCCAGTTCAAACAGGATCTTCCCGAAGATTCCCCGATCGAGGAGGGAGATCTTGTCTCCTTTTCGTTTTCGTTTACCCATCCCGATACCGGACTTCCTTACGAAAATCGGCAGACGATCAACGTAGGGGATCCCTCACATCCGGAAGCCCTCACCCGTTCCCTGATCGGCCGGAAAATCGGCGAGACCTTCTCTGAACGTCTTCCTTTCAATATTCCCGGAAGAAAAAAGGGAGACAGGAGTCGCGTGGAGACGCTTGAGGCCCAGATTCGGATCGAGAGCCTGAAGCGGATTGAGCCGGCAACCCGGGAAGAGCTTTTCAAGGCGCTGACGTCTGGACAGGGCGGAACGGATGAGGGAACCCTCGAAGACCTCGTCGAAAAAAGAATTCTCGAACGGAAGGTTTCGGAGGTCCTGACACGCAAACTCGAAGAGCTGGTTCTGGAGATCTTGTCCCGCAATTCGATCGCGGTCCCCGAGCGAAGGATCGCCCTCGAGATTGAGCGAATGGTTTCGTCCGGCTTGGCTGCCAATGAGATTGACAGAGAGCAGGTTCGCCGTGACACCCTATGGTGGTTCATCCTTGACGATATTTCAAGAAAGATGGAGATTCAGCCTGACATGGGGCGCGTCGAGTCGGAATATCTGGCCCTTGTCCGCCGGAGCGGAAATCCGGAAAAGGATGAATCCCGACGAAGGGAATATGTCGAACAGGCCTTCCTTTCGGCCCGTCGGCGACTTACGGAAGAAATTGTCCTCAAAAAGTCGACTTTTTCTGGATGGGACGAATTTTTTGGCCAAGAGGGGCTCCTCCAGAAGCTGGGGTGGAAATTTTTCGGAGTGCGCCCTGAACCCCACGATCCTTCCGAACACGCCCATCATGATCACGAGGGCCACGCCCATGATCATGGTCATGGACACCATCATTGAGACAGGAGTGAGTCCACAGATCCTGCTGAACCCACTCACCGATCATTCAACAAAAAGGAACATTCATGCTGATACCGATGGTTGTAGAACAGACAAACAGGGGGGAGCGTGCTTACGACATTTATTCCCGCCTGCTCAAGGACAGGATCATCATTCTTGGTACGGCCATTGACGACAATGTGGCAAATCTTGTCATTGCCCAGATGCTTTTTCTTGAATCCGAGGATTCGTCGAAGGATATCAACCTTTACATCAATTCTCCAGGTGGTATTGTGACCGCAGGCCTGGCGATTTATGATACGATTAAATTTATCAAGCCCGATGTTTCGACCATCTGCATTGGTCAGGCTGCCAGCATGGGCGCCTTTCTCCTGTCGGCCGGAACAAAAGGGAAGCGGTTTGCTCTCCCGAATGCACGGATCATGATCCATCAGCCTATGGGGGGATTCCAGGGGCAGGCGACAGATATCGAAATCCATGCCCGGGAAATTCTGAAACTGAAGGCGGATCTCAACAGGATGCTGGCAGACCATTGCGGTCAGCCTGTCGAGAAGGTCGCCATCGATACGGACCGGGATTACTTCATGTCTTCGGGGGAGGCCAAGGACTATGGCCTGATCGATTCAGTCATTACGGCGCATCGACCGGAAGGCAAGACCGGGTCAGTCTAATCTGGAATCATTTTGTCAGCGAGGATGCGATGGCAGGAAAGGACCGCAAGGATAAGAACAATGTCGGGGACAACGGAGTGGCCTGTTCCTTTTGCGGAAAAAGCCGCGAGGACGTACGGCGGCTGATCTCCGGGCCAGGAGTCTATATCTGTGATGAATGCATCGAGCAATGCTCGGCGATCATCTCGGAATCCTGGGAGGAAGAGCAGGAAAAGGTATCCGCTCCCAATCTCATGAAGCCTGCCGAGATCAAGAAGGCCCTCGACCAGTACATCATCGGCCAGAGCCGGGCCAAGAAAATCCTGTCCGTGGCGGTCTACAACCATTACAAGCGGGCCCGCGCAAACAAGATTTCCGAGGATGTCGAACTTCAGAAGGGCAATATCATCATGCTGGGGCCGACGGGAACCGGCAAGACCCTTCTCGCTCAAACCCTTGCGCGCATTCTGGATGTTCCTTTTGCCATTGCCGATGCCACAACGCTGACGGAGGCCGGATATGTTGGAGAGGATGTGGAAAATATCATCCTGAAGCTTCTCCAGGCTGCCGACTATGATGTTGAAAAGGCCGAATGGGGAATCATCTACATCGACGAGATCGACAAGATCAGTCGCAAGTCCGAAAATCCCTCCATCACTCGGGATGTCTCGGGCGAAGGGGTGCAGCAGGCTCTTCTCAAACTGGTCGAGGGGACGATTGCGAATGTTCCTCCGCAGGGAGGGCGGAAGCATCCTCACCAGGAATTCATACAGGTCGACACAACCAACATCCTCTTTATCTGCGGAGGGGCCTTTGTCGGTCTGGATTCGATCATTTCCCAGCGACTTTCGAGGAAGACCATGGGATTCGGCGCCGACACACCCCCCGCCCAGGATCGGACGCTCTCCGGAAAGCTCCTGATGGAGGCTCGTCCGGATGACCTGTTGAAATATGGAATCATTCCCGAATTCATCGGACGATTTCCGGTCATGGCGATCCTGGAGGATCTTGATGAGGCAGCCTTCCTCCAGATCCTGACCGAACCGAAAAATGCCCTTGTAAAACAATTTGAAAAGCTCTTTGCGATCGAAAAGGTAAAACTTCGATTTACGGAAGGCGCTCTCAAGGCGGTCGCTCACAAGGCCTTTACCCAGAAAACGGGGGCCAGGGGTCTGCGTGCGATCCTCGAAGAGGTCATGCTGGATCTGATGTACGAAATCCCGTCTCTCCAGAATCTCTCGGAAGTCATTGTTTCGGAGGCTACGATTACCGAGCGCGAGGAGCCGACCCTTATCTGGGGCGAGAAGAAAAAAGATGTCCCTGGAGCCGATGATGATCGTGGGTCGCTTTCCGCCTGATAGCCGCGGACTCCATCGTTACTGTTTGGGAGAGGGTTTTCCGCTCGGTGACTTCGAGCGCTGCAGGGTAAAAAGGACATCCGGAAATGGCTGTGTATTCAGCGCCATGTGTGCAAATTTTACGGCAAAGGTTTTTGGGCTGTTGACGAATCTTGGAAAGAGAAGGATTCCGGTGCGTTCATATCCGGGAAACAGTCTGGCCGAAGGAATGTAGGTCATCCCGATCAGTTTCCTTGCAATCCTGATCGGTTTGGTAGATCCAAGAAATCCGTTTGACACCGCGTCCTTGGCTTCATCCGGGCTCAAGGCGCGTTCAACCTGTTTTGGTCCCCTTTCAAGAAAAAAATTCATAGGATCGAAATCAAGGTACCCTGAGCCATTGTTCTTGATTGTGACCAGAAAGGCGTTGAACTCGGCATTCAGGAGAGAGTTGTGGTAAGGGGATCCCTCGGGAATGTATCCGATGATAAAGGTGATGCCGTTTACGGTCTGGCTTGGAGGGGTGACGACATAGTTCGTATCGACGAGATGGAATCCCTTCAGGAAAAATAGGCTTGTGGCAATCCTGTTTCCGATGGAAACAAAGATGATGACGAGGATTGCAACGATCAGGATGAGGGTATAATTGATCTTAGGTTTCAAGAGAACAATCCTTCCTTTTAGCAAATCGTGAAAAACTTCCTCAGATCGCTTGTTTCAGGGTCCCTGGTCCCGATCGGTCTTGTGTCTTTTTTTATTCTGGGTGGATGCGCTCATTCCGGCGGCCTTCACCCCTTTCGCTCACAAAAAGGTCTTCTTGCACCCATCAGTAATCCGGATTCTCTTGTTTCCGATCCGGTCTCTCTCTCCCTTTATCTGGGTGATGCCTTCAATTCCCGGAGGGAGGGAGGAACGGTCCTTTACGGGCGTCGTCTGGAAGAAAAACTCCAAAAGCTTATGGGGGGACAGGTCTCGGAAGTTTGCCAAACACTTCCATGCTATGCCGATGCTGCCCGCAAATTGCATCTTAGTTTCATTCTCTCTGCGACTCTGCGAAAAGATGAAACCCAAGCCAGGCCTGAGGGAATTCTTGCGCTGACCCGATGGTCGGTCGATCCGTTGTTTCCGCAAACAACCGTCCCTCTGGAGTTTCCCTTGGATCGGGGGAGACCCTCTTATGAAAGGTTGATCGACAACGCAGTGTCCAAACTGATGGACCGGATCGAGGTCCGTTCCGATGCAAAGGGAAGAACCACCCACCTCGCCGCAACAGCCGCTATAGGACGTCTGGTGGCTGAAGGAAAGATCGATCAGGCCCTGAGACGGGCCGAGGCCCTTTTCCAGAACCAATCCGGCCCTTCCCTCTCCCGGAGATTCTATTCGACATTGTACCGCCTTGAAATGAGTGCTGGCAAACCAGAAATGGCGTATGTTGTAGGTGAGGCCGCAATCAGAAATCGCCGTGCCTCGTCCGGGTTGCTCTTGCAGATGGCCCGTGATGCGCGCGGCAGCGGGCTGACGAACCGGGAAAGGAATATTCTTTACCAGGGCTTGAGCCTTTATCCCAATGACCGTTTTTTCTGGCGCCAGCTTGTCGATGAGGCCATACGAAGGGAGGACTTCGTCCAGGCATTCAAGATCATACGGATCTTCGACAAAAGGAATCCCTCTCCTGCTGAACATCCGCATTTTCGGAGCGAGATTTATGCATGTCTTGTCGGGATGGGGCGGGGAGACGAAGCCGATCTCTGGTATCGCCGGTATATCGAAAAGCACAAACCGGGATCCGTGATGCCAAGGCCCTATCTTGCCCATGCCCTGGTCAGTCGCGAGTTGCAGAAGGGGTTGTGGAAAGCGGCAGAAACGAAGGCACGAGGCTTCATTGCCATGGGCGTACGCTCAAAAAGCCTTTACGCCGACTGGATGACCGCCCTGGGAGCCGACAACAATTCGATCGAGGAAGCACGCGCGGCAAGGGAGGCAATTTCGTCCGGGTACGGCTCACGATGGATACGGGACCAGCTTGCCTATCTCGAACAAAAGGGGTACTGATCACCATTGACGATTCCGAATATTCTTTCTGTCTTGCGGATTCTCCTGGCTCCGGTGTTCTTCGGTCTTGTGGCCTACAAGAATATGACATGGGCATTCTGGGTTTTTTTTGTGGGGGGACTGACTGACAGCCTCGATGGTCTTCTGGCCCGCCTTCTCGATCAAAAAACCAAGCTCGGGAAAACACTTGATCCAGTCGCCGACAAGGTTTTCCTATCGTCCTCGGCACTTTGTCTGGGATGGTATGGAATCATTCCCCGATGGGTGGTCATTGTCTTTGTGACCCGGGATATTCTTCTCGTATCCGGGGTCGTTCTGTTAAAGCTTGTCGATAGTCCGATACCCGTTGAGCCCCATCTTTTAGGGAAGACGACGACAGGTTTTCAGGTGTTCTACCTCGGGTTCGTTGTGATGAATATCGCAGGCGTCAAATTCAGTGCCATCATTTCTCCCTTGGAGGTTGGATCGGTCATTTTTTCTCTACTCTCTGGCGGATACTATATATTTCGTGGGCTCTCCTGGGTCCAGAAGGAAAAAAATGGAAGCCATCGAAGCGCATGACCAAACAAATGAATCAAAGACCTCGTACGGACTCCTGATCAAGGAGGTTTTTCCCGACAGTCCGGCCGTTTTGGCCGGTATCGAGGCGGGTGATCGCCTTGTCTCCATTAACGGGTTTGTTCTCAGGGACCTCATCGATCTTGAGTTCTGCCAGTCCGATTCGGAGATCCTGGTGGAATACAGACGCCAGGGGCAGTCCCATCAGGTCGAAATAGAAAAGGATCCGGACACCTCTCTCGGAATCGTCGTGGATCCTCCCCCCATCCGACGATGCCCTAATGATTGTGAATTCTGCTTCGTCGACCAGATGCCGGAAGGAGCGCGAAAATCCCTTTATATTCGCGACGAGGATTACCGATACAGCTTTCTGTATGGGAACTTCATCACCCTGACAAATCTCACGGAGAAGGATTATGTGAGAATCCTGGAGCAACGCCTCTCCCCCCTTTATATTTCCGTTCATGCCACCCCGCGGGATATCCGTCGGAAGATCCTCAAAAATGAAAAGGCCCCGGATATTCTTCCTCTCCTCAGACGCCTTTCGGAGGGGGGGATCACTCTGCACACCCAGGTCGTCTTGACTCCTGGAGTAAATGACCAGGAAGTCCTTGAAAGGACTTGGCGCGACTTGCTGGACCTTTACCCGGGAGTCGGGTCCCTGGCGGTTGTCCCTGTAGGACTGACGGCTCACCGGGAGGGATTGCCCGACCTCCCATTGATCGACAGCGAGTATGCCGCGAAGATGCTGAAGATCCTTTCCTCCATGCAAAAGGCTTCGATCGAAAATGTCGGGGATCCTTTCATCTTCCCTGCTGATGAGTGGTATGTCCTGTCAGGGCGTTCATTTCCATCGCTATCCCGCTATGGGGATTTGCCCCAGCTCGGGAACGGCGTAGGTCTTGTTCCCCTGTTCCAGCGTCAATGGAAAAAGTCTATGAGGGCCTTGCGCTTTCCCCTTTCAAAACGACTTGTCCTGGTGACCGGAATGGCATTTTCCCCTTATCTTCGGGAGCTGACCGCCCTCTTCGAAAAATCCCGGAAATCGGGAAAAGAGGAATTGACCGTACTCCCGGTGGTGAACAGGTATCTCGGCCCGACAGTGACTGTGGCCGGTCTCCTTTCGTCCCGCGACATTATCGCGGCAGTTCGGGAAACCTCTCTTCCGGAAGGATCCTGTCTTTGTATTCCGGAGATCTGTCTTCGTGACGGAACGGATATCCTGATCGATGATGGGTCCATTGGGGAGATCGCCGGTGAGACAGGCTTGGAGACTGTCGCCGTTCCCTCTTCGGCCCGGGAATTCCTGCTCTGGATCAGGGAGACCCTGGAGGAGGGGGCTTTAAAGGAGGCTTCCGCTTGATGTCCGCGAATACCCTGTATCTTCGCACTCCGGCAAAGATCAATCTTTCCCTCGTGGCTCTGGGTAAGCGTGCCGATGGCTATCACGAGCTTCTGACGGAGATGGTCATGATCGATCTTTACGATGACCTTCTTCTCGAGAGAACTCTCGATCCCGGAATCCATCTTCGTTTGTCAGGGAGAACAGTCGACGGAGATCTGTCCGCAAATCTCGTTGTCAGGGCCCTCTCCCTTTTGTGGGAGGCATCCAAAAAAAAAGGGCTGAATCCTTCGGGAGGGTTTGCGGCAGATCTGTCCAAGAAAATCCCTGTGGGTGCCGGTCTCGGCGGAGGATCCTCAAATGCTGCGATTGCCCTCTGGGGTGGGAACAGACTCCTGGGCCACCCGCTCTCCATTGATGACTTAAGAGACTTGGGGCGGAGCCTCGGAGCCGATGTTCCCTTTTTTCTGGGATCTCCGCGAGCCATGGGCGTCGGCCGGGGCGATATTCTGATCCCTCTTCCTCCTCCGGAGCCTGTGGCAATCCTTCTCTGGAATCCGGAAATCCCCCTTCCGACACCCGCCGTCTACAAAGCCCTGGATCCTGCCGACCTGGAGTACAAAGGACCCGTCGAATTGACAGAAAAAGAACGTTCTAATAGAATTGGTAGTCTTTTGAAATCCGGTGTTCTTGTTAACTCTCTGGAAAGGCCGGCCATCGGCCTTTGTCCGCAAATCGGCAAGGGAATAGAATTTCTCGAGAAAATCAGGCCCGGAAACGTCAGGATGACCGGATCGGGACCGACGGTCTTTGCCAGATTTTCTGTGCGAGAAAAAGCGGTCGAAGTTTCCGGAGAGATAACGACTGCGCTGGGCGGGTGGGCCGGGGTGTTCGGTGTCCTTTCGGAATCGCCCGTCCCGGGGATTTGATTCACGGGACCGTAGAGAATCTCTTTGATCAATTTGACAGGACTTCTTGGGGCGTCGACAAGCGGCAAGTCACGAGATTTTGGATCTCGCATTCCCAGGTTCGAATCCTGGCGCCCCAGCCAGATTCAATAATAAAACCGCCGATTGTGTGAGTGCGGAAAGGATGGCCCGTCATGGTGGAAAAGGGACAATAATGTTTCTTGCTCAGGAGGGTTGAGTCGGTCGTGAGGGAAATAAAGATATTTTCTGGCAACGCCAACATAGCCCTGGCTCAGGAAATTGTTTCCTACCTTAAGGCTCCTCTCGGGGTCGCGACCGTCGGAGCATTTTCCGATGGCGAGGTCCGGGTAAGGGTCGATGAAAATGTTCGCGGAAACGACGTCTTTCTGATCCAGTCCCTTTCGCATCCCGTCAATACCCATCTGATGGAGCTCCTGGTCATGATTGATGCGGTAAAAAGGGCATCGGCCCAGAGGATTACCGCCGTTATCCCTTACTACGCCTATGCGCGCCAGGACCGGAAGGACCAGCCCCGGGTCCCCATCACAGCCAAGCTTGTCGCGGATCTGATCACCACCGCGGGGGCCTCCCGCATCCTGACCCTGGATCTTCATACGGGACAACTGCAGGGATTTTTCAATATTCCGGTCGACCACCTTCACGGGACCCCTGTTCTCATCGAACCGCTGAAAAAAATGTCCGGACAAAACCTTGTCCTCCTTTCGCCGGATGCCGGCGGTGTTGAGAGGACAAGAGTCTTTGCCAAGCGGCTTCAGGCCCCCCTTGCCATTATCGACAAGAGGCGCGAAGGCCCAAATCAGTCCCAGGTGATGAATATCATCGGAGATGTGGCGGGAAAGACCGCAGTCATCCTCGACGATATGATCGATACTGCGGGAACGATCACCCAGGGAGCCCAGGCGGCTGTCGATGCCGGAGCCAAAAGAGTGGTGGCTGTGGCCACCCATCCGGTTCTTTCCGGAATGGCCCTTGAGCGATTGAACAAGTCAGTGATAGATGAGGTCATTGTGACGAATTCCATTCCCATGGGAGGGAAGGATGAAGTTTGTCGCAAGCTTCGGGTCTATTCGATTGCGCCCCTTCTGGGGGAGGCGATCAGGAGAATTCACGAGGACGATTCGGTGAGCTCTTTGTTCATCTGAGATCTGTCGGAATCATTCGCCGGCGCATTTAGGCAAAATAAAAGGAGGAAGGTGTGGAACACAGCAATCTGAAGGTCATGGTCAGAGAAAAGAACGGAAAGGGAGTGGCCAGGTCGCTTCGCCGGATCGGCCATATTCCCGCGGTCGTCTATGGAGGGGGGAAGTCCCTTTCTCTTTCCGCGTCCCTGAAGGATGTGGAAAAGGCTCTGCATACACACGCAGGAAAGAATGCCCTTTTTGATCTCGAGATCAACGACGGAAAGAAGCTCCAGAATGCCCTGACACTTGTCCGGGACATCCAGAGGGATCCGATTACTGGCAAAATTCTCCATCTGGATTTTTATGAAGTTTCTGAAAAGGCGAAGATCAGAAACCGGGTCCCTCTTGAAGTCATTGGCGACATTCCGGCCGGTGTCAAGAAGGGTGGTATCCTGGACTTCGTGATGAGGGAACTGCATGTCGAGTGTCTTTCCTTTCAGATGCCTGACCATATAAAGGTCGATGTATCCGGACTTGAAATCAACCAGACCCTACACGTGAAGGAGATAGGCCTTCCTCCTGGTGTGACGGTCCTGGATGATGGAAATTCTGTGGCCATCCATGTCATTCCGCCAAAGGCTGAAGCCTAGTTTCCTGGATTGCGACTGGATAGACTGGACGGGTTGACGGAGGTGGGTGCTTGCCTTTGGTCATCATAGGCCTGGGAAATCCCGGACCGGAGTATGCGGGAACACGCCACAACGTCGGAAAGATGCTACTGGATTACTTTTCGGAAAAATATGGCATCCCCCTGGAGAAAAAACAGGGGAGCGTCCTTTTTGGAGATGGGGCGTGGCGGACCCATCGCCTTTTGCTTGTTTTTCCTTTGACATTCATGAATCTGAGCGGGAAGATCGTGCCCTGGCTGAAACTGAAGGGGGCGGGTGATCCATCTCAGTGGTTGCTTCTCCATGACGATCTGGATACTCCTTTCGGAATGGTTCGTTTCCGCGAAAAGGGAGGCTCTGGTGGACAACGTGGAGTCGAGTCCATTCTCGGCGCAGCCGGCTCTAAGGACATTTCAAGGATCAAGCTTGGAATTGGCCGACCGGCCTTTGCGGACACAAATATCAGTGATTATGTTCTTTCCCCTTTTTCCAAAGAGGAGAAAGAAAGGCTTCCGGCTCTTTTTGAGAATGCCCATGCCTTGGCGGAAAAATGGTTGCTGGCACGGTCCGGGCATTGATGGGGATGGTTGAGTGGGGCTTTCCTGCGGTATAGTCGGCCTGCCTAATGTCGGGAAGTCGACGCTGTTCAATGCGTTGACTGCCGCGTCAGTGCCGGTGGCCAACTACCCTTTTTGTACAATTGACCCTCATTCGGGTATAGTTCCAGTTCCGGACAGGAGGCTGGAGCGACTTGCAGAGCTTTACAACCCGAAAAAAATCACCCCTGCCACGGTGGAGTTCGTCGATATTGCAGGGTTGGTGAAGGGGGCAAGCCAGGGTGAGGGGCTTGGGAACCAATTTCTAGGACACATACGGTCAGTCGATCTCATCGTCCATGTGCTTCGGGGATTCCAGGACGGGGACATCACCCACGTCCATGGAGAGGTGAATCCGGTCTCGGACCTCGAAGTGATCGAAACAGAACTCCTCCTGGCGGACCTGTCCTCCCTGACTACCCGTCTTCCAAAGTTTGAAAAACAATGGAAAACGGGAGGAAAGGAATCCGAGATGCAGAAGAATCTTCTTTCTGCTGTATTGAAGGGACTTGAGGAGGGCCGTCCCGCAAGGGATGTTCATTCTGATGCTCTGGCCGAGTCGTTCCGGCGGAGTCTCGGGCTTCTGACTGACAAGCCTGCGCTGTATGTGGTGAATGTCTCCGAATCCGAGATTCAGGCCCCCTCCGCCCGAATTCCTTCCCTGGAAAGGGCTGTCGCAAAGAGGGGGGGCTCTCTCATCCCCATATGCGCCAAGTGGGAAGCGGAAATTGCTGAGCTTCCGTCCTCCGAAAGAGCCGTCTTCCTCAAGGAGCTGGGCCTTGAACGGTCCGGGCTTGACAGGTTGGCCTTCGAAGGGTACAAGTCCTTGGGGTTGGTCACATTTCTTACGGCCGGAGAAATGGAGGTCCGAGCGTGGCCCGTCCTGAAAGGGACGAGCGCCCCCCGGGCCGCATCGGAGATCCATTCCGATATCGAGCGAGGCTTCATTCGGGCAGAGGTCATGCGTTTTGAGGATCTGGATCGCCTGGGATCTGAAAAGGTTGTCAAAGAGAAGGGGCTCCTTCGCCTCGAAGGTAAGGAGTATGTCATTCAGGACGGAGATGTCGTATATTTCCGTTTTCATGTCTAGATGAATCGAGAGGTGGGTGCCAATGAATTTTTATGAATGTGTCCTGTTGCTGAAGTCGTCCCTTTCCGAGGAGGAGTCTGCCTCCGTTGTCGGAAAGTTTGAAAAAATCATCGGAGATCGGAAGGGAACTGTTCATGCGATCCAGCGCCTTGGAAAGAAGAAGCTGGCGTATGAGCTGAAGAAGGAACGAAAGGCCGAGTATGTTATCCTATACATCGAGTTGCCGAATGCCTCCGACGAGCTAGAGCTCGAACGGTCGGCCCGTCTTGATGAAAGGGTGCTCAAGAGCATGATCCTCAAACGGAAAAAATTGGTCATTCCGCCGACAGAAGGCCACTCCGAACAGGGGCCGGCGGGCGAACCGTCCTCAGAAGGGGTTGCTGAGGTTGAAGGAGCCGCAATTTGAGCAGCTTCAACAAAGTCATTCTCATGGGGAATCTGACCAGGGATCCGGAGCTTCGAGTCACGGGCGGCGGCATGTCCGTCGGGACCTTCACTCTGGCCATCAATAATCGTGTGAGGGGAAACGACGAAAAGGAAGACGTCAGCTTCATTGATTGCGTCGCCTTCGGAAAGCAGGCCGATTTTGTCAAGGAGTATCTTGGAAAGGGCATGCCGATCCTGCTTGAAGGTCGTCTTCAGCAGAACCGCTGGGAACAGGAAGGGCAAAAGCGCTCGAAGATCGAAGTCATTGCCCAGACGTTGACCTTCGTTGGTCCACCCAAGCGATCTTCCGGATCGGCATCCGATTCTTCTTACCGTCAGGAGTCCTATCCGGATCCGGGAGGAGATTTGATCACAGGACAAGGGGAGTCAGACATTCCCTTTTAAAATCATCGTCATTGCCAAGTCAACGGGAACCGAATCAACGAAAGGAATTTGTCCATGGCCGCTCAGGCTCGTTCGTTCCAGAGAAAAAAAGTGTGCCGTTTTTGCACCGAAAACCTCCCCATCGATTTCAAGGATCAGGCCACGCTTCATTCCTACCTGACTGAACGGGGGAAAATCCTTCCTCGAAGGCTGACTGGAACCTGCTCGCACCATCAGAGGGCGGTTTCAAAGGCGATCAAGCAGGCCAGGAATGTTGCATTTCTAGCCTTTGCCGAGGAAAGCTGAGCTGAAAACCCCGTTTCCCGGCGCCCCCTTTTTATCGACAGTGTCTTTTTCCACGGCGCTTTATCTTTCTCTGCTCGCCCTCCCGCGAGTCGGGATTCTTGTTGCGATGTTTTCCGGAGTTCCACTCGTGTTGGCCCAGCTAAAGTTCCCGGCCCAGCTCTTGGGAACAGGAGCCATGGTGACATCGGGCGGCCTTATTTTTCTTTTGGGATCCCTTCTTCACAATCCGATTCCCGGCCTCCAGGTTCTGATCTATATCGGGTGGTGCGGTCTGCCGGCACTTCTGACGGCAGAGTTCCTGCGCCGTCAGGTCCGGGTTCTTCCGCTGATTTTTTCCACGTCCTTTCAAATCCTTTTTTTTCTGGGAGGGGTGGCGTTTTTCCTTTATATGAAAACAAATGGCCAGATCTGGACCGGAATTGCCCAGAGCATTCATGGGGCGGTCGATCTCGTCATGAATACGGCCATAAAAAATTCGCAGTCCACTCTGACTCCTGCCGACCAGGCTCGTGTCATGGCTCTGGAACCACTCGTCTACCGGACATTTCTTGATCTGCTCCCCGGTTTTTTTGCCAGTCTGGCCCTCCTGACCTCCATTGTCCTGTGGGCCACGAGTGTCGGTTTTCTGGAAGCCCGACAGATTGTTGCTGGACTTGCAGGAATCGACCGATGGGTTCTCCCCGATCCTCTGATTTTCGCACTGATTTCCTCTTTGGCACTACTCCTGGTCCCCTCATTTCCCATTCGTCTTCTGGGAACCAACCTCATCATGATTTTTGGAGTTCTCTATGTGGGACAAGGCACAGGAGTTTTGTTAAGCTATGTAAGAAGAAGAAAGCTTGGAAATTGGTTCTGGCTTGTGTCGGGAATCTTTGTCCTGATTCAGCCGATGTTCCTTATGATTCTCGGAGTGGTCGGCGTCATTGATATCTGGGCGGATTTTCGTGAGCTCAGGGGAAAGACGACGGGAGGAGACGGATCAGGTGAAGAAGGCCGGTATGTGGAAAAGAAAATGGATGACCTTTCTGACAGGGATGGGAAGCATCGCGATTCTTTCCGGACTCTCTGCCTGTGCCACTCCCTCGGGGGCCCCGGTTACCTGGGGGCATTCCGGGGAGCCGCTGAGTTCCGGGAACCAGTTTGGCCAACCTGATTTTTCCGTCATGGAAGGCCGTGTCGGAACGACGGAAGTCGGCCGGGCTTCCTGGTACGGGCCTACGTTTTACGGAAAACGTACAGCCAGCGGGTCCATCTTCCGGAAACATGGCCTGACTGCGGCCCACCGGACGCTTCCCCTGGGGACCATGGTCAGAGTCACAAATCTGGCCAATGGCCGATCGGTCGATGTTCTGATCAATGATCGGGGACCCTTCGTCTCCGGCCGGATCATCGATCTCTCCTGGGAGGCGGCAAACAGGCTGGAAATCATCGGACCCGGCACGGGGCTCGTCAAGCTGACCGTGTTATCCGTTCCCGGGACCGGTGGAATTCCCCAGACAGGGCACTATTCTATTCAGGTCGCTTCGTTTTCCAGTTACGACAAGGCCCTGCGATACAAATCAAAACTGGGAGGCTATTCCCATATAAGGATCCGGAGGGCTCATTTCGGTCGTCAGCCGATCTTTCGCGTGCAGGTCGGGCAATTCACCAGCCCGCGAAAGGCCCGGTCCTTTGCCCGTGAGGTGAAGGCGAATCTCGGGAATGCCTTTATTGTGCAATCGGACTAATTTGACATCCTCCTCTCCGTAAACGGAGAGGATTCCTTCCTGCCATCTCCTCTCTTGTTTATGAGGATAGATTGACGGGATGGAACGATCCACCCGCCAACTCGGAACCTTCGGTTCCGAACAGGCGCTACGGGTCTGCCCGACCCTGAATGCTATCGCCCGGACGTCGAGGATTTTACGGTCCCGACTTCCGGGACCAACCCGATATCTTCGGTTGTCAACGGGCTAAAGGAATATAAGCATGTCGGAAAAAGAAATTCAAGATCGCGCTATCCTTCCCCGCCCTGAAGGGCGAGGTTTGCTGCGCATTTGATCAATCAACCCAATGAAAGGAAAAGAAACATGTCGGAGTCACGCATGGAAGGCCTCGCAAAAAGATTGACCGTTACCAAGGAATTGATTCAGAAGAGAAAGGCCGACGTCGCCATCGAGGAAAGAAAGTCGGATTCCGAGCTCCGCCGTCTCAAAAAGATCGTCCGGAGAGTGGCCAACAAGAAGAGACGCCTGACGCCTGCCGCAGAAGGGGCTTCTGCGAAAGAGAGCTGAGATGGGAATGATCTGGGAATACCGCGTGGCGCCCATCAGCCGGGAACAGGTCGAAAATCAGCTCAATTTTCTGGGCGAGGAAGGATGGGAACTCGTCCAGATCATTGTCATGAACAATCCGGAAATTCCCTATCAGGGGATCTTCAAGCGGATAAAGGGATCCCGGTAATCCTCCGCGTGGTTATTGGGCGTTCTTAAGAATCAGGGACCGTGTCTTTTGATCGGCCTCGTTGAGCGTCTTTACGGCATCCTTGTCGAGATGGGCCAGCTTTTCGGAGGCCTCCCCGAGTTTTTGCGAAAGGGCCTCGATCTCTGACGGAGAGATCCGGCTTCCATGAGTTCCTTTAAGATATTTTCTCGCCGAATCAACGGCAATTCGCGCTTCGCCGAAGTTCTGGTCGAGCGTATCGTGAATGGCCGCCTCGATACTGGTTTCTGCCATGTGAAGATCGAGCGAGCGATGGAGACGCTGGTAGGACTGCCTGAGATTTTTTCCCTGTTCGCTCATTTGGGATTTGAGAGTATCCAGCTGAGATTTAAGGTCATTGACCTGGGTGCTGTCCTGTTTCTTTCCCATGGAATAGGCGATGGCAATGGTGATGACGAGGACGATCACGACCAACAAATTTTTTATCATCGGATACCTTTTGAGAACGGTTTGTCAGGGATCTGCCAGAGATCATCCCGATTGTATCATGGGGAGAGGCGGCTTCCTATGCGATATTAACCCATCTTTCGATTTCCAAGAAAATAATCAAGGCGTGCAGGTACCTTAGCCATCATCAATGTCATTTTTACGTACTTGAACCGGAAGAGGCTTCCTCGGCCTCCTTCTTCTCGGAGCGGATACGGGATACGGCCCGGCGGAGAAGGCTCTTGATGCCGAGCTTGTCGAGAATGCCCCGCTGCTCCGGCTCGGGCTTCGAGGTCATCCGGATGCGGTAGTCGAAGCCGGTATGGGGATCCCGGCCCGTGACCGTGGTCCGCCAGAGGGTGCCGAACAGAGTGCGGAGCGTCTTCCAGGAGCGCGTCTCGCCTTTCTCGCAGAGCCGGTGCTCGATGTTCGAGAGAAGGAAGTAGGCCAGGATCGAGATAAAGAGGTGGGCCATGCAGCGGCTGGCCTTCCGGTGGAAGACGGGCCGGATGCCGAGGTCGCTCTTGAGGTTCCGGAAGACGTCTTCCACCCGGGTCAGGGTCGTGTAGAGAGACCAGATCTGGCGGCCTGTCCTGTCGGCATGGCTGGTCTCGATGACGTAGGTCCCAGTGAGGAGATTCCGCTCCTCCCGCCTCACGTTCTGGGTCCAGACGAGGTCGGCGATCCGGGGTCCCGCCGGGGCTTGGGTTTTCTGGCCCTTCCCGGCCGGCGTCTTTGTCTCCTCGTTCTCGGAGACGCTCTGAGGGACAGGGTCTGCAGGGACGGGGACGACGGTGTAATAATTGGCGACGGAGGGGAAGCGCGAAAGGATCTTTCCGATCCGGCGGGAGACGGTGTCGGGACGCACGCAGGACCCTTTGCGGATGGAGCGCTGAAGCGCTTCGAGGGCGGTCGCAAAGCGAGTCTCCTTGAGGGCGTCCATGGCGTCCTCCTTGGCCTTGCGCTCCGTGGACAGGACCAGGACGCGGGCGACCTGGTCCGTCGCCGCGTCCGTCTTGTCCGGACCTGCTCCCTTCTCCGTCGGCGCCTCCGGCACGAGGATCTTGTGGAGCCAGACCCCCTCGTGAGGCCTCTCGGAGTGGGGGGCGAACCATTCGAAGGTCTCGCGGGCCTTCTCGAAGAGCTCCGCATACTCCTTCTCCACGGGACGGCGCTCCACCACGCAGTAGTGGTAGCCTCTCGTTTTTATGAGGGCAATGTTCTCCTTCGTCGCGATGCCCCGGTCCATGACCAGGGTGGGCTTTTTCGCTCCGGGGAAGACGGAAAGGCCGGAGAGGGCCTCGAGACGGTCGAGAGCCTCGGGAAGGGTCTCGGGCTCCGACTGGTTGCCGGGGCCGATCCGGGAGGCGATGGGGAAGCCCCTCTCGTCCACGACCAGCGAGAAGCTGATCAGGGGACAGTCGGAGCGCTTCTCCTTGGAGTGGCCCCGTTTGGCCAGGGCGTTCCCCTTCGCCGCCCCTTCCAGGTAGACGTTCGAGAGGTCGTAGAGGGTGCGACACGAAGTCGCATCAGTAAACTGTCCAGCAATGGACCGGCTGTTCAGCCAGCCGAACCGACCGGAACATGCGTGGGGGGTAACTCCCAGGTGTGAAGCTTCC
>JAMCWM010000029.1 GCA_023481175.1 Nitrospirota bacterium
CCAAGCCGGATCGGGACTGGTTCAGGGGATTTCTCACAAGGTTTGCCGGCTTCTTCAGAGAGCCGACGGGTACGGGTATTCATTGGCAACGTCCAACAGAAAGGAGAGCGCATTCCTCCCCGGCATCGATGCCGGGGTTTCCATTGCGCGCAGAGGATGAAAACAATTCCTGCCACGGAAGCCAAAAACAGGTTCGGAGAACATTTCAACCTTGCCGATAATGAATCGTTGCTCATTGAAACGCGAGGTCTTCCGACCCATTTGGTGTTCAATGCCAAAACGGGCATCCGCCTTGTGCTGGGCGCGTTCGCCGATGGGGCCATCAGCCGGGCCGAGGCGATGGATCTCCTCGGGTTCGAGTGGTACGGCGAACTTCTCGATGCCATGAGGGACAGCGGGATCGATCGGGGTGACGCCGTTCTGGATGCCAAAACCAGAGCAGACCTTGATCGGGCCATGCCCGTTATTGAAGGGGCTCTTTCCTGATGGCCCGGGCGATCAATATCGTGATCCCGGATGCTGGTCCGCTCATTTCCTTGGCAAAAGGCGGACACTTGGATCTGCTGCTTCTTTTCAAACCGGAGGTCCGAATCCTCATCGCCGATGCGGTGGCCCACGAAGTGACCCGGTTCGTCGACAAGTATCCCGATGCGGCCGTCATTGCCCGTTTTATCGCGGAGAATGCCTCACGGGTTCAGGTCGAAAAGACAGAACTTGGCTCCACGCTCATTGCCGCAATGCAACTATGGGACACTTACCAAAGTGCGCCCCCGGAAAAGAAAATCCTTCTGGAAAATGTTGCGGGATTAAAGCCGGAGAATCCTCCCCGCAACGGAGGCGAAGCCGCGATCCTTGGCCTGGCCCGCGAGATGACCTATGCGCACAAGGAGAACGTCATTCTCGTTCTTTCCGAGGACCGCCGCTTTCTCTCGGCAGCCCTCGGCCTGACCCAAACGCATGTTCTCTCCACACGGGCTTTTCTCGAGGGTTTGTCGAGGCTTGGGAAAATCTCTCTCGAGGACGTCTGGTCGGACATCGTGACCAACCGGGCAGGAGTCAACTCCGATTCTGTCGACGAACGAGCCCCCGACGAAGTAACCAATTGGCATTCCTCCATCGATCCCAAGATCCAGACTCCCGAAAGATCCATAACGACAGGCTCGAAACACCCGGATGAAAAATCTTAGGGCGGGAGAGGATCGTCAGGCGAGGGGGGAGTCCTCCTCCCCTTTCGGAAGGGAGGTGAACTTTCCGGAGAGCTTGTGCTTCTTGATGAAGAGGTAGACCGAGGGCTTGGAGATGTCGAGTTCGTAGGCGACGGCCGCCACGTTTCCGTTGTGCCGCACCAGGCTCTCCAGCACCACTTCCTTTTCGAAGATCTCCCGGATCTCCTTCAGGGTGGGCTTGGCCTGGGCGCTTTTCTCGAGGGGGAGCCCCACGTCCTCCTCCCGGATCTCGGGGCCGTCGGCGATGACCGCCGCCCGGTAGACGACGTTGTGGAGCTCCCGGGCGTTCCCCGGCCAGGCGTAGCTCTGGAGGGCCGCGGCGGCGGCCGCCCCGATGGACTTTTCCGGAAGCTTGTTGGCCTGGCAGATCTTCTTGAGGAAGTATTCCGCCATGGGCAGGATGTCTGAAATGCGGTTTCTGAGGGGGGGGATCTCGAGGGTGAGGCCGTTGATCCGGTAGAAGAGGTCCTCCCGGAACCGGCCCTTTTTGACCTCCTCCGACAGATTCCGGTTGGTGGCGCAGACCACCCGGGCCTCGAAGGGGAGTTCGCGGCTCGATCCGACCCGGGTGAAGGTCCGTTCCTGGAGAACCCGGAGGAGCTTGACCTGGAGGGCGGGAGAGAGCTCCCCGATCTCGTCCAGAAAGAGCGTGCCCTTTCCCGCCGCCTCGAGATGGCCGGCGGCCTGGGCGACCGCCCCGGAGAAGGAGCCCTTCTCATGGCCGAAGAAGAGGCTCTCGGCCAGGTCCATGGGGATCGCCCCGCAGTTGACCGGCACGAAGGGGGCGGCGGGCCTGCCGCCCACCTCGTGGCAGAGCCGGGCGTACATCTCCTTTCCCACCCCCGTCTCCCCCAGGAGCAGGATGGGGAGCCCCGACGGCGCCACCATCCGGAGCTTTCTGACGATCTCCCCGATCTCGGGGCTCCGGCTGGGGAAGAACCAGTCCGGAAAGGCGACGGGTTCCTCCTTTTCGGCCTTCTCGCCCCCGTCCATGGCGTCGGAGAACCAGTCGATCATCCCGTCGAAGAACTCGGCCGGGGCGAACTCGATGAAGGAAGACCAGCTGTTCCGGAGGAGGCGCTCCACGACCTGGTTGTCGAGGGAGAACGATTCCTTGGGGAATTCGGCGGCGGTTCCGGAGGGGGTGGGGCCCAGGAAGGGGGAGGGCTGGTTGATCTCGAGCATCTTCGTGACCACGGGATGGTCGGGGGCGAAGCGGAGGAGGAACTCGGCGAAGCGGCGGAGGTTTTCCCGCTCGATCCAGTTGAAGTGGATGGCGAAGCCGGCCTCGTCCTTCCGGGCCATGAGCCCCCAGGTCTCGACCGGCGCGATCCCGCTGATCCGGCGGTCTTCGTCCCCGTCGATCCTGAGCCGCACCCACCCGGAGAAATCGACCTTCCGGGCCGGCTCGATGAAGCATCCGGTGAGGGAGAGGTTCCTGAGGATTCCCTTCCGGAACCCGCCGGTCGGACCCCGGAAGAGAACCGCGACATCCAGCGGCAAACGGTCGTATCGTCTCATGGGTTCTTGTGCATCCTTCCCTTTCCGCCGCTCCGTCCCGGACTGCGGCGCCTCGCGTGTTGTCGGAGCTTTGAAGAGATCATTATATAAAGTTGATTCGATAATATCCAGATAATTTCTCTCTCGGCCGGCCCCGGAGGGGATGCGAAATCTGGCCCGGATCTTGCGTATTTTCTTCTCTGTCTTTTTGGGAAATTCCGGATCCGGTCTTCCGGATTCCGGGGAAAAAAACACCCTTGGGGAGAAACGATGGCGGTCGACGTACTGGTGGTGGGGGCGGGGTTCGCGGGATCGGTGGTGGCGGAGCGGATGGCGGCGGCGGGCCGGACTGTGCTGGTGATGGACCGGAGGGAGCACATCGGGGGAAACGCCTACGACTGCCCGGACAGCCGGGGGATCCTGATCCACCGGTACGGGCCCCACATCTTCCACACCAATTCGAAGGAGGTCTTCGACTACCTCTCGCGCTTCACCGTGTGGCGCCCCTACGAGCACCGGGTCCTTTCGCAGGTGGAGGGACAGCTTCTGCCGATCCCCATCAATCTCGACACGGTGAACCGGCTCTACGGACTCTCCCTCGACGAGGAGGGACTTGCGGCCTACTTCGAGAAGGTGCGGGATCCCCGGTCCGAAATCAGGACGAGCGAGGACGTGATCGTGAACACCGTGGGATGGGACCTCTACAAAAAGTTCTACCAGGGCTATACCCGCAAGCAGTGGGGACTCGACCCCTCCGAGCTCTTCGCCTCCGTGGCCTCCCGGGTTCCGGTGCGGACGAACCGGGACGACCGGTACTTCACCGACACCTACCAGGCGATGCCGGCGGAGGGATACACGGCGATGTTCGCCCGGATGCTGGAGAGCCCGAAGATCACCCTGGCGCTGGGGGAGGACTTCCGGGACGAGAGGGGAAAAATCGGAGCCCGGCACATCGTCTATACGGGATCCGTCGACGAGTATTTCGACTGCTGCTACGGCAAGCTCCCCTACCGGAGCCTCTCCTTCGAGCACGAGCAGCTTCCGGGGGTCAGACAATACCAGCCGGTGGGGACGGTGAACTATCCCAACGACCACGCCTTTACCCGGATCACGGAGTTCAAGCATCTGACGGGCCAGGAGCATCCCGACACGGCGATCGTCCGGGAATACCCCCAGGCTACGGGGGATCCCTACTATCCGATTCCCAGACCGGAAAACGAGGCCCTGTACAAGAAATACCGGGAGCTTGCGGAGAGTGAAAAAGGGGTGAGCTTCGTCGGGCGTCTCGCCCAGTACCGGTACTACAACATGGACCAGGTGGTGGGGGCGGCGCTGTCGGCGGCCCGGGGGATCCTGGAGGGGATCGCCTGACCGGACAGGGCGGGCGCGATTCCCGGGGAACAGGAGGCACGAGATGGCATGGGCACAGAGACCCGAGGAAGTAAACGACGCGCCGGTCCTGGAAAGGTTTCTGCTTGTCATGACCCGAAAACCCGAAAAACGCTTCGGGGACGAGGGTCCGGCGGAGAGTGTGGTCCGGCGAACCCCGCTCCCCCGTCCTGGCGGCGTTCTCCCGGGTCATGTCGCCGTCCTGCCCCGGGGAGGGCCGTCGAGGGAATCGACGTTGACGTGACTTCTATCGGGCCAGAGGAAAAACGGGCCCGAAAACGAGGCCGATAGTTTTCCTGGAGGATCGTCCCGGCCTCTTATCTTTTCCCCTGACTCATCCTTCTCCGGGGGTTCTGTCTCCGTGACGCAACTCTTCCGCTGTCAGGTCGAATTCCAGGGACCCAGCCATCGACTGAATCCGCCTCACTTTTATCCGGCGGATTTCTTCCTTGATCGCCTTCAAGACGGCTTCGGTTTTACTTCTGGCATCAAGAAGACGCATAAGTTCGTCCAGAAGGTCGTCTGGCAATGTCATGGTTGTTTTAGACATGGTTATCCCCTTTGCCAGGATTCAAACGGGGCTGAACCTGAAGGTCTTAGACGAGTTGAGTTCAGAGTCCCTTTCCGAAACGTCCCGTCATCCCGTCTCTGACTCCCCTGAAAAGACAGCGGAATCCCTGGATCTTCCTGTCCCGGTTCTGGAGAATGTTGAGGGCGTAGTCGAAAAACTTGACTCCGAGAAAAAAGGTCCGTGTCCAGCGATGTTCCGGAACCAGGCGGTTGAAGGTCTCCCGGAAAAGGAAGGCGTTCCTCATGCCGTAGTAGAGGCTCCGGTCGGAAATGGGGGCATAGCCTGTGGGGGCGTCGGCCTTCTTGTTGACCCGGGGATCCCGAAGGTAGAGGACGGGGGTATGGAAGTGGGCCATGAAGCCGTAGAGGGAATCGTCCATCCCGATAAAGAACCGTTTGTCGGGATAGCCGATCGCGTCCACGATGCTCCGGTGGACCAGCATTCCCTCGAAACAGCCGGTGTTGGTGGTGCAGAAGGCGAACCCCTTCCGGAAGGAGGGGTCGTCCTGGAAGATCCTCTGTCCCGTCCGGAGGTCGTAGTACCCTTCCCAGGCGTGGGCCACGTCGTTCCGGAGATATTTGCGGGGATGGAGGCACCGGGAAATTCCGGAAAAGGAGAGCATGCCGGCCAGGCATTCCGGATCGGGCTCGATGTCGTCGTCCATGAGCCAGATCCAGTCGGCCCCTTCGAGGTAGGCCCGTTTGAGTCCCTCGTGGAATCCCCCCGCTCCTCCCGTGTTCTCGTGCATTCGGAGAAAAAGGACGGGGATGCCCCCCATGACCTTGGGGTGGCTCAGGAATTCCTGGACCGACGAGGGATTTTTCTGGGGGAGACTCTCCAGAAGCCCCTGTTCGTGGAGAAGACGGGGGGTTCCGTCGGTCGAGGCGTTGTCCACCAGGACCAGACCGTCGACGGGACGGCTCTGTCGGGCCAGTCCCGCAAGACACTCGAGGAGGAGATCCTTTCTGTTGTAGGTCACCACGACGGCGACCACCGAGTCTCCGTCCCCGTCCGGACTGAGAAAAAGTCCGGGATTCTTTCCCGATGGCATCTCTGTCTCTCCTGTCGCTTTTGGGATCCTCTCGCCCCCTCTTATCTTCCATTCCTTATGGGTTTGTCCTATTCTCTACGAAACGGGGACAGGTTGCGAGCCCCCCGGGTCAAGATCCCTTTTCCGAAAGTTCCAGAAAGGAGGGACGGGGAGACGTCGTCCCCGGCCGGATGAAGATCCATACCCTGCTGCCGGTGCTCTCGATTGCGATGACAGTCCTGACGATCGCCGTCACTGCCCTGGTGCGCCGGCGCTCCGCATCGACGATCGCCGTCCTTCTTGTGCTGGCGGCAATTCTCTTTCCGACGGTTGCCGATCTCTTTGCCCTCCATCTCCGGGAAATCCGCCGGATCGCCCTCGACATGCGGGTCGGCTTCGCGGGGGAGTACGCCGGAGCCTTTGCCGTCCTGCTTTTTTCCGTCCTCTACGGCCGGAAGGACCCGAAGAAAGAGCTCAAAAAAAGCGCTCCCCTGCTGTCCCTTGTGGCCATCGGCTCCCTTTTCGTCTCGGATCTTCTCCTGACCGAGCCCGGCTTCGTCCGGCTTCTTGTCGTGCCGCCGAGCCAGCTTCTCCTGATCGGAAACGCCGGACTGTCCACCTCCAGCTTCTTTCTGGCCGGGATCTTTCTCCTGGCCTTTTTCCAGATGGCCAAGACCTACACCTCCGCCTCCGCCATGGAACGCTGGAACCTCAAATACCCGATGATCGGGGTCGCCCTCTGGGCCTTTTCCGTGCTGGTCATCCACGGCTATCTGGTGGTCAACAACGGCTTCGACCGGTCCTTCCTCTACCTGGGGGAGGTGGGCCTTCTTCTGACCGATGGCTTTTTCCTTTATGCCTATCTGGTCCAGCGCCCCAAGGACGTGGCCCTGGCCCTGTCCCGCCAGGCGATCAACCGGTCGGTCCTCCTTCTGCTGGGCGGGGTCGGTCTCGTCCTTTTGGCGGGGGTGGGCAATGCCCTGGGGGTGTTGGGACCGGTCTGGGGTCGTCTCTCCTTCGGCCTCACGCTGGTCCTGGGGGTGGGGGCCTTCGTGGTGGTCTTTTCCTCGGATCGCCTCCGCCGGGAGTTCGAGGAGTTCCTGGGAATCCACCTCTATTCCAACCGGTACGACTACCGCCAGGCCTGGATGACGCTGACCCGTGCCCTGGCCGAGTCGGGGAGGCCGGAAGACCTGCTTCCGGTCCTCATGGAGCAGACCCGGGAGATCACGCTGGCCCAGAGCGTGACCTACGCCACTCTGGACGAGGGAAGCGCAACCCTGGCCCTTGTGGAGACCCTCGGATGGTCGGCTCCGAAGGACAGTCGCCGCATGGCCCTCTCTCCGGGACTCCTGGCGCTTCTCTCCGACGGCCTTCCCCGCCATGGGGAGAGGGCTGGCAAGGACGGGGAGCCGGGACTTCCCGCGCTCTTCCGGAGGATGAACGCCACATGGCTCCTGCCGCTGGTCTTCCGCAAGCGCTTCATCGGGATCCTGGGGCTCGGGACGAAGGACCAGCCGCTCTCCCTCCTGGAGGACCGCCTTTTCTACCAGGCCCTCTCCGTCCAGTGGACAAATCTTTTGGTCGGCGCCTCGCTGGCCCGGGAAACGGCGGAGAAGCGGGAGATCGAGCTCCTCTCCGGCCTCCGGGCCTTTACATTCCACGATCTCAAGAACGCCGGCGGGGCTCTCAAGCTTCTCTCCCATAACGCCAAGAGAAATATGGACGATCCGGAGTTCCGGGAGGAGCTTCTCTTTTGCCTCGAAAACATCTCCGGACAGATCGAGTCCTCCCTCGAGGGACTCCTCTCCCCCTACAACCAGGACTTTACGGGCCTTTCCGACTTTCCGCCCGCCGCCCGGATCCGGGAAGTGGTGCGGGGGCTGGGATGGGAGAGTCCCTCCTCTGTGGCACTCACGGTCTCCCCCGGCGGGGAGACCCCGGTCCGGGGGAATCCCCGGGCCTTCGACACCACCCTCCGGAACCTTCTGATCAACGCCCGGGAGATCCTGGAGGGCCGGGGAGAGGCCGGGGAGATCCGGGTCTTCGTCCGGGAGGACGAGGAGAGTCTTTCGGTGGTGGTCTCCGACAACGGACCGGGAATGTCCCGCGAGTTCATCGAGACCCGACTCTTCCGCCCCTTCCAGACGACGAAAAAAAAGGGATCGGGCCTGGGACTCTTCAGCTGCAAGATTCTTCTGGAGCAGAGCGGGGGGCGGATCGGGGTCTCTTCCCGGGAAGGCGAAGGCGCCGAGTTCTGGATCACCTACCCGAAAGCGTCGAGGGACCTCTCCCGGGAGAGCGTCAAGGTGGAATGAGGGGGGGGTTCTGCAGGGGCATCCATTTGATTTCCCCTTCCTCTCAGAAGCGTAACCGCCTGTTTCGTTATGCAGGCTATTTCGGGATCAGGAATCACGGCTCGGAGCTTCCGGGAGCCTAAGTCATTCGCGAATATTTGGTATAAAAATTGCATTAAAATTCATGAATATAAAGAAGATTTCTCGATCCACGTCGGAGAAGGACTGATTGATGGCATCTCCCGAGATTTCGCTGGTCATTCCTTTTTTCCGGGAAGGAGAGCTTCTCCGGGAGGCGATGGAGTGCGCTCTGGGACAGACCGCGGGGGATGTCGAGACCGTTCTGGTCGACAACAATGCCGATCCGGACAGCCGGCGTGTCGCCATGGAGTTTTCCGGACGGTATCCGAAGTCGGTGCGTCTTGTCCATGAATCACTCCAGGGAGCCTGCGCCTCGAGGAATCGGGGACTCCGCGAGGCCAGGGGGCGTTTTGTGGCCTTTCTCGACGGCGATGACCTCATGGATCCGGACCGTCTGAGGCTCCAGCGGGAGGCTTTCCTTGAAAACCCGGGAACGGCCCTCGTGAGCGCCTGGTACGACCGGGTCTCGATGGACAACCGGTCGGTCGTCCGGAGGAACGTCTCCGAGACCGAACCCTCCATCTGGCTTGAGTCGCAGAAGATCCTCAGGGACCTCTACCCCGCGGGACCTGGTTCGGGATCGGGGTCGACGCTTCATTTCCCCCTTCTCTCGACCACCTTCTTCGAAAGGGAGACGGCGCTTTCCGCCGGGGGATTCGAAGACCGCCTGAATCCCCGGTGGTTCGAGGACATCGAATTCTATCTCCGGATGTACAAAAAGGGGGAGTTCCTCAAGATTCCCCGTTCCCTCGTCCGCTACCGGAGCCCTTCTCCCGAGGCCGCGGAGGTGAAGCGACGCCAGATGGACTGGGTCGGAATGGTCCGCCACATGGATCTTTTCTACCGGATCGTGGAAGAAAATTTCGGACGCTCCCCCCGGATATTCCGGAGGATCGCCGCTCTCTGGCTCCGCCACGAAAGCCTCAATTTCTTCCGGTACAGGGACGGGAGATCGCTCGGGATCCGCATGCTGGAGCGGTCCCTTCGTGCCGATCCGGCATCTTTGTCCGCCTGGAAGCTCTGGGTCAAGGCCCATCTCCCTCAAAAATTCTATCCGGGGCTATTCTGGTTCCCCGGGTTCATGGAAGGGGCCCTTCCTCCCGGGGCCGACAGGACTCTGGTCGAGGGGTTGTTTTCCCCAATCCCCGGGGATACAGGAACACCTGAGCTGGTTGCCACGCGTGACAGGGGGTAGAGTCATGGGGATCGAGATTTCTGTGGTCATCACCTGCTATCGGGAAGGGGATCTTCTTGGGGAAACTCTTGAATCCGCCCTGGACCAGACCTTCCCGGACTACGAGATCCTTCTCGTCGACAACAACGCGGACGAGAAGACCGTCGATGTTGCGCGCCGCTATGCCGAAAAATATCCGGAAAAGATCCGGGTCGTGAAAGAGTCGGAGCCGGGAATCTCGTCCGCCAGAAACCGGGGAATTGCCGAAAGCCGGGGCCGCTACATCGCCCTGCTCGACGGCGACGACCTCATGAAACCGGATCGGCTCGAGAAACAGTACCAGGCCTCCCTGGCGCATCCGGAGGCGCTCCTCTTTTCGTCATCCTATGAGATTTTCGTCGTCGAGGACGGAAAGAAAAACTTCTTTTCCGTCCAGAAGGATATCCATCTTGATTGGGTGGAGATGGTCTTCAAATCCCAGAAGGACCCCTTTCTCCGAAGCTTTTATGTTCCTCTTCCTTCGACAATCTTCTTCGAACGAAATAAAGTCTTGGATTTGGGTGGATTCGACACTTTTTTCGACACCAGACCTGGGGAAGATATTTTTTTTGCAGTAAACAATTGGAGCAAGGGAAAGTTTTTTCATGTCAACGAAGTCCTTTTGTCATATAGGGCCAAAGCGCGAAATTTGAAAAACAAACTTTCGAAATCATGGGTTCAGAGGACTGAACGGCAAGATCGAATTATTAGAACACTCTATGCACTTTATGGTGATTCTTATCCCGAGATTCACAAATCCCTTCGAAAACTCAGGGCATTTTGGCTTCGTGAAAACTCCCTGAACTATTTTTCATGCAGGGAAGGAAAAAAATTTGGAGATCTTCTTTTGAAGAGAAGTCTCTTGGACGATCCATTTTCATTGGAAACATGGAAGATGGTAGTCAAGAGATCGCTACCGGAAAGGTTTTATCCCAAGCTTTTCTGGTTTGATCGATGGGAGTCCTTGCCATCTCAAGTCAACCATGAATTCATTGTCAGAACATTTGGGTTGAGAGGTGCAAGAAAGGAGTCCGACAAAAATGATTACAAAGTCAGTTGTCCCTGAATATTTTAATTTTTTACGAAAAGAGATGATCGAATTCATACCCATGGAATGCAAGACGTTACTCGATGTGGGCTGCGGTGCAGGGGCCTTCGGCTCTTTAGTCAAAAAAACATATGGTACGGAAGTTTGGGGAATCGATCCTTGTGATTCAGTTGCGGGAATCGCTCCTTCGAACCTTGATCATTTTCTTCTTGGTTGTTTTTCGGATGGATTGGATTTGCCCAAAAAATATTTCGAAGTGATTACCTTCAATGACAGTCTCGAACATTTTCCTGATCCGCTCTCCCCTCTTCATACCTGTCGGGATCTTCTGGTGCCAGGAGGAATCATTGTATGTTCCGTTCCAAACGTAAGATATATTGAAAACTTGAAACATCTTCTTATTGAAATGGATTGGGAATATGAGGACTCAGGAATCAGGGACAGGACGCATTTAAGATTTTTCACTAAGAAAAGCATTGCGAAAACCTTCAAGGATGCTGGCTATAAGGTGGTATCTGTAAAGGGAATAAATCGACGCTATTGGTGGTGGGAGGGAAAGCGATTCCTGCCCATCAGGGTTCTCATAGGAAAATGGATCATGGATATGAATTACCTTCAATTTGTTATAACTGCAACTCCGGAATGATTTTTGCCAAACCATCGTATGCCCTTGCTCGAGTCCGAAGATGACATCGACTTCAAGCAGGGGGTTTGGTTTGTGATGAGATTTGTACGGGTGTTTCCGCCCGGATGAAATGCTTCCTGTTGGTTGAATGGGGTATTTCAAATGAGTGATCCAGAAATTTCTGTCGTTATTCCTGTTTATGGAAGAGATCTTGAGCTTTCGGAGTCGATAGAATCAGTTTTTGATCAAACCTTTAAAAATTATGAAATTGTTCTGGTAGACAATAATGCCAAGAAGAATGCCCGGATAGTTGCTGAAGATTACGCAAATCGATTCTCAGGGAAGGTCAGGATCGTCCATGAGCCTATCCAGGGAGTCTGCTCTGCGAGAAATACCGGAATAAAAAGTGCTCGAGGGAGAATTATTGCAACTCAGGATGAGGACGACATCATGAAGCCTCACCGTCTTGAGTATCAGCGAGATCTCATTTTGAGCCGCCCGGATTTTTCAATGGTTACGTCTCTCTTTGACATAATGTCATCAGACGCTTCGATTATTTTGGAAAAGGATGTTTCTTCAGCAACTATTAATACTAAAAAATCATTTGGGATCATTGAAAGCAAGATCGTTTCTTTGTTCAAAAGCTATTTGGATGATGACTATGCCTCCACATTTCATTTTTCAATTCCATCAGGATTCATGTTTTGGAAAAATAAGGCATTGGAAATCGGCTTATTTGATGAAGGGTTCAATCCGCAATTTTTAGAAGATTATGATTTTCAGGTCAGAATGTTTACCCTTGGTCCTTTTGGACAGGTTCCCGAATCTCTTTTCCTTTTTCGCCGTTCCCAATGGCTGGATAAAAAAAAGAATTCAGACACTCCTGAAAAATACCAGGTTCTTCCGAACTGGCACCAACAAGATCAGATTTTTTTTGATTCACTGCAAGATCATTTTCTGAAGATTTCAAACAAAAACAAAAGCCTCTTGAAGGAGATCAAAGCGGTTCTTCTAAGAACGACGGGTCTTCATGCTCTGAGATATCCTGATGGTGCGGTTATCGGATCTTCTCTTCTGAAAAGAGCGTGGCTAGAAAATCCAAAGGATCTCTTTTCTTTGAAGCTGTACCTGAAAACCTTCCTTCCGAGTCATCAATATCCAAGAATTTTCTGGTTCGATGAATTTGAAAATGGAACACTCGCTCAGCTTCCAAAAGATTTTTTGCTCAAATTTCTTCGATCAAAACCTTGCGTGAATTCTGATGAGCAGTAAAAGAATAAAACGGCTTGCCGTTTTCTATCCATTCGGAGATTTTAATAATCCCAAATGTGGTGCCGCCATCAGAGTCAATTACATGGTGAAACTCTTATCAAGTAAAATTGAAGAAATAAGAGTGATGCAGCGCTGGAACAAGCCGTTTTCCAAAATGGACAATGTTCGGGTCGAAAGTCCGTTTGTCAAAGAGGAATCAATTCCATCAAGGATATTTGACAAAACATTTCGGGGTTTGTCCAGATTATTGAAAAATGAATCAAGATTTAACAGTGAAGAGATGTTTTTGAGGCAATTTCTCGAACCCTATGTCTTTCCTGAATTTAAACGAAGTGTTCAAGAGCTGTTGCATTGGTCAGATGCGGTCATTTTGGAATTCCCCTTCTGGGGAAGGTTGATCGAGAAAGAAATTCGTAAGGATAAAAAACCCTATATTATAACAGACCATGATTTTCTTTCTTCCCACATTAATTTTTCTCCAACCCTCAAACACCTCGTAAAAAATTTTGAGATAAAGACATTGAAAAATGCGACCCATGTAGTATCTGTTTCCGAAACGGATTCAAGTTTGTTTTATGATCAGGGCATACCTTCTCAAGTTATCGCCAATTCTACGGATTGTATTTTCTGGGGGCAGGAATTTCCTGGTGATCCGAAACTGTATCTGAAAAAGAGGGGAATTACTCTTCCTGACAATCCTTTTTGTTTTTTTGTGGGGGGATCTCATAATCCTAATAAAATTGCTGTCAAGGATATTCTCTATCTATCGTCCCTTATGAATGAGGAGGGAGATCCTTCTTTTGTCCTTGCCGGGACTTGCAGTACTCCCGGCAAAACATCAAACCTGATTTCCCTTGGAAGGGTCGACAGTGAAATTCTTCTCGCATTGTATAAGGCCTGCGATATTGTTCTGGTACCACTTAAGGCGGGGAGCGGATCTTCTGTAAAAACCATCGAAGCCATGGCGGCTGGGTGTTCAGTGATCGGGACAACAGTAGGATTTCGAACGCTTGGACTGGAGAATGGACGACAGGTTATCATCGAAAATGATATTGAGAATTATCCCGGTCTTATTCGAATGCTTCTGAAAAACACATCCCTCCGACAATCTCTTGGCCATGAAGCCAAGATCTGGGCGTTTCAGATGGACTATCGCAGGATATTCCAGACATACTTTAATCTCCTTGGGTTGCCTGCAATGGATAATAAAGAACTTGCCCGAATGGAAGAAATAGATCGAGAGAATTTTTCCATAAATATGAAAAAACATGTTATTGGTGTGTAAGTTATTTCGTAATATTATATTTATTAATTGCGAATGGTCGCATTAAGAAGACGTCGAAACTTTGTCGAAAGCCCACGAATATTGGAGGTTCCATGGAGTCGTCCCGAAAGAGTTTTACTATTGGAATTCTTGTCGGGTTTGTCGTAGGCGTTTCGATGGTTGGAATCGTTGCGGCTGGATTAGGGTACATGGCTCTCAAGAACCCCCACGGAGCCCTCGTCCGATTTGCGCTCAGCAAGGCCCATCTGTTTACCGGCGTGCTGGGGCCGCTTGTTTCCATGAAGCATCTGGCCACAAGTGCCGCCGCCAAGCTCAAGGATCCTGCCCTGAAGGCCAAATACCCTTTTTCTTTCCAGGAGGTGCCTTTTTCGGGCTCCAGAGTGGAACGATCGGGATCCCTGGTTTCCTGGATCGCTCCTTTTTCTGATCGGGTCGGACCCGATGTCGTCCCTCCCGGATCCATGATGAGACGCCCGGGGAAAACCCGCCCTGTCAGGCTCATCGGCCTCAAGGGAGAAACCCTCTCCTTCCAGATCGTCTTGAGGGCAAAAGACAGGCTCGACAATGTCGCGGTCTCTCTTCGTCCCGGCCCTGGGGCCTCCTGTATCGAAATCCATCGATTCAAGGAAATCTATCTGAAGGTTGTCCAGAACCAGGGGGGAACCCTCAAGAAAATCGTCAATCCCGACCCCCTCATTCCCTTTACCAATCCCTATTCTCCGGGACAACAGCTGGTGCCGAGGCTTTCCCTTTCCGAAGACAAGAACCAGCCGGTCTGGTTCGATATTCATCTTTCGGATACCTGTCAGGGGGGCGATTACACCGCCACACTTCGGGTCGAACAGGACGGCCGGACCCTTCGGAATACCCCGATCAAGATCCATGTCGTCAACGCGACCCTTCCGAAAGATGTGGGATTCGATCGCTGGATGCAGCTTTACATGGGCCGCTTCTTCAACGGGGAATACATCGCCAACGATCAGATGCTCCGGCCGATGCTGGCGAAGTACTTCGCCATGGCGCACAAGTACGGGTTTGCCGCAAGCGGCTGTCTGACCATCGGCCCCAACATCCAGTGGGACCAGAACACCGGTCGTATCGCCTCTGTCGACTGGTCCAAATTCGACTCCATGTTCGGGGATTATCTCTCCGGGAACCTTACGGGATCATCGCCTAATGCCTGGTGTCTCCCTTCGCTCGGTCCCTATGTGCTGGGAACCGTGGGTGGGTTCACCTACATGACGGGAACCCCTTCCGAACTCTCCGACTGGAAGAAGCTCCCCCGGCAGGTGACGATCGAAGAGACCAGGGCCATCGTCCGGCATTGGAAGGAGAAGGGTTGGCCCTTGTCCAAGGGCTTTGTCTACGTCTGGGATGAGCCGATGCACCAGCTCTATTACCCGGCTGTCTACAAATTGATTGCCGAGATCGCGGACGCCATCCATGACGGCTCCGACAATCAGATCCGGGTCATGCTGACCGACGACCCCTATATCTGGGACCGGCACGAGACGGGCCACCACAAGAGCGTCATGTACGACAAGATCGATATCTGGTCTCCGTCCAGCATTACCTATATTCCGGATAAAATCCTTCCCTACCAGAAAAAAGGGAAACGCGCCTGGTTTTACCAGGGAGGTCCCCCCTTTACCGGCCAATCGGATATCACGGGGTCGGGGCCGGGCCTGAGGATGTGGTTCTGGACGGCCTGGAAGTACAAGCTTGACGGCCTTTTCTACTGGGCCGCGGATTTCTGGTCCGGAAACGCCATCGACAACAACCCCTATACCCATGGGGGAACCGAGGATGGAGTCGTCTTCTATCCAGGCCATCAGCTCCATTTCATCGGGCTACCGGATATTGACGGACCGGTTCCTTCCATCCGGATGGCTCAATGGAGGCGGGGCTATGACGACTACCGGTATTTCGTGATGCTGAAGGAAAAGGGGAAAAAATCAGAGGTCGATGCGATGGTGAACGGACTTGTTCGCCATGCCTTGAACGATGGGGGGTATTTCCCCTACTGGCGTATTCCCCTGTGGCACAGGCCCGGCGACTGGAACCACGATCCCCGGGCCTGGCACAAGGCCCGGGTGGCGCTGGCCGAAGAGATCGAGAAGCTGTATTCCCGATGATCCGGTCCGTCCTGCAATCCGAGCATGAAAATTGCATGAACGATCCTTCGAAAATGACCCATTTTTCGGAGGACGGATGCATTCCAGCGCTTTGGCAATTTCCTTAAGACGAAAATACTACGAAATTCCCTTGAGGGGATTGCTGCTCCCATTGGCTCTGGTCCTGTGGCTTCTTCCCGGACAGGCCCATGCCGCCCCCCTCTATGGGCCTGTCTCTCCCAATCCTGCCGGCTCCGGCGCCATCCCCGGGGCGGATGTTCCTGCCAGCCAGGCTCCGACCGGGGCCGTTCCCTCTGCCAACGGTCCCGGCTTCAACGCGCCGACCACCGGAGGAGGGCTGACCCCCGGCTCCGCCTCGGGACCTGCTCAGGGAGCCCTCCCCGGGCAGGCTCCGGGGTCGCCGCCGGGATCAACGAGCGGGGCTCCGGGAGGGCCAACCGGTGCCCAGAATCCCCCGTCGGAGGCCCCGACCTTCATGAACAGCGCCATGCCCAACTCCTCCAATCCCTTTCTTCCCAACAACATCTCTCCGGGACTTCTCTCCCAGCCCCTCGAGAACGCCTATCTTTTGAACGGGGTTCCCGCGCTGGCGGCTCCCATGATGTCGGCGGTCTACCGTCCCTTCGGGCTGTCCTTCTTCCAGCCCAACCCCTTCCAGGTGACGCCCCAGGGTTCGGTCTCCCTCACCGGGGACTTCGAGACCGATACCAACATCAACTTCTCCCCCAACCATCCCGAGATGGGATCCTTGTATGCGATCACGCCGGCGGTCATGTATTCGAACTTCGACGACTACGGGTTTCTGTCGCTCATGGCAAGCGCCGGCTACTACGGCTACACGACGGGGAACATCCCCCCCTATCTCGACGAGACGGGAGGCTTCGCCACCGGGACCTATCTGGGACCCCGGGTCTTCGTGGGGGCCTCGGACTATGTCTTCAACGGGTCGACCCCCATGATGAGCGGCCAGCCCCTGGCCTTTTTCAACGGGATCAACTCGGCCTACGGCAACATGGCCGACGCCGAAATCGGGATCGCGCTCACCCCCAAGATCACCTTCGTCGAGGCGGCCTCGGACCAGTACTTCGGAGACGAAGGCTTCGGCGCCGGCTTCATGAACCTCCAGTCCCTCACGTCGACGCTCAACTACATGGACAAAAGCGACTATCTCTCCGCTTCCTACATCTACCAGCAGGGTCTGATGAGCGACTTTCCCAGCTTCTACTCGAACGGGGCCACGGGAACGGCGATGCGACAGCTCACGCCGACCACCTCCCTGGGGGTCGGGGGCAACATCTATTACTACTTCTACCAGAACCTTCCCACGCTCAACACGATCATGTATTCCTACTACGGAATTTTCTCCCACACCCTGAACCGGTATCTCACCTTTTCCGCAATGGGGGGCTGGAACGCGGTCGTCTTCCAGAGCGGCGAGAATTTCCAGGCGCCGATGTGGGACGTCAACATCGGCTTTTCCGATGCGAAGCTCGGACTCGGAGTCAATGCGGGCGAATTCATGGAGAACATGAACTCCTACGGGATCGAGATGGGGCCGGAGAAGGTCAAGATGGCGATGCTCTACCTGTCCTATGTCATCACTCCCAAGACCTCTTTCTTTTCGTCGGCGGGTTACACCCATTACGATTTCCTGAGCCCCGCGGGCTTCTCGAACAACTACTTCGGCGGGACCCTCCAGCCGAACCTCTCCTACAGCGGGAGCTTTCTCGAACAGACGGACGGGTTGTCCTACCGTCCCACCAACTGGCTGACCACGACCCTCATGTACAACCTGATCGACTTCACCACGAACATCTCCAATACGGTCTCCAACCAGGGGGTGATCGACAACCAGTTCATCGCCTTGGCGACCTTCTACTGGAATTTCAAGTAGAAGCCAGTCAACAAGACTCTGATCAGGAGGATCGTTGGTCCGAGAATCCGAGACAAAAGAAAAGGAAAAAAGAATTTCGGTCTGCCATCTCCTTCCCGCCCTTCCGGCGCACGGGGCGGAGCAGCTCCTTCTCGACATCGTCCGGAAGATGGACCGCGAGCGCTTTTCCCTCTCCGTCTGCCTCATTTCTGAGAGGGGGCCCCTGGTCGGGGAGTTCGAGGCCCTGGGAATTCCGGTCACCTTCATTCCGAAAAAGGGCCGGAAGGATCTCTCCGTCGTCTTCCGTCTCGCCTCCTTCTGGAGGGAGAAGAAGTTCGACATCGTCCACACCCATCTCTTCACCGCCGACCTTTGGGGCCGCCTGGCAGGGCTCCTTTCCCGCGTCCCCATCGTCTCCACCTCGCATACGACGAGCGACCCGAACATCGGCCGGCTCGGCCGATGGCTGGACCGGATCCTCGACCGGCGCAACACCGCCGTGATCTGCGTCTCGGACGCCGTCCGTAAATACCGTATCGAGGAGGCCGGATTCGATCCGAAAAAACTTCACCTCGTCGAAAACGGCATCGATCTGGACCGCTTCGAGGCCTCCGTTCCGAGAGAGAAGGTTCTCGGGCGTCTGGGAGTCGATCCGAAGAGACGGTGGATCGCCATCGTCGGCCGTCTCGTTCCTCTCAAGGGGCACCGATACCTGATCGAGGCCCTCTCCCTCCTTGCCGGGAAGTTTCCCGAGGCCGGGATTCTGGTGGTGGGAGAGGGGGAATGCGAGGCAGACCTCAAGTCCCGGGCCGCGCTTCTGGGACTTGAGGACCGGGTCGTCTTCCTGGGTCTGCGGCGAGACGTTCCCGAGATCCTGCGGGCCGCCGACATCCTCGCCATGCCCTCCTCCCGGGAGGGTCTTCCGATCGTCCTTCTCGAGGCGATGGCCGCGGGCCTCCCGGTAGTGGTGACGCGGGTGGGGGGAATTCCCGAGGTGGTGGAGGAGGGAAAGACCGGTTTCTTCGTCACCCAGGAACCCGCCTCGATCGCCTCCGCCCTCGGTCGACTTCTTGAAAATCCGGATCTGGCCGGAGCCTTGGGAAAAAACGGGCGGACCCTCGCAGAGGAGCGCTACGACATCCGGAAGGTCGCCCGGAGATATGAAAATCTCTACCGGAGCCTCCTGGCAAGAAGAGCCTCCGCCGAGCCGACGCGTTCTCCGGAGAATCCATGATTTCCGTCCTCTATCTCGTGGACAATCTGGGTCCCGGCGGAAGCCAGCGCTACGTGGCGGAACTCGCCCGAAACGCGGCGTCCTTCGGGGTCCGGCCCCATGTCTGCTCCGCCCGGGCGGGGGGAGTCTTTCACGAAGAACTCCTCCGGGAGGGGACGCCGCTTCTCTTCGCCCCCTTCAGAAAGCTTTACGGCCCGGAGGGCTTTCGGGCCCTGTCCACTCTCGTCGGCTACATCCGGACCCACCGGATCGACGTGGTCCACACCTTCCAGACCAATGCCAACATTCTGGGGACGATGGCCGCCCGGATCACCGGCCGGCGGGTGATCACCACGCGCCGGGACATGGGCGACTTCGGCATGCGGGGCTCTTCCCGCCTCGCGGCCTTCGAGACCCTCGTCATCAACCGTCTGGCCCACCGGATCGTCGCCAATTCCCGGGCGGCCATGGAGGCGGCCCGGGAAAACGAGGGAATTCCCCAGGAAAAACTCGGATGCATTTACAATGGAATCGATTGCGGCCGGTTCCGGCCGGAGGAGAAAAAGGCTCCCTGGCGGCGCGCCCTTGGGGTTCCAGAAACGTCGTCTTGCGTCTTCGGGATCGTGGCGGGCCATCGCCCGGTCAAGTCGGTCGATACGACGATCCGCGCCTTTGCTCGGGTTCATGAACGTCACCCGGACACCCTTCTTCTTCTCGTGGGGGGAGGTCCCGAGCGGAAGGCCCTTGAGGAGCTCGTCCGAAATCTCGATCTGACAGAGTCGGCCTTGTTTCTCGGATCTCGGGAGGATGTGGAGAATCTCCTTCCGGCCTTCGACGTCTTCCTGAACAGCTCCCGGAGCGAAAGCTTTTCGAACGCCATCCTCGAGGCCATGGCGGCGGGGCTTCCCGTGGTCGCGACCCGGGTCGGCGGCAACCCCGAATCGGTTTTGGACGGGGTCACAGGATTTCTTGTCCCCGCCGGAGATCCGGAAGCGATGGGCACCGCAATGGAGAGTCTGGCCTTCGATCCCGCCCTCCGGGAAAAAATGGGCCGCGCCGGAAGGGACCGGGTGCAGACTCTCTTCTCCAAGGAACGCTCCTTTCTGGAGATCGAAAATCTTTACCGTTCGGTTCTTGGCGGGTCATCCGGCGACGAACGGCGGGCGGCGGGAAAATCGGCGATCAGACGATCCTGATCTCCCGCTTCCAAAGATCATAGGCCTCCTTCGGGATACTTATCGGCCAAGCGAAAAACGAACCCATCTTTTGGCACACTCCTTGCTTTCTCTCTTGAATGCTCCTTTCTCCAAGGAGCGCCCCGAGGTCTATCGGGCCGCTCTCTGACATGATTGATCCTATCGAGGACCGCGCCTATGCTCGACGCCTTGAAACGCCGATCCGGAATGATCGCCCTTGAGGGTGGGAAGAATCTCCCCCCCATCATTTACTACCACCGGGTGGCCCCGGGAGCCGATCCCGACACCGGAGTCACTCCCCCGGCCTTCGACCGGCAGATGGGAATCCTGAAGTCCCTGGGGTTTCGGGGGGTGAGCCTTCGGGAGGCCCTGAAGTCCGATGCGTCCTCGAGCGCCGGGATGATCTGCATCACCTTCGACGACGGCTACCAGGACAACTACGCCTTTGCCGCGCCCGTTCTCGAAAAGTACGGATTCCGGGGGACGATTTACTGCGTCACCGGAAAGATGGGGGAAAAGACCGCCTGGGCCGACGATCCGCGGTGGGTGGGGCATCGGCTCATGACCGGGTCGGAGGCCCGGGAACTCGCGGCGCGGGGCTTCGAGATCGCCGCCCACTCCCGGACCCACCCCGACCTCTCTTCCCTCACGGGAGAGGAGCTCTGGACCGAGGTCCGGGGAAGCCGGGAAGAGCTCGAGGAGGTCCTGGGGGAGACGGTCGAGACCTTCTGCTATCCCTACGGGTTTTACAACGACGAGACCCGGGAGGCCGCCTCCCGGGCGGGATACCGGGCCGCCCGTTCCACCCGGCGAATGCGGCCCGGAAAGACGGAAAACCTCTTCGATCTTCCGGCCCGCTCGATTTCGGGAGAGATGTCCCTGGCCCGCTTTGCCGTTACGGTGTCGGGTTTCCGTCTTCTCGAGGGATGGAGGTCTCCCCTTCCCCCCGTCTTCTCCGACGGGGAGTCTTCTTCATGAAGATCCCCCCGGGCGAGGCCGGGTCTTCGGGGACTCCCCGGAATATTCTCGTCCTCGATGCCGAATGCAACGCCGCGACCTGTGTCGTCCAGAGTCTGGGCCGCGCGGGTCACCGGATCTCTCTCGCGGGGCATGCCGAAGACGCCTTTTCCTTTCGCTCCCGGTTCGTCCGGCACTCCTTCCGCTACCCTTCCCCGCTTCTGAGCCGGCGAGCCTTCCTCGATTGGTTCGGGAAGACGGTCCGACCGGAGAATTTCGACTACATTCTCCCGCTCTCGGACCTGACCCTGTATCCTCTCCGGGAGATATCCCGGAAGATTCCGGGAATCGTTCTTCCCCCCGAAGAAGGCTTCGAGTGGTTCTTCGACAAGGCCAGGACCCTTGAGCTTTCCGCCCGCTGCGGCGTTCCGGCCCCCCGGACCCTCCTGATCCGGTCCATGGAGGAGATCGGCTCCGCGGATCTCGGAGAGCCGCCTTTTTTCGTGAAGCTGACCCGTTCGAAGGTCTGGATGGGCGACCGGGGGTTCGATCTCGAGGCCCGGCTCGTCCGAACCCCCCGGGAACTCCGGGAGGCGGCCGGGGACCTGTTGCCCTACGGGCCCGTCCTTGTCCAGGAATACGAGCCCGGAGACGGGGTGGGAATCGAGATGCTGTGCTCGGACGGCCGGGTTCTGTTGGCCTTCGCCCACCGGAGGATCCACGAATATCCCCTGACGGGCGGCGGAAGCTCCTACCGGGTCTCCATCGCTCTGCCACCGGCCCTTCTCGCGGCTTCGGAGCGGCTCGTGAAAGAGGCCGGATGGACCGGCGTGGCCATGGTCGAGTTCAAGATGGACGGAGAGCGGTTTTCCCTGATGGAGGTCAACGGGCGTTTCTGGGGCTCCCTTCCCCTCTCCTACCGGAGCGGGATCGACTTTCCCCGGGCCCTGATCGATCTGCTCGAAGGCCATCCCCTTCCCGAAGGTCCGGGGTACCGGACCGGAGTCTACTCCCGGCGCTTTTCGACGGACTTTTCCTGGTTCAAGCACAATCTGGTCGCCGACCGGAGCGATCCCTACACCAAGTCCCGGCCGGTGGGGAGGACCCTCCTCGAGTACGGACGATTCCTGTCGGGCCGGGACCACTGGGACCACGGCTCTCTCTCCGACCCCCTGCCGGTTCTCTCCGAGATCGGCCGGACCCTCCGGAAAAATGTCCGGGATCTTGCCGTGCGGGGATCGTCGCTCCTGGTCCGGCGGATCGCCCCCAGGACGTCCCGGGGCCGTCTCGGGAGACTGATGAAAAGGAAAACCTCAGGGGACCGTTCCGTCCGTATCCTGGTGCTCTGCTACGGCAATATCTGCCGGAGCCCCTTCGTCCACCACCTTTTGAGACAGAGCCTCGATCCCGGAAGGTTCGAGGTCCGCTCCTGCGGATTCGTCGAGCGGGAGGGGCGTCCCTCTCCCGAAGACTTCGTTCCCCTGGCCCGGGAGGGAGGGGTCGATCTCTCCTCCCACCGCTCGAAGACCCTCTCCCGGGACCTTTTGGAGTGGGCCGACCTCATCCTTCTCATGGACTATCGAAACTGGAGGGATCTAGGACGTTTCGCCCCCGAATCTCTCGAGAAGGCTCTGTGGCTCGGGGCCTGGTCCGGAAACGGAAGCGGAGAGATCCCCGACCCCTACGGAAGGGATCGGGAGGCCATGCGCCGCATCCTGACGCTCATGGGCTTTGCGGCACGGTCCTTCGCCGCTGATCTCGGGGGGGACGAAGTCGCGGATAGGACCGGAACGGTCTCCGGGACCACCCGATGATTTCCATACGGGGAGCATGCATGTCGGACGCAGGGAGAAAATGATGGGATTTGGCCAGTCCGCAAGGGTCGTGGATCTTTCCGGGGAGAGTTCGAGGGCGACGGCGGCCGAGACCTTCATCCTTCCGAAGATTCCGTGGCCCTACTTCGCGATCACCCTCTTCATGGGATTTGTGGCCGCCGACGATGTCAATGTTCCGCGGGCGGTCCTTCTCGTGCTGAGTGCCGTGGTCTTTTACTCCCTGCTCATGAAATCCCTCGTCCGCCCCGTTTACGGACTGATCGCTCTGGCCGCCTTCATCCCCTACTCGAAGGCGATCGCCGGCAACCTCGGGGGGATGATCCCCGGATTGAACTATACGACCGTCCTGACGCTGATCACCCTCGTCGGATTTTTCTCGAACTCCAAAAACATCGAAAAGTACGAGGCCCTTCCCCTGGAGGCGAGCTTCCGGAGACTTCTCCTGGTTTTCTGCGGTCTCGTCGCCTTCTCCGTCCTTCATACCGACATCTCCGACTCTTCCTTGACCGTTTTTTCCGCCCTTGTGGACTACAAGCGCTGGTTCGATCCGCTCATGGTGTTCTTTCTCACCTCCTATCTCGTCCAGGAGGAGGAGGATGCGCGAAAGATCCTCTACATGATGGCCTTTACCCTCGTCGTGATCGGGATCGGGACCTACTGGCAACGGCATGAACTCGACAACCGCTCCCATTACGTCCGGCTGACGGGGCTTGCGGGGCAGGCCAACACGATGGGGGCCTTCTATGCCAACTACGCCTTCGTCATGATCGGCTATCTCGTCATGAAGGGAATGAAGCGCATCCGTCGGGGAATCTTTTTTGTGGGGATCGTCGGATGTCTGCTGGGCCTCTCCGCCACGCAGTCCCGGGGGGATGCCCTGGGGTTCGTGGGGGGGATGACGATCTTCTTCCTTCTCAGAAACCGCCTCCAGTTCCTGGTCTACGTCGCGGCCGTCGTCTTCGTGGCCTACAATCCCCAGTTTCTTCCGGGAGGACTCAAGCAGAGGGTCGAGCGGACGGTCCAGCATCAGTCGAACGGGGGACTCGACGACAAGACCCGGCTCGACGCAAGCGCCCGCACGCGCCTCGCCCTGTGGAAGGGGGCGATCCGGATGATCGAGGCCAATCCGGTCATGGGGGTGGGCTACAAGATGTTCCAGACCTACATTTTCAGCTTCGTCGACCACAACGAGGAGACGGCGGGACTCGAGCTCAAGGGGCGGGATGGCCACAACGCCTACCTCATGATCGGGGCGGAGATGGGTTTGCCGACCCTTCTGGTTTTCCTTGCGATCCTTGTCTTCATGTTCCGGATCGGCTGGAGGAGCTTCCGGATGAGTCCGGATCCTTTCTGGAAGACCGTTTCCGTCTGCGCTCTTGCCTCGATCACCTCCCTTGTCATCACGAACATGTTCGGCTCCCGGGTCTTCAGTCTGGTTCTGACGGGATATCTGTGGATGATGCTGGCCATCCTCCTCAAGATGCCGCGGTGGGCCGAGCGACGTTCCGGGACAAAAGAGGCCGGCTTGAACCCGGGCCTCCTTGCCCCCTCCCGGCGTCCGGTCTTTTCGAGCCCCGGGGCCGGAACCGGGGAGGCGCAGGAGGCGGCACGGAGCGAACAACCTTTGAGGAGAGCCCTGACCGATGAGTAGGGATCCTTTGGTCCATGTGACGGAAGCCGGGGGAGACGGCCCCGCAGGAACCGGCTCCTTCCCGTCCGGAGAGCGCCTCCCGTCGGTGTGCCTTGTCTGTGTGGCTTCGGGGGCGGAGGAGAGACGATGGCTCGAAAGAGAGTGTGGTCGCTTCGCCTCCCTGGGCGCTCTTCCCGGGCTTCGCGTCGAGGTTCTTCTGGTGGGGGAAGGGACTCCGGAAGGGGAGGAGCCCTTCGGGGGCTTGCCCGTCACGGTCCTCTCCTTGCGGAATCCCCAGGGAGCCTCCGCCGCCCTTCGGGTGAGGTCCTGCCTGGCCCAAAGGGGGGTCGATCTCGTTTTGATCCTCTCCCGCCGCCGCCTGTTCCTGCTCCGTCTCGCCCTTTCCGGGCTGCCGATCGTGACGGCCGAATCCCTTCCCGCAATGAAGGGAGGAGCCGATGGCGCTCCTTCTCCCCTCCTCCCGGCGGACGAGGAAAACCCTGGAGGGATCCTCTCTTCCGCCGGCTTCTACCGGACCCTTCTCCGGGAGCGGGACTTCTCCCGGGGACGGAAGGCCCTCTCCCTCATAAGGACCGGGGTGGGGAAGGCCCTCTCCCGGGAGACCCCCCCTCCGGGAACCCTCCGGATCCTCATGTACCACCGGATCGCCGACACCCTGGAGAAGGACATCCTGGCCGTGACCCCCTTCGCCTTCGCCCGGCAGATGGCCTGGCTCAAATCCGAGGGGTGGCAGGTCCTGCCGCTTCGGGAGGCGCTGTTGCGCCTCGAACAGGGGGCCCTTCCCGACCGGGCGGCCGCCCTCACCTTCGACGACGGCTACCGCGACAACTACGAGGAGGCCTTTCCCGTCCTCGCCCGTCTGGGATTTCCGGCGACGGTCTTTCCGGTCACGGGGTTCGTTCTCGAGGAGTCCGAGCACCGGCGCTACCGGGGGCGGAGCCCCGGGATCCCCTATCTCACCGTCTCCCAGATCCGGGAGATGAAGGCCCACGGGATGGAGTTCGGCGGCCACACCCACACCCATCCCCTCCTTCCCGGGATTTCCTGCGAGGCCGCCCAGGAGGAGATTCTCCGGGCAAAGAAATTGCTTGAGGAGTGGACGGGGGAGAAGTCGACCCTTTTTGCCTACCCCAACGGCGCCTACTCCCGGGACCACTTCCGGATCCTGGATGGCCTGGGGTACGAGGCGGCCCTCTCGGTCCGGCCGGGGGCCAACCGGAAGGGAACCCTCCGGTGGATTCTCCGGAGAACCGAGATCAGCGGCCGGGACAGTTTCGGAGATTTTATCCAGAAAATGAACGGAGGCCTGGACTTGTGGCACGGCCTCTACCAGAGTGTCAGAGGATTTTACAGATGAATGGACCCTCCTTCAAAATTCTTTATCTCATGACGGAGCCCTTCGGGATGGGTGGCGTCCAGAGCGATCTCAAGGCCCTGGGACCCCATTTCGTCTCCCGGGGCCACAAGGTGGTGGTGGCCTGTCCCGAGGGCGACCAGCTCGAGGTCCTGCGAAAGGGCGGGGTGGAGCATCTTCCCTTCACCGTCCACTTCCGGACCCCGGGGGAGTTTCTGGCCATGGCCCGGAGTCTCCGCGCCCTGATCGAGCGGGTCGATCCCACCGTCCTCGCTCCCCAGTCGATCCGGGCCTCCTGGGTCTGCCACGCCGCGGCCCGGAATCTCCCCGTCGCCCGGGTGACCACCGTCCACAACATCCACACCAACGCCAACGCCCTCATGGCCGGCGTGATTCTGAACCGCGCCTCCCACCTGGTGATCTTCGAGTCGGACCACGAGCACAAACGGCTTCTCCGCCTGGGGCTCTCGGCCAGAAAGACCCGGGTCATCCCGAGCGGAATCGACACCGGGACCTTCTACCGGGTGGACCGCAAGGAGGCGCCCCGCCTTCGCTCCCTGATCCCGGGGATCGGTCCCGAGACCGTGATCTTCGGTTGCGTGGCGAGGCTCAGCGGCGAGAAGGCCCACAAGGACCTGCTCGCCGCCTACGCCATCGTCCGCAAATCCTATACCGACACCCGGCTCGTCCTGGTGGGAGACGGCCCCTTGCGGGAGGATCTCGAGGGGCGGTCCCGCTCCCTGGGGATCCTCCCCTTCGTCCACTTCGCGGGCCAGCGCACAAATATCCGGGAGTGGCTCAACCTCTTCGACGTCTTCACCCTGGCCTCGACCCGCGAGTCCCTTCCCCGGGCGGCCCGGGAGGCGATGGCCTGCGGCCTTCCCGTCATCGCCACGCGGGTGGGGGCGACCCGGGAGGCGGTGCGGGAAGGGGAGAACGGCCTTCTGGTTCCTCCCTCGAATGTCGACGCCCTGGCCCGGGCCATGCTCCATCTTCTCTTCGAGCCCGACACCCGGCGAAGGATGGGGGAACGGAGCCTCGCCATGATCGAGGAGCGCTTCAGCCAGAGCCGATGGTTCGACGACAACGAGGCGGTCTACCGGAAGGCCTCGCTTCTTGCGGGACGCCACGCTCCGGACGAGATCGGTCCCGAGCTCCTCCGGACGGTGACGGTTCCGTGAAGGCTCTCGTGGCCCTCCTCTTCGGAGTCTCGCTCTTTCTCGTCCTCTACCCGCTCGTCCTCTATCCGGGGCTGATCTTCTTCCTCTCCCGTCTCTTTCCCCGGCCGGTCAGAAAGGCCCGCCCCGACCCCCTTCCCTTCGTCACCGTGGTCATCCCCGCCCACAACGAGGAACGGGTCGTCCGGGACAAGATCGAAAACACCCTCTCCCTCGACTACCCCCCCGACCGGCTCGAGATTCTCCTGGCTTCCGACGGCTCGACGGACCGGACCGCCGAGATCGCCCGGGAGACGGCCCATCCCGCCTTCCACTTCCTGGACTTTCCCGTCCGGAGGGGCAAGCTCGCGGTCCTGGGGGACGCCGTCTCCCGGGCCCGGGGGGAGCTTCTGGTCCTCACCGACACCTCGGCCATGCTGGCCCCCGACGCCCTTCTCCGGGCGGTGGAGAACTTCTCCGACCCCGAGGTGGGGTGCGTCGCCGGACGCTACCGGATCGCCCGGGAGGTCACCCCCGCCCTCGACGGCCGGGGAGAGAGCGAGCGGGGATACTTCGAGTTCGAGATTTTCCAGAGGATCTGCGAGAGCCGCTTCCATTCGACGCTCGGGGCCCACGGGGCCTTCTACATGGTCCGACGGGCCCTCTTCCCCCTTGTTCCCCCGGGGACGATCAACGACGATTTCGTGATCCCGATGCTGATCCTCGCCCGGGGTTTCCGGACGGTCTACGAGGAGAAGGCGGTCGCCTTCGAAGTCCATCTCGCCACCGTGAAAAGCGAATTCCGGCGGCGGGTCAGGATCTCCCAGGGGAACTTCCAGCAGATCCTCCTCCTTCTTCCGGCCCTGGGCTTCCGGGATCTCCGGGCCCTCTTCGTCTTTGTTTCCCACAAGGTCCTCCGGGCCTTCCAGCCCCTGGCCCTTTTCGGGATCCTCCTGGGGTCGGCCCTTCTTCCCGGACCTCTCTTCCGGACTCTCTTTCTCCTTCAGCTCTTCTTCTACGCGACGGGTCTTCTGGCCCTTTTCCTCCCCCGTCCCGGCCGCCTCCTCTCCCTTCCCCTCTACTTTCTGACGGGGAACGCCGCCATCCTCCTGGGCCTCCTCCGCCAGCTCCGCCAGGGCTCCCGTCCCGCCCGGCTCCAGTGGGAGAAGTCGTGAGGGCCGCCCTCGTCCTGATGTACCACCAGATCGTGCCCGAAGGGGCTTCCCCCGGATGGGTGCCGGCCCCCCTGGCCGATCCCCGCTACGGGGTGGGACAGAAGGACTTCGTCCGCCAGATGGCCCACCTCCGGGAGGAAGGCTACACCATCCTGTCCCTGGACTCTCTTCTCGCGCCGGGGGCCGGGGACGAGGCGGCGGCCTCCGGCCGTCCGGCGGTCGCCGTCACCTTCGACGACGGATACGAGACCGATTGGCGGCTTGCGGCCCCGGTCCTGTCGAAGTTCGGGATTCCGGCGACCTTCTTCGTCGCGACCGGCCATATCGGGGCTCCCGGCATGCTGACCGAATCCATGGTGGCGGAGCTGTCCGCCCGTCCGATCTTCCGGATCGGCTCCCACGGGGAGAGCCACCGGTTTCTTTCGGAGCTTTCGGAAGAGGAGTGCGAAGACGAACTCCGTCGATCCCTCGAGAAGGTCCGAGCCCTGACTGGACAGAAGGAGGCGGAGATCTCGGCCCCCGGCGGACGGACCTCCCCCCGGGTCGCCGATCTTGCCCGAAAGACGGGCTACCGGGCGCAGGCCACCTCCCGTCCCGGACTCTTCCTTCCCGGAGGGGACCCCTTTTCCATTCCCCGTCTTCCCGTCATGAGCCGCCATTCCCTTTCCGACTTTTCCGCCCTGCTCGATCCCCGCTCCCCGGCCACCCGAAGGGACTGGTGGGTGAGGAGCGCCAAGCAGGCGGCCCGGGCCGTGCTTGGAACACTCCCTTTCGGAAAGGGAGGCTGACCCGATGGCCTCGCACCTGGTGCTTCTGGGGCTCGGAGGGCTCTCCCTCGAGCTTCTCGACCCCCTGATCCACAACGGGTGGCTTCCCAACCTGGAGTTTCTGATGGGGCGCGGGGTGGTGGGATCCTTGAGCTCCGACCTTCCTCCCTATGCCGCGACGGAATGGACGACCCTCCTGACCGGCGAGGGGCCGGGAACGACAGGCTTCCTCGAAGGGTCGAGAAAGACGCCCGGGTCCTATTTCCCCGAAGTGGCGAGCCTTCGGGCCCTGGCCCGGCGCTCTCCCCGCTCCCTTCTCGCCCGGAACTCCCACGAGACGGTTCTGGTGGGGGTGCCCATCCCCCCCGCTCCCGGCCCGCGGCCGCCGGAGGAGGCGGTCCAGCTTCTCAGGTGGCAGGGCGGGCGCTTTTCGGTCCACTCCCTGCCCCGGCCCTCCGACCCGGAGGAAGGAGAAAAGCTCCCCGGCAGCGGAGAGGAGGATTCCGGCTCCTTCGTCGAGAGAGCGACCCGGCGGATGGTCGCCCTCTCCGTCTCGATGGCCCGGGTTCTCCGGGAGTCGGGTCCCCGGGTCGTCGCCATCCATTTCTCGGGGCTCGACCGGATCCTGTCGCGCTACCATCGCGATGTCGTCTCCGCCCTCCTGGGACGATCCGGGCGGGGGCTGGAGGATCCTCTCCGCCAGTTCTTCCGGGCCTTCGACGATGCGGTGGGAACGGCTCTCGATCTCACGAAAAAGCCCGGCAGCCTCGTCGTCCTGGCCAGCGCCCACGGCTTCTCCCCCGTCCGGCGGGCTCTGAACCTGAACGCCTTCCTCCTGGCGGAGGGCCATTTGGGACTTCGCCCCGAGGCGGGGGGGGAGTCGGTGCTCCGGGAGGTGGCCGCGCCGGTCCTTCGTTCCATGAAGATCGAACGGACCCGGGTGAAACGGCTTCTCTCCCGTTCCCGCCTAAAAGAGGTCGTGGACCGCACCGGCGCCCTGCTGAGTTCGGAGATCGGGCTCTTCGACTGGGGGCGGACCCGGGCCTTCGCCCTCTCCCGGACCGGGATCACGCTGAACGTCCGGGGGGTCGAATCGAAGGGGACGGTCAATCCGGGACCGGAGGAGCGGGAGCTGGGGGAACGGATCCGTCGCTCCCTGCTCGACCTCGTCGACCCGGTCACGGGAAAGCGTCCGGTGCGTGAAGTCATGTGGCGGGAGGAGCTCTTCGAGGGGCCGGGTCTTCCCGAGCTTCCGCACCTCATCGTCCGGGACTTTGAGCCGGACTTCAGCCTCGAGGACTGGCGGAATGTCTCGCCCGGCGTCGCCATTTTCTCCGACCCCCTTCCCCGCACCGGAACTCCCCGGAGCCCGGGATTCTACTGCTTTTCCGGCCGGCCCCTCCCGGAGGCTCTTCGGCTCCCCCGCCCCCTGACCTTGGTCGAGCTTTCCGGGATGATTCTCTCGGCCCTTGGAACGTCTCCTTTGCCCCTCTCGGGAGAGATCCCGCAAGGGTCCTGAAGTTTTGGCAAGCATCTTGCTTTTCATTTTGCAACCGTGTTTTGGCCGACAGACAATCCATGACTTGCGAGGGACCCATGACTTCTGATTTCAAGACCGCGGGGCGGTCGTCGACCCGCCTCTTCCTGTTCCTTCTTCTGCTCGCCACGGTTTTTCTGGGATCGCTTCCGGATGCCCGGGCCGAAGGTCTCTACCGGATCGGGGTGGGGGATTCCCTGGCGGTCAATGTCTGGGACGAGCCCAAGCTGAACGGAGCCTACGAAGTGCTCCCCGACGGGACGATCACCATGCCGCTCGCCGGGACATTCCGGGCCGAGGGCTACACGGGACCGGAGCTCGCGCACCGGATCGCCAATCGTCTTTCGGCCGTCTTCAGGAAAAAACCGGAGGTGACAGTGACGGTCAAGGGGATGGGGAACAACTTCTTCTATATCTCGGGCGCCGTCGGCAAGACCGGTCCCGTCGCCTTCACCCACCGCATCCGGCTTCTCCAGGCGATCATCCTGGCCGGCGGGGCTACCCCTTCTGCCGACGAGGACCGAGTGGTCCTGATCCGGAACAACGAGCCCCGGACGATCTCGATCGAGAAGCTCGACCAGGGGAAGGACCTCTCCAACAATATCCCGATCCACCCCCAGGACATCATCATCGTGCCTTTGAAAACCGACCAGATCTACCTGATGGGAGAGGTGACCGCTCCCGGCGCCTACTACTTCAACAAGGGGATGACGGTCATGCAGGCCCTCATCCAGGCGCACGGCTGGTCCCAATTCGCCTCCACCGGCTCGATCCGCATCATCCGGAAGCAGAAGGACGGGACCAAGAAGATCGTCCACATCGATGTCGACCACATCGAAAACGAGAAGAAGACCGAACCCAAGGAGTTTCTCCATCCCGGGGACCTGATCTACGTCCCGCAGCGGATGTTCTGAGACTCCGGAACCTCTCCCGGGGACTGATGCGATGATCCGACTCTTCAACCACTATATCTCGATCGGCGTTCTGGCCGTCCTCCTGGGGGACGTGGCCTTTGCGGCTCTGGCCACGGGAATTCTCGCGGGGCTGTCGGGCTCCTTCACGGACCTGTCCCCCGTCCATCCCCTGGCCACCGGGGCTGTCTGGAGCCTCTCTCTGGCCTTCGTCTTCTTCCAGGGAGGGCTCTACGATCCGATGAGCTTCGAGACCGACCGCCGGAACATGATAAGGCTGATCTCGGCCTTCGTGCTTCTTGCGGGGGTGGGAACCCTGGCCATGAAGTTCGTTCCGGCCATCCGGCTGGGCTGGCGGGGAGTCCTGGCCCTTTCGGGGCTCACCTTCGCCCTGGTGGCCTTCTGGCGGTGGGTTCTGGTCCAGAGGCTCCCCGTCCACGAGTGGAAGCGGAGCACCCTGATCCTGGGGACGGGACAGATCGCCCGCATCTTCGAGGAGCTGAACCGCTTCCGCCACAACATCCGGATCCAGGCGGTCGTGGATGCCCAGAAGATCAAGGAGATGAATCTCGCCCGCTACGCCCTCGACCACAAGATCCACTCCATCGTCATCAGCCTCAAGGACCGGCGGGGGACCCTTCCGATCCACGAGATCCTGGAGTGCAAGATGAACGGGATCGAGGTGATGGAGTGGCCGACCTTCTACGAAAAGAACATGAACAAGATCGACATCATGAACGTGAACCCGAGCCACCTGATCCTGGGGGACGGCTTCCAGAAAAATCGGATCACCGTGGTGGTCAAGGGGGTCATGGACCGGGTCCTCGCCTTAGTCGGGCTGGTCCTCTTCGCCCCCTTCGGCGCCCTGATCGCCCTGGCCATCAAGATGAACAGCCCGGGTCCGGTCCTCTACAGCCAGGAGCGGGTGGGCTTGAACGGAAAACCCTTCAATATCTTCAAGTTCCGGTCGATGGTCGTCGACGCGGAGAAGAACCGGGCTCCCCAGTGGGCCTCGGAACAGGATCCCCGGATCACGAAGGTGGGCCGTTTCCTGCGCAAGACGCGCCTCGACGAGGTTCCCCAGCTCATCAACATCCTGAAGGGGGAGATGAGTTTCATCGGACCCCGGCCCGAGCGGCCCTTCTTCGTCTCGGAGCTCGAGAAGTGCATTCCCTTCTACGGCCTTCGCCACGTCACCAAGCCGGGGCTCTCGGGCTGGGCCCAGATCCGGTACCGCTACGGAGCCACGGTCGAGGACGCGGTGAAAAAACTGGAGTACGATCTCTACTACATCAAGAACCTCTCCATCTTCCTGGACCTCATGATCTTCATGGAGACGATCCAGGTCATCCTCTTCGGCAAAGGAAGCCGGTAACCCAAGGAGATCCATGCAGTCCCTCGACGCCAAAACCCTCCTCTCGCTCGTCTGGCTCGCCGTCCGGCGCTACAAGATCGTCGCCGTCCTGACCTTTTTCCTCATCCTGGTGCCGGCGGTCCTGGTGGCCATGACCAAGAAGCCGGTCTACGTGGCCCGGGCGACCGTCCTGATCAAGGAGAACAACTACGCCTCCTCCGATCTGGGCAATCACCTGCATACCCCGAGGGGACTCGGCATCCAGTTCGCGATCCTGAAAAGCCAGTATCTCGCGAGCCGGGTGGTGGACAATCTCCCGAAGGATACCCTTCGGGACCTCGAGGAGCATGCAGAATATAACGATTTTCAGGGAAAAATGATCAACCTGATCCGGACGACCCTGGGACGTCCCCCCATCGTGACCGATCCCCGGACGCGGGCCTCGATGGAGCTCAGAAATGCCCGCATGGGATTCCATGCATTGGGACGGGGGGGGATCATCCGGATCGAGGGGGAATCCGTCGACCCCAACGTGGCCCTCTCCCTCGTGAACGCTTACATCGACGCCTTCAGGGAGACGTCGAGCCACTTCGCCCTCGAGCAGCAGGCGGATCTCGACAAGAGCCTCTCCCTCCAGATTTTAAATGCCCGGAGTCTTCTGAAGAAGAGCGAGGAGGATCTCCTCGACTACCAGAACCGGCTCCAGAAGAAGAGCGGCAAGAAGCATCCCGTGGATGTCTCCTCCTATCTTTCCCAGGAGTCGGGGATGCTCGAGTCCCTGAGGGCCAGAAAGGCCATGCTCCTTCTCCGGGAAACCGAATCCCATCCCGATGTGTTGATGCTGACCCAGGAAATCCATCAGCTCGAGAGAAAGGTCGGGGCGCTCCATTCCATGACGGGGGAAAACGGCCAGGTGGATGTCTCCGGCTCGGCCTGGGAGAACTTCCTCGAATCCAATATCCGGATGGACAAGGGACTTCTCTCGGATCTCGAACAGGAACGTTCCTCCGCCCGGATCACCGCCGACTCGAACCTCGAGAACCTGATCGTCATCGATCCGGCCACCCGTCCGACCCGGCCCGAGATGGCCAAGGGCCTCAAGGTTGGTCTCATGGGGGTGGCGGGAGGTCTGGGAGGAGCGGTGGCCGTCCCGTTTCTTCTGGTCTTCTTCCGCCGTCCGGTCCAGGGAGAGTCCCACATCAAGAACCTCTCGGGGCTCCCGAATTTCTCCAACGTTCCCCGGGTTCCCCCCCGCTTCCTTCCGGAGAAGAACGGCTACCGGATTCCCCGGGTGGACCAGAAGGCCGACGTGGAGTCCGTCTGGGTCTTCCAGAAGGAGTTCGAGTCGATGTTCTACCGACTCAAAAAACTCTTCAAGCACCAGAACGGCCACGTCATGCTCGTCACCAGCGCCGGACCCGACGAGGGAAAGAGCATGACGGTCCTGAACCTGGCCCTCACCATGGCCCGCTTCGGGAACCGGGTGATCGTCGTCGACGCCGACACCATCCGGGGCCACCTCCAGCAGAGCCTCCGGGTCTGGAACAGCTATTCGGCGGAGGTCTTTCTTCCCAAGGGCGAGGAGGCGCCCCGGCCCATCGACTGGAGCGAGGGGAATATCGCCGTCGTGACCGTTCCCAAGGAGGGAGGCTCCTTCTGGTCGGAGCATCCGGAGAGCGAGATCTCGAAGTGGTTCGAGATCCTCCGGTTCCAGAGCGACTTTGTCATCATCGATTCCGCCCCGGTGCTGGCCTCGACCGATCTGATGGGGCTCGCCTCCTTCGTGGACGGAGTGCTCGTGGTCGCCCGTAACAGCTTCACCCGGGAGCGGGACTTCCTCCGGATGGGAGGGATCCTTACCGAGCACAACTTCGAGATCATGGGAACGCTTCTGAACGACTCCAAGTCCCCCCACATCCAGTATTCCTACGGGTACACTCCGGACAAGGACGAACACCGGAAGAAAGAGCGGAAGGCGGGATGAGCCACTCTCCCCCCGTTCCGCAGGAGGCCTCGTCCTTAGGTCGGCTCTATGCCCTTCTCACGCCCGCCCACCGGAAAAGGCTGGCAGTCCTGGGAATCCTGGTCTTTCTCTCCGGTCTCTTCGAGATCGCGGGGGTGGCCTCGATCATGCCCTTCATGGGGATGATCGTGGACCCCGACCTTGCCATGAAGAATCGCTGGATCGGGCCGGTCCACCAGGCGTTTCCCCTTCCCCCCCGGGAGTTCCTGGCCCTTCTGGGAGGGGCGGTCCTGGGGGTTCTCTTTCTCTCGAACCTCGTTTCGGCCCTCACCTCCTGGAGCATCCTCCGATTTTCCTTCACCGCCGGCCGGGACCTGTCGAAGATGATGTTCGCCGTCTATCTGAACCATTCCTATCTTTTCTTCCTGAACCGCAACACCTCCGAGCTCGCCCAGAACACCCTCTTCGAAATCGGACGTCTGGTCAACAACATCCTCATCCCTTTCCTGACCGTGGTTTCCCGGGCGGTGATCGTTCTGGCCATTCTGGGACTTCTCCTGGCCGTCAATCCCCTGATCGCCCTCTTCTCCGGCGTCTTTCTGGGCGGGGCCTACGGACTGGTCTTTTTGCTGGTGCGCCGGACGCTCTCCCGGACCGGCCAGGAAGTGTCGAAAGAGAACTCCCGGAGGTTCCAGGTGGCCTCCGAGACCTTCTCCGCGATCAAGGACATCAAGATCCTGGGCCGCGAGAAGGCGTTTTTCGATCTTTTCTCCCTCCCGGTTGAGCGCTACGCCCTCTATCAGTCCCGAAGCCAGATGATCTCCCTCCTCCCCCGGTATGCCATGGAGACCCTGGCCTTCGGGGGCATCATCGCGATCGTGATCGCTCTCCTCTCCATGGGAGGGAACCTGTCGACCACTCTCCCCCTCATCTCTCTCTATGCCCTGGCCGGCTACCGCCTCATGCCGTCGCTCCAGCAGATCTTCGCCAACTGGTCGCTCATCCGCTTCAATCTTCCGGCCATCGACAAGGTCGTCTCCGATATCGAGGCCCTTCCCTCGGAGGACAAGGAGGCCGGGGGAGGGATTCCGGAGGTTCCGCCTCCGGTGGAGTCTCCTCTTCCCCTCCTGCGGGAAATCCGGCTTTCCGGGGTTTCTTTTTCCTATTCGGGCCGGGAGGAGCCGGTTCTGGACCGGGTGACGCTTTCGATTCCGGCCAATGCCTCGGTCGGCATCGTGGGCTCCACCGGTTCGGGAAAGACCACGACCCTCGACATTCTTCTGGGGCTTCTCGAGCCTTCCTCCGGGAGCCTCCTGGTGGATGGCCGGCCCGTGACCGGGAAGAACCGGCGGCGCTGGCAGGGGAGCATCGGCTACGTTCCCCAGCAGATCATGCTGGTCGACGAGACCGTCCGGAAAAACATCGCCTTCGGAATTCCCGAAGAACGGATCGACCAGGAGCGGGTCGAGCGGGCGGCCCGGCTCGCCCACCTCCACGAATTCATCCAGAGCGAGCTCCCCCAGGGTTACGAGACCGGGATCGGAGAGCGGGGGGTCCGGCTCTCGGGCGGCCAGCGCCAGCGGATCGGGATCGCCCGGGCCCTCTATCACGATCCGGCGGTGCTGGTCCTGGACGAGGCGACGAGCGCCCTCGACAACATGACGGAAACCGTGATCATGGAGGCGCTCTCCACGCTTTCGCGCCAGAAGACCATCCTCATGGTGGCCCACCGGTTGACGACGGTCCGGGACTGCGACTTCATCGTGGTGATGGAGCGGGGGAGAGTGGCCGATATCGGAAGCTACGACGAGCTTCTCGAACGGAGCGATCTCTTCTCCGCCATGGTCCGGGGAGGGGTCGCGACATGACCGGAAAAGGAGGGTCCCGGTGACAGGCCCCACGGGATTGTGGCCAAAAACAGGGGAGGTCCCGGGGTTCTCCGGGACAATCGACCGGAGCCCGGACAGCCGGTCCCTGTCGCCGAAAGACAAGTCGATCGTCTCTCTTGTGGTTCCCTTCTACAACGAGGGGGAAGGCGTCTTTTTCTTTCACGAGGCGATCGTTCCGATCATGGAGCAGATTCCGGGAATCGGCTTCGAGGTCGTCTGCGTGGACGACGGAAGCCGGGACAACACCCTGGACGTTCTCGTCGACATTGCCCGGCGGGACTCCCGTTTCCGGGTGGTGGAACTCTCCCGGAACTTCGGCAAGGAGGCGGCCCTGACGGCCGGAATCGACGCCGCCCGAGGCGATGCCGTCATCCCCATCGACGCCGACCTCCAGGATCCGCCGGAGCTGATCCCCGTCCTGATCGACGAGTGGCGGAAGGGGGCGGAGATGGTTCTGGCCCACCGCTCCGACCGTCGGTCGGATACCTTCATGAAGCGCAAGACGGCCGAGTTCTTCTACCGGATCCACAACAAGCTTTCCAACGTGAAGGTTCCCGAGAATGTGGGGGACTTCCGGCTGATGGATCGCGCCGTCGTGGAATCGCTCAAACGGCTTCCGGAGCGCCAGCGCTTCATGAAGGGGCTCTTTACCTGGGTGGGGTTCCGGACGGTGACCGTCAGCTATGTCAGGAAACCCCGGATCACGGGAGCGACGAAACTTTCTCCCTGGAAGCTCTGGAATTTCGCTCTGGAGGGAATCACGAGCTTCAGCACGGCCCCCTTAAGGATCTGGACTTACGTGGGGATTGTGGGAGCGTTGGCCGCCTTTCTCTACGGGTCCTTCATCGCCCTCCGGACAATCTTCTTCGGGGTCGTCGTTCCGGGGTACGCCTCCCTCCTGGTCTCGATCCTGTTCATCGGGAGCCTCCAGCTCATCAGCATCGGGGTCCTGGGAGAGTATATCGGCCGGATCTATCTGGAGACCAAGCAGCGGCCGACCTATATCGTTCGGAAGGTCTACCAGGACGGCTCTTCGGGACGGGAAGAGTAAGCCTCCACTTCCCGAAAGGATCTTTCCGGGTCTCCGTCCGCCGTCCGTCAGAAAACAATCCCGAACGCCTTTAGAAAAGGAAGGAGTTCTCCCGATGCCATCCGGAGAAACAGAAGTTCCCGTGTCCCCCTTCATGCGCCGATTCCGGAAACTCGAATGGATTCTCTTTCCGAGCTTCCTCTATGCCGTGGCGCTTCTGATCGTTTTTTCCGGTATCTGGGTCGGAAAGAACTATGTTGCCCGGGGGTGGGAGTATGTCTCCTCCGACACCGCCCAGGTCCTGGCCACGATGTGGGACGCGAAGCGGCTCACCAGCATCGCGACGCAAGGGTACATGTGGAACGGCGATCCCCACACGATCCAGAACATCGCCTACTTTCCCCTGTATGCCATTGTGGAGAAGGTCCTGGGCGTTGTCTTCTCCCTTTCGAATCCCCTGGTTCTCATCGTTCCTGCCATTCTCTTCGGTCTTGTTTCTTCCTGGTTCTTCTATCTCCTGGCCCGGAGGCTCCTCGACCCGAACCTGGCCCGGATGGCCCTTGCGGCCTATCTTTTCTATCCCGGAAATGTCTTCTTCGTCCGGGCCTATCCCGTCTCTCTCATGAATCTCCTGGCCATACTCGCCCTTCTGGCCCTTCTCGATGGCAAGCTCTGGAAGGCGGCCCTGTGGAGCGGCATCGGCTCCCTCGCCGGGCCTCTCATGGTCTTCCTGAGCCTCACCGTCGTCATCGTCTGGTCTTTCGAGCAGTGGAAGAGCCTAAGGTCCGCTTCCGGGACAATGATGTCCCGGATTTCGGGAAAAATTCCGGCACTCTCCGCCTTTTCCCTGGCGGCTTTTTCGGGGTTCGCAGGCTTTCTCGTCTATCAGGCGGTGGCCTTCCACGATCCCCTGGCCTTCATCCGGGTCCAGGAGGCCTGGGAGAAGTCGGGAAGCCTGGTCCAGAGGATCTACAATTTCTTCTTCCTCAAGAACATGGTGGCCCAGAACCACCCGGCCCACTTCGTCCAGGCGATCACCCACGGAAGCCTCAAGCACATGGACATGCATGTCCATTACCTGATCAACCTTTTCATGCTGTCAGCCTTCGCCGGTCTCCTCTGGATCCAGAGGAAGGCCACCCCCTGGTACTTCACGCTGTTCGCCCTCCTGTTTCTGGGCGGGTACTGGTGGTTCATGGCGAGCGTGAGCGGGATCAAGGCGACGGTTCGCCTGATCTACCCGGTCATCCCCGCCTTTCTGGGAGTCGGCGTCCTCCAGGAAAAATACCCGGAACTGGCCCGGGTCTTGCCTATCGTCTTTGCCGTCCTTTCCTTTCTGGAGTCCGCATTGATGATGGAAGGGTACTGGGTGATCTAGAAAATGTCCGGGCCATCTCCCCCGGAGCTGTCCTCTCTCTCGGGGTCCGATGGCCGGAGGGTTTCGCGGGGGGCGCGGAGAATCGGGTCAGTCCAAATCGACCAGAGGGACCGAGAGGCCGATTTCCCGGCAATGTTTCCCTCCGCCGGTAGAGGCGGGGGGGCCGGAGCCCCATGGAAGAGAACAGAATGATCCCGCCGTGCGCAGGTCGTCGGGACGACGAAGGGACGGTCTCCCGGCGAACACCCGAGATGGCATACAAGCCCGCATACAAGCCTGCATCCAGGCCCGCATCCAGGATCGATTGCAGGGTCTCCCCGGTCTGCGGGAGCGAGAGGAGGATCCTCTTCGGGATCGGGTGATTCCCGAGGCAGTGTGACCCCTCTGGTGTTTCCGGGACGGGACCCGTTTCGGGGGGGCGGCCAAGTCGCCTTTTTGCGCCGAGAGCGCGGCTTCCCTCCCGGTCCGAAAGGCGGCGTTCCTAAATCTTCTTCCGATTTGCTGTCGAATGTTGCTTCGAGATCCGCGGAAAACGGTCGGGATGTGCAATGACTTCGTCGGATAAGTCAATATCCAGTTCTGGCCAGTAATAGTGCCCGGGTGTCGGCTCTTCGATGTTCAGAATCGAACCGACAGCCACTTCCCGAAACCATGGAAAATCCTTAAACGACATAAAAAACTCCCGATCACGCACCAAAATCCATACTCCATGACTTGAAATATGGGAGACCTCAGGCGGGGAAGTGTTGATTCCATGCGCGTCTGATTTCGTCATGACGTTCCTCTATGATTTGACGGATTTCCTTAAGTCGGACCCGGGACAGATGACCATTTTCCGAGAGTTCGATGGTAGGTTCCAGCCAGAACTTTGCCTCGCCATCGCCGCAAGAAATGTGAACATGCATCCGCGATTCTTCGCGTGAAAAGAAGAAAAAACGGTAGTCATTTTCTCGAAATACGGTGGGGCTCATATGAGCGCTATGATAGCACAAAAAGCTCTGGGGCGCACCACTCACAAGGGAAACAGAGCCTGATAAAAAAGAAAACCCCGCATTTCCTGGATTTGTCCGGAGGGTCTTCTCAGCGGCTCCAATCCAGCCCTTCCCTTGGAGAAAGCTCCTTCTTCCTTTATCTTATTCCCCCGGCCCCTGTCGTCAATCCCCTTCCAACCGTGCCCGGAGAACCTCCCCTCTTCGTTCTTCGGACCCTGATCCAGAAAAGCCGTCTTTCCTTCCGGAGCTCCTGTTTTCAGGCTATCCCCAGAAGTGTAAAAATTCCTGACACTTCTCTGGTCTTTTTTTGAAATGGCTCCTCCCTGGAAATTTATCTCAGGAGGAACTCACTGGGAGGGGGACGTCCTTCCTCAGATTTGTCATTTTTCTGTCCATGGCGGTCGAGTGGATTTCAACTTCTGGCAAATTTCTTGCTTGATGGGGAAGAGGGTAATTTTCCCTTTCCTTCGACCTATGATCCTCATTTCCGGAGGCCTCATGCATCCCACCGTCCGAAAGGCCGTCTTCCCCCTGGCGGGCCACGGCACCCGCTTTCTTCCCATGACCAAGAGCTCCCCCAAGGAGATGCTCCCGGTCATCGACAAGCCGGTCGTCCAGTACGTGGTGGAGGAGGCGGTCGAGGCGGGGATCGAGCAGATGGTGATGGTGACCGGCCGGGGCAAGCGGGCGATCGAAGACCACTTCGACATCTCCTACGAGCTCGAGGACGTCCTGAAAAAGAAGAACAAGCACGCCCTCCTCGCCGAACTTCAGAAAATCTCGAACCTCGCGCAGATCCTCTATCTTCGCCAGAAGGAGGCGCTTGGGCTGGGCCACGCCGTCCTCTGCGCCGAGCTCGCCGTGGGCGACGAGCCCTTCGCCGTGGCCCTGGGCGACGAGATCCTGGACGGTCCCAAAAGCGGCCTGGCCCAGCTTCTCGAGGCCTACCGGCAGCTCGGCTCCCCCCTCATCGGCATGCAGCGGGTGCCGCTCTCCGAGGTGAGCCATTACGGCATCGTGGCGGGAACGGAGCTCCGGAAAGGCCTTTTCCGGGTCGACCGGCTGGTGGAGAAGCCACGCGTCGAGGACGCCCCCTCGGACTTTGCCATCATCGGCCGCTATGTCCTCACTCCGGACGTTTTCGACATCCTCAAGACCCAGTCTCCCGGGGTGGGAGGCGAGATTCAGCTCACCGATGCCCTGAACACCCTGGCGGAGCGTCGCCCCGTCTACGCCCTCGAAATCGCGGGGGACCGCTTCGACACCGGCGACAAGATGGGGTTTCTGAAGGCCACCGTCCGGTTTGCCCTCAAGCGGGCGGATCTTTCGGAGGAGTTCCGCCATTTTCTCCGGGAGACCCTGAAGCGGGACCTTCTGCCCGAAACCTCCGGTGAGGGATGCGATGCCGACCGCCCAGTCTCGCGATAGGCTCTTCTTCTTCCTGGCGGTGGGAGCGGCCCTCCTTCTCTCCTGGGACAACTTCAAAAAGCTCGCGTCCGACTGGATGACCCTTCCGGCCTATTCCCACGGGGTCCTCGTGCCCCTGGTCTTCGTCCTCCTGGTCTATCTCGACCGGGAGAGGCTTCCGGCGCCCGGCGACCGCCCGTCCCCGTGGGGGCTTTTCCTGACCGGGACGGGGGTCCTCTTTCTGGCCGCCGGCCGCCTTTCCGGCCTCTTCTTCGTGGAGCAGGTCTCGCTCCTCTTCCTGATTTCGGGCCTTGTCGCGGGGTACTGGGGCACGGGGACCCTCCGGCGGCTCCGCTTTCCGATCCTCTACCTTCTCTTCATGATTCCCCTGCCCTACATTCTTTTCAACGCCCTGGCCGTTCCCCTCCAGGGGATCGCGGCCAAGGGCGCATCAGAGGTCCTGGAGATGCTCCAGATCCCGGTCTTCCGGGAGGGGAACATCATCCACCTGCCCCATATCTCGCTGGGGGTGGTGAAGGCCTGCAGCGGCATCCAGTCCCTGGTCTCCCTTCTCGCCATCTCGGTGCTGGTGACGAAGCTCTCGGGGATAGGAGGGATCCCCGGGGTTCTCCTGGCCCTCTCCGCCATCCCCGTGGCCGTCCTGGCCAACATGCTCCGGATCGCCGGCGTCGGGATCCTGGGCTCCTGGAACCCGAAACTCGCCGAGGGCTTCTTCCATCTCTTCTCGGGATGGGTGGTCTTTCTCTTCGCCTTCCTGGTCCTCATGGGGCTGGCCCGGCTCATCGGCTCCTTCCGGAGGCCCTCCCGTGTCGCGTAGGTCCCTGTACATGCTCCTGTCGGCCCTGGTCATGGGAGCGGGGTTTCTCTGGGTCTTCCGGGAGGGGGGGCCCGCCCCCGTTCCCGGCCATCTCTCCCTTGCGGACTTTCCCGTGACGGTGGGGGACTGGACCGGAGTCCGCCTCCCGATCGACAAGAAGACCGCCGAACTTCTGAATGCCGACGGAACGGCCTCGATTCTTTTCCGGAAGGAGAATTCCGGGAGTCAGGGACCCCCGATCCTCTTCTTCGGGGTCTACTACGACCGGCAGACCCCGGAGAAGAACATCCACTCGCCGGAAAACTGTCTTCCGAGCTCCGGCTGGGCGGTGCTCGAACGAAAGACCGTCTCCCTTTCCCTCGTTCCCGGCGCCCCGCCGGTCCGGGCCTCCTACGACATCATCCAGAAGGGGCTCGAGCGCCAGCTGGTCCTCTACTGGTACCAGGAGCGGGGCCGGACCTTTTCTAGCGACTACCTCGGCCGCTACTACATGATCCGGGACGCCCTGGTCATGCGCCGGACCGACGGGGCGATGGTCCGGGTCTCCATGCCGATCGCCGCGACCCCCCGGGAGACGCTGGCCCGGGAGGTCGCCTTTCTCCGGGAGCTGACCCCCCTTCTCTCCCGCTACATTCCCGGCGGCGGGCGCGGACAGGGCGTGGCCCTGAACGCATCCGTCCCCTTCGAGGAGGTTCTCCGTTGACCCACCCGGACACGTCTTCTCCCCCGCCGGCCGTCCTGGTCGTGGACGACGACCCGGCGATCCTGAGGCAGATGGCCTGGCTCTTCAAGCCGGACTATCCGGTCCTCACCGCCGACAGCTCCCCCGAGGCGATCGATCTCTTCCTGCGCGAGCGTCCCACGGTCGCCGTCCTCGACCTTTCGTTAGGCAAGGACTCCGGGAAGGACGGCGTCGACCTCCTGCGCTTTTTCTCGGAGGCCGATCCGGCCTTCCACGGGATCATCCTGAGCGGGGACATCACCCGTCCCCGGGCGCTCGAGGCGGTGCGCCTCGGGGCCTACGATCTCCTCGAGAAGACCGTTGACCCCGAGGAGCTCCGGCGGGTGGTGGGCCGCGCCTACAATCGGGCCCTCCTCTCCCGCCGGACCAAGGCCCTTCCCGAGGTCGTCCCCGAGAGCTCCCCGGCGGCCCTCGGGATCGTGACCAAAAACGCCAAGATCGAAGAGATGCTCCGGATTCTCCGAAAGATCGCCGCGACCGACGTCTCGGTCCTGATCACGGGAGAAAGCGGGACCGGCAAGGAGCTCTTCGCCCGGGCCTGCCACCAGGCGAGCCCCAGAAAGGACGGCCCCTTCATCGCCATCAACTGCGGGGCGATCCCCGAGAACCTGATGGAGAGCGAGCTCTTCGGCCACGAGAAGGGGGCCTTCACCGGGGCCACCGAAAGCCGGGGGGGAAAGTTCGAGGCGGCCGACCGCGGAACGCTCTTTTTAGACGAAGTGGCCGAGCTTCCGGTCGACCTCCAGGTCAAGCTTCTCCGGGTCCTTCAGGACAAGATCGTGGAACGGGTGGGGGGGCGCACGGGCAAGAAGCTCGACGTCCGGATCATCGCCGCCACCAACCAGCCCCTTCCGGAGATGATGGCCCGGGGTCGCTTCCGGGAGGACCTCTACTACCGGATCAGCGTCATGAGCTTCATGCTTCCCCCCTTGCGGGAACGGGGCGAGGACGTGACCCTTCTCGCCCGGTATTTTCTCGACCGCTTCCGCGCCGAATACCAGAAGTCCCAGGTGGTGGACTTTTCCTCCGAGTGCCTTCGCCTGATCGAGAACTACGACTGGCCCGGCAACATCCGGGAGATGGAGAACCGGATCCGCCGGGCGGTGATCATCGCCACCGACCGTTTCGTCACCCCCGCGGACCTCGACGTGACTCCCTCTTCCCTCCATCCGGAAAACCCCGATTCGGGGGCAACGACCCCCCTTCTCTCTCCCGGAAAGAATCTCTCCGGGGCCCGGGAGGAGGCGGAGAAGCGCATGCTGACCGAGGCCTTCGCGAAGGCCCGGGGCAACATCAGCCAGGTCGCCCGTCTCATCGGGACCAGCCGACCCACCGTTCACGCCCTGATCAAGAAACACGGGCTCAACCCCCACGAATTCAAGGACTGACCCCCATGAAAACCCCGTCTCTGCCCTCTTTTGGAACCCTTGCGACAACAGCCCTCTGCGCGGGGCTCCTCCTTTTCGCCGGCTGCAGCAAGAGTCCGGCCCAGATCGAGAAGAAGGACTACGGCCTGGGCCAGCACTATCTCTCCGAAGGCAAGGTCAACGAGGCGATCATCGAGTTCCAGAACGTGCTGAAGGTCAACCCCAAGTCGGTCAAGGGCCGGCTGGGGCTGGCGAAGGCCTACATGAAGAAGGGCTGGACGGCGGAAGCCGTTCTCGAGTTCCAGCAGGTGGTCAAGGAAGACCCGCTATCGCTTGACGCCCATCTGGAGCTCGCCCGCTACGGGGTGAACAGCGGCCAGTGGAAGGCGGTGGAACCCGAGATCGCGGCGGTTCTGAAGATCGATCCGAACAACGTGGAAGGGTTGACCGACGAAGGGGAGCGGGAGCTCGCCCTGGGCCATCAAAAAGAGGCCGAGGCCTCTTTCAAGAAGGCCCTCTCACGTTCCCCCGGAGCGGTGTCCGCCCTGGTGGGGATGGGCGATCTGTTCCGTCACGAGCAACAGCCGGAGAAGGCCTCCTCTTTCTACCGGCAGGCGCTGGCGAAGGATCCCGGAAACGGCCGGGCCCTGACGGGATTGGGCTTTCTGGCCAAGGATCAGGGGAAGACCGACGAGGCGAAGGAGGACTTCCGGAAGGCGATGGAGGCCGACAAGTCCGATCTTCGCTCCCGGATCATCTATGCCAACTTCCTGGCCGGCCAGGGCCATGCGCGCCAGGCGATCGCGCTATTGAAGGCTGTCCCCGCCAAGGCGGCGGATCTGCGGATTCCGGTCAAGATCGCCGAATACGAGGTGATACTGGGGGAGAACGCCAAGGCGATCCACCTCATGCATCCCCTCGAACTCCAGAAGATCCCCCTCCCCGACATCTATCTGGTCCTGGCCAAGGCCTACCAGGGGAGCGGGAAAATCCAAGAGTCCATGGATGCGGCCAACCATCTGGCATCGATGGATGGAGTTCCACCCGTCATGAAGATCGTGGCCGCCCGGGTGGAACTGGCTGGAAGAAATCCGGGGAAGGCCAAGGAGATCCTGGACTCTATCAAGGATGTTCCACATCTCCCCTCGAGTTACTGGCTCTCGCTCGGACAGGTCGAGATCGGAGAGAACAGGCCGGCCAAATCTCAGGCTTTGCTGCAAAAGGGCCTCAAAATTTTCCCCGGAGATCCGAGGCTCCTTCTGGCCCTGTCCGACACTCAGGTGTTCCGGAAGAAATACAAGGAAGCCATGAAAACCCTGCAGACTCTTCTGAATTCCAATCCTCAAAATCCCGTTTATGTGTCCCGAATGGGAATATTGCTTGACAGAACCAAGGGTGGCTCGGCAGGGAACGACTTCTATCGTCAGTCTGCAAAAAAATATCCTGACAACGAAGCCCTGGAAACACTCTACCTTCTCTCCCTTTCGGCCCGAAAAAAACTCCCCGAGGCTATTGCCAGGGGCCAGGATTATCTGAGGTTCCATCAAGACAAGCTGAATGTCCGTCTCCTTCTCGCAAATTTCGAACTCCAGTCCGGGAAAAAAAACAGATCAATCGCCCTTTTCAAGGAGGTTCTTGACAAGGATCCAAAGAATATCCAGGCGCTCATCAATCTCGCCTACCAGGAATTGCATTCAGGAAAATATCCCGAGGCCGAGTCCTACTATCGACGGGTCCTTCTCTTGACTCCGGGGAATGCCAACCTTGAAGCAGGACTGGGAGAGACCCTTCTGGCTGAAAAGCAGACCAGAGCGGCCATGAAAGCCTTCAAGCAGGCGCTCGAAGACAATCCCAACCAATCCTTGGCCCTTCTCGAGATGGGAAGGTCCGAGGTCCTTTCGGGGGATGCGAGAGGAGCGCTTACCCACCTTTCACCGCTGGTCAAGGCTCCTTTCCCACAGGGACAGAAAGCTCTGGTCCTGTGGCTCTGGGGGCTGGCCAACCAAAATGCCGGGAATTCGAATGCGGCGGGAGACGCCTTGCAAAAAGCCGTCAGGTTGGCTCCCAAGGTTTCTGCATACAGGGAAACTCTTGGAGAATATTGGGCGACAGAGTCTCGATGGGACAAGGCCCTCGATGAATTCGAAAAGAGCCGAGAACTGGACCCAAAGAATGTTTTGCTTTCGATCGAAACAGACTGGGCAAAGGTCAGGACGGCGAAAGGGAGTCCCGATCCTTCCAGGCTTGCAAGGATTGTGGCAGAGACCTCCTCTTACCGGAAAAGCCATGCCGGTGATCTCGGTGCAGGCCTGATAGAGGCGCAGGCCGATCTTCTTCTGAAGAAAAATAACAAAGCGCTCGCTGTTTTCAATAGCCTTCTATCCTCCTTCCCCGGAAACAGTCAGGCCCTATTGGGCAAGGCCAATATTCTTCTTACCCAGGGTCATGTGAAACGGGCGGAAAAGCTGATCTCGAATCTTTTGTCCGCCAATCCGGATGATATCAGAGGAAATCTTCTGATGGCTGCCATCGACCAGAGGAAGAACGACCTTCGTGGGGAGGCCGACCATCTTCAAAAAGTTCATCAAATGGCTCCTGACCAGGCCCAGCCCGCGTTATTGCTGGGAATGACCGATCTCTCCCTCAAGCGTTTCGAAGAGGCCAAATCGGTCGCATTTTCTTTGTACGAGTCCCATCCCCACCTTTATTCGGCCCTTTATGTTGAGGCCTCGGCAGAAATGGGATTGGGAAATTACCGTAAGGCGATGGACGATTTTCTTTTACTTGCCCGCCATGAAAAGAATCCGGGACCAATGTACAACCTCGCAAGTTTGGCGGCAGGTAAGTCAGGAGACAGGGCAGCGTCAGAAAAATACCTTGATCTAGCCTTAAAGAATGCCCCGGATGATCCTGTCGTTCTTAACAATATGGCTTTCTCCCTGGCCGATCGGAATGTCGATCTTGCCCGGGCTCTGGGGTATGCCCAAAAGGCTCTGAAGATCGTTCCCCAGCCTTTCGTCCAGGACACCGTGGGATATGTGTACTTTCGCATGGGTCGCTTCGATCAGGCCGAGCCCTATTTTTCCCAAGCCTACAAGGCCAACTTCAGGGATCCGGAGTTCCTCTATCATATGGGGCTCAATGAATGGAAGCTCGGGAAGAAGGATCGGGCGTCAAGCCTCCTCAGAAGAGCGGTGACATCCGGAAAGCTTTCTCCCTTGGAGCAACAGGAAGCCCATCATGTCCTCGGGAAAATACCTGGAGCCTGATAAAGGGGAAATTGATGGGCATTTCCCCAAAGGAGGATTAACACTACAGCGGCTTTTTGGTTCCCCCACCCTCGGCAGGGGGCAGCCAGACCCTGGCAGGAACGTCGATTGGATCGACTTGAGTCAATAAGAGGGGAGCTGTATGGGGTCAAATGGACGAAGATTTCG
>JAMCWM010000005.1 GCA_023481175.1 Nitrospirota bacterium
TTTTTGAGAAGCGTCATCTGGCGACTGATCTCGAAGACGGAAATCCCCTTCCGTTCCGTCTGCCACGCTTTCGTTTTGAGATCCAAGGCCCAGTTGTAGACGAAGCGGCAGCATCCGAACTGTTTGGCAAGAAACTCGACCTGTTTTTCATCCGGCTCGATCCGGTATCGATAGGCTTTCATCTTGGTTATGGAATATCACACATATCCTTAAAAAACAAGATGCAAGCATTCATCCCCCTCTTGGCAAGAAACGCCTAAGAGGGGGTATTCGGCCTTAAAGAAGGATAACAACCGGAGAGAAATCCAGCGAATCGGACGGCCTTGCCTCCCTTCTCCCGTAATCCGTAAGCCCCCCCGGAGGAAATGCCGGAATGCCAAATCCCTGGAGCCCCTGCTTTTTCCTGGAGGTCCTGGACCTCCATTATCCCCCTTTTCCCTTGTAACCGTGTCGCGGCCGCGGCCGGGACTCGGTCGGAAGAGCCGGATCTTCCGGGGGACGGGAATGAAAGTTGCATGTTATCCCCGTCAGGATCCGCCACACGGCCTGCCCAAACAGCCAAGAAGGGATATCGCCATGAACCGTCTCGAAAGTTTTCACGAAAACCGCACCGACCTCCAGTGTTTTCTGGGGAGCATCCTCGAGGGCGTCCTCTCCTGCGACACCCTCAAGGGGGGACCGGAGGCAATCCGGGGGGCCCTGAAACCCCTGGTCGACTCCTTTCCCTTTCTCGACCTCTGCTACGTCCTCGACGCCGACGGGCGCCAGATCGGCCCGAACATCACGGGGCCGCGCGGGAACCCCGCCCTGGCCCGGGAGGGAGACGGGGAGGACCGGAGCCGGCGCCCCTACTACCTCCAGGCCAGGAACGCCCCGGGAAGCGTGATGACCCCGCCGTACTTCTCGACCGCAACCTCCTCCCTCTGCGTCACCGTGGCGACACCCGTCCGGGACCGGGACGGCCTCCTCCGGGGCGTGGTCGTGGCCGACATCGACTTCGAGCAGATCGTGGCCCTTCTCGAAGACGACAGCCGGCGACGGGCCATGGAACCCTTCTTCAAGGCGATCTACGCCTCCTTTTCCCTAGGCCTCCTCGTCGTGAGCCTGGGTCTTGCGATCCAGGCCTTCCATTCCCTGGCGCAGGTCTTCCGCCACCTGACCCGGATCGCCGACACGACCCCCTCCTTCCAGGCCACCATTCTTCTGACTCTCGCCCTGGCGATTTTCGACCTGTCCAAGACCATCTTCGAGGAGGAGGTGCTTCTCCGCAAGGACGTGAAACGCCACAGCGCCACGCGCCGGACGCTCACGCGATTCATCGCCTCGATCCTGATCGCCATATCGATCGAGGCCCTGATGCTCGTCTTCAAGTTTGCCATCCAGGATCCGTCCCACCTCAACGAAGCCGGATGGCTCGTCTTCTCCGTCGTGGGTCTCCTGGTCGGGCTGGGGGTCTACGTCTATCTGGGGGCCCGGGCGGAAATGCTCCTGATCGCCGGGAAGTCACGGGAAAAGCGGCATCTCGCCTCGGAAGCCGGCGCTCAGGCAATGGGGATGGGGGCGCGGGAAAGGCTTCGCCCATGATCTCCCGGGGGCCCGGGAGAAGAAAAGCGACAATAAAGGAAATATCAGGACATCGTTGTCATTTCAAGACATTTCCCGTCCATTTCCAGGAACACGCAGGTCGGAGGGCCGTCCGGGTGCCCGCTCCTCAGAAAAGAGAGCGGGCCGCCTTCCCGATGCCCTCCGAGGCCATGGGGTGCTGGTCGGCGAAAGAGGCGAGATCCCGGGCCGTCAGGCCTCCGGCCAGGGCCAGGCCGATCTCCCCGATGAGATTTCCGGCGTCGACGCCGACGATGGTTCCCCCCAGGAGCCGCAAGCTACCGGGCTCGAAGAGGAGCGTGATCCCGCCTCCGGTCTCCCCCAGGATCTGCGCCCGGGAATCCTCGACAAAATCGTAGCGTCCCGCGAGGACAGGAATTCCCTTTTTCTTTGCTGTTTCCGGCACAAGCCCCACGTACGCGGCCTCCGGAAGGGTGAAGACGGTGGTCGGAACCGGGCCCGGGTCGAAATAGTCGAGGGCAGCCTCTCCGCCCAGGATGTTGTGGGCAGCCACCAGAGATTGGCGGACGGCGGCGTGGAAGAGCGGGACGATTCCGTTGACGTCCCCTGCGGCAAAGAGATGGGGCAGGGTGGTTCGCAGGGAGGGATCGACCACGAGGCCCTTCCTGGACACCTCGACGCCCAGGGCCGCGAGCCCCTCGGGAATGACCGGCCGTCGTCCCGTCGCCATCATCACCTGGCCGAAGAAAAGGGTCCGGGTCTCACCCTCACTTCCGTGACGGAACAGGACCTCGTACCCCCTTTCCGCCTTCCGGATTTCCCGGACATGGACCTCCGTCAGGATTTCGATGGAGGGATCCAGAAGGGAGACGAGCTCTCCCACCATCTCCCCGTCCATCCCCGACAGCACCCGGGGGCCCTGCTCGAAGAGCGTCGTCCGGCATCCCAGGGCCCCGAGCATAGTCGCCGTCTCGAGACCGATGTAGCCCCCCCCGATGATCCCGAGCGACGTCGGAAGGGTCGTGAGGGTGGGCGAGAGGGCGAAAAGATCCCGGCTCGTGAGGCAGTGTTCCGCCCCGGGGACCGGTGGGACAACGATGTCGCTCCCCGTGGCCACGAGAATGAAGCGGGCCCGGTAGCGGTCTTCTCCCTTCTCTCCCTCGACGATCACGGTGTGGGCGTCAAAAAAGCGGACCCGTCCCTTCACCAGACGGATGTTCGGCTCGCGAGAGAGCTCCACGACATGCTGGTCGTAGCGCATCCGCTGGACCCGGTCCTTGTGGGCGACGACTTTCCCGTAGTCCACGCCGAAGGAGCCTGGAAGTCCGTACTTCCCGAAGCGCAACTGCCGGGCCCGCTCATGGGCCACCTCACGCACCGCCTTGGAAGGGACGCACCCCTCGGCGAGGCAGTTTCCGCTCATGACGCCCTTGGGATCGACCATCACTACCGTCATTCCGGCCCGTGCCAGCCGGAAGGCGGCGGGATAGGCGCCACCTCCGGCCCCGGCCATGAGGACATCCACCTCCTGGGTTCCCTTTATCTCCAACTCCAATCTCCTTCCAAATAAAAAGGCGGAGAAGGCCTCGGCCTCCCCCGCCCTGATCACCCGGCGCGAGTGCCTCCCGAACTATTGACGGGACGCGCGTATGGCCTTGACGAGCTCGAGTCCGGTGTAGATCGCCTTCTGGTTTTCCGCATCCCCCACGAGGGAGAGAAGGCTGAAGATCCCGGAGCCGGTCTTGCCCTCGTCCGGGATCCGGTTCAAGGCGGAATGGAGAATCTCCATTTCCGAGATCCAGCGCTCGAGGGTCACCATGATCCGTTCGACGAACGGGTCGTTCGCGATCCGCGTCAGGGCCACGACTCCCGCCGCCACGTCGGGGAGGGTGTCCAGCGCTCCCACCTCTTCCATCTTCAGGGCGGCCTGGCTCAGACGTTCGACCGGAAGGCTCATCAGCTGCTCCATCAGAGCGCTCGCCCGTTCGACCTGGCTGACAAGGCGCTCGAGCAGGCCGTCGGTCATCATCCGGTTCACCGCGGCCGCGGCCGTTCCGATCTCGACCAGCATGTCGAGCCCCCCCGATGAGACAAGGGGCCCCAGCTTTTCCAGGGCGGGGATCACCGCCTCCACGTCCCGGAGTTTCTCGAGGACGGCGACGACCTGGGGATCGGCGGCCCGGTCGAGAAGCGTCACCGCCCGGTCGGCCGTATCGGCGACCCGTTCCACCAGCTGGTTCGACCCGATGTCCATCAGGGCCTTCTGGGCCGTCACCGCCTCCGCCAGCGTGTCGAGACGGTCGAGGATCCGCACCAGCAGTTCCTGTGTTGCCTTCTCTCCCAGCTTTTCGCCAAGGAGGTCTGTCCGGCTTTCTTCTCCCATCTCGCTCTCCTATAGAATGCCTCTGGATGTCAGCCAATACATCTTGTTGTAGGAAATCTTCAGCCAGTGCACCATGGTCGTCGGCGTGGGAGGAGACGGCGGGGTGGTGTAGTTGAACGAGATGTAGCTGGCCTGGTTCCGTCCTGTCTCTATGAAGCAGAAGACCTTGCCGTCGTATTTGTGGGACGGTTTCTGACCGGAAAGGAGATCGACGACATTCTCGACGAGGACGTCCGCAGAGAAGTGGGCGGTGGAACCCGCCTTCGAAATAGGAAGATTGGTCGTGTCACCCACCACGAAGACATTCTCTGTCCCTTCCATCTGGAGGGTCTCCTTGTTGGTGGGGATCCAACCGCCTTCGCCCAGCTTGGAGTCGAGGATCACCTGGGCGCCCCGATGCTGGGGAATGGTGATCAGGAGGTCGAAGGGAAGCTGGCTTCCTTCCATACTGTGGACAATCTTGTTCTTGACGTCGACTTCCTTCATGTTGAAGAAAACCTCGTACTTGATCCCCCGCTCATCGAAGGTCTGGGCGCCCCACTTGGCCACCGCGGGGATGGTGTGGACCGCCCCCACCGGATAGGTGTAGGTGATCTCGGTCTTGTCGCGGAGTCCGCGTTTTTTCAGGTAGTCGTCGAGCATGAGGGTCACCTCGACCGGGGCGACCGGACACTTGTGGGGAACACCCATCGAGATGACGATCTTGCCCCCGGCGAAACTCCGGAGGGCGTCGCGGAGCTTGATCGATCCCTCCTCGGTGTGAAACCAGTGGCCCGCCTCGATGAGGCCCGGAGTCAGGTCGGGGCGCGGGACGGATCCGGTCGCGATCACAAGGATATCGTACCCGTATTCCCGGCCTCCCTTCGAGGTCAGCTTCTGGCCCTTGATGTCGATGTTGGCGATCTCGTCCTGGACAAAGTCGATGGCGGAATCAAGGAGAGACTTCTGGGGACGCTTCAGGTCTTCCGGCCGGGAAAGATCGAAGGGAATGTAGAGCCATCCGGGCTGGTAGGTATGGGTGTCGGTGTTTCCGATCTGGGTGATCGAGACCGATTTGGATCGAAGCTCGCCGGCGATCTTGCGGGCGAGCTGGTTTGCGACGATTGTGCCGGCGACGCCGCCGCCCAGAATCACGATTTTCTTGGCCATTCTTTCCTCCGACCTGGTCTGCGGGGCAGGGAAGAATTCTTCCCTGCCCCGCAGACCGGATTGATCCTCGAGGCGCACGACCGGCGCCCCACGACAGATGGCCGCAAGACAGGGACGATACGACGATGCCTGATTCGGCTCTGTCTTCCGACCCCCCGATTCTAGTCCAACGGAGCTTGAACCGCAAGAAAAAATCTCGACGGATCCACAGGTATTTGGAGAGTGAAAAAATCACCTTTACCCGGGACCGGAATACCTCCGCTAAACGAGGCGGTCCCGTCAGATCCGGAAGCGGTCTACCGCCGTGCGGAGGCTCTCCGAGCCTTCCCGGACCGCCCGGACATGGCCCGTCGTCTCCCCCGACAGGGCGGCGATGTCGTCGAATCCCTCGAGGGAGCGGGAGAGGAGTCCCCGGACATCCCGGATCGTCTGAAACTGCTTTTCGACGCTCCCCTTGAGCTCAAGCAGAACGCGTCGGGAGATGGTGTCGATCTCGGAGCGGATCTGCCGCAGGGACTCCTGAGCCCCCTTCGATTTCTGCTGGCTCTCGGAGACCCCGGAAGCCGAGCGCTCCAGGGAGCGGGAGAGTTCTCCGATCTCTTCCTGGACAGTTTTGACGATGGCGGCGATGGTATTGATCGACTGATCCGTCGTCGCGGCGAGCTTTCTCACCTCGTCCGCCACGACCGCGAATCCCCGTCCCTGCTCCCCCGCCCGGGCCGCCTCGACAGCCGCGTTCAGGGCCAGGAGATTGGTCTGGCCTGAGATCATCCGGATCTCTGTCACGATCGTCCCGATCTCCTCGGAACGCCGAACCAGGCTCTCCATGGTCTTCCGGCCCTGGAGAACCGAATCGGACAGGAGCTCGACAGACGCGAAGGCCTCCTGGACCGATCCCATGCCCTGCTCGGTGATCGCCTGGGCTCGTTTGGTCGTCTCTTCCGTTTCGCAAAAGGTCCGCGAAAGATCCTGCGATTCCTGGATCATCCGGTCTGCGATGGTTCTGAAGGAGGAGAACTCCCCCCGCAGGGCTTCGAGGCGTTCCAGAAGCCGGGTGGCATTTTCTTCCAGTCTCTCCGTCAGGGTATCCGTGGAGCTCACCTCCCGATGGACGATCCGTATGAGGGCCGAGATCTCTGTCACCATCTTCCCCATCTCCCGGACGAGATGGCCGAACTCGTCCTTCGCCCGGGCGAGGCGACTCTCCTGCTTCGAGACGAATTCCCCCCGGGCGAGTTCGCCCATGCGTCCGGTGACGCAGGTCATTCCCCGAGAGACCGTTCCCAGGATCCCGAGCCCCAGAGCGAGAATCGTCAGGGCGACGACCACCGAGGAAACCCCGGTGACCAGGACCGAGCGGGAAATCATCCGGCCGGTCTTCAAGGCGAGGAGCGTCCCCAGCTGGCTGTTGTAGGCGGCGATGGTGACGGCCGTCGCCCGGTAGGAACGGAAAAACTGCCCGAAGGAGCCTTCGTAGATGGCCCGGGCCGAGGAAAGCTGTCCGGCCCCGAGAAGGGCCCGGATCTGGATCTCGGCAAAGGAGATGCTTTTCCGGGTCTTTTTCAGGCGGTCGAGGAAGAGTCGGGCCGCGGAGGTCATTTCCATGGAACCGAGCGCGGAGAGAAGAGCCATGTCCTTCCGGTCGAGGGAGAGAGAGAGATTGACCATCCGACGCCTGAGCCCCGTATCGGGAGCGTAGACCGCCACCTGGAGGGCCCGCTCGAGGTCCGTGACGTGAACGGTGAGGCGGGAGGCAAGCGCGGTTTCTTTCTGGAGGGAGACCGTCTGGTCCATCACCCGCCGGGTCTGCCGGAAGGAGCGCACGGTCAGAACGGCGGAAACGGCCAGGAGAATGACGACGACAAAGAGCATGAGGGCAAGCTTGTTCCGGATCGACATCGGTGCCTCCTTTGAGGGTTCGGCATGGGACCCCCGAAAACAGCCGGGGAACGGACTCCTCTTTCCGGGTTCCTCTCCTCCAGGGGAAAGAATCGCCCGTCCTGGAACACAGAGTTTCGGGGAGGAGAAACCTCCCGAACCCCTCTCCTCGAATTCTGCCTCCGGCATTTCCGGATCGCAGACCTCGTCTAAGCCGAATGAGGACTTGAGAAGGCTCTCTCCCGGAGGTCCGAATCCCGGGAGAAGAAGGGAGCCATGCCGCCTTCACGGTACAGAAAGATCCCTCGGCCGGCAAGGAGCCCTCTGAAACGCAATTTCAGAGAGGACAGAGGGGCTTCGGTCCTCGGGAGCCTCCAGGATCTTGTCGGCTTTTGAAGACAGATCTTGAGTCGGGACAAAAAGGAGACAGGGGGAATTCCGGGCTCTTCGGGAGGCTTCTGGAATTCGGGCCAGCCCAGACCCTGGAAGCGGAAAAAGTGTCAGGTCCGTCTAAAGGAGGGCCAGCACCCGGGGGCATCCGGCGGCGAGAGGGAGGACATCCTCCGTCCGGGGAGATAAATGAGAAAATGGCGGTGTCATCCCTTCATTTTTTCTTTTTTCTTCGTCTTTTCCCGCTCCATCTCCCCCCTCTTCCGGATTTTCCGCCATGGCATCCCTTGAGACGCAATCCGGGAGCCTCCAAGGCAGACGAGAAGAGACGGCCCACCGGATCCGAGAGAGGCGTCCGGACCGGAGTCCCTCTTTCCTCCTTCCTCTCCCGCTGGCCTCCGGCGGGCCCGGAAGACCGTTTTTCGCTCCTTTTTCGATTGACAAGAAACCTTCCCCCGTGATGAAATCAAAAGACTGTTCAGCATCGGCCGACATGGATTCCGGACGCTTTCCGCGAGCCGCGGGAAGGAATCCGGTCCGGCCCCGTATCACCAGAGGACGACACCGCCAGGTTCGCGCCTTTCAGGCCTTCGACCGGGACTTTCCCAGCCACGGCCGGAGAAGGGAACGGACGTTATCCATACAGCCTTTATCGGGGGGATCAAAAAATGAGACATGAGTGGATCAAGGGGCGGACCGGAGTGGTCACCCAGCTGCATTATGCCCGGAAGGGCCAGATCACGCCGGAAATGAACTATGTCGCCTCCGTCGAGAAGGTCGACCCGGAGTTCATCCGCGCCGAAGTCGCCCGGGGACGGATGATCATCCCGGCCAATATCCGCCATCCCGAGCTTGTCCCCATGGGAATCGGCATCGGCATCACCTGCAAGATCAACGCGAACATCGGCAACTCCTCCCTCGTCCCCAACATCGAGAACGAGCTCGGCAAGCTTGCCGTCTGTCTCAAGCACGGGGCCGATACCGTCATGGACCTGTCGACCGGTCCCAAGATCCCGGAGATCCGGGAGGCCATGCTCCGGAACAGCCCCATCCCCCTCGGGACCGTACCGATCTACGAGGCCATTCACCAGGTGGGCGATCCCCTTGATCTGACGGAAGATGACCTGATCCGGGTGATCCGCTCCCAGGCCGAGCAAGGGGTTGACTATATGACCATCCATGCGGGACTTCTCCGGGAGTTCATCCCCCTCACCGCCTCGCGGCTCACCGGAATCGTCAGCCGGGGGGGCTCGCTCATGGCCCAGTGGATGCTCCGGCACGACAAGGAAAACCCTCTTTATACCGCCTTCGACCGCATTCTCGAGATCTGCCGGGAGTTCGACGTGACCCTTTCCCTGGGAGACGGTCTTCGTCCCGGCTGTCTGGCCGATGCCTCAGACGCCGCCCAGTTTGCCGAGCTCAAGGTTCTGGGCGAACTCACCAGGAAGGCCTGGGAGGCCGATGTCCAGGTCATGATCGAGGGACCGGGGCATGTTCCCTTTGACCAGATCCCCATGAACGTCGAAAAGCAGCAGGCTCTCTGCCACGAGGCCCCCTTCTACGTCCTGGGCCCCCTCGTGACCGACATCGCGCCGGGATACGACCACATCACCTCGGCCATCGGTGCCACCGCCGCCGCCACTGCCGGAGCCGCCCTTCTCTGCTACGTGACCCCCAAGGAACATCTGGGCCTTCCCGACCTCGAGGATGTGAGAAACGGAATCATCGCCTACAAGATCGCGGCCCACGCCGCCGATGTGGCTCGCCACCGCCCCGGAGCCCGCGATCGGGACGACCGGCTCTCCAAGGCCCGCTACGAGTTCGACTGGAAGAGCCAGTTCGATCTCTCCCTGGATCCGGACCGGGCCCGGTCGATGCACGACGAAACCCTGCCCCAGGAAACCTTCAAACATGCCGAGTTCTGCTCCATGTGCGGCCCGAAGTTCTGCTCGATGCACATCAACCACCAGATCCGCGAAGAGAGTGCGAAGCTGATCTCCTTCGACACCATGACACGCCAGCCCGTCTGAAGACGGGGCCGGCTCCGCTTCGGTCGCAGGACCGGAGCCCCATTGCATTGCCACGGACAAAAACTGACGATGGGACCGTCCCCGATTTTCGGGAGGCGGTCCCTTTTTGGTGAATCCCCCGGGAAAGGATATCATGCCGGCCATACGACTGGGCCATCCGGTCTTTTTCCACAATATTCCCTTCGAGATCGAGGAGCGCCAGATTCTCCGGGAGATGCGCATTCCCAGAAAGGCTTCCCTGGCCGACCTGGGCGAACCGGCCATGGAGAAGGCGATCGGGACGGCCATCGAGGAAGGGTACCGGATGATCGAGGGAAAGGGCGTCTACCGGACCCTCGAAATCACCGGAATCGAAGACCGGCGGGTTTTGACCCGGGAGACCGAGACCCTCTTCGTCGGGGAGAAGATGGTCAAGCTTTTGAGACACTGCGACTACGCGACCCTGATCGTGGCCACCATCGGCCCCCGGATCGAGACCGAGGTGGACCGGCTGTCCGGCCCCGAGCCGGCCCATGCCTACTTTCTGGAGCGGGTCGGAGCCTGGATGGCCGACTACATGGGGATCTGGCTCGACCGCATGCTCGAGCGCGAAATCGTCCGGGCCGGGTACATGCGCACCTACCGCTTCGGGGTGGGCTACGGCGACTGGCCCCTGTCCTCCCAGACCGAGGTCATGGCCCTGACCTCCGCCCACCAGATCGGCATCACTTTAAACGACGCCTTCATCATGATCCCCCGCCTCTCCGTCTCGGCCGTCATCGGCTGGCAGCGGCCGGGAACGGGACCCAAATCGACAACAGACGAGGACACCGACACGTGATTCCACTTCTCGAACGGCTGAAAAAGGACATTCTTCTTCTCGACGGATCTATGGGCGCCCTCCTCCAGAGCCGGGGGCTCCCGCCGGGCTATGCCCCCGACCTCTGGAACCTTGAAAAGCCGGAGGAGATCGCCGCCGTCCACGCCGAATACGCCAACGCCGGCTCGAACATCCTTCTCACCAACACCTTCGGGGCCTCCCGGCTCCGCCTCGCCGAATACAATGCCGAATCCCGCATCCGGGAGATCAACCTGGCCGGCGTGGAGCTGGCCCGGCGGGCCTCGAAGGGCAAGGCCTACATCGCGGGAGACATCGGTCCGTCCGGAACGACCGTCGCCCCCGTGGGCGATCTCGCCTTCGAGGAGGCCGTCTCCCTTTTCCGGGAGCAGGCCGCCCTCCTCGCGGAGGCAGGCGCCGACCTCATCGCCATCGAGACGATGTTCGACATCCAGGAGATGCGGGCGGCCCTGATCGGAGTGCGGGAAGGGGCGCCGGGCCTTCCTGTCATGGCCCTCATGACCTTCAACTCCGACGGCATCACCGATTCGGGCTCCGACCCCGAAACGGTGGCCGCGGTCCTCGAAGGCTTCGGAACCGAGATTATGGGACTCAACTGCTCGGTGGGTCCGGAAGCGATGGTCCCCGTCCTCGAACGGCTCGGCCGGGCCACCCATACCTTCCTCGCCATCGAACCCAACGCCGGCCTCCCCGTCCACCGGGACGGCAAGACGGTCTACCCTTCGGGCGCCGAGGAGATGGTCGAGTTCGCGCCGGCCTTCGTCAAAGCCGGCGCCAACATCATCGGCGGATGCTGCGGGACTACCCCGGCCTACATTCGGCTTTTGGCAAAAAGACTTAAAGGGGTCTCTCCCGTTCCCCGCTCCCGGAGCCGACTCACCCGGATCGCCTCCCGGAACCGGGTCCTTCCCATCGGCGAAGGGGTTCCCTTCGTCCTGATCGGGGAAAAGATCAACCCGACCGGAAAGAAGCTCTTCTCCGAGGCGATCGCGGAGGGCCGGACCGACCTGATCGTGGCCGAGGCCCGAAAGGAGGCGGCCGCCGGGGCCCACGCCCTGGACGTGAATGTCGGGGTCCCCCTGGTCGACGAGGCCCGGATGATGGAGAAGGCCGTCACCGCTATCGGAAACGTCGTCTCCCTTCCTCTCGTGATCGACTCCTCCTTTGCCTCGGCGCTCGAGGCGGGGCTCCGTCTTTACCCCGGCCGCGCCCTGGTCAACTCGGTCAACGCCGAGGAGGAGCGGATCGAAGAAGTGCTTCCCCTGATCCGCCGCTACGGTGCTGCGGTCATCGGCCTTCTCTCGGGAGAGGACATCCCCGAAAAGGCCGCCGACCGGATCCGGAACGCAGAGAAGATCCTCCGGGCGGCCGAACGTTTCGGGCTTCGGCCGGAGGACATTGTCTTCGACACTCTGGCCCTCACTGTCTCCGCCGTCCAGGAGGCCTCCCGCCAGACCCTCGAGACGATCCGGATCCTGAAGACGGAATGGAATGCCCGGACGATCGTCGGTCTCTCCAACGTCTCCTTCGGCCTTCCTGTGAGAAAGACCGTCCACGACACCTTTCTCGCCATGGCGATCGGATCCGGCCTCGACGGGGCGATCTGCGACCCCTACGACCCCCTTCTCCACCAGACGGTGGCGGCGGCGAGCCTTTTCTCGGGCCGGGACCCCGAATGCCGGGTCTTCATGGAAAAGGCCGCCACATGGACCCCGCTCGTTCCCTCGAATACCGCCGGAACCCAGACGGGAATGCCCGCCGGAGGCATCACTCCCGACCATCCCCTCTCGACCCCCGAAAAGATCGAACGGGCCATCGTCGAGGGGGAGCGCGAGGCGATCGGCCCCCTCGTGAACCAGGCCCTGGCCGAGGGAACACCCCCCTTCTCCATCTTCGTCGATCTCATGACGCCAGCCATCCGGAAGCTCGGGGACCTCTTCGGACAACGACTGAAGTTCATCCCCCACCTGATCGCCGGGGCCGACACCATGAAAAAGGGGGTGGAGGTCCTTCAGCCTTATCTTGAGGCCAAGGGGCCGACGGAGCCGAAGGGGACGGTCGTCTTCGCCACCGTCAAGGGAGACATCCACGACATCGGGAAGAACATCTGCATCCTCATGCTGAGGAATTTCGGCTACCGGGTGATCGACCTCGGCCGGAATGTTCCCCTCGAGACGATCCTCGAGGCGGCCGAGAAGGAGAAGGCCCAGATCATCGCCCTCTCGGCGCTTATGACCACGACCATGATCCAGATGAAGATCGCCCTCGACACGGTCCGGGAGCGGAACCTTCCCTACAAGGTGATGGTGGGAGGGGCGGTGGTAACGCCGAAATTCGCGACGGAGATCGGTGCCGACGGTTACGGGAAGGATGTGGGCGAGGTCGTTCCGCTGACGGAGAAAATCCTGGCCGATCTAGGTAAAATAATCCGACCATGACCCCCGTCTGTCTTCTTGTGGACAGGGGTGGTCCTCTCTGCAAGAGAGGTTCGGAAAAATCGAACAGGACGGCGAAAAGCCATCTTTCCGTCATGGGAGGCGGGAGATCCCATCGCCTCCTCGATTCCCGACTCCTTGTTTAACTTTGCCACGCTCTTGCCTCTGGCCGGAGTCCCCGCTTTGAGATAACCCTCACCAAGTCCACCCGTCAAATCGGGAACGGACGTCTGATCCGGGACATTTTTTCCAACTATCGGGGAGTGATGGCCTCACCCTCGCGAAAACGACAGTCGTCACTCCCCTTTCTCCGAATCGGCAGGGATCTCCGTCCCATCGATCAATGACTTCCCGTGTCCTTGTCGATGCTCCAAAGGGTCGGATGCCCGGGGCCGCTTTCCACCCGATAGGAAAATCTCACCTCACGCTGTCGGGGTCACGCGAAATTCGAGGATCTCCCCCCCCACGACTTTTTCTGTCGCCTCAATCCTTGTCGAACCACCCATTTTCTGAATGACATTTTCTCTTTGGCCAGAGAAATGGCATGACGCGATATTCCTGCCCAAAACCGGAGCCGCTCAGGATGGGGGTCAACCTCCACACCTCGGAGATTTTCGACGATTATCTCTTCTCCTCCTGAAAAACCTTTGGCGACAGCTCTCTCCAGATCGTTCCAAACAGCCATTCTGCGACCAAAAGGGCCACAGCCCCCAGGGAAAAGATTCCCATCCAGCCAAAGATCATATTGTAGCCGAAGGCATAGGCCAGGGATGCGACTTTCTGAAGGTTGACAGCGGGGACAGGAGGAGCGGAGGTCTGGGGAAGGGCAAGATAAAAAACGGGAGGAATGCTGTTCAGGAGATGGCGGCACAGAACCGTTCCGAACATGCCGCCAAGAAACTGGACTGTCTGCTGATAGACCCCTCCGATCCGGGTCAGATCCCGGGGGAGGGAAGAAACAATGAGACGTCCAAGGGAATACTGCGAAAGAGCCAGTCCGAAGCCAAAGAGAATCTGGGGGGAGGTGGTCATGGATTCTGCATAGACGTTTTGGGGGAGACGGAGATAGGAGAGATTCGAGAGCGCAAGACATCCGCAAGCGGTTGCAAGGACCAGCCGCACCGGAAATCGCTCCAGGATTCTTCCCAAAACGAGAAAGGCTGTCAATATTTCGGAAAATGCCCCGATGGCAATAATTTCTCCCGCCTGATAAGGCTGAAAGTGATAATTTCTTTCCAGAAAGGGAGCCAGAAGGTACATGCGCCCAAACACCGAGGCCGACACCAGAAAAACCAGAAGAAGAGCCATCAAAAATTTGGGCTGGAGGAGAGGCCCCGGAGGGAGTATGGGGTCCGGAAAAATGACACTCCACAGGGCGTAAAGGGAGAGAGATAAAGTGGCGATTCCAAAGGCCAGAATGATGGGTCCGGAATGCCACCCCCACCATTCAGCCGCCATGAAAGCCCAGAAAAAGCTCCCGGTCCCAAGGCACAGGAGAAGGTAGCCCAATGGATCGAAGCGTTTCGGATCCTGTCGGGGATGGTTGACAAGGAGAAAATGGCTCAGGAGGATCGTCAGGAATCCGGCGGGAAGATTGACAAAGAAGACCGAGCGCCATCCGAAGGAGTAAAGCAGGTAGCCGCCAACGGTCGGCCCCAGAGAGACCGCCAGGGCATTGGCCAAAAAAAAGAGGGAGAGCGCAGTGGAAACCTTTTCCTCCGGAAAGGACTCCCGGATCAGTGTGGTCGAAAGAGGCAGAAGAACGCCTCCGGCAATTCCTTCGACGGCGCGTCCGATCATCACTTCGGACAATGTGTGGGAATTCGTGACGATCAGGGTCCCTATGATAAAGGTCCAGGTCGCGAGAGCGTAGAGGTCCCGTTCCTCGAAGATCCCCCTCAGCCGATGGGAAAGGGGAATTCCCATGGCGAGAGCCAAACTGTACCCGGCGGTCAACCATCCGGTTTCGTAGGTCGAGACATCAAAGGCCCGGACAAACCAATACCGCCCAACGTTCATGATGGTCGTATCGACCAGGGGCATGGTCGTCCCCAGAATCATAAGAAAAAGAATCAGCCAGGGAGAGCGAGTTGAATCCCCCTTTTCGCGAATAGGCAGTCTCCCGACACTCATCACGACGGCCAGAGGAGAAAGTATCCGGGACCTCGCAGGCTGGCATGAGGCCACTGATTCACCAGTTCAAAGCCTACGGCGTAGAGAAGAACGGAAAGAACAAGAAGGCCCAGGCCGAGACTGCTGAGTTTTGAGATCAGGCTGTGGCCGGAGTGCTGGAGAAAAACAAGAAAAAAGGCAAGAAAAAGCAAAAAGACTGGACCAGGTGAAACCATGGACTCCTCCCGTCGTTCGGGTAGGAGTCATCATCCTGGCCGGAAAGACCGGCGGGAAGTTCAAGCAGACTCCATTGCTTGAATTGATTTCTTATGGTGTTGAGTATAATCGATTGTCAGGCACGATTGTCAAGAGAGCGCCCGTTTTCCTCGTCCGTTCAGACGGCAACCCTGAGCCCGTCATAGGCGGGCCGGATTCCGGCAGGAAGTTCGGCTTCGAGGGTGGCGTGGTCCATGCGGTGCGAAAGGTGCGTGATATAGCCCTGGCGGGGGGCCACTTCCGCGATCTCGGCCACGGCCTGCGCAAGCCCGAAGTGGGATTCGTGGGGTTCATAGCGCACGGCTCCCACGATCATTGTGGAGGCGCCTTTCATCACCCGCTTTCCTTCCGGAGGAACGGCATTGCAATCGGTCAGATAGATCAGATCCCCGATCCGGAGCGCCGTGTTCATCACCGGACCATGCTCCACCAGAAAGGGAGTCACGGGGATCCCCAGAATTTCCATTGGCCCCGGAAGCTCCCGGGGCACAAGCCTGGGCCGGGTGACTCCCTCCTTGTTCTCGTCGGAGAAGGCGTAGGAAAACATCGCCCGGATCCGGTCGAGGACCCGGGGGGGGGCGTAGATCGGAATCTCTTCCTTCATGATGAAATTGAAGGTGCGAAGCTCGTCGAGCCCCAGGACATGGTCGGCATGGGCATGGGTGTAAACGACGGCATCGATCCGGGTCAATCCTTCCCGAAGGGCCTGGGAGCGGAGATCGGGCGCGGTGTCGACCAGGATATTCTTCCCTCCCGACGAAACAAGGATCGAGGATCGGGTCCGCCGGTTCCGGCGGTCGGGAGAGAGGCAGACGGGGCAGGAACAGCCGATCATGGGAACGCCAACCGAAGCGCCAGTTCCCATGAATAGGGCCGTCATGCAAGGGGAGGAGGCAGGGGTCATACCCTCCTCCCGAAGACGCGGATCACACCCTCGAAGACCTCAGGGGGCGACGCGAAGGATCTTGACATGGAGAATGGTCACCGGGTTGACCGGTCTGTCCCGGCGGTCGGTCGGAACTTCGGAGATCTTGTCCGCCACATCCTGGCCTGCCACGACCTGTCCGAAGATCGAATAGTTCCCGTCGAGCCAGGTGGTCGGGGCGACGGTGATGAAAAACTGGCTCCCGTTGGTGTCCGGTCCGGCGTTGGCCATGGCCAGGACGCCCTTGCGGTCGAAGTGGAGGGTGGGGTCGACCTCGTTCTTGAACTGGTAGCCGGGCCCTCCGGTTCCGTTACCCAGGGGATCTCCGCCCTGGATCATGAAATTCTTGATCACCCGGTGAAAGATGAGTCCGTCGAAAAAGGGGCGCTTCACCTGGGTCCCGGTCCGGGGGTCGATGAAGGACTTGGTGCCCTCGGCGAGGCCTACGAAGTTCGCGACCGTCTCGGGGGCCGAACTCGGAAAGAGCTGGCAGACGATCGTCCCCATGGAGGTTTCGATTTCGGCATACTCTCCCGGAGGAAGCGGAGCCTTCGTGGCAGATTCGGCGTTTGCAGTCATGGGCAGTCCTTTATCCAAAATGGTGGTTGCAAGTCCTGTGAATAGGGCGACCAGAACCCAGACGGTCATCCTGAAAAAGCCGCGCGGTTTCATTTTTTCGAGGCCCTCCTTCGTTCCTGTTCGTTGAGGATCCGTTTTCTGATGCGGAGGCTCTCGGGCGTGACCTCCATGATCTCGTCGTCCTCCAGGAACTCCAGGGCCTGCTCGAGGCTCAGGATCTTGGGGGGGACGAGAGTGATGGCGTCCTCGGCGGTCGAGGAGCGAATATTGGTGAGATGCTTCTTCTTGCAGGGATTGACGGCGAGATCGGTCGGCCGGGAGTGGGCGCCGATCACCATGCCTTCATAAACCTTGGTCCCCGGGGCGACGAAGAGGACACCCCGGTCCTGGACGCTTTCAAGGGCATAGGCCACCGTCTCCCCCGTCTCCATCGAGACCAGGGCCCCGTTGATCCGGCCGGGAATGTCTCCCTTGTAAGGTCCGTAGCCGTGGAAGGTGTGGTTCAGAAGACCCGTCCCCTTGGTGTCGGAGAGAAACTCACTCCGGTACCCCAGAAGTCCCCGGGCCGGAATGAGGTACTCGAGACGGACATGACCGTCCTTCTGGGGGGCCATGTTGAGCATTTCGCCCTTCCGGGGTCCCAGCTTCTCGATCACCGCCCCGACGTAGTCTTCCTGAACATCGACGACGAGATATTCGTAGGGTTCCTGGCGGTTGGCTCCCTCCCCCTTGTAGAGCACATGGGGCCGGGAGACCTGGAACTCGTAGCCCTCCCGCCGCATCGTTTCGATCAGGATGCCGATATGGAGCTCTCCCCGTCCCGAAACCTTGAAGGCGTCCGGACTGTCCGTCTCCTCGACCCGCAGGGCCACGTTCGTCCGGATCTCTTTCATGAGTCGATCGCGGAGGTTGCGGCTGGTAACGAATTTCCCCTCCTGGCCGCAGAACGGAGAGTTGTTCACGATGAACTCGAGCGAAATGGTCGGCTCGCCGATCTCGATGGGGGGAAGGGACCCCAGTTCGGTCACGTCGGAGAGGATATCCCCGATCCGGAGATCCTCGAAGACGGCGATCAGGATAATGTCGCCTGCCTTCGCCTTGGGAACCTCGACCCGCTTCAGTCCCTCGAAGGAGAGGATCTTCTTGACCTTGTTCTTCTCCACCAGGGCTCCGTCCACGACGCGGGCGATCGTCTCCCCGGAGGAGACGGAACCCCGGACGATCTTGCCCAGGGCGATTTGCCCCAGATAGGAATCATACTCGAAGCTGGTCACCTGCATGAGGAAGGGACCGGTCTCGTCGACGTCCGGAGGGGGAACATGGTTGATGATCGTGTCGAAGAGCGGAATGAGGTCGGTCCCTTCCTTCGTGGGGTCGAGGGAGGCGATCCCCTTCTTGGCTGAGGCGAAGACGACGGGATAGTCCATCTGGGCATCGGTGGCCCCGAGTTCGATGAAGAGGCTGAAGACCTCGTTCTGGACGTCGATGGGACGGGCGCCCGGCCGGTCGATCTTGTTGATCACGACGACGGGGCGAAGGCCCATGCGAAGGGCCTTGTTCAGGACGAACCGGGTCTGGGGCATGGGTCCGTCGAAGGCATCGACCACAAGAAGCACGCCGTCAACCAGGGTGAGCGTCCGTTCCACCTCTCCGGAGAAATCGGCGTGACCGGGGGTGTCCACGATATTGATCCGGTAGTCCTGATAGAAAATGCAGGTATTCTTGGCCAGGATCGTGATTCCCCGCTCCTTTTCCAGGGCGTTGGAGTCCATGACCCGCTCCTCGACCACCTCGTTCTCACGGAAGACATGGCCCTGCTGGAGCATCTTGTCGACGAGCGTGGTCTTTCCATGGTCGACGTGGGCGATGATCGCAATGTTCCTGGTGTGCAAAAGTGACGCCGTCATTCGTTTATCCGCCTTGTGTTGGATCTATGGATGCCCGGACCGGTTCAAAAATCGCGAACAAATCTGGCATGAAAAATTTGCAGAACCCTCATCATAGGCGATATTGACGGGGAAGGTCAATCAAGATCCGGGGACAAAATCCGATTACGAATGGAGTCATCCCCTCTCCTCGACCCAGAAAGCGGCGCACTTGAGATAGTCCAGCTCCGGCATGGCCAGAAGGCGGGGATGGTCCCAGGCCGCGCGCCCCTGATAGAGCATCCGGGCCCGACGCCCCTCCTTCTGGAAGACGGAACGGAGGATCCCCGAAAAATCTTCCCAGGAGAGGAGGGCTGAGCAGGAGCAGGCGACAAAGATTCCCCGTGGAGCCAGAAGCGAAAGTCCAAGGCGAAAGGCGGCATGATAGCCTTCGATCCCTTCCTTGATCAGGCGACGACTCTTGATGAAGGCGGGGGGGTCCAAAATGACCGCATCGAAGCGCTCCCCGGCGTCCCGGGTCTTACGACCCCAGGAGAGAAAGTCCGAACAGATCCCATGGCCTTTCGGCACATTGGCCCGGTAAAGGGAGATCGCCTGCTCCGACGCATCCACACCGGTCAGCCGAGAATCCTTCGCATGTGCCGCGATCGCCGCCGACCATCCTCCAATATAGCAATATCCGTCCAATACCCGGGATCTCGCCAAAAAAGGGGCAAGGGCCCGGACGTTGTCCTTCTGGTCAAGGAAGAGTCCCGTCTTCTGTCCCTCCCGGAGGGAAAAGCGCAAGGATACCCCTCCGATCCGGATGGTGATCTCGGGGGGAATCTCCCCTTCGAAGCGGTCCTCTTCCACAGGAAGTCCTTCCGTCTCCCGTGCACGGAGGCTCCGGTCGATCCGGATCCCCCTTGGATGCAACCGGGATGAGAGGATATCCAGGATTTCCCGGGAGAATTCTTCAAAGGCCCGGGTCGTGATCTGCACCGAAAGATAATCGCCGAATCGGTCGACCACAAGACCCGGAAGACCGTCCGCCTCGGAATGGACGAGACGCACTCCCTCGTCTTCATTTCGCCCAAGCTCGTCCCGCATCGCCAAGGAGCGGGCGATGCCTTCGTCCAGATAGGACGAAAGGGATGAGACCCGTCCCTCGAGGAGACGGACCGAAATCAAGGAATGGGGGTTGAATATACCTGTGCCCAGGAACCTCCCGGACGAGGAGCGGATATCGACCAGAAGAGGCGACCCTTCCTTTTCCGGAAAGGTCTGGATTTCATTCGAGAAGACCCACCGGTGCCCGGCCAGGAGACGCCGATCTTCGTTTTTCTTCAGGAGAACCTCGCCCCGCTTCCTGTTGTCCGACATCCTGCCCCCTCCCGGGACTTGCCTCCATAAAGGTTTCGATTTAAACTAAGAATCCGTCGGACCCCTTCCCCGGATCACCGGAGGATCTCGCGTCATCTTGCGAAGAATGCATTAGACCAGAGGCAGACCATCCGGCGCAATGCCGCCCCTGTCCTCGCTCTAGCCAGACCTTTAAAGATAAGGCATTGAAACCGATGGAAACTCGACACACCATGGACTCAGCCCTTGGGCATCCTCCCTCGCGGCTTTTTCCAGCTCTCCTTTTCCCCCTGCTTCTGATCCTTTTTCTTCCGGAAGCCCTTCAGGCCGCCCCGCCCCCTTCGGCCACCGTCACCCTCGACCAGGACAACCCCGCCCCCGGATCTAGCGGAGTCATCTCCCTCCAGAACGGAGATTCGCGGCTGATCCTGTTTCCGGCCCAGGATGTCTTCACCCCGCTTCTGGCCGACCCCCGGGAGCCTCTGACGACCGTCGAGTTCTTCGCCGCCTCGAACCATCCTTCTTATCTTCAGTTCAATGGGAACCTGGCCGCAAATGTCGGGATCGCCCGGTGGGAATCCACCTCCGAAGGAGTCGACAAGGCGCTTCAGATCGGGGTTATGGGCGGGGACTTCTCGCGCTTCGGCATCTTCGGGGCCAATACCTACCTGATCGACTCCGATTTTTTGGTGGGGGTTCCCGTCACCGCCCGGGTCGGCCGATTCTCCCAGCGCCTCTTCTTCTATCACGAGAGCTCCCACACCGGGTACAACTATACAGTGAAGGAGAACGTCAACAAGCTCTCGGACTTCGGTCAGGAGATCCTTCAGGAGGTCTCCTCCTGGGATCTGACACCCTATGTGCGCCTTTACGGGGGAGTCTCTTACCGGGTCTTTGGACTCGCCTACTATCCCAGCGCCCAGGACTCCCTGATCTTCCAGGGAGGGATCGAGGCCTACACCCCCACCTTCGGCTTCCTCGACCACATCGGGCGAGGCTACACCTCCCTCTACCTCGAATCCCGCGGCATCAATGGATATGCCCTCAATGAGGACTTCCAGCTTGGTCTCCTCTTCCACAGGCCCGGCTCCTACTTCGACATCCGCCCCATGATCGACATGTACAACGGGTACTCCTACCTCGGAGATCTCCTTTTCACCAAGGATCAGTATGCCGCGCTGGGCGTCTCCTTTGACTTTTAGGGCCCGTTCCCCCAGAATACGGGGGGAACTCAGGAGGAACGTCCCCGAGCTTGCGGGCCCTCTTTCCTGCCGATAAAAGCCGGAGCAACGACGTGATAAAAAGCTTCTTCCGTTTTCTTCTTCCCTTGCTCACCGGGACCCTGATCATCGCCGCGGCCGGAGTCATGATCCATCTCTACCGGAGTACCTGGTCGACGGGCTCCCTGACCTCTCCCGTTCTTCCCCGGGCCCAGATCTCTTTTTCCGTCCATCTGCCGGACAACCGCTCCGGCCAGCCCCAGGCCCTGCTCCTGAGGGTCGTGAAGACCGGAAATGCCTTTCTCTCCGTCAGCTACTGGCACGTCGGCCGAACAGTTTTCCAGATGCCGGTGCTCGACCCGCCCGCGCAAGCCGGGGAACATCCCCAGTCCCTAAGGCTTGCCCTCTGGGATCCCGGACGCTACACCCTCACATTCGCAGATGACCGGACCGGAAATCCCGTCCAGAGCTTCTCCCTTCGGGTCGCCACCCCCCTGGGACTCTACCGTAACGACCTCATCCTGTTCCTTCTCCTTGGAATTGCCGGTTATATGTCAGGACGGATGGCTATTGCCTCCCTCCCGACCTTTTCCATCTCTTCCCGGATTTTCTCTCTGCGCAAGACTCTTTTCCTGGGACTTTTATCGGGAGGAGTGTTCCTGATCCTTTTGGCCACGCCCTTGGTTTCCCGGGGACCGACGCCGGCCAAGGAAACGCCAAGAGCGGGACTTCTCGAATCCGAAGGGCGCGCCGACGCCCCCCGGATGGTGCTGCCTCTTCCGGCCGGTCCGGCCGGGAAGTCCGCCGATGAGGGGGGCTTCCTCGTACTCCGTCACCGGCTCGACAGCTGGCTCAGGTTCGGACAGGATCTGACCTTTTTTGAGGGACCGGTCGACAGGAGTTCGTCGCACAGGGCCTTCATCCTTCCCCCCGACGACGGTCGCTATCGTCTCACCCTCTGGACAGGGGAGGCGGCGAAGCTTTCGTTCCACAGATCGGCGATCTCGGCTATTCCGGTGTCGCCTGGTTTTCCCTTGGGTCTCTTTTCCGGGTTGACCCTCTTCGCCTCGTCCTTTTTCCTTCTGGGCTTCACGCGGGTGTTTCGTCCCACACCCAAGACCACGGCAGAAAGGCTCCATTGAAGATTGCTGCCGCGCTCCGGACATCCATAGGGACTAAAACAGGCCGAATTCTCTCTCCGGCGACTTTTCTGCTCCTCGCCCTCTCCGTCATTTTCTTTCCTTCCCCCGCACGGGCCTTCGATGTCCAGCTGATGGGCAACTTCGACTACGTCCCGCTCTCCCCTCTCCAGAACTCCGCCCCCATCGCCTGGGGGGGCGGCGTCCGGATGACCTGGGAGTATCTTCCCGACTGGGACATCACCGCAACACTGATGACCAACATCTTCCAGACTTCCCAGACGATCCCCGAGAACCCGGTTACCTACTCGCCGAACTCCTCCGGACTCTCATCAATCACCCCCCTCTCCTTCGGGATCTATCACGTTCTTTACCGGACGAAGGACAAGAACTGGATCTACGCCATCGCCGACGTGGGAGCCGCCTTCGAGAACGCCTACGGAGGGGGACACATCACGCCGGAGCCCTTTGGAGAGATCGGCGCCGGATGGAGCTTCAAGCAATGGTTCATTGAGGAAAGAGTGGCTGCCGTTCCCCTGGCCTTTCCCTCCTATCCGGGTCCCAGCTTCTCCGGGGGGCCCCTTCTCATGATCACCACCTCCGTGGGCGTCCACTTCTTCGTCTTCTGATCCCTCAGTCCCGGGCTTCGGGCAAAAACGTCACGGACGAAGCCGGAATCCATTTCGGATCGTGTTCCCCGATCATGTGGTCGAGAAAGTTCAGAGTTTCTTCATGCCAGTGGCCCGGAAGACTCGAGATGTCTCCCGCTCCGGACAACCAGTCGAGGATCTGTCCCGGCACCTCGACCCCCCTCTTTCCTTCCTCCCGACGACAGAGCCGGCAAAGAACCGTCCCTTCGGACGGACGGATGAGGACTTTCTCCTCCCCCACCTTTCGATGGCACAAGGTGCATGCGGGAGGGGGCGGCCGATACCCCAGGATGGCGAGGCCTTCCCGGGCAAATCGGATCCATAGGCGCGAGGCCGATTCCTTCCGGGTTTCGAGAGCGGAAAGAGTCTCCCGGGTCAAGGAAAAAAGGAGGGGCTCGGGATGTTCCGGCGGAAGGCATCCCAGAAGGAATCGGGAGACCAGTCCGGCCCAGGACAGAAGATTGAAGTCGGCGTGGATCGTGCGGTAGGGTTCGACGATGTCGGCGTGGTGGATCCGGTAGAGTGCAAGGACCCCGCTTCTCCGGCCGGTGATCCGGCAGAGCGTGAGAGGTTCGAGGGAGGCCCCGAAGCGGTTGTCCCGGGCCGTGGCTCCCCGGGCGAATCCGGTTCGGAGTCCTCCTTCCCGGGAAAGGAACGTCACGACCTTGGCCGCGTCCTGATAGCGGACAGACCGGAGTATGAACGCCAGTTCCTCAGCCATACGTCCTTCCGACCCGATCGTTCCGGGAGGGGCTCACTCCGGAAGATACCCCAGATCCCTGAGGACCGAGGGTCGATCCCGCCAGTCGGGAACCACCCTTACGGTCATGCGGAGAAAGACGGGTGTCCCGGTCAGGGCCTCGATTTCCTTCCTGGCCCGTTCGCTGATCGTCCGGATTGTCTCGCCCCGGGCCCCGACGACGATCCCCTTCTGCGACTCCCGCTCCACCAGGATCGACCCTTCGATCCGGGTACTCTTCTCATGGCCCTCCGGTTCGTGAAACGCCTCGACAAGAACGGCGCACTGGTGGGGAACCTCCTGGTAGAGAAGGGAGAAGATCTTTTCCTGGACAATTTCCCGGACCATTTCCCGCATCGTCTGACTGGTGTACCATTCCGGATCGAAGATCGGCTCTCCTTCGGGAAGATGCCGGAACAGAAGCTCCTTCAGACGGTCGAGATTGGTCTCCCGGAGTCCCGAAAGGGGGACGATCTCCCCTTCGATCCCATGGCGGGACATCTCCCGTTCGAATTCGAGGAGGGGAGGGATCATGTTCGAGGGGCCCAGGCGGTCCATCTTCGTGAAGGCCACCACAAGGGGCTTCTTCCCCCGGTGGGAGGTCATGAACTCGAGGAACCGCTCCCAGTCCCGGTCCTTCTTCCGCGAGGACATGTCGGCGACCCACAGAATGACATGGGCTTCCTCCAGGGCCTCACGGAGGCTCCCTCCCATCCGCTGGTTCAGAAGGGGACCGGCGGTATGAAAGCCCGGGGTGTCGAGAAAGACCATCTGGCCCCGGGGTTCGGTCAGAATTCCCCGGATCAGGGTCCGGGTGGTCTGGGGGGTGGGGCTGACGGCCGAAACCTTTTCCCCGACCAGGGCATTGACCAGAGTGGACTTTCCCGCGTTGGGAAGGCCGACCACCGCGATGAAACCAGCCCTGTCCCCCGGGACATCTTTCGCCTCCGGCCGGACCTCCCGAAGCTCTTCCAGCATCTTGTCCGGACCCTGTCCGGCCCTTCTCGCACGTTTCGCCATCCCTGGATTCCTTTTTGAGGTGATCTCCCCTTCTCCGCGTCCCTGCGGGAGAGAGGCGGGGAATGCATGATAGTATGCTACCAGAGTACCCGAATGTCCCGCCATTTTCCATTGACGGGAACGACTCCCAACCTTGCCTCCCCGGAGGTCCGATGTCGACCATTCTCATCACGGGAGCCTCCTCCGGTCTGGGGTGGGCCCTGTCACTCCTTTATGCCGAACCCGGAGTCACGCTCCATCTCGTCGCGCGCCGTTCAGAGCGTCTCCGGGACCTCGCCCCCCTCCTTGTCGAAGCCGGAGCCCGTCCCGTTCTCCATGAAATCGATGTCCGTGACCGGAAAAAAATGGAAGAGATGGCGGCCGGCCTTCTCGCAACCACCGGCCCTCCCTCTCTCATCATCGCCAATGCGGGCGTCCGGGGAGAGGAGGACGGAAACGACTTCCGGACGATGGAACAGGTCTTCGACACCAATGTCATGGGGGTCCTCAACACCGTCATGCCGTTCCTTCCCGCCATGAAAGAAGAGGGACGAGGCCGGATTGCGGTGATGGGAAGCCTGGCCGGCTACCGGGGACTTCCGAAGGGGGGAGCCTACTGCGCCTCGAAGGCGGCGCTGTCCGCATGGACCGACGCGGTTCGCTACGAGGCCGAACCTTTTGGAGTCTCCGTCTCCCTCATCAATCCCGGCTACGTCGTCACAGAGATGACCCGGAAAAATTCCTATCCCATGCCCTTTCTCCTCACGGCCGCGGAGGCGGCCCGACGAATTCGGGCCGGAATCGCGAAGGGGCGGGCCAGGATCGAGTTTCCCCTGCCCCTGGTCCTCATCGTCCGGATCCTTGCCCTTCTCCCGCCGAGACTCGGAGACCGCATTCTTCGTATGGCCTCGAGAAAATAAAGTTTTTCCATGGAAAAACCATGATTTGTTGACTTACGATAAAATTGTGTTATTTTTTATTTCGAGAAATCGGTTTCTCTCTTGCCAGCGATTCGCCGGCTTTAGGATGCATGACAAGACCGAAGCCCGGACTTCGACCTGTCCTCCGAAGGGATGACAGCCCATATAAGGAGTTCGCCATGAAAACCCTGTCAGGACTTGGGCAGCGGATTCCCCTCTGGGGGGACCATCTTTTCGGAAATCCGATCGAATCCCGGGGAAGAAACCGGGAGATCGACCTTGTCCCCCTCCTCCGAGAGAAATCCGGACGACTGTTCTGCCCCGACCTCTTCCCGTCCTTCAGGGGTCTGGTGCCGGCCCGGGCGCCGTTCCCGGCCCTTCGTCCCCGACGCTAGAAGGGTCCGGGAAGGCCGGATCCGGAGACGCCTCACCCATTGATGGAGATTCCGGACCCTCCGGAGAGCCGGGAATCAGCGATGGGGGAGGGACAGCCAGCCGGCCAGGCCCACCACGCCCCTCTCCCGGGACCTCCGACCCCGCATGGCCACCCGGGAGGGAGCCCGCCTCTTCCGACTTGGACTTTCCCGGATCATCGCCTCCCTGTCGCGACTGGCACGGGAGGGAAGCCGCGTTGACTTCTCACTGAACCTTCCCCCTTGACCTTCTTCTCCATCCGGACCTCTTGGGGTGGATCCCCGCAGAGCGACATCGGAGCGGAATGCAGGAAGGCCCCCTCTTCCTTCCTGTTCCCTCACACCCTTTCTCGCATCTTTTCCCGGAGGTGAGCCTCCGTCCCTGGTGGCATGAAGCCCTTCATGCCGATGCGGCCTCTCCGGTGGCCTTCCGCAATCTCCTCCACTGGCTCGTCGAGAGGGTCCCGTCGGAGGCGGGGGAAGTGGCCCCCGGCCGCTAGGTCCCTTTCCCCCCCAGCAACTATAAAATCATTTTTTTCATGAAGACTTATATATAAAAATTGACTAATAATAAATCCGTGGTATAAATTAGGCTAAAATATAATTAAACATCAAAATCCTTGTCCAAAGGATATCCCCGGGATCCGGCACCCGGAAAGGGCTTCAGACGTGCCGGCGGAAAGTGGACGGTCCAGGGGAGAAGGTCGTCTTTCCGGTACTCCTTCTCCCGCAACAGATTGGAGGTGCGACATGGGCAGGATCCTGAAAAACAATCCCGTGGTATTTCTTCAGAAGGACGGACTGGTCCAGAATCTCTTTCCTATGGACAGGAACCTTCTTGCCGCCATCGAGAAGAGTTCCCGGGCCAAAAAGCCCACTCTCATTTCCCGATGGATCACGGGGCTTCAGAAAGCCCTGGGTTTCTGAAACCGGAAGAGGTTCTATCCTGGCGTTTTTCATAGATCGGAATCAGCTTGCAGTCGAGAGCGGATAACCGGGGCCAAAGGGAATTTCGATCACCGATGGTCCCCAGCCGGGGAACTTTCCTGCGCGACTTCCTTGCCTTCCCTCCCTCCATACAGCGTTTCTTGAAAGGTCTTCCTCCGTCTCTCAGAGGAGGGCGAAGGAGTCGCCTTACCGTCTTCCGTATTCGGGCTGTTTTTCCCTTTCTCTCTCCTTGCCGGTTGCCTGTTCCGGACCTCCGGAACCGTCCCCCCTTCTGCTTTGGCCTCATTTATCCTACCCTCGCCCCTCTCTTGCCCTTGTCTTTGACCGTCTCTCCGGACCATAATAACGTGTCGAAAGATAGACCGATTATCCTAATTCCTTGTCCCTGGACGGAGGGTCCATGCTTTATAGCCTCATCATGGCCGGAGGATCCGGCACGCGATTCTGGCCCATGAGCCGGGAGCTCTTTCCCAAGCAGTTTCTTGCCTTCGAGGGCTCAGACTCTCTTTTGGCCAAGACGATCGACCGGATTCTTCCGCTCGTTCCGGAGGAACGGATCGCCCTTGTGGTCGGATCCACCCATGCCGCCGAAACCCGGCGCATCCTGCAGTCCATGAACGCCGGGGAAGGGCGTCGGTGCCGTCTGGTGGTGGAGCCCCGCTCCCTCAACACCCTCCCGGCCATCTCCCTCGCCTCCCTCCTGATCGCAAGGGAAGACCCGGAGGCGGTGGTGGCCGTCATGGCCTCCGACCACCTGATCGGGCCCCAGGACCATTTTCTGGCGCTTGTCCAGCACGCCGCTGGAATCGCGCGCGACGAAAAGGTCCTGGTCACCTTCGGAATCCCTCCCCACCGTCCCGAGACGGGGTTCGGTTACCTCGAACTGGGCGATGAGCTTCCCGCCTTCTCGACGGGCCTCTTTACCGCGAGAAAGGTCGCCCGATTCGTGGAGAAGCCGGACAGGGAAAAGGCTCGGGCCTTCCTGGCCGGCGGCCGCCATCTCTGGAATTCGGGGATGTTCGTCTTCGGGGTCCGGACCTTTTTCGAAGAGCTCGCACAGATCCAGCCGGAATTCAAAGCCTCCCTCGACACGGTCAACTCCTCCCTGGGAACTCCCGGAGAACGGCGTGCGATCGATCTCTTCTACCGCCATGCCCCCTCCCTTTCCATCGATTACGGGCTGATGGAGCGCTCCTCCCGGGTCTGGTCGCTCTCCGGACCCATCGACTGGAAGGATGTCGGGTCCTGGTCGGCTTTGGACGACATCTCCCCCCGGGATGGCCGGGGGAACGTGATCCGGGGGAACGCGGTTGTCATCGACACCGAAAACTCCATCATCCAGGCCGACAAGCGGGTCGTCGCCGTCCTGGGACTCCGGGACATGATCGTGGTGGACACCGACGACGCGACGCTTGTCTGCCCCAAGGACCGGGCCCAGGAGGTCCGGGAGGTGGTCTCCCACCTCCGGGAAAGAAATGCCGTGGAGGCCCAGGAGCACCGGACGACCCACCGCCCCTGGGGTCATTACACCATTCTCGACCAGGGGCCCATGTACAAGCTGAAAAGCGTCCTGGTCAATCCCGGCGCCCGGCTCTCCCTGCAGATGCATCTTCACCGCTCGGAACACTGGGTGGTGATCGCCGGAACGGCGCGCGTGACCCTGGGAGAGGAGGAGATCTTTCTCCATACCAACCAGAGTATCGACATCCCCAAGGCGACCCGCCACCGGATCGAAAATCCCGGGAAGGTTCCCCTCATCGTCATCGAGGTCCAGAACGGAGAGTATCTGGAAGAGGACGACATTATCCGATTCCACGACGACTACCGCCGGACGGAGGAAACTCCGGAGACCTTTGCCCCGCCGGCTCCGCGTGGGGAGCCGGCATGATCAGCGAAGGGATCTTCCGGGAATACGACATCCGCGGCAATGCCGAGCGGGACCTGTCGGACTCCACCATTCGCGCCATCGGCCTCGCCCTGGCCTCCGTGCTCCATGAAAAGAACGCCAAAACGCTCGCCCTGGGTCAGGACGTCCGCCTCACCTCTCCCCGGATAGCCGGAACCCTTGCGGAGACACTGCTCGCCAACGGGATCTCCGTGATCCGGATCGGAACCGTCCCGACCCCCCTTCTCTACTGGTCCCTTTTCGCTCTTCCCGTGGATGGGGGAGCCATGGTGACGGCGAGCCACAACCCCGCCCCCGACAACGGCATCAAGCTGGCCATCGGACGGGAGACGATCTACGGCGAGGCCATTTCCGAGATCCGCCGGCGGGCGAAGACCTTTTCGCTCACGCCTCCGCCCCTCTTTGCGGCCCCCCCCGGGATCCTGACCGACCATCCCGTGGCCGGAGACTATGTCAAGGAAATCGTCGCCAACTTCGGACAATTGCCACTTTTCGGGGACCGTCCTCTCCGGGTTGTGGTGGATTGCGGAAATGCGACGGCCGGCCTGGTCGTCCGGGAGCTCTACACTCCCCTTGGCGTCGACCTGACGATTCTTTTCGAAGAACCCGACGGCCGCTTCCCGAACCATCATCCCGACCCCACCGTTCCGGAAAACCTCACGACCCTTTGCAAGGCCGTGAAAGACCACCGGGCCGACCTCGGGATCGCCTTCGACGGAGATTCCGATCGTATCGGCGTGGTGGACGAACGGGGAGAGCTTCTCTTCGGCGACCAGCTCATGGTCCTTTTTGCGGAGGAGGTCCTCTCCCGGCGCCCCGGCTCCCGGATCATCTCCGAAGTGAAGGCCTCGAAGTTCCTCTATGACCGGATCGCAGCCCTCGGAGGAATCCCGGACATGTGGAAGGCAGGCCACTCCCTGATCAAGGCCCGCATGCGGGAGACGGGATCCCCCCTGGCCGGGGAGATGAGCGGCCACATCTTTTTTGCGGACGACTATTACGGGTACGACGACGCCCTCTATGCCGGCATTCGACTCATGGCTCTTTTGGCCAGGAGAGGCCGCCCCCTTTCCACGCTTCTCGAATCGCTTCCCCGGACCTTCTCCACTCCCGAACTCCGGAGAGAGTGTCCCGATGAAAAAAAATTTGCGGTCGTCGACCGTCTGAAGCATCTTCTGAAGGACCAGGGACTCTCTTTCAACGACATCGATGGCATCCGGGTCGAGTTTTCCGACGGGTGGGGGCTGGTCCGGGCCTCGAACACCCAGCCGGCTCTCGTCCTGCGCTTCGAGGCCGAAACCCCCGGGAGGAAAAGGGAGATCCAGGACCGATTGACCCTGGCCCTGGCCCAGGCCATGACACAGGAGGGACTCGATCCCTCCATGGCTGGCCATGAAACACCCCCCCATTAGACCCGGTCCTTCTCTCTCCTCTTCTCCCCATCCCGCCCCGATCCCCAGACACTCCCGGGCAGAGGTATCCCGTCCCGGGAGATCGGGGCTTCCAGCTCCCGCTTTTCTCCTGCGTCACTCCCATTTCAAAAACTGTAATTTATTTTTTACACAAGACAAATTCTTCAGATTTTTTTCGATTTAGATAATAAAATAATTTTTATATCGTATGGTATATTGAACATGTGCCAGGAAAAATTTCGGGAACCATCGCCTGGACAGTCGACGATTTGTCCAACAAGGAGGATTACTATGCTCGGACCTGACTTCAGCCCGATCGTGGTCGTACTTGTGAACGTCGTGTTCTTTGTGGGAATCGGTGCGCTGGCCTATCTTTTCGGGAGCAAGGATTCCCGCTCCTCCCAACGCGGAACAGGGTTGTAGGAACTTCCGTTCTGAAAACCGGGCGCGGAGACCTTCTGTGCCACCGCACCCGGTCCTCCATTCTCCACATCGCCTCTCCTCCTGTCGGATCAGTGTCTCTTCCTCCTCTCAAACAGCCCAGAAAATGACGTCTTCGGGGGATTCCGGGAAGCAGGAAGGGAAGGTGATCGGCGGAAACCGGATCCGGAAGCTGACGGACAGGGCGACCTTCGCCGGGAGAATGGATCAGTCGGGATCAGAATCCCGCGACGGGAGGGGTCCGAGTCAGGAAGGCCCGGGAAGATTGCGGATCTGCTCCTCGAGGTATCGGGCGATGCCGGCTTCGTCCAGAGAGGTCAGGAGTCCCGGATCGATCGGCCGGCCAAAAGAAAGGCCGACCTTCGAAGGACGCGGAAAGAGGCTTGCGGGAGACCACGCGGCCCGGGTCCCGGCGATCCGGACCGGATAAACCCGAACTCCCGAGCGCCGAAGAAGGGCGCCCACACCTGGCCGGAAGGGGCGGATCCCGCCGTCGGGAGATGGTTCCCCCTCCGGAAAAGCCAGGAGACCGTGGCCGCTCCGAAGGAGATAGAGGGCGACACGAAGGCCGGAGAGGGCCTTCTGGTCGCCCTCGGGAAGGATCGCCAGAAGCCTGCCGAAGGGCCGAAGTCTTTCCTGGAGAGACGGGGGAAGGCCCCAGACGAAGGTGCGGGAGAGGAGCTTCGGGGGAAGCGACAGAGCGAGCAGAAGGGCATCGAGCGGGGAGGAGAGGTTTGCCACCACCATGAAGGCTCCTTCCGGAAGGCGAAGGGCTCCCCCGTCTTCCGCCTCCGCTTTGGACCAGCGCGGCCATTCCATCCCCCAAAAGAGGTGTCCCAGGCCGCGAAAGAGATGATAGAAAATTCTTCCCCCCAGGGAAAGCCCTCTTCCGGCGAACTCCCCTCGCCCCGGAATCAAGGCGAACTCGGAACCCTCCAGGGGACGTTCCAGAAGATCCGCTGGCCGCTCCTCTCCCAGAGTCTTTTCGGAAAGTCGCCCCAGGAGATCCCCGACCGTCACGATCCCGGACAGGAGCTCGTCGGAGATTTCCGCCCCGAGGATTTCCTCGATCTCCTGCAAAAGTTCGATGCGTCCCAGGGAGTCGATGCCGAGATCGGCTTCGAGCCGGGCCCCGTCGGGGATCTCCCCTTGAATGCCGGCCACCGCCCGGATCCGTTCCCGGACCCGGACGGCGAGCGGACTGTCCGGAACGAGGGAAACGGGCTGGGCAGCCAGGCGGCGCGACCGGATCTCCCGGTAGATGTCGGGAAGGAGAAAACGCCGGAGCTTCCCCAGGCGGGTCCTCGGAAGAGGGGTTTCGAGGATCTCGAAGGCGGCGATCCGGCTGTGGGGAGGGATCTCCCGATTGACGGCCTCGACGGCCTCCCCCAGGACGACCAGAGTTCCGGGTCCCGAGATCTCAGGGCGGAGGAGGGCGACCAGAGCCTTCCCCTCGAGAAGAACGGCCGCCTCGACCAGCCCGGCCCGCTTGACCAGGGTGTTTTCGAGGGGCTCCGAGAAGATATTCTTGCCGTTGGGCAGGACGATCACCTCCTTTTCCCGGCCCACGAGGGTCAGAAAGCCGTCCTCGAGGATCCCCAGATCCCCCGTGTCGAACCATCCGTCCTTGTCCCTGAGCGCCTTCCGCTCCCCTCCCGGGAACCACCAGCTCTCCGCCACAATCGGCCCCCGGACCAGGACCCGTCCCCCCGGCCGTCCCTCCTCGGGGGGGAGGACCCGGACCTCGACCCCCGGAAGAGGAGGTCCCACCGTTCCCACGCGCCAACGGGCCGGAGTGTTGACCGAAACGACGGGAGAGGTTTCGGTGAGACCGTACCCTTCGAGGAGGGTCATCCCCATGGCGAAGAAATCCCGGGCAATTTTGGGGTCGAGGGCCGCCCCTCCGGAAAAGAGCGCCTTCATCCGGGGTCCCAGGCGGCGCCGGACGGCTCCGAAGGGCAGGGCTCCCGCCGTGATGCCAAAACGCTTCCGGAGGGCAAAGGAGGCGGGAAGAAGGACCCTGTGAATCATCGACCGGAGAAAGGGCGGTTTCTTATCGATCTCTTCCATGATCCGCCGGTGGAAGCGCTCCCAGAGAAGGGGCACAGCAGGGAAAATCGTCACTCCTCCCCGCTCCAGGACCCCCGAGAGGGCTCCCGGAGACAGATCGGGAGGAAAGAGAATCGTCTCGCCGGCGGAGAGGGGAAGGAGGATCCCGGTCATGTAGGGATAGGAGTGGTGAAGGGGGAGAACAGACAGCACCCGGTCCCGGTCGGTAAAGACGCCGTAGGACAGGGCGGCATCGGCGTCCGAGAGAAGGTTCCGGTGGGTGAGAGGAACGCCTTTCGGCTCCCCGGTGGTGCCTGAGGTGAGGAGAAGATGGGCCACCGTATTCTCACCCTCGGGGAGCATTCCGGCGAGAAGGATTTCGGGGTCTAAAGCCTCGCCGTCCGGCTCCGGCAACGCCGGAGAAAGAAGATGAAAGGGTCCTGTTCCGGAAAGCGACGCGGTCAGAGCCGGATCGGAGGTCACAAGGGCGGTGATCCCGAAGCCTTCGAGCAGATCCCGCAAGGTGTCGGGAGGGAGGAGATGATCGATGAGAACAGGAGTCCGTCCGGTCGCCATGAGGGCAAAGTCGCTCACCACGAACTCCGGACCCGGGGGGAGGCAGAGTCCCACCAGGATCTCTCCGGGTGCCAGCTCCCTGGAAAACTCCCGGGATTTGCGGACCACCCTGTCCAGGATCTCCCCGTAGGTCAGGAGCTGCCCCCGGACAGCCTTTCCGTCCCGTTCTTCCCAGACCTCCATCATGGGATGGGCAGGGCGGGACCGGGCAACCCGGATCAGGCGGTGGAGAAGGGAGAGGTCACCCATGGGCTCACGAGGACCAGCAGAAGGATCTCGACATGCGGGACCTCCCTAGAGGGTCCGGGGAGGGAGGAAGAGGGACTCCCCCATCTCCGGCATGGTGACATGGCTCCAGCCGACCTGGGGGAGGACCTTCCGGAAGCCCTCCATCGACCGTTCCTCCCCGTGCACCAGAAGGGCCAGTTCCGGGACGGCCATCTTCCTGCACCAGTCGAGCAGGTCCTTCTGGTCGGCATGGGCCGAAAATCCGTTGATCATGGCCCGGTTGACGTGAACCTCCCGCTCCTGTCCGAAAATCTTCACAGTCTGAGCTCCGTCGACGAGTTCCCGTCCCAGGGTTCCTTCGCCCTGGTAGCCGACAAAGACCAGGGAGGAGCGGGCGTTGCCGATCTCCCGCTCGATATGGTACATCATCCGGCCTCCCGAGAGCATGCCGGAGCCGGCAAGGATGATGGCGGGCCCCCGGAATTCGTTGATGCGCCGGGAGTCGTCGCTGCTTCGGGCCAGGGTCAGCCGGTCGAAGTGGAAGGGGTCGACATGGCGGGAAAGGAGATCCTGGATCTCCCCGTCGAAAGCCTCGGCATAGCGTTCGAAGACGTCGGTCGAACGAATGGCCATGGGGGAATCGAGAAAGATCCGGCTCCCCTCCGGAAAGAATCCTTCGAGGTCCCATTTCCGGAAGAGGAAAAGGAGTTCCTGGGTCCGCTCCAGGGCAAAGGTGGGGATGAGGACGTTTCCTCCTCTTCCGAAGGTTTCGGCGACGAGGCTCCGGAGTTCGGCGGTGGAGTCGGCGTAGGAGCGATGGTTCCTGTCTCCGTAGGTTGTCTCCATGACCACCACATCGGAGTCGGCGGGCGGATCGGAGGGGCGGAGAAAGGAGCGGCCGGAGGAGCCGAGATCCCCTGAGAAAAGGATGCGGGTCCGGGCATTCCCTGCCGTTTCAGTGATCTGGACCGACGCCGAGCCCAGAATGTGGCCGGCGTCGCGGAAGACCGCCTCCACCCCCGGCGCCAGGGAGATCTTTTCCCCGTACCTGACCGCCTTCTGGAAGCAGCGCATCGTATCGAAAACATCCACCAGGGAATAGAGAGGCGGGGGGACATGTTCCTGATGCCGCTCTTGGTGTTCGGAGTGCTCCTGGAGGATGTGGGCGGCATCCATCAGAACGATGGAGGTCAGGTCGCGAGTCGCGGGGGTGGCGATGACAGGCCCGTTGAAGCCCTCCTTGACCAGAAGGGGGAGGCGGCCGCAGTGGTCGAGATGGGCATGGGTCAGTAGCACCGCCGAGATCTCCCGGGGATCGAACCCCAGGGGATGTCTGTTTTCCTGGGCCATGTCGTCCCTCCCCTGGAACATGCCGCAGTCGACGAGAAACTTCCTTCCTCCGGCCTCCACAAGGTGGCAGGATCCCGTCACGCAACGGGCCGCTCCGTGAAATGAGACGCGCATTTCTCCTCCTCAATGTCCCTGATCCTCTCATTCGTCGAAAACCGCTAAAGTCTAGCACACTCTGCTTCGGCCGAAAACGGTCCGGAAGCTTGACTCTTCCCCTCCCGAATCTTTACAATAAGATTGATAGTGATTCTCATGTTCACGGAGGCCAGCCATGGAAACCTTTCTCATCGTCATGCGGGAGTCTCTCGAGGCCGCCCTTCTGGTCGGAATTCTCCTCACCACCATCCGAAAGACGGGCCGGCCGGCTGACCGCAAGTATGTGATCGGTGGGGTCGCCACCGCACTTCTCCTCTGCGGTGCGGTCCTCGTGGGCTCCCGGGATCTCGTGGCCACCCTGTCCGGCCCCCTCAAAAACGAGCTGGACATTCTCGTCTTCTTTCTCGCGGCCTTTTTCCTGACCACGATGGTGGTCTGGATGCATTACCATGGAAAAGACCTCTCCCGACAACTCTCCGGACGGGTGGGCCGCATCCTCGATTCGGGGGAGCACGGGGCCCTCTTTCTGCTCTCCTTTTTCGGCGTCTTCCGGGAAGGGCTCGAGACCATCCTCTTTCTCTGGGGGATCGCGACCCAGATGGGGGGAGCCAGCCTCTCCGAATTGCTCTGGGGACTAGGCGGCCTTGCCGCAGGCATCGGGATCGTCGTTCTCCTCTTCCGGGGTCTCGTCCGGATTCCCCTTCATCACTTCTTCTCCGTGACGTCCATCCTCCTGATCCTTTTCGCCGCCGGCATGATCTCGGCGGGGGTCGGCCGCCTCGTCATGATCGGGGCCATTCCCCCCCTTGTCAGTCAGGTCTGGGACTCAAGCCGTCTTCTGAACGAACACGACCTGCTCGGAGGGTTCATGGCGGACTTCTTCGGTTACCGCGCCCGTCCTTCGCTGACCGTCGTCCTCACGACCTTCACCTACACGATCGTCATGATGGCCTGGTGGCTCCGGTCCCATCGGAACTCCCTGCGCACCGGTTCCCAGCCGCTCCGGAAGAGCCGGTGAAGAAACATCGGAATTTGATAACTATCCAAAAAATGATTAATATATAAAAATGAATTTTTCGCAGATAAAAAAACCATTGTCCGTCCTTCTCCTTGGCGGATCGCTTCTCTTTATTGGCTTGCCGCCGGCCCGGGCGGCCTCGGGATCCCCTCTCCGGATCGACGTCGCCATACGGCACCATCGCTTCGAGTCGACGGTCAGGGAGGTTCCCAAAGGACAGCCCCTGCTCTTCCATGTCACAAACTTCGGAAAGTCGATGGAAGAGTTCGAAAGTTACGACATGGCCTTCGAGGTCCTGGTCCGTCCGGGGCAGACGGTGGAGATCCCGGTGTCGGGCCTGGGATCGGGAACGTACGAATATTTCGGAGACTTTCATCCGAGGACGGCGCGTGGCACGATCACTGTCAAATAAATCGGCTCCGGACGAGAATTCTGGGGGAGAGGGCTCTCCTTCCGCCCTTCCCTCTCCCCACTACCTGACCGTTCTCAGGCCCCTGGTGGAGGCCTACCAGGCCTTCCTGCAGGTCTCCGACCGGAATATCGCCTCCATGGGACTCACACGGGGCCAGTTCGACGTCATCGTCACTCTGGGGCGAACCCAGGGGCTTTGCTGCACCGACCTCGCCCGGGAGACCCTGGTCACCAAGGGAACCCTGACAGGAGTTCTCACCCGGCTCGAGAAGAAAAAGCTCATATCCCGCACCCAGAATCCCCACGACCGTCGGGGGCAGATCATCTGTCTCACGCCTGAGGGAGAACGTGTCTTCGAGGAGGTCTTTCCCCGCCACATCAACCACCTCGAAGCCTTCTTCAACCGCTCCCTCTCCTGCGAGGAGATGGACCGTCTCCGGCCCCTTCTCCTCAAGATCCGGGACGGGTTCCGGCCCCCCCCTTCCTCCCGGAGCCGATCCCGGACAAGCTGACATCCTACCGTACCTTCATCTCCGCCTCCTGGAGACGCACCCGGCACACCTCGGACGGACGGAGGGCGCAGGCCATCCGGACGGCCTCCACCGCCTCGCGCCTCCGGCCGAGCTTTTCGAGGATGCTCGACCGGTTCCAGTAGCCGTAGAAGGAGCGGGGATTGATCAAAAGCCCCTTGTCGGTCGCGGACAGGGCCTTGTCGTAGGCTCCAAGGCGATACTGGGCCGCCCCGATCCCGATCCACCAGACATCGTTGCCGGGCTCCCGGCCGGCCTTCGTCCGGTAAAAGGCCAGGGCCTTCCGGAAGTGGCCGGTCTCGAGCAGGACGGCTCCCCGGGTCTCCGCCAGACGAAGGTCCCGCCGGGCCTTTTTCTCTTTAAGGAAACTGGCATACGCCTGCAGGATATCCTTCTTCGCCACCTCCACCATCACGTAGGCCACATACCCCTCTCCCGCTCTCCGGACGGCGTTGTGGACAACCCGCTGGCCGAAAAGATTCCCGGAGGATGCCGCATCGTAGAAGTCGTGGACGGAGGCGGAGGTCGACAATCCCTCCCGCGCCCCTTCCTTCCGGTATCGGTAGCGGACCGACTCCCCGAAGGAGCTTTCGACGATCTGGAGAAGGGCATTCTTCCGGGCCGTTTGGACCGCCTCCGGGATCTCCTCTCCCTGGCCGAACCCGACCGCCCGGTAGACCCCTTTCGGGGCGTGAAGGGAGGCGACCCAGGAGGGAAGCCCCCCCGTCTCTCCCGATTTCGGTCCATCCGCCGTACAGGCCGCCAGGACCAGTCCGGCGAACCACAGACCCGCGACGAGGAATCGTCTCATTGCGCTCTCTCCTAGAATGCGTTCAATCCGGGGATCTCCCCCTGTCTCCGATTTGTCCAGACTAACACAGAGACGGGGCAAAAATGGTATCCTTCCTCCAACCGTTTAGCCGGCTTTCTCTCATCCGGGAGTTCCATGCCGATCATCGTCGTCGTGTCACTGACATTCTTTGTCATCGTCCTTCTCTCGATGCGCCTCCTGCCGCTCGAGATCGTGGTGCTGGGGGTGCCGGTCGTCCTCTCCCTGACGGGCGTCCTCTCCCTCGAAAAGGCCTTCTCGGGCTTTTCGGAACCGGCGGTGATCGCCATCGTCTCCCTCTTCATTCTTTCGGAAGGACTCTCCCGGACCAAGGTCGTCCGGAAGGTCGCCCTTCTGCTTGAGTCCCTCCGGAAAAGGCATCCGGCTCTCCTCGTCCCGGCAATCCTGGGAACGGTCGGACTTTTTTCGATGTTCTTGAACGACACGGGGACCACCGCCCTCTTTCTTCCGGTGGTCCTCTCCCTTCTCAAGGAGTCCCGCCTCTCGGAAAAACCTCTTCTCCTTCCCATGGGCTACGCGGCCATCCTGGGGGGATCGGCCACCCTGATCGGAACCTCCTCCAACATCGTGGTCTCGGGATATCTTGAAGGGCAGGGGTACCATCCCTTCCGGATGTTCGACTTTTTTCCCGTCGGGGCCGGGGCCTTTCTTCTGGGGCTCACCTATCTCGGACTCTCCGGGGGACGTCTCTTCCGGTGGGCGGAGTTCAAGGCGTCGCCCCCCGTCCCGGAAGAGGAACGGGTCTTCGATCTCGAACTTGTCCTGGGGGCGGACTTCCCTTATCTGGGAAAGCGTTTCTCCGAGTCTCCCCTCCATACGGAGACGGGACTGGCGCTCCGCATCGCCCATGCCTCGCGGATCCTGTCCGCCCGGGCCCGGGCCCAGTCGTTCCTCAGGGCCTCCTGGGACTGGTCGCGGATGACCGGTCCGCCGGCCGCCCCCCCGACCTCTCCCTCTCCCCCGACCATGCCCCCCGAGGGAGAGGTGATGGTCCAGGGACTCCACCTCCATGTGGTGGCCACCCTCTCCCAGCTGCACAAGCTGGGGGATCTCCGGGGGCTGTCCCTCCTCCCGGTCCAGCACTCCCTCCCGGCCCTGGGAGAGGAGGCCAAACGGCCGCCCCTGGACCGGCTCCTGGAGTCGGAGGACTGGATCCTGGCCCAGGCCATGCTCTCTCCCCGCTCCGGCATGATTGGACGCAAAATCTCCTCCCTCCACTTCCTGCTTCCCCCCGAGGTGGACATCGTGGGGGTCCACCGGGAGGAGGGACGACGGATCCCGGGGGAGCTCTCCGACCTGACCCTCGAGGCGGGAGACCTCCTTCTGATCCAGGGACCGCGGCGAGCTGTGGAGGAGCTCTCCGCCCGGAATCTCTTTTTCTATCTGGACCTCTTCGAGCGTGAAACCTTCCGGTCGGACAAGGCCGTCATCGCCCTGGGGATCCTCCTGGGGGTGGTCCTCACCAATGTTTTCGCCTGGCTCCCCCTGACCCTCTCGGCGGTTTTGGGGGCCATTCTCATGGTGCTCACGGGATGCCTCACCCTCGAGGAGGCGAAAAACGCCATCGAGTGGCGGGTGGTCATGCTCCTGGGAGGGCTCTTTCCCCTGGGCTGGGCCATCTCCCAGACCGGGCTGGGCCAGATGATCGCCGGCCTTCTCGGCTCTCAGGGGCATGTCCTCTCTCCGACCCTTCTTCTGGCTCTTCTCATGGGGACGACCGCCCTCATGGTTCAGTTTCTCTCGCACAACCTGGTGGCGCTCATCATGGCCCCGATCGCGATCGACCTCTCCCGGGTCCTCCACCTCTCCCCCTATCCGCTCATGATGGGGGTGGCCTTTTCGGCCACGATGGCCTTTCTCACCCCATTCTCCCACCCGGTGAACACCCTGACCTGGGGTCCGGGGGAGTACCGGTTCTCGGACTACGTCCGCACCGGAGCGCCCCTGCTTCTTCTTGCCTTTCTCTGGGGGCTCTACGAGATTCCCAGACGCTTCCCTTTTGGGTTACACTAGGGCAGATCAGATCCGCGACCGGAGGTTAAGCCATGGGATCCCGTTCTTCCCTCATCGCTCCGATCGCAACGCTAACCGCGGGAACGGGGATTCTCCTCTCCTCCCCGGCTTGCGCTGCGATCGGGCAATCCGAAAACCCGGCGTCATTGTTTCAAGACACCCCCTTTCCGCCTTTCCATTCCCTCTGCCGAACCCTGCTCCGGAACGAATAATGCCGAAACGAACGAAAAGAAGGTCCATAAAGATCTTTTCCTTATCTTGTCTGTTGGGTCTGGCGGGAGGAGTCTGTCTCCTGGCCGTGAGTTTTCCTTCCCCCGCCCGGGCGGTCCTCGGAGGACTTCGCCCCGAAGTGATGGCCCAGGCCCGGACCCTCAAAATGTCCCTGATCCGGACCGACCAGCGTCCCGGGTACACCGCCCTGACCTTCCAGCGCTCGGAGCAGCCGACCGTCCCGGGCAGGCCTCCTCGGACGCTGACGGTCCGGGAATTTCTCGACTCCGGGGGGCGCTCCTTCGCTGTCGCATGGAAAGGGTCTCTCCATCCCGATCTCTCCCTTCTCCTCGGAAGCCTTTACCGCCATCTTCCCCCGGTGATCCGCTCCCCCGATCGCCATCGGCTCTTTTTCCAGGACGGACGCCTCGCGATCTCGGTGGTCGGCAACGCCCACTTCCAGATCGGGTCGGCCTGGGACCGGACGCGGCTCCCGCAGGGAGTGACTCCCGACCGGATCCGGATCGCCCCATGACGCTTTTCAGGATCGGTCTCAAGGGGCTTTTGTTCTTCTCCCTGCTTCTTCTTCCCGGATGCGGGGGGGGCTCCTCTTCCTCCTCCTCTCCGACCGCCGTCTGCACCGGAACGACCCCGACGACGGGGCTTCCTTCACCGACTTCAAACTCCATGCCGGTCTACCAGTCGACCTGCGCGGGGACGGTCAACATCCCAGCCGTGACCCTTCACATCTGTGTTCCCGACACTACAATTACAACCTGCGAGGATGTCCCCAACATCCTCCTCGACTACGGATCGACCGGACTTCGCCTGTCGCATACCGTGGCCATCTCCGGAGAGCTTCATCAGGAAACAACGGGCGGGGGCCAGGGTCTCTTCGAGTGCTACCAGTTTGTCTCGGGGTACAATTTCGGGCCGGTCGTCACGGCTCAGATCACCCTGGGGACAAATAAGGTCACAGTCCCCGTACAGATTTCAAATTCGACTCTTTCCGCCCCCTCCTCCTGCACAAACGGAACCTCCTCCGCCCCCTTCCAGCCCTACTACAACGGGATCCTGGGGGTGCTCTTTCCCCAGTGCGACGGGGGACTCTACTATGCGGGAAGCGGAGGCACTCCCGCGAGCTTGAGTTGTCCCACAAGCGGATCCCAGGAGGTCCAGAACCCGGTCTATCTCCTCTCCACTGGCAACAATGGGGTTCTTCTCACCGGTCTCCCCACGGTTTCACCTTCAACGGGAGCATCGAATGTCACAGGAACGCTCACCTTCGGGATCTCATCTTCTTCGAACTTCACCCAGCTTGATACAGACCAGAATGGGACTATTACTGCAAGCTACAATGGAAAATCATTGACGGCTTATTTCGATACAGGATCGAACGGGTACTTTATCGACAACTCCTCCATTTCCCAGTGTTCCAGTTCCGGAAATTACGCGGGATTTTTCTGCGGAAATGACCCAAGCCAGTCGGCAAAACTGACAGGATCTTCTGGCTCCTACACGCTCCCCTTCTCCATCGTCAGCGCCCAGACCCTGTTTGCCACCGGGAACAACGATTTTTCCTCGTTGGGAGGCTACGCCCCGGGAACCACCTTCGATGCGGGATTCCCGGCCTTTCTTCAGGGACTTTCGATCGGAATCGGATGGGGAACCGTTTGCAGTCCGGGATGCTTCCTGATCGGGCAGTAATCGGACGCTCCTCCGGGAAGCGCTTCGGCCAAATGGTCTTTTCCTTGTCCCTCTCGAACGCTCCCTTGAACCGGCCTTCCCTCCCCTCCTACAATGGACTTATCCTGATTGCGAAGGATGTCCACCAAAGGAGACTTCCATGAAACGGATCGTCATCGCCGGTTCCGGCTTCGGGGGCCTCGCCGCAGCCCGGGAACTCCGGAACAGGGCTCCGAAGGAGACGGAGATCCTCCTGGTCTCCCCATTCCCCGAACTCCTCTACTATCCGGGGCTGATCTGGATTCCGACGGGGCTTCGCTCACCCTCCGACCTCCGGATCCCTCTGGGGGATTTTTTCCGGAAGCACCGGATCCGCCACCTGCCCGGAACCGTGACCGGAGTCGAGGAGAAGGGCCGGATCCTGGTGACCGACAGGGGCCGCCACGCGAACGACGCCCTCCTGATCGCCACCGGCTCCGCCTCCCTCCGGAAGCTTCCGGGGATCGAGCACAGCCGGTCGATCTGCCAGGGGACCGAGGACGCCCTGGCCATCCGGGAGAGGATCGAGAGCCTGGAAACCGGCACCATCGCCCTGGGCTTTGCCGGCAATCCCGACGAGCCCTCGGCCGTCCGGGGAGGCCCCGTCTTCGAGCTCCTCTTCGGCCTCGACACCTGGCTTAGAAAGACCGGACGCCGGGGAAAGATCGCGCTCACATTCTTCAGCCCGGCCGCGGAGCCCGGGAACCGCCTGGGACCGAAAGCCGTCAGGAATCTCCTGGCGGAGATGGCCCGGCGGAACATCCCCACACACCTGGGCTCCAGGCTCAAGAGCTTTTCCCCGGAAGGCGTGACGACCGAAACGGAGAGCTTTCCCGCCGACCTGATCGTCTTCACCCCCGGACTCCGGGGACCGGACTGGGTGGCCCGAACCCCCCTCCCCCAGTCTCCGGGAGGCTTCATCAAGGCGGAGAAAACCTGTCAGGTGGAGGGGTGGCCCGGGACCTTCGTCGCCGGAGACTGCGGCGCCTATCCGGGACCGGACTGGATGCCGAAGCAGGGCCATTCGGCCGATCTCCAGGCCGAGACGGCTGCCCACAACCTCTGCGAGTTTCTGGAGGGACGGACCGGCACCCGGGAGTTCCGGGTCGAACTGGTCTGCATAGTCGACAGCCTCGACTCGGGCACCCTGGTCTACCGCACCCCGACCCGGAACATCCTTTTGAAAAGCTCCCTCTTCCACAACGCCAAGTCCTTCTTCGAACGGAGGTACCTCGCCCGCTACCGCTAAAAAAAGGCTTGATGCCGACGCCGAACCTGTCTATCCTGAATGAACCATTGACCCGGCAACCCGAGGAGGCAGTCCATGAGCACGAAGCAGCCCAAAGGCCATCCCGTCCCCAAGCCAACCGCAGACGATCTCGAGGAGGAACCGGTCTCGAGCGCGCGCTGGGAAGCGCTCATGGAACGGCTCGACCGGGCCTGGACGGAAAACAGGATCGACGGAAAGACCTACCAGATCCTGCTCGAAGCCCTGGATGAAGCGGAAAGCAAGAACACCAACGTGGAGGGAGCATGAGCGGACCGGACAGGAAGGCCCCGAAGAACATAGCGGCAGACTTGAACGAAACCTCCGTCTCCAGCCCCATGTGGGAAACCCTCATGGAGAAGCTCGACCGGGCCTGGACGGAAAACAAGATCGATCTCAGGACCTACCAGATCTTTCTCGAGGCCCTGGGCGAGGCGGAGGCCCAGAACATGGACGTCGAAGGCGGGGCATGAGCGCCTCCCTGCGGCTCGTGCCTTCCCAGCGCCTTTCCGAGGGAGCCGGGGTCACGGTCCACCGGACCATCGGAACCCCGGCCCTCCGGAACCTCGATCCCTTCCTGATGCTGGACCACTTCAACAGCACCAATCCGGGAGACTACATCGCGGGATTTCCCGACCATCCCCACCGGGGCTTCGTGACCTTCACCTATCTTCTCGAGGGGCACATGCTCCACCGGGACAGCATGGGCCACGAAGGGGATCTGGCCACCGGCGGGGCCCAGTGGATGAAGGCGGCCCGGGGCGTCATCCATTCCGAGATGCCGCAGCAGACCCAGGGGCGCATGAGCGGCTTCCAGCTCTGGATCAACCTTCCGGCCCGCGAAAAGATGTCCGACCCGGAGTACCGGGAAATCCTCCCCGCCCAGATCCCCGTCCTCCGGCAGGAGGGAGCGGAGATCCGTCTTCTGGCCGGGAGCTGGGCCGGTCAGGAAGGCGCCATCACCGATCCCCTGACCCATCTTCTTTATGCCGACATCACCCTGTCCCCCCTGGGATCCCTCTCCCTTCCCTCCCCTCTCTTCGCGGGCCGGAGCGCCTTCCTCTACGGAATCGAAGGACCCTTCACGGCCTCCGGGACCGAGATCCCCCCCGATACACTCTCGGTTCTGTCCTCCCCCCTCTCCCCCGCCAATGACGACCTCCCTCTTTCCGCCGGGTCCGTTCCCGCCCGCTTCCTCTTCGTCACGGGCCGTCCGATCGGGGAACCGATCGTGGCCTATGGTCCCTTCGTCATGAATACCCGGGATGAGATCGAACGGGCCATCGACGACTTCCGGAACAACCGCTTCGTCTGATCCTTCTCCCCGAATCCCGTTAGCGCGACGTATTCTTTCCCGATGGGGGGGCCGGCGCGTTTTCCTGAAGCAGGACCGCCGCCACCATCAGGATCCCGAAGGAGACCGGGAAAATCCCCGGGACCGGTTCGCGCAAAACCAGGAGGGAGAGAAGGGCGCCCAGAAAGGGAGAGAAGGAAAACCAGGCCCCGGTGCGCGACACCCCGATCAGGCCGATCGACCGGATGAAGAAGACCAGACTCATCCCGTATCCGACCGCTCCGGTCAGAAGAACAGCGAGGATCTCCGGCGAGAACCGGGGAAGAGTTTCAAGGGAGACGGACAGGAGGAGAAGGAGAAGGGAGGATCCCATCCCCTTCCAGACGGTCAGGACCAGGGGATTGATGGAGGAAAGATATCGGAGGATGTTCGAGTCCAGGGCCCACAGGAGAGCGGCTCCCAGGAAGGGCAGGGCCCAGAGCCCTGCCGTGCCGGTGCCTTTCCAGGAAAGGAGCGCGCACCCCGCCCCGCCAAGGATCGTTCCGGCAATCAGCCGGCCGGTGAGCCGCTCCCGGAAGAGAAGGCCCGCGATCAGAACGGTGAAGATCCCTTCGGCATTCATGAGAAGGCTCCCCTGAGAGGCCCGGGCCCCCGAAAGTCCCACCATCAGGAGCACCGGCGCGACCACGCCCCCGATCAGGATAGATCCCGCCAGAGCCCATCGTGCCGTCCGGGAGATCCCGCCCCCTCCCAGAAATTCCCGGGGGGTCCTGGGGGCGAGTCCCAGAAAGGGAATGATTCCGACAGAGGCTCCAAAGACCGAGCCCCCATAAAGGAGGGCCGATAGAAAAAGGGGAGGATACTCGTCGGCAAAGATCTTGGTGAAGGGTGTCGACAGGGAAAAAAGAAGGGTTGCCAGGATTGCCCAAACCATCTGTGTCACGGGTCTCCGATCGGGGACGAGGGGCCCCGCCGGGACGGGGATGTCTTTTGGAGGAGGATTATACAGGGAAGGGCGCCTTCCGGAAACCGGAGGTTTTCTTCCCGAGCAAGCCTCCCACGGATCGCCTGGCGATGAACTTGCGACCGTCTTCCACTCGACGAAAATTTGACATAGGGAAATTCTATGGTAATTTTTGGCAACATTAAAAATTGTCCTTATAGAATTCATGAGATTCTGAAACGAAGGTTGGTTTTTCAGGGATCGCTGACCGGGCCAGATTGCCATTGACACAAGGAGAGGTCTGATGAGCCAGGAGATGAAAAGGATCCATCAATCCGGGGAATATGAGATCGTGGGACTGAGCGAGAAGGAAAATGATGAAAAAAAGGAATCCCTTTTCTTTGTCCGGCATGAAGGAGCCCCTCAGGCCATTCCCTGCAACACCGTCCCCGAAGCCCTCGAGACGGCGACCCTCATGAACCGGGTCCTTCAGGTCTACCATTCGGGATCCGGGCTCGCTCCTCCTCCCTCTCGCCTGGCCTCTCGCCTGGATTGACGCACTCGTCCTCCTTCGAAAAAAGGCTCGGGAGCCTTTTTCCGGGGTGGGATTTCACATGCCCGGGGAATTCGTCCTTGATTGAAGTTTTTCCGGAAAAGGCAAAGGATCAGAAAGAAACGCCGGAGAAAGGGATTACCGGAGGGTTCGAAGGGACGGGACAAGAAACCCGTTCAGGGGATTTCCCTCTTTTACCGGGATCTCCCGATGCCAGCTTTTACGAACAACGGGGCGCCTCTCTCTGAAGGGGACGACAGGAAAACTTTGAGAAAACCCGGGAAAGACAGGAACACCGATCGCCTTTCCCGGATTTCGGTAGGGATTCCCTTTTCTAGTGGGTACAATGGTGCGGAATCGTTTTCAGTTCATTGAAGACCTCGTCGATGATCCGGATTTCCGTTTCGCGAGGAGTGGGTTCCATAGGCTGGAGTGGAGCCTCAACATAGGGCTGGGACATCACCAGCTGCATCACGCCCACCTTCATCGACTCTCGCATCTCGTCAGAAAGCGTTTCCAGATGATTTTCCGACAGGAAGTTGTCCGTCGCACAACCGAAGTAGGCGAGCAAATCCTTCTTCCAATGCAGGAATCCTTCAGGCGTCGGATCCGGGACAGCATCGATCCAGGCCCTTTCCCCGATGGTTCTGGCTTTATCCAGAAGTCTTTCCATGGTTTCCATGACGATCTCCTTCTTCTCCGGTCTTTCTCGGATTCTAAACGGGGAGGCTCGAACATTCTCTCATTCGAATCCTTCCCCCGATTTGGGTCTGAGGAGTGAGCACCTCCTCATTTTTTGTTCTCTTGTTTTCATTCTAAACCCTGGTAATAGATTGTCAATGATTAATTATTCAAATTTAAATTGATTCATTATTATCATCTTTGAAGTTTTGTTTTTTTACAGCCTCCGTCGGCCTTTTCGGACGACGTCGATTCCTTCCGTCTGCCAGTCTGAACCCCACTTTCGTCCCTTCTCAGTAACGCCGAACCCCCATTTTCGGACTCCGGAATTTTCAAAATTCTTGACTTCGAACACTCTTACAGAACCCCGGAGATCGCCTTGTCCTCCGGTGAGAAGAAGGAGACGATCTTCTTCTGGATGTCCTTCATCCACACGGTTCCCTTGGGATTTCCCCGAGCCGGAACCCAGTGGACCCTGTCCATGAGTTGGAAGATCCACCGCATCGTGGACCGGTTGGTCGGCTTGTTCTTCTGGTTCGGAATGGCGTCCTTGAGCGCCTTGAGTGTCCTCCTGAGTTCCTCCTCCGCCAGGGAATAAAGCAGAGCCAGCGCCATGACCATCGTCAAGGCCATGATCCGTCGCTCGCTCTTCAGGAAGAAGGCATCCGTGAAAAACAGGGGATCCTTGTATGGCTCTTCAGCTGAATCCGTGGGTACCCGGTGGATCAGGTAAATTTGCAAGTGTATGGTAAAGAGCAATTTTCAGCGAATCTGTGGACCGAAACCCGAACGATTTTCTCATAGTCAGTTTCGCCTTGAGATTCAGGCCCTCCACGGCTCCGCTGGAAAGGGTGCCTTTGGCCTCG
>JAMCWM010000006.1 GCA_023481175.1 Nitrospirota bacterium
GTGTTCTTTCTTCTTTTCCCCGATTTTTTAGAAAATCCCTCCTCGATCTGCCTTGTCCAAAGGGGGAGGGTTTTGTGAATCGGACCAGTTTTTGGTCAGCTTATGATCCATGTCGTTGTAGAGTTATTAATGTAATGTTTTCAATGACTTCCTTATGTTCAAAAAAAGGACTGGACTCTTTCATGCGACGATGAGATAATCGGCGCATGAGAATGCCCCACCCGATCGAACAACAAATCGAGGCCCGATACGCGGCCATCTCCTGGACCCTGGACGAGCGGATGAGGCGTTTGTGGGCGGCGACGGAGGCCAAGGCTCTGGGTCATGGGGGCATTGTGACCGTGGCGCGGATCACCGGGGTCTCCTGCCGGGCGATTCATGTCGGACTGAAGGAACTTGATGCGCAGGAACTCCCGGACCCCGCGTCGAAGACATACCGCGTCCGGCGGTCTGGTGCCGGTCCCAAGGAACTGACGGAGAAATCTCCCGATCTTCTGAAGGATCTGGAGTCTCTGGTGGAGCCGGTGACGCGCGGAGATCCGATGTCGCCCCTCCGGTGGACGACGAAGAGTCTCAGGACTCTGGCGGCAGAACTGAACGCGATGGGATACACGATCAGCCATGTCAAGGTCGGGGAATTGTTGCATGATCTGGGATACAGCCTGCAGGCCAACGAGAAAAAGCTGGAGGGCAAAGCGGATCACCCGGACCGGGACGCCCAGTTCACATTCATCAACGCCCAGGCGGAGAAGGCAATGGAAGAAGGGAACCCCGTCATCTCGGTCGATGCCAAAAAGAAGGAGCTGGTCGGCCCCTACAAGAATGCCGGTCAGACCTGGGAACCCAAGGGAGCGCCCGTCGAGGTCAACGACCACGACTTTCCCGACAAGGATCTCGGCCGGGTGACCCCTTACGGCGTATACGATGTCCAGAAGAACGAAGGATGGGTCAATGTCGGAACCGATCACGACACGGCCTCCTTTGCCGTGGAGAGCATTCGCCGCTGGTGGACCCTGATGGGGCGGAAATCCTATCCGGACGCAAAAGAACTGGTCATCACGGCGGACGGAGGCGGAAGCAACGCCTCCCGCTCCCGCCTGTTCAAGGTCGAGATTCAGGCTCTGGCCAACGAGCTCGGACTTCCCGTTCGCGTCAGCCACTTTCCTCCGGGAACCAGCAAGTGGAACAAAATCGAGCATCGGCTCTTCTCCCAGATCAGCATGAACTGGAAGGGCCAGCCCCTGACCAGCCACGAGGTCATCGTCAACCTCATCGCCAACACCCGGACCCGAAAGGGCCTGACCGTCAAGGCGGGGCTCGACGAAAACCGGTATCCTCCGGGAGTGAAAGTTCCCGACAGCCAAATGAACGCCCTCAATCTCCAAAAGAACTCGTTTCACGGAGAGTGGAACTATGTCGTTTCTCCGGGATCGAAACAGTAAAACAATTACAGTTATTGTTTAACAAACCCTAAGTGAGTCAATTTTCAATAATTGATCCTTGAAACTCAATCGTTTCATGACAATCCGGGTATCAGTAATAGTCGGACGGACCCTAAGGCGAGGGTCGACAGGAGTCCGCTATGGGATCAGGGTTCCGGCAAACGACAGGGGGGCTTGAGTCCAGCGGATCTTGACAGGAATTTTTTGTCGAAGGTATAAAACGTGTCGCAGTCAAATGAGCTTGACAGGTGGAGGGCATCCGCAAAGTCAAGCCCCTCCTTGTAAAGACGGACCGCAGCAAGGAGGATCGACTCCGCTTCGAAATGGAGGTTGATCGCCGAAAGAAGACCATCATATAGTTTGGAAATCGCACCTCGATCCAAACCATAAGCACCACGCAACACCCATTCAAGCTCAAGAGCAACCGACAGCGGGACAAAACACGGATGGGCATCGATCAGTTTGACGGCCGCCGCCATTTGCCTTCGGTCGTCGCCAGTGAGGAGGCGGACCAGAACATTCGTGTCCAGCGATATCACGGAGTCTTGACGAACCGGGCCGCGTCCATCTCCTCATCCGAGACCCGCGACCCGATATAACCAGCCGTTCCGGCCAGTTCCTTGGCGGTCAGTTTTTTTCGGGCGGGTTCCACCGTGACTCGAAAACCGCCGGCCTCCGGCAAGACAGCCAGACGCGACCCCGCCGAAATACCGAGCTTGCGTCGAAGCCCGGCGGGAATAATCATCTGCCCCTTTTCCGAGACGGTGACCGTATCCATCAATTTAACCTCCATGGCTTACTCAAGTAGTAAATCCAGTATACCCACATTTCTTGCTTAGGTAAACACTCACTCAGGCCTCACTTTGATCCATGCTTATCCGGTTGCTTCCCCTAAGCGGAATTTTCTTGGCATAGGAGAGCACCTTCTTTTGGCGTTAGGAGAAGCAACCGGATAAGCATGATGTCAACGTATCTTGTCGCCTTTGCAAACCCTCTTTGTAAGCATTCGTTGAAGCCTTGAGCCCCCATTTCCCCGACTAAAAAAAGGCACTCCTTCCCCGCCCTGAAAGGCGAGGTTTGCGCGCACTGGATCAAGTGAGGAGAGTGTCCGTTGGAGGGCGGATCAGACTTTCGGCAGAAATTCCCAAAGTCTTGTGAAAATTCCTGATCATGCGCAAGGTTAAGGGTCGGGTGTGATTGAGCACTTCGTAGACCCGATTGAGCCGACCGATCATCGGCTCGAGATCTTTCGGAGTCAGCCCTTTCTGGTCCATACAGAACTTGATCGCTTCGACTGGATCGGGCGGATCCATCGGGAAATGTTTTTTCTCGTAGGACTCTATGAGGGTCGTCAGAACATCGAGCCGCTCACCTTCCGGAGTGTCGGCTTGGGCGTCCATCAGAGATTCCACTTCGGCAAGGGCCTCCCGGTAGTCGAGATCTGTTTTGACGGGTCTAATCTCCATCGTCCTCTCCTTTAAATGGTCCAGGCATCTATTTTGTCATACTGGACATGGGTTCCAATGAATCGGACATAGCACACTCGATACGGATAGTTGATCCAGACGACCAGTCGATAATTGTTTCCGGCGATGTTGAGAATCACTCGCCCGTCTCGTGGGATGAGATTGCGGCCACAATCCCTATGCCGCCGTCCGGATGGACGAGATCTTCGGCCGGGCGGCGGCCAAACTGGCCGAACACCCCAGGCCGGGCAAACCGGGGAAGATTTCCGGTACCCGCGAAATGGTACTTCACGAACACTATCGTCTGGTATACGAAACCTCCGGCGATACCGTGTGGATCCTGGCACTGGTTCATACGTCCAGAAAGTGGCCGACCGTACGGGAATGATCTGACGACAGTGGTGCGGCCCCGGCCTTCTCCGCCGGATGTTTGGGATCGACCGGACCAAAAACGCCCACGATCCCGAAAGTCCGGGCTTTCACAAACATGTCTCCGGACGAAGCCGGGTCGAACTCCAACGTTCTGCTCCGGCTGTCACCGGGGAGGGATTTACCGGAAAAGCCGATCATGTCCTAAAAAGGCTCTTGACCCTTGGGTCCACTTCAGTGCGAACAATCGGCTCAGCGATTGCCGACCCAATTTTCCATACGCAGGCCGGGATACCCGGAAAAATCTGTCACATTATTAGTGACGAGAATGACATCCAGCGCGATCGCGTGTGCTGCGATCAGTTTGTCGAGCGCGTCGCGATTGCGTTCACGGGTCGCCAAACGCACTGGACCGTAGGCAGCGGCGGCCGCCATATCAAAGGGAGCGACCGCGAGGTCCTCCAGCAGCGAAGACAAGGCGGCGCGATTGCCGATTTGCGCATCGCCGGAGCATGTGACCCCGTACTCGAGTTCGGCCAGCGTGATCGATGAGATCACCACCTCGCCCACGTAACACTGTGCAAATCGTGCGGCCACCTCGGGCGGGTGGTGTTTCATCAGATAGATACACATATTGGTGTCGAGCATGAACTTCGGTTTCATAAGACATCCCGCTCGGATTCCTGACTGTCGCCACGGCCTTCAGCCATGAAATTCTCCGAGAACCGGCCGAATTTGTCGAGCAGATAATCCAGCCGCCGGCGCGCCGGCCGAATACGGATCTCGTCGCCGATGCGCTCGATCTCCAGCTCCAGATCGGTGCGTTCGTAGGCCAACTCGGCGGGGATGCGCACTGCTTGCGAGTTGCCGTTCTTGAAAACCTTGGTTGTCGTCATGAGAACCTCCTGCATACATACGTGTACATCCTAGCAGATTTTTCGTTAAAGTAAATCTGGCTCTTCGGAGTTTTTTGTGGGGTGAAAACGGGACCAAACTAAACTGATGGAACGAATGCGTAATCCGATCAAGATTGCCGCCTAATCCGGTCATGATTGCCACCCCCTGAACCCTCTCTAAAACCCCCCTGCCGGGAGTCAGATCAGGAGGCATGGGAGATCCAGGATGAATTCTCCGCCCTGGATGCACTTCTTCTGGCACGTAACCCTGCCGGGTTGACACAAGAACAAGTCGCCGCCCGGATGGGGGTTTTACAACCGACTCTTGCCCGGATTGAAGATGCCGGAAAGGGAACGCCGGAATTGATGTCCCACCATCCATCTTCCCATCTTGAATATTTGTCGGCCAATGAACTACCATTGGTGTATGGAATTCGAATGGGATCCGGATAAAAGCGCTGACTGCTTCACAGAGCGTGGTTTTGATTTCGCTTACGTTTGCGAGCCTTTCTGGATGAGAATCGACTGATTCACAAGATTCTCGCTGGGATTACGGCGAGGATCGCTACCAGTTGCTTGGACTCATCGAAGGACGCGTGTTTTTCGTGGTCTACACGATGCGAAGACATTCGATCCGAATCATTTCCGCCCGCAAAGCCAAGAAACGAGAGGTAATCCATTATGAAAACAGTACGCGTGAAGATTGACCCGAACGCGTTGGCCAGTTTGCCCAAGGGACGTGTGGACAAGTCCAGGTTGGATAGGACGAGCGAGCGAGACCTCTTCGCACAACAGAATGCCGACGATGCCGAAGCCATGAAAGACGTAGCAAAGTTTGCGCGTCGAGTGCGCAAGCGTCTTGGGTTGAGCCAGTTGGAGTTCTCTCACCAGATCGATGTTCCTCTTGAAACCATCCGCAACTGGGAGCAGGGAAAGCGTTGTCCGACAGGGGCGGCCAAGGCCTTGCTGAAAGTGCTCGAAAAAGTTCCGGAGGCCGCGCTCTCTGCTTTGGGCTAGGCAGACCTTCCAAATGACAAAAGAAAAGGCGTCGGCCGGAACCGGCCGGACACCGGCGAAGCCGTCTCCGTCGAACCGTTGATGCGCAGCTGCACCCTGACAGCCTTGTTCGGGGAGAGAACGCCTTTCCCGGAGAAACTCCGGGAGAAATCGGCCGCTCCTCCCGGCGCCTCCCTCCGCTTCCCCCCCAAAAACGGCCGGCTCGTGCGATGCGGGCAAGCCTTTCAAGGCCCCAAAACCTGGGAGACCGCGGCCGGCCCCCCCTCTCACCCCGTGGGGCCCGACCCGATCCGGGGAGCAAAACGACCGGATTCGCCCTGGTCCGGGAAGAAGAAGTCCTCTCCCCGGAAACGGGAAAGACAGCAACAACAGCCCATGTTCTGTTTCTGGGGGAATTGACCCACCGGGGCGGAGCGATCCGGGACCGGCTTACGGTCCGGAGAGCGTGCCGGAGACGGAGACGCTCGAAGCTCCGGCACCGGGCCCCGCGCTTCGACAATCGGACGAAGCCGGAGGGCTGGCTGGCTCCGTCCCTGCAACACCGGGTCGACACGACCACGGCCTGGGTGGAGCGGTTCCGGAAGCTCGCTCCCGTTTCGGGAATCTCCCAGGAGCTGGTCCAGTTCGACTTGCAGAAGATGGAGGCCCCCGAGATCTCCGGGGCCGAATACCAGCAGGGAACGCTGGCCGGATATGAGGTCCGGGAATATCTGCTGGAGAAGTGGGGGCGGGTCTGTGCCTATTGCGGAAAGAAGAACGTTCCTCTGGAAATCGACCACATCTATCCCCGGTCGAAGGGCGGAAGCGATCGGGTGGCGAACCTGACACTCTCCTGCCGACCCTGCAATCGGCAGAAGGGAAACCGGGACGTGGCCGAATTCCTGAAGAAGAAGCCGGAGGTCCGGGCCCGGATTCTGGCAAAAGACAAGGCCCCTCTCCGGGACGTCTCCGCCGTCAACGCGACCCGCTGGGCGCTGTTCCGGGCGTTACAGAAAACGGGTCTTCCCGTAGAGCAAGCCTCCGGGGGACGGACGAAGTGGAACCGCTCCCGGTTCGGACTTCCCAAGACCCACGCTCTGGATGCAGCCTGTGTCGGAGCGGTGGACCGCATTGAGGGCGGGAACCGTCCCGTCCTGAGCATAAAGGCCACGGGACGGGGCGCCTACCAGCGGACCCGTCTCGATTCCTTCGGGTTTGCGAGAGGGATCCTCACCCGAAAAAAGGCCCACTTCGGATTTGCCACGGGGGATCTGGTCCGGGCCGTTGTGACGAAGGGCAAGAAGGCCGGAACCTGGCTCGGTCGCGTGGCCGTCCGGAGATCCGGAAGCTTCAATATCCAGACCGGATCCGGAGTCGTCCAGGGGATCTCCCACAAACTCTGTCGGCTCCTTCAGAGAGCCGACGGGTACGGATATTCATTGACAACAATTAACAGAAAGGAGGGCGCATTTCTCCCCGGCGTAAACGCCGAGGCCTCCAATGCGCGCAAAGGATGAAGATTTCAGGAACATATGTTCGCGCCCGGATCGATCCTGGCACCAAAGAACGAGCGACCGAGGCGCTGGAAAAAATGGGATTGTCGGTTTCGGATGCGATCCGTCTTCTGATGCTTCGCATTGCTGACGAACACCGAATGCCGTTTGAAATCAAGGTTCCTCATGCAACCACTCGAAAAGCGATTGCAGAACTTGAAAGCGGAATGGGAGAGCGATTTACGACCGTCGACTCGTTGATGGCTGACATGAATGCGGACGATTGAGCGCTCTTCCGCTTTCACGTCTTCGAGGCGATCAAGGTAGTCTCTTCCCTGCCCGACTCGCCGGAATTTCCCCTAAAACTTTGACCGTGTCCACCCCCTATTTATGGGGCAAGGTCAGGGATAAAACCCTGGCGAATTTACGTGATTCACTTTTGCCAAACCTTCTTTCAGGCGAAATTCGCGTCCCTTCAGGTATTTGACGCCTTACTTTACGCATCCCTGAAATTGAGCTACATTGTATCTCAACACTAAGGAGGACACCATGGCCCCTAGCACTATGATTCATGTCCGCATTGACGAACAGGTCAAAAAGGAAGCGGCACAAACACTGGAAACTATGGGCTTGTCCGTTTCCGACGCGGTGCGCGTGTTTTTGTTGCGCGTGATCGCGGACAAACAAATGCCCTTTGCCCTCAAGGTGCCGAACGCCGAAACTCTCTCGGCCATGGCCGAAGCCGACGAGATCGTACGCGCCAAGCGAGCCCGATACGAGACAGGCGCCGAACTGATCGACGACCTTGAAAAGACCCGCGTCCAGTAAACGAACGACCCTTCCCCGGTCGTCGGATTATACCAAGTCTTTTCTCGGGGATTGGGAGCGCCTGTCCCGCTCCGGCCGGTACGACATGAACCGGCTCAAAGAGGCCATGTTGTTGCTGATCGACAACATGGGTCCGCTGGGTCCCGAATGGCGCGATCATGCCTTGGAAGGTGACTGGGGTGGTCACCGCGAATGCCATATCGGGGGAGACTTTCTGCTTGTGTACAAACTCGAGAGCGCCGGGAAGGCAGGCGTGGTTGTGTTCGTTCGCGCGGGAACGCATTCCGAACTGTTCGAATAGCACGAAAGAGGAACGGGCTCCGACCCATAATCGAAATCAGACTCCATTCCAAGGGACAAGCCCATGCCCCCTGGACTTACCGAATCCGACGTCGAAGAAATCGTCCTCTTCTGGTTTGGCGACCTGGGGTATGAAATTCTCCATGGACCCGGAATCGGCCCCGGGGAATCCGGCGCCGAGCGTTCCGATTATGCCGATCCTTTGCTTCCCGACCGTCTCCGTCTCCCTATTTTCATCAGGCCAGCCGAGCCTCCAGCCTAAATTGTCCGGCAACGGCGCGCACCTCTTTCATGCGACCATGTCCCGGCAAGACCTTCGACTCGATTTCCACCAAGCCGAATCGGGCCAGTTCGTCGACATCGCGTTTGACGGCGCTCCGGTCGCGGTGAAGCCGCCAGGAAATATCCGTGATCGAATCCGGCTTCTCCTTGATCGCCCGAAACAGCGCAAGACGCGCCCCGGTCAACAACCTCAACAGGTCTGCCGGATCTTCGAAACTGATCACACGCTGCTCCGGCAACCGTTCCCCCGAATCTGCGAGATGCGCCAACCTCCGGCCGCTCTCGAAGAAATCTTTTTCCGTCGCCGTTTCGATAATGATTTCCTTCATTTCCGCCCCCCGTTGTTCCATGGCGAGCCACTCTTGCTCGAAGCGACTCTCGATCTCAGCGAAGTTTACGAAATCGATGGGCTCGACCTGTCCAAAATAATGCCTGTGATGTTGACCATGCGTGTTGTCGTATCCTACAACCCGACCATTGTCTTCCGGATACAGTCGGTGATTGATGTACGCAAGATTGTATCTCGTCACTTTTTCATGAGAATCGACCCATACTTGCCGCCGGAGTTCGCCATTTCCTCTCTTTTCGGAAATCCTATGGGATTCACCAATGATTTTTCTTTCGGCATTTTTTACAGGCATGATGCTATATAAGACATGCCTGTAAAAAATATTCCAAATCAGAGTTCATGGCGTCTGGCGACGTTGTAGAATTAAAACGTGAATCAGATCTCTGCTTTCTTTCCGGACGAATTGTGCACCATCGTGCATGGCTTTCTATCGCTTGCCGATCAGTACCACGATTTTCGCTCGGACTTCATCGAGTTCGGCAGGAGACACACGGCCCTTCCGACTGGCCTTTCGAACTCCCCAATCAAGGCTTTTCACCTGGTCGGCCAACGCAACGCTGGCCCGATCGCCCGCAATCAGGACCTCGAACGGATACCCCTTGATCTGCGTCGTCATGGGACAGCAAAGCATCAGACCGGTCTTCGCATTGTATGCCGCCGGGCTGAGCACGAGGGCCGGGCGGTGCCCCGCTTGTTCATGGCCGGCTTGCGGATCGAAATGTAGCCAGACGATGTCGCCCGCTTCGGGCACATAGCCACCCCCCCTCAGAATGACTCCTTCCCGACCGCCGGACCGAAGTCGGCTTCGGCATGCACGTTGTCCGGCGTAATGCCGGCGAGCAATCGAGTCAGGTCATACTCTTTCCGACGGATCGGCTCGATGACGATGCGTCCCTTTTCTTCGCGCACGTCCACGATTTCGTCCAATCGAAGATTGGCCGCTTCCATGACGGCGACGGGAATGCGCACGGATGCGCTGTTCCCCCACTTTTTCACAATGACTCTCATGCGGTCTCCCTCCTTATCCTTATACCTACCTGCACTCTAGCACGACCGGAACAAATGTTGCAACATTGTAGATACATCCACGCCCTCTAAGAGATTGTAAGAAAAATCGGCATAGGAGGCGATCGAGCCGCACCCCTGCCACACCACCCGGCATGCGAATCCGCTTGTCGAGTAGCCGGGAGCTGTCGCCAACCCCGAGCCCTCCAAGAACGGGCCGTGCGACTTTCACCGCAACCCGCTCATGCCTTTCTGAAGCCCGGTGCTACCCGGACCCGGCATTCACTTTTCAGGGGTGTCGGGAAACCCGAAGAACGCCTTGACCGCCTGTATCTTCTTCTTGACGGTCTCTCGGAAAGTCGGCTTTCGCTTTCTCTCCTCGAAGTAGGACGTCCATTGCGGGTCGAACGGATGGGCTTGACTGATGATCTTGACGTGTCGTCTAATCGGGGTGTCCGAAGCTTTGATGAGCGTCGGTCCCGTGCCGGACGCAGGAGTGAAGACCCACTCTCGCGAGCCCCTTTTGGGGAAGTATTTCTTCTTCACCCAGCGTTCTCCCTTGTTCGGATGACGGCGTCTGGCCCATCCCCACAACATTTGGTGGATGTGGTGATCGATCCATCCGTAGGTCTTCTTTGCCACGATGTGCCGATGGAAATTGGCCCACCCCCGGATGAGCGGATTGAGTGTGTCGATGAGCTCTTCCTGGCGCGTGGCTTTCGATTTCCCGATGATGTCCCGGACTTTCGACAGAAAGTGCTTGACGTTCTTCTTCGACGGGGTGATCAGAAGCTTCCCGTCGTATTTGCGCACTTCCTGTCCCAGGAAAACGAACCCTTCCGTAATATGCACGATGCGGGTCTTCTCCTCCGAGAGTTCCAATCCGCGTTCCTTCAGGAACTCTTCGACGAGGGGTCGGACGTTCTTCTCGAGAAGCTCTTTCGAGGCTCCCGTAATGACGAAGTCATCGGCGTACCTCACTAATTTCACCTTGTCCTTCTGTGCGAACTCCTGTTTCAGGATCTTTTCGAGTCCGTCCAGTGCGACATTGGCCGCGGTGGGTGAAGCCACGCCCCGGACACAATGCATAACTTCCTTCAGAGGGAGGCCGGGAGGGGTCGGCGGGCCCTGAGGGTGCGGAACTGCCTCCGATCGGCCCTCCCGACACAGGGATCGAGTGGCGGATCGTGATCGCATGATCTCCCACGGCAATCTCTTTGACAAGAAGCCTCATGATGCGACGTTTCTCAAGGATGTCGAGCGTTTCGGCATTATTTCTCAGGCGTTCCCGGAAGGAGGAAAAAACCTCGGCAAGCCTGAGCGTGCTGGCTTTGTCTATCGCCATGGCGTTCAAGGCCTGGACTTCGCTTTGGATCGCCTGGTCGCGAACCTTCAGTGCCGGCATGCGACCGCGCAGTTCATCGAGCGACATCAGTCCCTCCTGATAGGCGGTCAGAAGGCGTTCCATGCCGTTTCTGAGCCGGGCCTCTTCCTGTTTCAGGGCCTCGAGACGCCGCTGGCTCGGATCCGATTGGCGCGCCGCTTCCCGTCGGCGATTCAGCTTGTTTTCGATCAGGGACGGGTTGTCCAGGAGACGGAGGACCTCCTCCCAGACGATCGGGTCGAGCGCGTCCTGCCGGAGGGGTTTTTGGTGGCAAAGAGGCGTTCCTCCGTGGCGATAGGCGTCCGACCCATAGCACCGGTAGTAGTAGATCGTTCGGGCGCTCGTCCGCGTCGAGGTGCGGTAGAGTCCAGAGCTGCAGTGCTTGCAGTAGAGGAGGCCCTGCAGAAGATTCTCGACCTTCGTCCCGCGCGGAGAGAACTTCTTGTTCTGCCGGAGTCTCTCTTCGGCCAGGGCAAAGGTCTCGGGCGTCACGATCGCAGGGACGGGGATCTCGATCCACTCTTCCCGAGGCCGATCGACAGTGGCCGCCCGTTGCGACACCCGGCCTCCCTTGAGCCGTACGGGACGCGTGATCTTCTGTCGCGGGGCGCACTGCGTTTTTCCGAAGCAGGCCGTGCCCCGGTAGGCCGGATTCTTGAGGATCCCCCAGACGGTGCTCCTCTCCCAGCGGCCTCCGGCCTTTCTGGGAGGGATCCCTTCCTCGTTCAGCCGGGCCGTGATCGCACCGATGGGAAGGCCGTCCCCTGTGTAGAGAGCATAGATCCTGCGCACCACGGCGGCCTCCGGCTCATGGATCTCGTAGGTGCCGGGACTTTCCTGGGTCTTCGGGACGTACCGGAACCCGTAGGGGGCTCCGCTCAGGACGCTGGCCTCCCCCTGCTTGGCCCGATGGCGCTTGCCCCGACGGGATCTTTCCAGGATCTGTGCCCGTTCGTATTCGGCGATCATTCCCTGGAACTGAAGCAGGAGACGATCCTCGGGCGTGTTCATCTGGGGAGCCCGCACGAAGACCGTTTCGACCCCGTTCTTGGCGAGTTCCTCCATGAGCAGGACCTGATAGGCATACTTGCGGCTCAACCGGTCCGGAGACAGGACGAGAACCGTCTGGATTTGTCCGGAAGCCGCGAGATCGCGGACCTGTTCGAGCCCCGGACGCAGAAGATTCGCCCCGCTATACCCGTCGTCTTCGAAGACCCACTCCGCCGGCACCTGATAGTCGTTCGTCCCGGCAAACTCCTTCACGGCCTCCGTCTGACTGACGATCGTATGGCTCTCCCGTTGCTGGTCCGAAGACACCCGCGCGTAGATCGCCGCCAGCTTTTTCATCCTCCGCTCCCCCCTTCAGCCCCGGCCCTGCGACAACGGGGCGGGCATGCTCAGGAACCAGAATGGCATAGGTCTGTTCAAGCTTTTCAGACAACAGTCGGTCGAAAACGTACGCGAAGCCGATCCCAAGGGGCTCTCGGGCCCGCTCAGCCACGTCCCCGTTCTCGCGAGAGCCAGTCCCGCACGGCCCGGGAGACGAGCTCTCCGATCGTGAGTCCCCGCGCAGGGGCTTCTTCGCGAAGAAGCCTTGCCACGCTTCCGGGAATTTTGATCGTGATAGGGACCGACGCCTCTCCCACCTCGACCTCCCGGCCCATCTCCTGGGCCTCTTCCAGGTAGCGGTAGGCCTGACGGCGCGAAACGCCATAGCGCGTGATCAGGATTTCGGCTGACTTGGCCAATCCCTTCCGTAACCATTCGCCGAACCCATCAGAGGGGGTCTGAGGTGAGGACCTGCCGGAAACGTCTGTGGAGAGGAAAGAGGTAGATGTCCTTGACGGGAAGGGCGTACTGGTTGAAGACGTCCTTCTTGCCCC
>JAMCWM010000046.1 GCA_023481175.1 Nitrospirota bacterium
CGAGGCCAAAGGCACCCTTTCCAGCGGAGCCGTGGAGGGCCTGAATCTCAAGGCGAAACTGACTATGAGAAAATCGTTCGGGTTTCGGTCCACAGATTCGCTGAAAATTGCTCTTTACCATACACTTGCAAATTTACCTGATCCACCGGGTACCCACGGATTCAGCTGAAGAGCCCTGGTTCCAAGGTGCGAGAATTGGACTTCCGCACCGGCAGACAGAGCCTCGGCTGTTCGGCCACCGACCCGCCAGGGGAGCGTCCGGGTGCGAGACCGGGAATCCCGGAGGAAGCAGAAAGAGACTGGAGAAGGGAGCGGGCCGGAGGCGGGAGGAAACTCTCCCCGTCAGGGGGATCCCTACCGGGGGAGCAGGTGGTCCTGGCCTCCCTGGAAATAGTACCAGAGCGAGAAGTTGGGGGTCACGGCCAGATACTCGTTGTTTCCGAAGGCGGGGAAGAGAACGCCGAAGGAGGCGGCCAGACGGGGAGTGAGGTTGTACTCGACGGTGGGCTGGACCCCGACGAGGTTGAAGGTGGAGGGATGGGTGTTGACCGGGAGGCCGTCCACGGAAAAGGGAAGCCCCGAGAGTCCGGCGATCTCCAGAATGAAGCCCAGGCCGCTCTTGTCGTCCAACACATCCTCGATGCCCAGCCGATACTGGACCAGGTCCCCGAACTGGGTAAAGGCCGGGGCATCTCCGGCCGTGGCGGAGATGGTTCCGGGAACGGAAAGCGTGTAGTAGAGGTCCCCGATCAGGCGGAGAGGCTTCAGATTTTTCCGGAGCATGGCGATTCCGGTGAAGGCGGGGGTGCCGAAATGGGTGGAGGGGACGACATTGATGGGGGGAAGCCCCCCCACGGGAACCGGGGTCCCCAGCCAGGAGGTGGTCGGGAGGGTCACGAGAAAGGCGGTGGTGAAGCTCGGCCGGCCGGTCGAGGGATCCTGGATGATCCACCGGTGCTTGATGCCGAAGGAGAGGTCGTTGAGCCCGGAGCCGTTCAGCGAGGTTCCGTTCTGGGTGGAGAAGGTGGTGATGACGGAGGGAAGAAAGACGAGCTCGGTGTTCGTGTCGAGGCCGTAGAACATGGCGAAGAGATCGAGGAGCTGGGTCTGGCTGTACCCCGGCGGAAGGCCCGTGATCCCTCCGGAATCGGAGTACTGGGCTTGGGTGAAGCGGCCGTACATGAAGAAGCGGACGTTGAACTCTCCCTCCGGAAGGGTGTCGGCCTGGGGCATGAGATCCGGGCCCGAGGTGAGCGGGTTCCAGGATTTCCGGTAGGCCGCCAGGGCGTCCGGCCCGTTGAGAGAGAGGGGATGCGCCTTTTCTCCGTGAACCGGGGGAGCCGGAGACTTGGGCGAAGGGGAGGGGCCCGGAGCCCTGGGCGGGCCGGAGGGAGCGCTCTTCGTCGGGGAGGCGGGGAGATTGTCCGGCCCGGTCGCACTCTGGGCGACGGGAGGGCGGAGGGCAAGAAGAATGCCGATCACCAGAAACAGTCCCATCGCCTTCATGCCGACATGCCACCCATTCCTTTCCCATCCCCCGGGGAAGATCGACCGGACCCGGGGAAAGTCCTGGATCAATGATGGCTGATCTTCCGGGAAGGTTCCATGACCCGCATCATACATCCCGCCCGGACGGGCGGTGCTTGTTCGAACTTAAACGAACCACCCGAACCTCGTCAACGAAGGCCTCGGCCTCCGGAGGGGCCCGTCCTTCGGGGCGGTCGAAGATCGACCTTTACGGGAGGTGTCCCCGGTGGTAAATTTGTTCCATCAATCGTTCCGTCCGCAATAAATGTCTTGCATCCATGAGATGTCGCAGGATTCGTGGGTGATAACAGGAATCATTGACTATTTCAATGAGGAGGACACGATGGTTCAGACGATGCAGGGTGCCACCGCACGAAATGACCGGACATACGGCATCTCCCGTTTTCCGAAAAGGCTCGCCACAGGACTCCTGACCGGAGCCCTGCTTCTGCTTCCACTCTCTCCGGCCCTGGCCAAGACCACGATCAGGATCCTCTCTCCGAAAAACGGGGCGACCGTTCCCGGGAAAGTGACGGTCAAGTACGCCTACCACAAGGAAGGACGGGCCAACCACGTCCACATCTTCGTGGACGGCAACTTTCTGGAGGCCACGCACGATGACCCGGTGACGCTCGATCTGCCCAGCGGCCACCATACCATTCTGCTCCGGGCCGCCTCCCGCCATCACGATCTCCTGAAGGCCCGGGCCTCGGTCGACGTCGACGTCAAATAGGTCCCCGAACACTCCCTTACAGGAGGGGCCGGCTCCCGCAGGCCCCTCCCCTCACCCCACCCTGAGAACCGCGACCCCCATGAGCCGGTCGTTCTTGAGATCGGACAGCGCCTGACTGGCCTCCGCGAGGGGATAGACCGTCACCTCGGGAACGAGCCCCCGCTCCCTGGCCAGGGAAAGCCATGTCCGCCCGTCCTGCCGGGTATTGGCCGTCACCGACCGGAGGCGTTTTTCGAAAAAGAGCTCCCTCTGGTAGTTCAGGGAGGGAATGTCGGTCAGGTGGATTCCGGCGGTCAGAAGGATGCCTCCCCGGTCGAGGGCCCCCATGATCCCGGGGACGAGCTCGCCTGCCGGGGCGAAGAGAATCGCCCCGTCGAGCGGCTCCGGAGGGACCGAGGCGGCATCCTCCCCCACCCAGTCCGCGCCGGCCTCGAGGGCCCACTCGCGGTGGCGTCCCCCGCGGGTCGCGACATAGACCGAAAGGCCGGAGGATTTGGCTAGCTTCAGCACAAGGTGGGCCGAAGCCCCGAAGCCATAGAGCCCCAGACGCTGGCCGGCCTTGAGTCCCGACTGGGCAAAGGCCCGGTAGCCGATGATCCCGGCGCAAAGAAGCGGGGCCTGAAGGACCGGATCCTCCGAAGACGACAGGGGATAGCAGAAGGCCTCGTCCCCCACCGCATACTCGGCATACCCCCCGGGCCGGTGGTATCCCGTGAAGAGCGGGGAAAGGCAGAGGTTCTCGTCTCCCCGCCGGCAATAGGCGCACCTCCCGCAGGCCCGGTAGAGCCAGGCGATCCCGACCCGGTCCCCGGGACGGTAGAGCCCCCGGGTCCCGGGACCGTTTTTGACCACCTCGCCCACCACTTCATGGCCCGGGATCCCCTCCCCGGGCAGGACCGGGAGATCGCCTTCCACCACGTGAAGATCGGTCCGGCAGACCCCGCAGGCCAGGACGCGCACCAGAATCTCCCCCGCCCCCGGCTCGGGAACGGGACGCAGGGCCAGGTCGAGCGAGTCGGCCCCGAGGGGCCCGTGACGCCGTATCACCTGGGCTTTCATCTCCCGGCCTCCCTTCCGTTAAACCCCGCAGCCTTCGGAGCCGCCTTTTCCGGGCTGGTTGAAGACCTTCCGCAGGATGTTCTCCATCAGGCACCACCGGGTGAGGGAGGACTGCAGGAGGTTGGCGCCCACAAAGGCCGTGAACCAGAGCCAGTTCCTCGAGACATAGACGGAGAGGAGAAGGCTTGCCAGGATGAATGTTCCCGCGATTCCGCGGACCATGCGTTCGATTTTCATTGTCGACTCCTTATTCTGATTCTGTGTCGAAAAGACCCGTTGGATTCATTGTTTTCTCCGTTTTTCAGGAATGCACGCTGCCGCTTCCGCCTTGTCGGCGCTCCCGGGGCCACGCCTTCCCTTCCACGACAAGGATCAGGAGGGGCACGACGAAGAGGGTGAGCAAAGTCGAGACCACCGACCCGAAGAGCAGGGCGATCGCCATCCCACGGAAGATGGGATCGGAGAGGATCACGAAGGATCCGGCGATCAGGGCCGCCGCCGTCAGCAGGATGGGACGGGTCCGGACCGCCCCCGTCTCGAGGATCGCCTGGCGGATCGGGACCCCCTCCCGTCTCTTGGCATGGAGAAAGTCCACCAGGAGGATCGAGTTTCGCACCATGATCCCGGCCAGGGCGATGAAGCCGATCATGGAGGTCGCCGTGAAGTTCGACCCCAGAAGGATATGACCCGGGATGACCCCGATGAGGGCTAGGGGGATGGGGCTCATGATCACGAGCGGCGTGACGAAGCTCTCGAACTCGGCCACGATCAGGAGGTAGATCAGGATGATCGCGGCCCCGAAGGCGATCCCCATGTCCCGGAAGGTCACGAAGGTCACCTGCCACTCCCCGCCCCACCGCACCGTCATCTTCGAGGTGGACCAGGGGTAGCCGGTGAAGATCTGGTCGAGGGGCACGCCATTGGCCCGGGCGTCGGCGGCGATCTTCCGGGAGAGATCGACGGCGGCGTAGACCGGGCTCCGGGAGGAGCCGATGGTGTTGCCCGTCACGTAGACCACCGGACGCAGGTTCTTCCTGTAGATCGGCTGCTCCGTCGTCCGCCTCTCGACGTGGACCAGGGCCCGGACCGGAATCAGCCGTCCGCCGTTTCCGCGGACGAAGACGCTCGACAGGTCCCGGATGTTGGAGCGTTCCCGCGCCGGATACTCGACCAGGATCGGCACATGGCCCTTCCCGGTCTTGGTGTGGAGGGTCCCGCCGAGACCGTGGAGGGCGAGCCCCATGGCCTGGGCCACATCCTCGGGGGTGACCCCCGAAAGGGCCGCCTTCTCCTGGTCCACCACCACCCTGTAAAGGGTCTGGGGATCCCGGATCGATGTGTCCACGTCCACGATGCCCGGCGTGCTCCGGAAGAGGTCGGCCAGGTGGCGGCCTTCCGCGACCAGCCGGTCATAGTCGGAGCCGTAGAGCTCGGCGGTGATGGGGGCATAGACCGGCGGTCCGGGGGGGACCTCCACCACCTTGATCCGGGCCCCCAGGGCCGCGGCCGTCCCCGACAGGCTCCGTTCGACCGCCTCCGCGATCGCATGGCTTCCCCGGGACCTCCGGGCCTTGGGCAAAAGGTCGAGATGGAGCTCTGCCACCGTTTTTCCCGAGCGGAGGTAGTAATGGCGCACCAGTCCGTTGAAGTCGAAGGGGGCGGCGGTCCCCACGTAGGCCTCGTAGCTTCTGACGTCGGGATTCTTCTTCACGACGAGCTCGAGGGCGTGGGCCACCGCCGCGGTGCGCTCGAGCGTCGTTCCGGCCGGCATGTCGATCACCGCGTCGATCTCGCTCTTGTTGTCGAAGGGAAGCATCTTGAGAAGGATGGTCCGGGAATAGAAGAAGAGCATCGATCCGACGGTGAGGACGACCACGCCCCCCAGAAAGGCCCAGCGCTTTCGCGGCGAATCCAGGAGGGGCTCCATGAGGAGCCGGTAGAGGTGGCGGATCTTCAGCTCGAGCTTCCCGGTGGCCTTCTTTTCCTTTTCGCCGGGGCGGATCAGCCGGATCGCAAGATAGGGGGTCACGATCAGGGCCACGAGAAGGGAGCCGATCATCGCCATGGAGGCGTTGACAGGGATCGGACGCATGTAGGGTCCCATCAGGCCGCTCACGAAGGCCATGGGAAGGAGGGCCCCGATGACGGTGAAGGTCGCCAGGATCGTGGGGTTCCCCACTTCCGAGACGGCCACGATCGCCCGGTCGATCAGGGCCTTCCGGTCGTGACGTCCGCCCAGAAAATGGAAATGGCGGTAGATGTTCTCCACGATGACGATGGCATCGTCCACCAGGATCCCGATGGAGAAGATCAGGGCGAACAGGGTGACCCGGTTGATCGTGTAGCCGATCATCATCGAGATGAAGAGGGTCAGAGAAAGGGTCACGGGAATCGCGACCGCCACGATTCCCGTCTCCCGGATCCCCAGCGCCACCCCGATCAGGAGGATGACGGAGGCCGTCGCGATTCCCAGGTGCCGGAGGAGATCGTTGGCCTTTTCGTTGGCGGTATGGCCGTAGTTTCGCGTGACGGTCACCGTCACGTCGGCGGGGATCAGGGTCTTTTCGAGATCCCGGACCTTCTTGAGGGCCGCCCGGGAGACGGTCACCGCGTTGATCCCCTTCTTCTTCGCCAGGACGATCGTCACCGCCGTCCGGTCGGGAAGGCGGGGACCGCCGGGGCCGTATCCCAGCCAGAGGTAGTGGGAGACCGGCTCCGGACCGTCGGTGACGGTGGCCACCTGGGAGAGCCGGATGGTGCGTCCGGCCGAGACCCCCACCACGAGGTTCCGGACGTCGTCGGCGGTCTTCAGGCTCCCCGACAGGTTCACCCGGAAGGAGGTGTCGTTTCTGTCGAAGCTTCCCATATTGATGCTGATGTTGGAGCGGGTGAGGGCGCCTGCGATGTCGGAGGCCGAGCGGTCGAAGGCCTTCATGGCGGCAGGATCGAGCCGGACCCGGATCATCCGGCGGCGGCCCCCGATGCTGTACACCGATCCGGTTCCCGGGATCCTCTTGAGCCGGGAGACCACCCGGGAGGCGATCCGGGTCAGGGCAAAGTCCGATTCGGCGGCGGAGGAAAGGGTCACCGCCAGGACGGGGACGTCGTTGATGTCCTTGGGGCGCACCAGGATCGGCCCGACCCCCCCGGGAAGGTAGGCCCGGGCCTTCATGACCTCGCTGTAGACCTTCACGAGGCTCTCGTTCATGGGCTGGCCCACCCGGAAGCGGACCGTCACCACGGTCCGGCCCCGCATCGACTGGGAATAGACCGCCTTGACGCCTTTCATCCGGTCGAGATGGCGCTCCAGAGGCTCGGTGACGCTCTTTGTCACCTCCCGGGGCGAGGCCCCCGGATAGGAGACGAAGAGATCCATCACCGGAACCCGGATCTGGGGATCCTCCTCCCGGGGCGTCTTCAGGACGGCAAGCCCTCCCGCAAGGAGTGCGACGATCACGAAGATCGGGGTCAGACGGGAGTCGACGAAAAAATGGGCGACCCGGCCGGCGATCCCCTTGGGCCCGCGTCCTTGGGCCTCTTCTTCGACGTCGCTCATCGCCCCTCCGCGACGGCCATGCCGTCTTCAAGGACCGCTGGCGGCTCGGCGACGACCCGCTCCCCCGCAGAGAGGCCCGAAAGGATCTCGACCTTTCCGTCGTTCTTCCGTCCCGTCCGGACATAGCGAAGCTGGGCGTGCCCATTGGTGACGACGAAGATCTCGTGGAGCCCCTCGTGGTCGATCACCGCCGAGAGAGGCACGAAGAGACCCGGAGAGCCGGAGACGGGAATCGTGAGCTTGCCGTACATTCCCACGAGATGGTCCGCCCGTCGGAGAGCCGGCGCGCCCTCCCGTTCGCCAGTCTTCCGGGAGAAGGGGACGAGAAGAACCTTGACGGTGACCGTATGGGTCAGGGGATCGGAGCGCGGGGAGAGGTCCCGGATGTGGCCGGACATCTCTTCTCTGCCGGCGACGAAGGCGACGGGAAGCCCCGCCTTCAGCTGTCCGACCAGGACGTCGGGGACATGGGCCACGACCTCGAGGCGCGACGAGTCGATCACCCTGAGCAGGGGCATTCCGGGGTGGACCACATCGCCCTGGTGGACGGCCCGGTTGGCGACCCGGCCGGAAAAGGGGGCGGTGACTCGGGTCCAGGAGAGCTGGGCTTTGGCCTCCGCCTCTTCCGCTCGAGCAACGTCCAGAGCCTGCTTGGCCCGGTCCCACTCGGAACGGGAAGCGCTCCCGTCCTTGTAGAGGCGGTCGATGCGGTCGAAGTTTGTCCGGGCATAGGCGAGGGCTGCCCGGGACCGGGAGAGGCGCGAGGCGTAAGTCTGCCCGGAAAGAACGACCAGAAGCTGTCCTGTCCGGACCCTCTGTCCCAGGTGGACCAGAATCCGCTCCACCTGTCCGGCAACCCGCGCCGTGAGATCCGCCTCGTGAATTCCCCGGACCACGCCGGCCACCGTGATTTCGCGGGTCATTCCGGATACTTCGGGGGCGACGACGCGAACCGCCACGGGAGGCGCGACGCCCGCAGGCGCTCCCTTCCCTCCCCCCTGGCATCCGGCCAGCGGAAGAAGCGCCAGAAGAAGAAGCACGGCCAGAGTCCGGGTCCCGAAACCCGGGACTCCCCGCTTGACTTGACAGGACATCGGATTCTCTCCCTTACGTTTGTTCCTCGTTCAATCGTTTTTCCGATAGCCCCGGAAATCCGGCGGTTCCTCCCCTTATGTCAGGAATTCCGGAAGACCGGGTCCTTCTCGGACAGCGCCCCTACGGCCTTCTTGAGGGCCAGGACCGCCTCGATGAAGCGGGTCCGGTCGGCCAGAAGCCGGAGGCGCGCCCGCCGGTAGGCCACGTCGGAACGGAGCATGTCCGCGAAACGGACGAGACCCACCCGGTAGCGTTCGTGGACGATCCGCTGCTCTTCCGACTCCTCTTCGAGGCGCCCCTCGTCCACCTTGAGTTCCCCGTAAAGGGTCTGGCTTTCGGCCCAGGCGGCCCGGACGTCGTAGACCAGGGCGTTCCGTCGATCCTCTTCCTTGTACTCGGCCTCGAGAAGCTGCATGGAGGCGCGCTCGTGTTTTTCCCGGTCGGAGAGTCCGTTGAAGAGGTTCCACTGGACCTGGCCGATCACCGTATAGTCCTGCTTGCCCCAGGCGAGGGTGGGATTGTATTCGTTGTAGAGCCCCTGGGCGCTCACCTGGGGAAAGAATCCGGCCAGGGCCCCGCGTGCCATTTCCCGACGGGCGGCGATCTCCTTTTCCAGGGCCAGATAGTCCGGACGTTCCGCGAGAGCCTGGCCCACCAGGGCTTCGACTCCCTTCTCCCCCAAGGCCCGGTACGCCGTCTCGGCGCGACCGAGAAGGTCCGGATCCCGGACGAGTATCCCCGAATCCTTGCTGTGGCCCATGAGCCGGGAGAGCCTTATCCGGGCCAGGGTCACATCCTTCATGGACTCGAGGAGACGGACCGACAGATGCTTCACGTGGACGCCCGCCGACAGGTACTCCGCCCGAACGCTCTTTCCGGCCGCGACGTTGTCCCGGGCGATCTTTTCCTCCTCCCGGGCCGTCCGGACCATGTCGGTGAGCACCGACGCGCGATCGGAGGCCAGGAGGACGTCGAGGTAGGCCCGGGAGGTCTCCTCGACCAGGAGCTGCTCCTTCCAGCGGACAAGCTCATGGCGCGCCTCGCTCTGGCGGTTGGCGGCCCGGACCCCGTGGAAGCGGCCGCCCCCGGAGAAGATCGTCTCCGAGACCTGGGCCTGGAACCCGAAGGTCTGGGTGTTGGCCGGATTGTTGAGGGTGTTCAGGTTGGTAAAGGAGGTCGACGTGACCAGGGCCTCGTTCAGGAGGATCCCGAAGGAGGTCAGGGGATTGTTGGTCGAGATGAAGCTTTCGCCAACGGCCAGGGTCGGGAGATAGGTTCCCAGGGCCTGCACGCTCCGGGTTTTCTGGGCTTCCTCGTCAAGGCGGGCCGCCCGGAGGTCCGGGTTGCCACGGATGGCGGCGTGGATCGCCTCCGACAGGGTCAGCGCGCGGGCAGGTCCGGGCAGAAGAAGGACAACCGCGGCCACAAAGAGAGCCGGGATCGGGAGGATGGGCGTCTTCATCGGCAGAATATCTCCTTCATTAAGGAAAAGAACTCGGGGATCCGCGGATCGGCCAGACGGTAGAAGACCTGATGGCCCGCCCGCCTGTCCGCCAGGATTCCCTTGTCCCGCAGAATAGCCAGATGCTGGGAAAGGTTGGACTGGGACACTCCCAGTTCCTCGGCCAGAACCCCCACACTCTGCTCCCCTTCGGTCAGGATTTCAAGAAGTTGAATCCGGACCGGGTGGCCCAGAACCCGGAGACAACGGGCTCCCATCCTGACCTTCTTTTCGGAAAGATGTCCTTCTGTTTTCATAATATTATAATATTGGAATATAAAATCCGATGTCAATCGGGGGGGCAAAGCCCCTTCCCGGCCACCCGATGGGAAAGGAAAATCCGAGGGTCTCCCTCGTCCTTCCGGCGGTGGAAGGAACGAGGTTCGCCCGAAGGGGGAGCACGTGGAGGTCTCCCGTCGTCTCATCCGGAAGAAAAAACCCTCCTATCCGGAAAAAGCTCTGGAGCGGTGCGCTCTGGTCCCCCCCCAGCGACTTTGCCGGAAGCTGTGGCGGCGCCCTCATCGCGGGGATCCGGAAGTCTATCGAACAGCAGCACCGGATCGCCCCCTTTCCTTGCAGCCACTGGCGGAGATATTCATGATGCGGTCGCACTTGTCATTGAAACCGGTTTACGTTTTCCCAAAAGGAGTTCGCAACTCCTCAAAGAGCGCAAGCCCGCGCGAAAGATCATCGGGTGTTTTCTTTTTTGCAGAACGCTGGCTTGTCCGACAGATCCCTGTTGTATCTCCGGATAAAAGCCGGAAAGGACGCTGTTCAGGAGCAAGAGAGATTGTTGTCTGCAGGGATCAGTTTTGCCGTAGATACAATTTTTTCCGGAAAAAGAGAACTCGACCTGAAGAAAGGGGCATGATCGAACGGATTCTAAAAGATCCGGGAGGAATTATGTGGAACGTGGAGTGGGAACAAGAAACGGACGGGCGATGGATTGCTGAAATCCCTATTATTCCGGGAGTTATGGCCTATGGAGCGACATAAGGAAGAGGCCATTCGCAGTGTGGAAATTCTAGCTCTCACAGTCTTGGCCGAACGATTGGAGCATGGTGAAGAGGCCGGAAGATTTTCGAATTCTCCCCAACATGATACCTGAACCCCTTCCCCTTATGCGGAAACAGGATGAATTCCTTTCAAAACAGTCTCCAATTCTTCTTCGGCGTTGCGCATGTCGTATTCCGCTTGCAGCCCCAGCCAGAAAGCCGCTGAAGTTCCAAAATAGCGCGCCAACCGAAGGGCCGTGTCCGCAGTGACCGCTCTCTTTCCCAGAACGATCTCGTTGATTCGGCGCGGAGGCACCCCAATCTCTCGGGCGATCCTGTTCTGGCTGATTCCCATCGGATCCAGAAATTCCTCTTTCAATATTTCCCCAGGATGAATGTTCTTCAGTCTTTCCATGTTTTTCTCCTAGTGGTAATCCACCAATTGAACCTTTTCCGCATGACCGTCTTTCCACAAAAAACAGAGACGCCATTGATCGTTTACCCGAATGCTGTAATGATCTTTCCTGTCCCCCTTCAGGTGTTCCAGTCGATTGGCCGGCGGAATCCTCAGGTCGTCGAGAGATTGAGCTTTATCCAACATAAAGAGCTTCCGGAGAACTCTCTGCTGGATATCTCCGGGAAATTTCCGGGAAACGTTCCCTTTCCAGATCCGTTCGGTTTCCGTCGACTCGAAGCTCTTTATCATGACTCCTTTATAACGCATTGCGTTATGGAAGGCAAACAAAGAAATCCCCCCTTTTTGAAAGCCTTCCCCTTATGCGGAAACAGGATGAAAAACCCCAAAAAGTCCATACAATTCCTTAATGACAAAATCAGTGTGCAGCTTGAGAGAATAGACGCCATGAGATCTCGACGTGTCGACATCCTCCCCTCTCTCTCGCTTCGCTCGCCGCGAAAGCGGAAAGGAAGGGGATTCCTTCCTGCCAACTCCCCTTCTTTTGACGGGGATGGATCGGCGGACCTGAAAGGTCAGGCCGCCGACTCGGAGGTTTTCGCCCCCGAACAGGCGCTGCGGGCTTGCCCAGCCCTGAGAATATTCTTTGCGGCATTGACATCGGCGTTTTCCGCATGACCGCAGACCCCGCAGACGAACGCCTCCTGCGTCTTCCGATTTTCCGGAGCGGCATGGCCGCAGACGG
>JAMCWM010000054.1 GCA_023481175.1 Nitrospirota bacterium
CAGGGTTCTTTCGTTTAGCACTTCTGAGAGAGCGCGGTATTTTTCCGCAATAACTGTGGTGTTGTCATCCATGGCTCCACAGTATAACATTCCTGGAAATTGTTCAAGTTATTTTTGCTAGCATCCTTACGGAAATGGCGGACGATGCAGGAGCATCTTGGGGACCGGACGAATATTGAAAAACTCCAACCCCAGGCGGCGAGGGTCATCGGGGAGCGGGTTGAGCGCGACTGGCAGAAATGGGCCAAGGATTCCGGCCAGGTTTTTCCGGAGACCTTCAGGGACTACACCGGGAGGGAATGCACGCGCTATAGCGGCGATATCAAAAGCGCATTCGCTCCGTGGGTTCAGGAGCCGATCAAGGTAAAACTGGCTGAAGTGTCCTATTTTGAAGGGAAAAGTTACGTCAAGGGTCAGGAACCCCCTTCGGTCAGGAGGGCGATGCTCTTGGCGAAAAACGGGTTTGCAGAATAACGAAGGGAGGTGTGACGTGTCACGAGGACTGACTCCGAAGCAGGAAAAGTTTTGCCTTGAATATCTGGAATGCGGGAATGCCAGCAAGGCTTACCGGGCCAGCTACACTACGGACAAAATGAAGGATGCAACGATCCACCGGAAGGCATACGAGCTTCTGCAGAACGGCAAGATTGCGGCAAGAATTGATGGATTGAGGGCAGAATCGGCCAAGATTGCAGTCCTGACCCAAGCAACGGTCATTAGCGACCTGATCCGCGTTAAAGACCATGCGATGACACTAAATCCCGAAGGGCAAATGTTGAGACCTGATACGGCGGTCCGGGCACTGGAATTGCTTGGAAAGCACGTCCAGGCATGGCAACCGGAGACCCAGATCGGGATTCAGATCAACGGTAACGGACCATCGTTTGAGGAAGCCCTCGAAAAGGTAATGGTCATCACAATTCGCGGCGGTATGCCAGACTCCGAGGAAACGCTCCAGAAGGAAAAAGACGCCCTGACCGGACGACTCTATTCGCTATGGAAGAACGGCCAGCCCTTGCCGGAAACGGTCACAGCCGGCGGCCTTCCGGACGACCTCTTCATGGATATCCATCCCTGAACTAGACCCCGCTCCATGCCCTGCCCCCGAGCCCCTGCCTATCTGGAGGGGCTTTCCTTTCGTTATCCGGATAACTAGGCTTCCCGGATCAATCTCCGGATGATGGAGGAACGGTCCAGCCCTTCCTTCTGGCAGAGCGTATCCAGCTTCATGGCATCGTCCGCCGAGAGCAGGATCTCCGTCCTGTAGACTTTCCGGAGGTTCCGGAGCCGCCAGGCCTGCACCCGCTCCGAGGCCGTCCCGTGGGTCCGGGGCCTTCCCGTCTGTTTCTTCTCTTCCATGGTACCCCCCTCTTGATGGTTATGTTATCCGGATAATGAAAATATACCATGGGGAGAAAAACCGCAATAGTAGCGAAAACCGCAGTAGCAACACCCCCGAACGGAAAACCGGGGAGGGGAGGTTTTGTAGGTTTTGTAGGTTCCCCTTCCCATGAATCTGCCAGAATTATTTTCCCGGTGGAGGCGTCTTGGTAAACCGATCCCTCCAGGTTGTGTGTGACGTGTCACGATGCCGGGGGGAGTGGATAGCCACGAGGTAAAAGGGGGGAATTTTTCTTCTCGTGATGACCATGTGATGACCATGACTTTTTTGTGATCCGGAGAGAATCGGCTAACTATTGATGAAATATGGTGGAGCTGACGGGGGTCGAACCCGTGACCTCAAGACTGCCAGTCTTGCGCGCTCCCAACTGCGCCACAGCCCCTTCATTTGGACGCCGGTGAACACCGGCGAAAGTCATCCTAGCAGATACCCGGGCGGGATTCAAGAGTGCCGAGCCGTCGGGAAACGGTTCGGAGAAAAACATTGACACCGGCCTGACCTCGCGCTAGTATTTGAATCAATCTCTCTGGTGGAGTGATTTGAGACTATTGCAACCACCTTAAAAAAAAGTGCTAAAAGTCCAGGAATATTCGATATACTCGATTAACCCTGTGCTGAATGGCACTGGGTTTTTTTTTGTCTTCAATCCAGGAGGATTTGATGGCCAAGAGCCACTACCTGTTTACATCGGAATCTGTCACCGAAGGACATCCGGACAAGATGTGCGACCAGATCTCCGACGGCATCCTCGACGCGATTCTCTCCCAGGATCCTATGGGCCGCGTGGCCTGCGAGACCCTGACCACCACCGGTCTCGTTCTGCTGGCGGGAGAGATTACGGCCCGCCACAATGTCCAGTTCGAAGAAGTGGCCCGGGAGGTCGTCAAGGATATCGGATATACGGACTCCGGTACAGGGTTCGACTACAAGACCTGTGCCGTGATGACGACCATTCATTCCCAGTCCCCCGACATCTCCATGGGAGTCGATACCGGCGGGGCCGGAGACCAGGGCCTTATGTTCGGCATGGCCGTCGACGAGACGGAAGAGCTCATGCCGATGCCGATTCTTCTGGCGCATCGTCTGACGCGCCAGCTCTCCAATCTCAGAAAGTCTGGCGTTCTTCCCTATTTGCGTCCTGACGGGAAGGCCCAGGTGACGCTCGAGTACGACGGTGACATTCCGGTGGCGATCGATACCATCGTGGTTTCGACTCAGCATGCTCCGGAAATCACCCAGGAGCAGATTTACAGCGACGTGATCGAAAAAGTGGTCCGGCCGGTAATTCCGGAGAATCTTCTTGGAAGCCGTCCCGTAACCTTTCACATCAATCCCACCGGACGGTTCGTGACCGGAGGACCCCACGGGGATGCCGGACTGACCGGTCGCAAGATCATCGTCGACACCTACGGCGGTGCTGGTCGCCATGGCGGTGGGGCCTTTTCCGGAAAGGATCCCACAAAGGTCGACCGCTCGGCCTGCTACATGGCCCGGTATGTGGCCAAGAACATTGTCGGAGCGGGTCTCGCAAAGCGCTGCGAAGTCCAGATTGCCTATGCCATTGGCGTCGCCGATCCCGTCTCCGTCCATGTGAACACCTACCAGACCTCGCCCGTCTCCGACAGGCTGGTCGAAACGGTGGTCCGGGAGCTCTTCCCCCTGACGCCCAAGGGGATCATCGATCACCTGAAACTCCGGCGTCCGATCTATCGGAAGACGGCTTCTTACGGACACTTTGGTCGGACGGAAGAAGACTTTACCTGGGAAAAGCTCGACATGGCCGAGAGCCTCAGGCGGGAAACCGAACGCCTGGCCTGAGCAGTTCAAACCATCCATCCAAAGAACAGACGGGAGCAATGAATGAAGTGTGACATCAAGGACAAGAAACTGGCGGCCATGGGCGCTGCCCGGATCGAATGGGCCGGGCGCGACATGCCCGTCCTGGCCGATATCGCCAAGGACTTTGCGAAGTCGAAACCCCTCAAGGGAGTCAAGGTGGCCGCCTGTCTCCATGTGACCAGCGAGACGGCCAACCTTATGAAGACTCTGAAGGCAGGCGGGGCCGAGGTCATGCTCTGCGCCTCCAATCCGCTCTCGACCCAGGACGATGTCGCCGCCTCCCTGGTGGTCAATGACGGGATCCCCGTCTATGCCATCAAGGGCGAGGACCATGACACCTATTACAGCCATATCCGGGCGGTCCTCGAGGCAAAACCCCAGATCACGATGGACGACGGGGCCGATCTCGTCTCCATGCTGCACTCCGATCTCAAGACGCTTCTTCCCTACGTCATCGGCGGGACCGAGGAGACGACCACAGGGGTCATCAGGTTGAAGGCCATGGCGAAAAACAAGGTGCTCGGGTACCCCATCGTCGCGGTCAACGATTCCGAAACAAAGCATCTCTTCGACAACCGCTACGGCACCGGCCAGTCGACGCTCGATGGCATCATGCGTGCCACGAACCGCCTTTTTGCCGGCTCGACGGTCGTCGTCTGCGGCTACGGATGGTGCGGACGTGGCATCGCCCGCCGGGCCTCCGGCATGGGAGCCAAGGTCATCGTGACCGAGATCGATCCGATCAAGGGACTGGAGGCGGCCATGGACGGATTCGGGGTGATGCCGATCCGGGAGGCGGCCAAGGTGGGAGACTTTTTCATCACCGTTACGGGCGATATCAATGTGATTGCAAAAGAGTCCTTCAAGGTGATGAAGGACGGAGCCATCGTTTGCAACTCCGGCCACTTCAATGCCGAAATCGACATTCCGGCGCTTGAGAAGCTTGCCGTCAAGAAAAATCCGCTTCGGGACTTTGTCGAGGAGTACGTCATGAAGGATGGCCGCCGGATCATGCTTCTGGGAGAGGGCCGTCTCATCAATCTGGCCTCCGCCGAAGGCCATCCCGCCCAGGTGATGGACATGAGCTTTGCCAATCAGGCCCTCGGTGCGGAATATATCGTGAAGCATGCCAAGACCCTTCCCAAGGATGTGCTGACCATTCCAAAGGATGTCGATCGGGAGATCGCCCGGAGGAAGCTCTCGGCCCTCGGGATCGGGATCGATACCCTGACGCCTGAACAGGAGCGCTACCTGGCGTCATGGGAGCAGGGAACCTAGGAGTCCGCATGAATATCAGCGTCAACGGCAAGGCCGAAACTGTGGCGTCGGGAAGCACGGTCAGATCGGTGCTCGCTTCCAAGGAGCTCGACCCCGCGCTCGTGTCGGTCGAACATAACGGAAAAATCCTGGACAAGTCCGAACTCGACGGAACCTTTCTGTCGGAGGGAGACGAAGTGGAGATCCTCTTTTTCATGGGAGGAGGGAGGGGCTGACCCGCGAGTCAGTGTCTCGAGCTCCCTGAAGGAAGTGTCAGCGTGGTATCTTCAAATGAGGGGGGGGCTTCGGCCTCTCCCCTTCTTGACCTGATCGGGCGCACCCCCCTTGTGCCTCTCTCGAGGATCAGCTTCGATCTTGGCCGGACCATTCTGGTCAAGCTCGAGTCGCGGAGTCTCGGCGGAAGCATCAAGGACAGGCCGGCCCTTTTCATGATCGATGATGCACGGAATCGGGGCCTTCTCCGTCCCGGGGCCCGCATTGTCGAGGCGACAAGTGGTAATATGGGAATAGGGCTGGCCCAGATTGCCGTTCTTTACCGTCATCCCGTCACGATCGTCATGCCGGAAGGGATGAGCCAGGAGCGTGTCTCCCATTTGAGGGCCCTGGGAGCGACAGTCGAACTGACCCCTTCCGCCGGAGGGATGCCGTCGGCTATCACACGGGCCGAAGAAATTGTGAAGGGCGAACCCGGAGCTTTCATGCCTCGCCAGTTTGAAAATCCGGCCAATCCCGAAGCGCATTTCCGGACGACCGGACCGGAGATCGTCGAGGCTCTCGGAGACCTTCCGGACGGCTTTGTGGCCGGGGTGGGAACCGGAGGAACGATCTCGGGAGCCGGACGATACTTTCGGGAAAAAAACGCCGCAATTCCCATCTGGGCCCTTGAGCCCGAAAGTTCGGCGGTTTTGTCCGGTAAGGCCCCGGGACCACACCGGATCCAGGGGATCGGAGCCGGATTCGTCCCGAAGATCCTCGATCGGTCGGTGATCTCAAAGGTCATGACCGTGACCGACCGCCAGGCGATCGACACCGCCCACCGCCTGGCCCGGGAGGAGGGGATCATGGCGGGCATTTCTTCCGGGGCCAATGTCTTCGGCGCCCTGGCCCTGGCCCGGACCCTCCCCGAGGGATCCCGGGTGGTGACCGTAGTCTGTGACGGATACGAACGCTACTTTTCGATCGAAAAATATCTCTCTCTCTAGGGGGCGTTTCATGGAACTCACCGAAGAACGGATCGAGCGCTACTCCCGCCACATTCTTCTGCCGGAGGTCGGAGGCAAGGGACAGCAGCGCCTTCTTTCCTCCCGCGTCCTGATCATCGGGGCAGGGGGGCTCGGAAGCCCGGCGGCCCTGTATCTGGCTGCCGCCGGAGTCGGGACCCTGGGAATTGTGGACATGGATGTGGTGGACCTCTCGAACCTCCAGCGCCAGATCATTCATACCACCGACGATCTCGATCATCCCAAGGTCCTATCTGCCAAAGAGAAGATCGAGGACCTGAACCCTGATGTCACGGTCCGGACCTATCCCTATGCCCTGACCGCAGCCAACGCCCGGGAGATCGTCTCCGACTACGATGTCATTCTCGACGGGACCGACAACTTCCCGGCCAAATTTCTGATAAACGATCTGGCGGTCATCACCAAAAAGCCCCTTGTCCATGGAGGAATATTGCGGTTCGTGGGGCAGGTCCTCACCATTCTGCCCGGGGAATCGGCCTGCTACCGCTGTCTTTTCCGGGAGCCGCCACCCGCGGGTTCGGTTCCCACCTGTTCCGAGGCGGGGGTCCTGGGGGTCATCGCCGGAGTGATCGGCACCCTCCAGACAACCGAAGTATTGAAGATCCTTCTCGGGAAAGGCGATCTTCTGACCAACCGGCTTCTGACCTACGATGCCCTGACGACGACCTTCAGGCCGGTTTCGGTCCGACGAAGCCTCAAGTGCCCCGTTTGCGGGGATCATCCTTCGATCACGGAGTTAATCGATTATGAACAGCCAGTCTGCACCACACCAGGAATCTGACCGGACCCTCGCGGAAGGAGGAACTCCCTCTTCTCCGAAGGAGTCGAAGATAAAGGGACTGAAGTGTCGTGAATGCGGCCGACTCTATCCGGCCGTGGCCATCCATATCTGTGAGTTCTGTTTCGGTCCTCTCGAGGTGGACTATGACTATGCCGCGATCGGTCGGAGGATCAGCCGCCGTTCGGTCGAGGAAGGACCCCAGTCCCTCTGGCGGTACCACGAGCTTCTTCCGGTGACCGGGGCTCCCACCGTCGGACTCCATGCCGGAATGACCCCCCTGATCCATGCGAAGCGTCTGGGAAAGTTCCTGGGACTCGACAATCTCTATCTGAAGAACGACACGGTCAACCATCCCACGCTCTCCTTCAAGGATCGCGTCGTGGCCGTGGCGATGACGCGTGCCCGGGAACTGGGATTTGATACGGTCGCCTGTGCCTCGACCGGCAACCTCGCCAACTCGGTCTCGGCCCATGCCGCCAGCGTCGGAATGAAATGCTTCGTCTTCATCCCTCACGATCTCGAAGCGGGCAAGATCCTGGGAAATCTTATCTACAACCCGACGGTGGTCGCCGTCCGGGGGAACTACGATGACGTGAACCGTCTCTGCAGTGAAATCGGCGGCGAGTATCCCTGGGCCTTCGTCAACATCAATATCCGTCCTTACTATGCGGAGGGTTCGAAGTCCCTGGCCTTCGAGACGGCGGAACAGCTCGGATGGCGGATCCCCGACCAGGTGGTGGTTCCCATCGCCTCCGGCTCTCTTCTGACGAAGATCCGGAAAGGCTTCCTGGAGTTCGAAAAGCTGGGGCTTGTGGCTGCAAACGACCGTTTGAAGGTCAACGGGGCCCAGGCGGAAGGGTGTTCGCCGGTCTACCGGGCCTTCGTTTCCGGAAAAAACCATCTCGTTCCCGTCAAGCCGAATACGATTGCCAAGTCCCTGGCCATCGGGAATCCGGCCGACGGCTTCTACTCCCTTGACGTGGTCTTCAAGTCGGGGGGGGCGATTGCCGCCGCCAGCGATCCGGAAATCGTGGAAGGGATGAAGCTTCTGGCCGAAACGGAAGGAGTCTTTGCCGAGACGGCGGGTGGCGTGACGATCGCTTCCCTCAAGAAGCTTTGCTCCGAAGGACGGATCGGACGGAAGGATCTTACCGTGGCCTATATCACGGGAAACGGCCTCAAGACGATGGAAGCGCTTTCCGGCGCATTGCCGGAGCCTGTCAGCATCGATCCGACCTTGGCCTCTTTCAGGAAAACAGTCAATCCTACGAACTGAACAACGCAAAGAAAGGAAGATCATGGCCGTAGTCGTTCGCATCCCCACTCCCCTCCGAAAGCTCACCGGCAACCAGAACGAGGTCCGGGAGGAGGGGGGGACGATCCGGGAGATTCTGAAGAACCTCGAACTCCATTACCCGGGTATCGGAGAGCGTCTGGCGGACGAGAGCGGGGAATTGCGCCGGTTTATCAATATCTATGTCAACGAGGAGGACATTCGTTTCCGGGAGGGCCTCGATACGAAAATCAAGCCGGGTGACGAAGTGTCGATCATTCCGGCCATCGCGGGGGGCGCGGCATGACCCAGATGCGACTTCACCTGACATTCCCGGAGGAACGCGTCAGGGAGCCGATCATCTACGAGATCTGCCGGAAGTTTCCTGTGGTGGTCAATATCCGGAGGGCGGATATCTCCCTTGACAGCGGATGGGTCGAGCTCGAGATGGACGGAGAGATTTCGGATATCGAACGAACCGTTCTGTACCTGAGGGAACGCGGCGTTCATGTGGACCCTCTCGAAAAAAGCATTCTCGAGGGATAAGGAGAGGCCGATGGCATTTCGCGAAGACCAGATTTCACGCTACAGCCGACATATCATCCTCAAGGAGGTCGGGGGGCGGGGACAGGAAAAGCTCCTCTCCGCCCGGGTCCTGATCATCGGAGCCGGAGGGCTCGGAAGTCCGGTGGCCATGTACCTGGCCGCCGCCGGTGTCGGGACGATCGGCCTCGTGGACATGGACGTGGTGGATGTGTCCAATCTCCAGCGCCAGATCATGCACTCGCACAAGACGGTCGGAATCCCGAAGGTCCTTTCCGGGGCCGGAACCCTCGAGCGAATGAACCCCGATGTGAAGGTCGTTCCGATTCAGGACCGCCTGACGGCGGAGAATGCCATGGACCTCTTCTCCGGCTATGACGTGATCGTCGACGGATCGGACAATTTCGGGACCCGGTACATCGTCAACGACGCCGCCTTCTTCCTGCGCAAGACTCTCGTTTCCGGCTCCATTCTCCGCTTCGAAGGCCAGGTGACGGTCCTCGAGGGATATACCGACGCCCCCTGCTACCGGTGCCTCTACCCGGAAGCGCCTCCGGCAGGACTGGTTCCTTCCTGTTCGGAGGCCGGAGTCCTGGGTGTTCTCGCCGGAACGATCGGCACGCTCCAGGCCGCGGAGGTGGTGAAGAAGATCCTTGGAATCGGAGAGCTCCTCAAGGGACATCTCCTTCTGTATGAGGCCCTCTCCATGACCGTTCGCAAGCTCCGGGTTCCCAAGGATCCGAAATGTCCCCTGTGCGGTCCCCATCCGACCATCACGACCGTGTCCGGTTCCTCCGAATGGGTCTGTCAGGTTCCCGCCTCCTGAGGACGGAGGTCCGGCTTCCGGAGACCCTGGCCAGAGAGATTCTGCTCCACTGCCAGTCGGTCCGCCCCGAGGAGGGCTGCGGCCTCGTGGCTTCGGATTCCTCCGGGGAGCCTGTCGCGGTTCTTCCCGTCACCAACGCCCTTCACTCTCCGGTGCGCTACCAGATGGAGCCCCGGGAGCAGTTCGACGCCATGAAGCATCTCCGGCGGGAAGGATGGTCCCTCTGGGCAATCTTTCATTCCCATCCTCACTCCGAACCGGCTCCTTCGCCGACGGATATCCGGCTGGCCTTCTATCCCGACTGCTACTATCTCATCGCCGGTCTCGGAACCGATCCCCCCGTGATCCGATGTTTCACCATCGTCGACGGCGTGGTGTCTGAGGCCTCCCTCAAGCGGGTGTCCTGACCTCCCGTCGAACCTGTCTTGATTGACCTTCCTGTAAGGACTGGAATATTCTTTTTCTGCAAAAAGATGGAAGGATTTCAAAAACGCCGGAGGATCCATGGCCAAAAAGATTCTTCTCATTGAGGACGATCCCGATATTGCCGGACTCATCATGCACTATCTCAAGGCCGAGCATTTCGATGTCGACCATGTCTCGGACGGGAACGCCGGTCTTGCCGCAGTCCGGAGATTGCGACCCGATCTCGTTCTTCTTGACCTGATGCTTCCCGGTCTCGACGGTCTGGCGGTCAACCGCATGATCAAACAGGATCCGAAGATCTCCGGCATCCCCGTCGTCATCGTCACCGCGAAGGGGGAGGAGACCGACCGCGTGGTCGGCCTCGAGATGGGGGCGGACGACTATGTGGTCAAACCCTTTCACCCCAAGGAACTTGTCGCCAGAGTCAAAGCCGTTCTCCGTCGTCGGGAATCGCTTACTGCCCCGGCCGACCGTCTTTCCATCGGGCCCGTTTCGATCGATGCCGCCCGCCACGAAGCCCTTTTCGAGGGGGTTCCGGTGGCCCTCACGGCAAAGGAGTTCGACCTTCTCTTTGCCCTCATGCGCCAGGCCGGGAGAGTCATGGACCGGAACGCCCTTCTCGATGCTGTCTGGGGGGGGGACTATGAGGGGACCGACCGCACGGTGGATGTCCATGTGAGACGTCTGCGGAAAAAAATGGGCCAGACGGCCCCCTGGCTCGAGACGGTCAAGCAAATCGGGTACCGTTTCCGGGAAGAGGGGTAGGCGGCCGGGTGAGCTTTCGGGCCTTTGTCCTTGCCACAGGAGGATTTTCCTTCCTTGGCGGTCTTCTCTTCGGAGCCCTCTCCGGAAAGACCTTCCTTCGTGTTCTTCTTCTGTTCTTTCTCACGCTTCTCCTGTTCGGGACCATTCGCGTCATTCGCCTCACGATTGCGAGACAGAGCGGATCCGCCCTTCAAAACCCCCTCACCCTTTCGGCCCAGGGTCTCTTCGACGATCTCTTCGACCCGATGCTCACCGGTCTCATCCGGCTCCTGCGCGATAAAAATGAGCTTTCGGTCCGTCTTGCGGAGGTCTCGAGCCGGTTCGAGGGGGTCCTGGAGCATATGGTGGAAGGGGTGGCCGTGACGTCATCCAACGCCCAGATTCTCCTCGTCAACTCAGCCTTCGAACGGATCCTCGAGGTCCCGGCGGAGGCGGCCGTCGGGAACCGGCTGGGCCTTGTGATCCGGGTTGCGGCCATTCACCAGCTTGTGGAGGAGGTCTTTCGTACCCGGACAAAGGTCATGCGGGAGGTCGAGTACCACGAGGGGGGAAAGAAAAAGACGCTGAATGTGGTGGCGACGGTCACCGAGACGCGGGACGGCTCCGGCAAAAGCTATGGAATTTTCCTGTTTTACGACATGACGACGATCAGGGGGCTGGAGCGGATCAGGAAGGACTTCGTCGCCAACGTCTCCCATGAAATCCGCACCCCTCTCACCTCCATCCGCGGATATGCCGAGGCCCTGACCGACGGAGCCCTCGCCGATCCGGACCTCTCGAGAAAGTTCCTGGGGATCATCTCCGGTCAGGCGGACAGACTCTCCCACATGGTGAACGATCTCCTCGAACTCTCCCGTCTCGAATCGGGAACGGTCGAGCTGAACCTTGGCGAAATCGACCTGGGACTCCAGGCAGACCGGATGCAGGAGGTCTTTTCTTCCCGTCTTGCGGAGCGGGAGATTCGCCTGATGACGGACTTTCCCCGTCCTTTTTCCTATGTCTCCGACGAATCCCTGACCGACCTCGTCCTGACCAATCTTCTCGACAACGCCATCAAATATTCTCCGCCGGGCCGGGAGGTCAGGATCTCGGCCGAAAAAATGGAGGGGACCGTCACGATCCGGGTCATCGACAACGGGACCGGAATCCCCCGGGAAGACCTTCCCCGGATTTTCGAGCGCTTCTACCGGGTGGACCGCTCCCGGAGTTCAAGTGTCTCGGGGACGGGACTGGGCCTCTCGATCGTTCGCCATGTGATGACCCTTCTGAAGGGCCGGGTCGAGGTCAGAAGCGAACCCGGGGCGGGAACGACCGTTTCCCTGATCCTCCCCCAGGCAAGCTTCCCGGGGGGAATTCCCCCGGGCTCCGGAATTTCTCCCTGATTCCGGATTGGTCGATCGGGTCGTCGAAGACTCTTCATCATTTTTCCCCTCTCCCGATAAAGGCCCGCAATCTGAAAGTTCAGGATTTTTCCCTGGCCCGATTGGCCCCGGGTTGCTGTTTGCCACTCCTATTTGTTACGGTGGGCGGAGAAGACTTGCCCGCTGACCCTTATCGAAGGAGGTATTCCATGCGCCTGGGAATGATCGGATTGGGAAGAATGGGGGCCAACATGGTGCGACGCCTCCGGAAGGGAGGGATCGAGGTGGTGGCTTACAGCCACACCCCCGCCGCCGTCGAGGCCCTGTGCCGGGAGACGGGAAGCATCGGGTCCTCCTCGGTGGCCGACATGGTGGCGAAACTCGCGCCTCCCCGCATCGTCTGGCTCATGATTCCGGCGGCCGCGACCGACGCCCAGATCGCCGAGATTGTGCCGCTCCTGTCGCGGGGAGATATCCTCGTCGACGGCGGAAACTCCTATTATCACGACGATATCCGGAGGGCTCGGGAGCTCTCTCCAAAGGGGATCCACTATGTGGATGTCGGAACCAGCGGAGGAGTCTGGGGACTCGAGCGGGGGTACTGCCAAATGATCGGCGGGGAGCCGGAGGTGGTGTCCATGCTCGATCCGATCTTCAGGACCCTGGCTCCCGGACGGGCGGCGGCCTCTCCTACGCCCGAACGGGGGGAGGCCGGTCGCGGGGGAACGGCCGAGGAGGGGTATCTCCATTGCGGTCCGTCGGGAGCGGGGCATTTCGTCAAGATGGTGCACAACGGGATCGAGTACGGCCTGATGGCGGCCTACGCCGAGGGATTCAATATTCTGAAAAATGCCGGCATCGGAAAACGGTCCCACGAGATCGACGCCGAAACGGCGCCCCTTCGCCATCCGGAGCATTACTCCTTCGACATGAAGATCGAGGATATCGCCGAGCTCTGGCGCCGCGGGAGCGTCGTGGCTTCCTGGCTTCTCGATCTTTCCGCCTCCGAACTGGCCAGGGATCCGGAGCTTTCGGCCTTTCGCGGCCGGGTTTCCGACTCGGGGGAAGGGCGCTGGACCGTCTCCGCAGCCATCGATGAAGGGGTTCCCGCTCCCGTTCTGGCGACCGCCCTTTTTTCCCGTTTCGAATCCCAGGGGAAGGCCGATTTTGCCGACAAGATCCTCTCGGCCATGCGCCACGCTTTTGGGGGTCACCTGGAAAAGCCTTCCTGATCTTCGATCTTTTTTTGGGGGGAGGAGATTCTCTCCCCCTTTCCCTCGCTCTGACCCTCGAACGGCCGGCCTCATGATCGACTTCCTGTAGCCTCCCCCTTCTTTCCTTCGCCTGACATCTTGATTCCCCGAATTGACAACTTTTTTTATGTTCGTTATTATTGACACTGCGATCATTATATAAAACAATAGTCGCAAGCATCCCCGCTTCCCTGGATCTCCCGTTTCCGGAAAAGGAGTTAATGTGTCCAATATCTGCATGGATCTGGAAGAGCGTTCGTTTTTGACCCCCTCGGCGCCCATGGGGGGAGTGGTATTGCCCGATCATGGCCACGGACTTTTGATGGGGGATGTCGTTCCGGAGGAGAGGGCCATCGAGGCGGCGGCCCGCAAGATCGCCGGCTCCAGGAATCCCACCATTTTCCCGGGGCCCCTCGTGCTGTGGAAGTCCACCTCCGATTCTGTCCGGATGGCGAAAGCGGTGCTCGAACTGGCCCGGGCCGGCGACATGAAGATCATCCCCATGGCCGACTATCGCCCCAAGTATCCCAAGATCAATCCGGAAGAAGAAATCAATCCCAGCCATCCGAATCTCACGATCTGGCACAACCGGATCGATGTCTGTCTCTTTGTCGGCGTCCACTGCCATTATTCGAACATCGCGCTCAAGATCATCCGGGGCGGAACAGACTGTTTCACGATCGCACTCTGCTCCTATGCCGGCGACGATGAAGCCCACCTGACAATCCGGGACCTGACGCCCGAAACGGTGGAGAGGCTGGCTGCAAGTGTCGCAAGGATGAAAAAAGGCTAAAGCCGCTTTTCGGGGTTTTGTCCGTTCATTATTGTGAATGCATGGGGGAGGGAGCCTGGAAATGGAAAACAGGGAGAAGGAATTCGATGTCATTCCATCGGTCGTTCCGGAGCAGGTCTTTTCGGTCTGGGTCGATGAAGGCGGATCTCCCATGTTCCTCGAGGATCCGGATTCAAAGATTCCTTCCGAGTGCTTCGTTCATGTCGATCCCCGGAGAATTCCCGCGGCCGGGGACTATCTTCTCGTCTCCACCCTTGACGGTCTTTTTTTCGGGCGGACAAGCGAAGACGGGGCCTTCGTCCGGATCGAAGACAGGATCCTGCCACTGGAGGCCCCCCTCCTGGTGCTCGGTGTTGTCATCGCCGGCTTCGAATGGTTTGCGCTTCCCTGAACACTCTTGCCGGATGCCGGTCCCCCCGGCATCCTCATGAAAGGATGCCCATGTCACACGGACTGTTGTCTCCCGGCCCGGCCGGACTCCTTCCACCGGCCGCCACGGCCATGGGTCTCGATCTTCCGGTCGTCGGGACCGGAACCGTCGAAGGCCGTGTTCTCCCGGAAGCCCAGGTTCTTGAAGAGGCGGCCCGGAAACTTGCCCACGCCAAGGTTCCGACCTTTTTCCCCGGTCCGATGGTCCTCTGGCAGTTTACCCCGGAGTCGCGCCAAGTGGCCGATGCCGTCCTCGAGGTTGCCGAATCCAACGGGATCCGGATCATCCCCATGCCGGACTACCGTCCCAAATATCCCAAGATCGAGCCCGAGTCGGAAATCAATCCCAACCATCCGAACCTCACGATCTGGCATAACAAGATCGACGTCTGTCTTTTCGTGGGAGTCCATTGTCATTACTCCAACATTGCCCTCAAGATCATCCGGGGAGGAACGAGCTGCTACACCATCGCTCTCTGCTCCTATGCCGGCGACGAGGAGGCAAACCTGACGGTCCGGGACCTCTCGCCCTCCAAGATCCGGGAGCTGGGTCGCCTCATCCGGAAGATGAAGACAAACTCCCGGGGGTTCTAGCGATCCCGGAAGCGACATCCCGAATCAAAAAGGCCGATCCCTCGAGAGGGGCGGCCTTTTTGTGATTTTGGGAACGTTGTTTTCGTGTCGGGACTCCTTCCGGGGGGAGGAAACCTGCCTCCTGTTAGGGTATGATGAAGCCCGGGTGGATGGTCCTTCCATCGGGAGGGCCGGGCTTTCCTCGCCTCCCTTCCTTCCGGAGGGATTCGTCTGTCCCCGGTGAGGATCGGAGGAGAGGGAAGGGGAGAGGCCAAGGCGCGGGGGGAGGGGTTGCTCTATCTTTACGAAAGCCAGAGGCTCGAGGTTCTCGCCGATCTCTTCGTCGAACGTCTCGACGGATGGGCCCGGGAAGGGCGTCTCGATCCCCTTCGCCCCGAAATTCTCATTCCCCAGAACCCGGTCATCGGGCGGTGGCTCACCTACTGGCTCTCCTTCCGGACGGGAATCTTCGGGAATCTCTCCTTTCCATTGGCCGGACGCTTCATCCGCGACCTTCTCGAACGGGCCTACGGAAACCCTGCCCATTCGGTCCACTTCGACAAGGAAACCCTTCTCCTGCGTCTTTTCGAGTCTCTTCCCGACCTTCTCTCTCTTCCGGCCTTTGCCGAAGTCAGGGGCTTCCTGGGGCGTGGAACCACCGAGAAACGCCTGTATGAGCTATCCGTCCTTCTTTCCGACCTTTATGACCGTTCCATGATCTATCGCCCCTCCCTCCTGCTCGCCTGGGAGGAGGGGGCCGAGCCCGGGGCGTGGCCGGCCATCCTGTGGCGGCATCTTTCCGGACCATCCCGTCTTCCCCATCGGGCCCGGATGATGGACACCTTTTTCCGCTCGGGCGGGCGGGAGATCGCAGATCTTCTTCCCCCCCGTCTCTCGCTCTTCGGTCTGACGGGGATGGCGCCCCGGGACCTTCTCTTTTTCAGATCTCTCGGGGAGAGAGGAGTGTGCGAGGTCCATTTCTATTTTCTGAATCCCTGCGAAGAATACTGGGGGGATATTGTCCCGGCCCGGGTGAAGGATCGTGCGCCGGCGGGGAAGGAGGCTTACCTTGAAACGGGCAATCCGCTCCTTTCTTCCTGGGGAGGACAGTTCCGGGTCATTCACCAGAGTCTTTCCGATCTTCCCGAGTCCCGACGGCTCTTCCCGCCCGCTCCGCCCACTCTTTTGGGCACGGTCCAGGAGGACATCCGGACTCTGACGGACAGGGGGACAAAGGTCAGGGAGGGGATTCTGGAAAAACAGGTTGTCCCTCTGTCCGACCGCTCGATCGAGGTGGTGCGCTGCCCCAGCCCGGTCCGGGAGATCGAAATGCTGAAGGACCGCCTTCTGGGACTTTTTGCGGAGATTCCGGAGCTCTCCCCGGAGGATGTGGTGGTTCTGGCTCCCGACATCGGGCGGTATGCGGGGATCGTCCGCTCCGTCTTCGGAGCCCCGGCCGGAGAGGGGGGGGAGGAAGGCGATCCGGAGGTTCCCTTCGTCATCTCCGACCGGCGGGAGCTTCTGGAGGATCCGGCATTCGAAGCCCTGGGCCTTCTTCTTGGCCTTCCCGGGACTCGTCTTACGGCCCCCCAGGTCTTCCGGCTTCTCTCCGTCCCCGCCGTCGCAAGAAAGTTCGGTCTCGACGATCTCCGGCCCGCCCGGCTCCAGGAGATCCTCCAGCAATCCGGATTCCGGTGGGGAAGGGACGGATCGGACCGGCCCGCCCCCTACGCCGGGCGGCGGGAGCATACCCTCGCAGAGGGGCGGACACGGCTCCTTCTGGGGTATGCCTGCGGAGAGGAGGCCCTCCCCGAACAGGAAGGACGCCCCGCCCCCCTGTCCCTTCCGGAGGATCCGGACGGCCTGATCGCCGGGGCGATCGCGGAGTTTGCCGAAAGACTCGATGACCATCTGTTCCTCTTTTCCGAGGCCCCGCTGGCCCAGGAGTGGCCCGATCGGCTGCGTCGCCTCCTCGACGCCTTTTTCGACCTCGACCTCTCCCGGGGGAGGGACCGCGAGATTGCGGCCCTCCCGGACCGGCTCGCCCGGGGCCTCTCCCACGCCCAAATCCGGGGGCGGATTTCCTCCGGAGTGATGGCGCGCCATCTTGAGCGAATGGCCGGCACGGGGGACGGGAGCGACCGGTTCTTTATGGGGGGGGTGACCTTCGGTCGCATGGTCCCGCTTCGGTCTCTGCCCTTCCGGGTCGTCTGTCTGGTCGGAATGAACGATGCCGACTTTCCCCGCCCCTCCTGGCCGCCGTCCTTCGACTGGCTTTCGGCCCGGCCCGAACCGGGAGACCGCTCGCAAAGAGAAGACGACCGCACCCTTTTCCTGGAAGCCGTTCTTTCGGCCCGGGACTCTCTCTGGATCAGCTACGTGGGACTCGATAGCCGGGACGGAAGGTCCCGGGAGCCCTCCGTGCTGGTCCGGGAGCTTCTGGATCATCTCTCCGAGGGGTTTTCCGGGGAGAAGGGTCCCATCCATTTCCAGACCGTCCTCGAGGCGCCCGTCGCCCCCCTTTCCCCGGAGCATTATGCCCGGGAAGGCGATCCCCGTCTCCGGAGCTACTCCCGGAGCTGGCGGTCGGCGCTTGAGTCGGCCCGGGGGCGTCCGGCCCGGGAGCCGGTTTTTTTCGAACCCGGTCTCTCCTGGTCCTCCCGGGAGCCGGACGAGGTCTCCTCAGGGAGGGAGGATCTTGCGATCGCCGATCTCAGGGAATTCATCCGGGACCCCGTCCGCTACTTCCTGGTCCGGAAGGTGGGTCTGCCCCGTTCGGACCGGACCCTCAGACTCGAGGAGGACGAACCCTTCGGGATCGATGAGAGGCGACTGGTTTCGGGTCGGCTCCGTGGAGAGCGGACCCCTTCCCCAGACTCTCCCTGGCCCCCTCTTCGCTCCGTCATCGAAGAGAAAATCGACTCGGAGGCCGCCTTCTATCGCCGGATTATCTCCGGAAAGACGGGAATCCATTTTCCGGACAGGCCCGGAGCCCCTCCCCGGGAAAGACTGGAAGGGGTCTTTCGAGGGATCGGACTCTACGGCACGGTCGAGGGGATCTACCGTCGTCCGGACAGGGGGCGGCTGCTCGTCGTCGAGCGCTGGCCCCGCCAGCCCTTTCCCTCGGATTTTCTGGAGAGCTTCCTCCTCCATCTTCTCTGCAGCCTCTTTCTCGAGGGATACGAGGGCTGTGTCCTGACGGGAAAAGGGGGAAAGCGGGAAGGGGAGAAGGATCCCTCCCGCACTCCGGTGGGACTCTGGCGGTGGGATCCCCTGCCGGCGGCATCGGCGGCCCGGCATTTTCTCTCTTGTCTTCGGGCCTTCCATCAGGGATCCCGGGCCCCTCTTCCCTTCGATCCGGAGGCCTCCCAGGCCTTTGTCGAGGAGCTTGGCAAAATCTCTTCGATCCGGGGGGGATCGTCCGCTCCTTTCTGGGAGGACGGGGCCCGGCGAGCCCGCACGATCCTCCGAATGGCCCGGATTCCCCCGTTCTCGGCCAGAAAGACCTTCTTCGATCCCCGCCGGCGCTCCATTTTCTGGAGCTCGCTCGCCTTTTCCGGCCGGGATCTTCCCGGCGAACCGAGTTTCGCCCTGTGGTCCCTTCGTCTCTGGGGCCCCATTCTGGCGGGGCGAACCGGGGAGGGGGTCTCCTGATGGCCGGCGATCCCCTTCTCGATCTTCCCCTGTCGGGCCTTCATCTGATCGAGGCCTCCGCCGGGACCGGAAAGACAACGGCGCTCACCGTCCTCTTTCTTCGGGCCATACTGGAGGGGATTGCGGTCGAACGGATCCTGGTCGTCACCTTCACCGAGTCGGCCGCGGAAGAGGTCCGGGGACGCATCCACGACCTTTTGGTCGCGGCCAGAAGGCGTGCCCTGGGAAAGACGCCCACGGGAAAGCATGCCTCCTTCCTCTCCCTGGTTCGTCCGGACCATGCGCGCCTTCTCGCCCGGGCCCTCTTCGATTTCGACCGCGCGACGATGACCACCATTCATGCCTTCTGCCGTCGTCTGCTCAGGGAGTACGCCTTCGAGTTCCGGGCCCCCTTTTCCCTTGAGCTCGAGGAGGATCCCGGAGGGACGAAGGGGGCGGCTCTCCGGGAGATCTGGCGGCGCCGGGTCTACCCCGAAGTCAGGGAAATCGCCCACCTGATCGCAACCGTCTTTCCCGGAGGGCCCGAGGACCTGCGTCCCCTGATTCCCGATGCCGCCCTCTTCCGGGAGTCGGAGCGGGTCTTTGCCGGAAGGGAGGCGGAACCGGACGATTTTCCGATTGTGCGCGAGGGCTACCTCCGGGATCTTGGCCTTCTCCGCCAGATCCCTTCCGGCCTGACAGAGGAGCTCGCCTCTCTCTGGGAGTCCGGGGGGGCCGCCGGACAGGGCGGCTCCGGAAAAAAAAAGAAAGGGCCGGGCTCCCCCGGGGAAAGGACGGAGGAGCTTCGTTCCCGGATCCGCCGTCTTCGGGAGATTCTTGCGGGATCTCCCGGCCCGCCTCCCGGCTTCGGGGTCCTGGACCGGGAGCTCGGGTCCCGCATCGGAGAGGCTTCGACACAGATCCGGGAGGCCTTCGCTCCCCTTCTCGGAATACTGGGAGAAAGGGACGAGCGGATACGCAGCCTCAAGAACTCCCTGAGACGCGACCTCCTGGCCTATCTCCGGACAGAGGACCTGGCTCTTCGGGAGGGGCGGGGACGGGAGACCTTCGACGACATGATCCTCCGGGTCCTGGAAGGACTTCTCTCCGACGCCTCCGGGGAGCTTTCGGCCAAGATCCGGGAGCGTTTCCCGGTGGCCTTCGTCGATGAATTCCAGGATACGGACCTCGCCCAGTTCCGGATCTTCGACCGGATCTACCGTCTCTCTCCCCCATCCTCCGGGGGCCTGGAAGAGGGAGAGGCCCTCTTTCTGGTGGGGGATCCGAAACAGTCGATCTACCGGTTTCGCGGGGCGGATATGGCGGCCTATCTCGAGGCCCGTTCCCAGGCCGTCTCCACCCCCGGAAGCTCCCTGATCGAACTTTCCGTGAACTACCGCTCGGACCGCCGGTACGTGGAGGCAATGAACCGTCTTTTCGAACGCTGTCCGGATCCCTTCCGGACCGGGGGGGCGATCCGCTACGAACCGGTCCGTTCGAGCCGCGAAGGCCCCTCCCCCTTCCGGGACCCCCGGACGGAAAGCGGGGGGGAGGCGATCCCGATCCTGCTCGGACTGGGGGAGGAGGGGGCGGTCCTCGATGATTTCGCAAGGCTTTGTGCCGGGGAAACAGCACGGATGCTTTCCGGAGGGCTCCTCCTCGATGGCCGGCCGATCAGGCCGGAGGATATCGCCGTTCTCGTCCGGCAGCACTCCCATGGAAAAAAGGTCCAGGAGGCGCTGGAGGATCAGGGGATCCCTTCCGTCTCTCATGGCTCCGGAAGCGTCCTCGAAACCGAGGAGGCCTTCGACCTCGAAATGCTCCTTCTGTCTCTTGCGAGGCCGGAGGACAGGCGTCAGGCCCGTCTGGTCCTGGCCTCGCGCTTCTTCGAAGCGAGCGCGGAGGAACTCGGGAGGCTCGACGAGTCTCCCGAGCTCTGGAACAGGCGAGTCGACCCCATTTTCCGCGCCTCCCTGAAGTGGGAGAAGGATGGTCCGATGGGGATCCTCCGGAACTTCTTTCTCGAGCAGGGCCTCTTTTCGAGGCTGCTTTCCCGTCCTGGGGGGAGAAAACGGATCGCCCATCTTCTTCATCTCTTCGAGTTTCTGGAAGAGATCGCCCGGGACAGACCTCCGCTGATTCTTCTGGTCGACCGCTATCTTTCGGCCCGGCGGGAGGCGCCGGGGAAAAAGGAGGACAAGAATGCGCCTCGCCTCGACTCCTTCGATGGCCGGGTCCGGATCCTGACGCTCCACAAGGCCAAGGGAATGGAGTTTCCCGTAGTCATTCTTCCCTTCGGCCTTCCCTTCCGGAGCGAGGAAGACGAGGAGAGCGAGGGGGAGGAGCCCGGGGAAGGGGCCGAAGAGATGCGCCTCCTCTATGTCGCGCTGACGCGCGCCATCCACCGGACCGTTCTCCTGATCCCGGCCCTGACCTCCCGCCAGTCGGCCGTGGGGCACCTTCTGGGCCTTGGGCCGGAGATCCGGAAGGGAAAAAAGGCCTTCCGGGAATTTTCGGAGAGGATCGGAGCTCTCGTCCGGGACGATCCTCACCTCTTTGCAACCCTTCCGGAAGAAACGGGCCCGTTTCCGCCCCTCTTCCTTTCCGGGATCGCCCCGCTTCCCGCGCTTCTTCCCCCTCCGATGGCCCCGGTCATTCCTCCGCCCAAAAGGACGGAGAGCTATTCCTCCCTTCTCCGCCGCTCGCTCGATCGATCGGAGGAGAAGACCCTGGGGGAGCCTCTCCGGGCCGAAGACGAAGGGGCGGAGGAGGGGCCGGGAGAGGCGGCTGCAGAGGACTCCCTTCCGGCCGGTCCCCTCTTCGGATCCTATTTTCACCGGATCATGGAGCGTCTTGCCCAGGACGAGACCCTTTGGGAGGAGCCCTCGGGGGTGGGGGTGGCCGGGGAACTTCTCGAGGAGGCCCTGGCCGATCTTGGGCTCAAAAGCGATCCCCGGTGCGCCTCCTGGCCCGAGGCGGTCCGCCCCCTGCTCGAGCGGTCGCTGGCCGCCGACCTGCACGGGGGAAGAGAGGAGGCAGGGGCAGAGGCCCCGATGACTCTGGCGCGGGTCCTTCGCGGGGAGAGGGCCGTCGAGCGGGAGTTTCTTCTTCCTGTCCGAACTCTTGCGGCCTCGCGCCTTCAGAAAGAGCTTCTTCCTGACGGGCCGCGCCTTTCCTTCGATCCTCTCACAGGCTCCATCAAGGGGTATGTCGACCTTGTCTTCCGCCATCGGGGGCGGTATTACCTCCTGGATTACAAGACAAATCGCCTCGAATCGCCCCGGGGCCGATCTCCCTATGCTCCGGACAACCTGGCCCGGGCCATGGCCGGGCACCGCTACGATCTCCAGGGGCTTCTCTACACCCTGGCCCTTCATCGCCTTCTTTCCTTTTCACAGCCCGGCTACGACTATGAACGGGATTTCGGGGAAGCGCTCTTCCTGTTTGTCCGCGGGGTCGGGACTCCGGGAAACGGGATCTTCCGGATCCGCCCCTCCCGTGCGGAGCTTCTCTCCTTCGACCGCCTCTTGGCGGGGGAGGGAGCGTGAGCGACGCCCGTCTGTTTTCAAGGCTTTCCCCGCCTTTGACCGCCTGGTTTTCCCGGACCTCCGAACGGGGCATTCTGTCGCCGGTGGACCGGGCCCTGGCCGCCTCCCTCGTTGCTCTCGAGGAGGGCGTCTCCCGGGAGGACCTGGATGTCTATGCCGTTTCGGTCGCCCTGGTCAGCGCCGCATCCCGGGACGGACATACCCTCCTCGATCTGGGAGAAAGAGCCTCCTCGCCCTATCTCGAGGATCTTCCGGACGGACTCCCGGCCCCCTCCCGGTGGTCCCGGATTCTCGCATCCGTCGCGGGCTCTCCCGGGCGTCCCGCTCCGGTCATCCTCGAGCGGGAGGGCCTCTATCTGAACCGCCACTATCATGCGGAGGTCCGGGTGGCGGAGGCGGTCGCGCGGCGTCTCATCCGTGACAGGAGGGGCGTTCCCCTTCGGGTCTTCGATCCTTCGGCGCCGAACTCCCTCCTCGACCGTTTCTTTCCACTGGCGGGCTCCCCTTCCGATCCCGTCAATGCCGGAAGAGAGGCCGCCCGAGCCGCCCTTTCGCGCTCCCTTCTCCTTTTGACAGGGGGGCCGGGGACCGGAAAAACATGGACCGCCGCCCGCATTCTTGCTCTTCATCGCAGTCTCTTCCCCGGCTCCCGGATCGTTGCGGCCGCCCCGACGGGGAAGGCGGCCGCCCGCATGGCGGAGGCCCTTTCGCGCGCGGGATTCCCGGGGGACCCCCCGCCCACGATGACTCTCCACCGTCTCCTCGGGGCGGGCCGTCGCGGCTTTGCCCGGAGCCTTGAAAATCCCCTCGACTGGGATCTTGTCCTGGTGGACGAACTGTCGATGGTCGATCTCTCTCTCATGGATCGCCTGCTGGTGGCCCTTCCCGAGAGCTCCGGACTTGTCCTCACAGGGGATCGCGACCAGTTGTCCTCGGTCGGGACGGGGTCGGTCATGAGCGATCTCTGCGCCACGCTCCAAGGAAGCGGAGGAGGCTCCCCCGAGCCCGGAGCCCTGACGGTCCTGACTCACAACTTCCGTCAGTCGGGGTCCCCCGGGCTTCAGTCCTTTGCGGCGGCCGTGGCCGCCGGAGATCACGCCCGGGTGCTTGCGCTCCTGGAGAAGGGGGAGGGGGGTCTCTCCCTTCTTCCGGCCGCCCCGGGATCCCCTCTCCCCCTGGATCCCCTGAGAACGGGTTGGGAAGGGCTCCCGATTCCTTCGGAACGGGATCCCTCGACCCTTTCCCTGGACTCCTTCATGGCCCTGACCCCTCTTCGGGAGGGGCCGGCGGGAAGCCTGGCCATCAACCGTTCCCTTCAGGGCCACCTTCGCCGCCGCCAGGGGAGCCTTCCCTTGGCCTCTCCGGTGATCATTCTTGAGAACAGCTACGAAACCGGTCTCATGAACGGGGACCTCGGCGTTCTCCTTCAGTCCACCCTGCTTGTCCGGAAGGGAGGGGAGAGGATCTCCCTTCCGGCACGCCTCGCCCCCCGATGGGACTATGCCTATGCGATGACCGTCCATAAAAGCCAGGGGTCGGAGTTCGATCATGTGGTTCTTCTTGTCGGGGCCCTCGACCATCCGCTCCTGACCCGCTCCCTTCTTTACACCGGCGCCACACGGGCAAAAAATCGCCTTACGGTATGGGCCTCCCGGGAGATCCTCGAGCGGATGGTCCGCCGTCCGCTCGAACGCCTGTCGGCCCTCTCCGAGCGCCTGGGGGATCTTCTTTACCGCCCGTCCTGACTCCTTTTCGTCCTTGTTCCAGGCCAAGAACTGAACGTCTCCTCTCCGGAAATGCCCTTCCGGCGGCTCTCCGATTTCTCGTTAAAGTAAATACTCCAGCACTGATGTGTATATTTTTAAAAAAAAATGAAATACATCTATTTTACAATAATAAATATTTATTTTATTAATTGTTTTTTTATATAATATAATGACTTGCAATTGTATTTGACATGCACCACAATAGTGTTAGAATGACACTATGAAAAGGATGACCCTGCGCATGAATGAAGCGCTGTACAGAATCATAAAGGAACGGGCCACGCGAGAGCACCGTTCGATTCATGCCGAGATCCTGGTCGTCCTTGAGCGCTTCTTCGGCAAGGGGCGTGGAATGGAGATTCTGGTGGAAGAGGAAGAGGAAGGGTCCGGGTCCAGGGATCGCTGATGGGGGGCCGGTAAGACAAACGGAGAGCGAAGGGAAAGGAAACGACGATGCTGGGTGACAAGGACATTAACAAGATTATCAACGCGGTCAAGGAGTACAACGACCTTCTCGAAAAATCCTCGGTGGTCATGGACCGTCTGGCGGAGACAAAGAAGCAGTGGGATATCCTTCTGACGGACAGGGACGCCCTTCGGGCCGAGTCGGAGCGGATGAACCGGTTCATCGCCCAGTTCAAGGAGGACTACCAGAACTTTCACGCCCGGGAGTCCCAGTGGGTGAATTCGGTCGCCGACCTCCACACCAAGCTCCAGTTCATGGTCGACGAACTCAATACCATTGTCAGCCACCACCGGAGAAATTCGGTCGAGGGAAGTGGCGTTATCAACTAACGCAAGGCTGGTTGCCCTGAGGGGGGACCAAAAAGGAGCGATGCCATGAGACACAAGACGCTTTCCAAACCCGTTTTCCCGGACGACGATCTCATCCGGAAGACCGGCCATGAGGACGGACTGGCGGGGCTTCCGGCCGGAAGCAGTTACGAGCCCGGTCCCTTCGAGCGCTCGATCATCGCGGCGGGGGAGTCGAAGATCAGCGAGATCTATGCCCAGACGGCCCAGGAACTTTACCGGCACGAAGGACGGTCGTCCAACCTGTCCAATGCCTACGAGTCCAACCAGTACCGCCTCAAGGACGTGCTGGTTCGCTACAAGAACCGGAAGGAGGTCGTCGGACGCGATGTGGTCATTCCGGTCCCCTATTTCGTCCACTGGCTGGTGGTCATCATGCTGGCGATCGGAGAGTTCCCCTTGAATGTGGTCGTTTTCCGGATGTTCGGAGAACCCGAGCTGATGACCTACGTCATGAGCATGACGCTGTCCCTGACGCTTCCCCTGATCGGCGTCTTCCTGGGGCTCCAGATCCGGACGCTGGTTCCGCCGAAGATCGCCACGGCGGTCATGATCTTTCTGGCCCCGGTCACCGTTCTGGGGGCTCTCACCGCTCTCTCCTTCATCCGCAACATGTACGTGACCCTTCATACCGAACACCGTCTCGGTGATTCGTCGGGCAACATGGTCTACGCCATGTTCGCCATCAACCTCCTGATCTTCATGGGAGCCTACATGGTCTCTTTCTTCGCCCACGACCAGGATTCGGAACTCGACGCCCTCCATGTGGCCGTCGTCCGGCTCGACAAGAAGCGGACGAAGCTCAGGGAGAAGCTGTCCCAGGCCATCTCCAAAACCAACGCCGTCATCCGGGCCGGCCGTGGGGAGGCGGAGCGGGTCCTTTCTGAAACGGCGGCCAAGATCGCCATCTATCGCCAGGCCAACATGGCGTCGCGCGGGGGAACGGTCGCTCCCTCCTCCTTCTCCAGAAATCCCGAGTCTCCGACCTTGAAGCGCTGGTGGCCCGATCTCAAGATCCCGGATGCGGCAGAGTCGATGGCGACCCCCAACACGGGAGGAGGTTCGAAGCCGACCGATGGGCAGGGACGGACCCTATTTTCGACGGGGAGGGCGTAAGATGAACGCATGGGGAGAGAGGGCCGGACGCCTTGTGGCCGGCCTCGGGATGGGGGTACTGGCACTTCTTGCGGCCCCCGCTGTGCCGGGATCCTGGACGGGGGGGGGCGAACCGTCCGTCGCCCGGGCGGAGGACGCCTCGGATCCGGGACGGGACATCCTGGTCTTCGTCGACGAAACGGGAAGCACAGGCCGCCAGTTCGACGTGTACAGACGGGCTCTCCTCGACCGGATCGTGCCGGAACTCAAGGCCGGCGACCGCCTGAGGGTCGCCCCGATCGTCGACGACAATTCGCTGGTCTCGAGTTTCATGGCCGAAGGGATCCTGCCCGCCCGGCCCTCCTTCGACAGTCTCTCGGACAATGAAATCGACTACAAGAACGAGGTCAAGAAGGAAAAGGCCCAGGACAACGAGATCCGGGAGAAGCTTCTGACGACGCTCAAGGCCAAGCTCGCCAAGCCCGGCAAATCCCGGTACACGGATCTTTTCGGGGCGGCCCGCATGGCCTCGCAGCTCTTTTCCGCCGACCGGCGGAGGCCGATTCTCGTTTTCCTCTCGGACATGCAGGAGGACCGGGGCCGCTTCCGCTACCGGGACATGAAGTGGAACGCCCGGGATCTGACGCGGGTGGAAAAGGCCTATGGTTTTCCCGACCTCAAGAATGTCTGTGTCTATGTGATCGGAACCCGGTCTCCCTCGATCGAGAAGACGCGGAAGATGATCGAATTCTGGACGGAGTACTTCAAGAAGTCGGGGGCGGACATCACGCCGTCCCAGGTCGGATCGATGATCGTCAACTGGCCTCCGAGCGAGTCCTGCGGCAAACCCCGGGCTCTTCCGAAGAAGGGGGAGAGCTGGCTTCAGAAGCTCCGGAAGCAGCTCTGACAAGCCAGGGAGACCTTCCTCCCCGGGCCCTCCGGTTTCAGGACCGGAGGGCTTTTCTGATTTCCCGGTCCGCCGTCTCCAGGATTTCCTTCAGATGGTCTTCGCTTCGTGTACTTTCCCCGTAGATCTTGAGAATCTCCTCCGTCCCCGAAGGACGGGCTGCAAACCATCCCGAATCGCATTCGACCTTGATGCCTCCGATCGGCGGACCGCCTCCCGGGGCGGTGGTCAGAATTCGCCGGACAGGCTCCCCCCCCAGTGTGGAAAGGGGAAGGCGGTCCGGGGTGATTTTCGCGAGGGCTGCCCGGAGGGCGGAGTCGGCCGGGGCATCGATCCTCCGGTAGAAATGAGGACCGAAGCGGGAGACGAGCTCTTCGTAGTGAAGCCCCGGTTCCCGGCCGGTGACGGCCGCGATTTCTGCCGCGCAAAGGCCGGGGATGAGCGCATCCTTGTCGGTGGTCCAGACCTTCCCGTCCTTTCGCAGAAAGGTGGCCCCGGCCGATTCCTCCCCCCCGAAGCCCACTGTCCCGTCGAGAAGGCCTTCCACGAACCATTTGAAGCCGACAGGCACCTCCAAAAGGGGCCGTCCCAGGGATTCGGCCACCCGGTCGATCATCCGGCTCGAGACGAGGGTCTTGCCGATGCGGACTCCGGATCCCCAGCGCGGGCGATGGGAAAAGAGGTAGGAGATCAGGACCGAGAGATAGTGGTTGGGATTCATGAGTCCGGCCTTTGGCGAGACGATCCCGTGGCGGTCGTGATCGGTATCGCATCCGAAGGCGATGTCGAAACGGTCGGCCATTCCCACAAGACTTTTCATGGCCCAGGGGGAGGAGGGATCCATCCGGATACGCCCGTCCCAGTCGACGGTCATGAAGGAAAACGTCGGATCGACGGTCTCCCGGACGACGGTCAGGTTGAGGCCGTATTCTTCGGCGATCCTCCCCCAGTAATGGACTCCGGCCCCTCCCAGGGGATCGACGCCGATCCGAAGGCCCGAGCTCCGGATCGCCTCCATGTCGATGACCTCCCCCAGATCGGCCACATAGGCGGAGAGATAGTCGCGGCCATGGACGGTCTCGGAGATGATCGCGCGCTCGAAGGGCATCCGGCGGATCCCGGAGAGTCGCTCCGCCAGGAGCCGGTTGGCGGTTTCCTCGATCCAGCGGGTGGCGACGGGATCGGCCGGTCCGCCGGACGGGGGATTGTACTTGAACCCCCCGTCCTCCGGGGGGTTGTGGGAGGGGGTGATCACGATCCCGTCGGCAGGGGAGGGCGGCGATCCCCCGTCCCGGGGCCGGTTGTAGGACAGGATCGCATGGCTGACCACCGGGGTGGGCGTCGGCTCGTCCCTGTCGGAGACGATGGTGGTGACTCCGTTGGCGGCGAGAACGGAGAGGGTGGTGACGAAGGCGGGTCGGGAGAGGGCATGGGTATCGGCCCCGACAAAGAGGGGGCCGTCGATGCCCTGAGATTTCCGGTAGAGGCAGACAGCCTGGGTGACCGCCAGGATGTGGTCTTCGTTGAAGGATCCCGAAAAGGCGCTCCCCCGGTGGCCGGAGGTCCCGAAGGAGATTCGCTGGGCGGGATTGTCCGGGTCCGGTCTTTTGGCAAAGAAGTCGGTGACGAGCCTCGGAATGTCGACGATCAGGGAGGGCGGGGGCAACTGTCCCGCCAGGGGGCTCACGGTCATGGGCGGCTCCTTTTTTCGGATGAGGGGAGGCACAGGGTGTCGAAGTCGAGATCGAGAATGTCGGCAATGTGGCCGACGGAAAGGTCCGGCGGGGGACAGGAGGCCATGAGGGCCCGGTCTTCGGCATAATGGCCCTGCCGCGGAAGGATGGTCGTGACCCGGTCCTGCCAGACGGCCTTGAAGGCCGTCAGTATCCGGATCTTGTCGTCGACAAGGACATAGTGGTCCGCCGGATAGCGTTCTTCGATGTCGGACACCATCTGCTCCTTGTGGATGTAGACAAGAACATGGCCTTCGGCCGCCTCCCAGAGTCCCGAGCGTTCGATCTTGCGGGGCTGGAAGACGGCGTCCCCGTCCGAGAGGATGACGACCGCGCCCTTCTTCCGGAGGATCCGGACCACGTCGAGGGCCCTCGGGTGAAGGAGTGTCGCAAAGGGATAGTCGACCATCCAGGAAGACATGCGCAACAGCCGGGGGTCGTGGAGCTCCTCTTCCCGGTAGAGCTGGAGAGCCCCCAGGTAGTCGGCGTATCCGATCCGGTTCCATCGTTCGGTGAAGATGGTCCAGTAACGCTCCCGGGCGTGTGAGCCGTACTCCTCCTCCAGATGTCGGACGAGATCGGCCTGAAGGCGGTCGTTGTCCAGAAGGGTGTTGTCGACATCGATCAGAAAGACTCTCCGGAGGGCCATCTCCGCTCCTTGATTCAGGTTCCGCCCGTCGACTCTTCGAAGGGGGATCCGGGCGCGTCCCACAGGGAAAAGTCCTGGAAATCGAAGGCCGGTGCGACCGTGCATGTGGCGAGGCTGAAGACTCCGAGGGACCGGGCCCGCTGCCAGGCGCCGGCCGGAACGATCGCCAGACAGTTCCCGGCCTCCCGGTCGAGCTCCCGGGTCTCGGGGGGCGCCTCCCGCCCGAAGGAGAGGAGGAGGGGGGCGCCTCCGGCATGGTGCCAGATCTCGCAGGAGGAGACGCGATGCCACCGGGTCTCGACGTGGCCCGGAATCAGAAAGAGAATCACCGAAACGGCGCCCCTGACGGGCCCCGTCCCGTCGGCCGGCCGCACCGTCTCCTCCGAACGGTGGACTTCCCGGTAGTAGCCCCCCTCGGGATGGGGACGAAGGCCATGGTCTTCGATGGCCCGGAGAACCTCCGGCGCCTCCGGGTCGTCCGGCCTCTTTCCCGTCTCCATCAGAATCTCAGGCAGATCTTGCCGGTGAAGTCTCCCTCCTCCAGGATCCGGAAGGCCTCGGAGGCTTCCCCGAAGGGGAGGACGCGGTCGATCACGGGATGAAGCCCATTTTGGACGATGGCTTCGAGCATCCTCTCGAAGTGGGCCCGGCTCCCCACGTAGACCCCCGAGAGGGAAAGCTGTTTCGAAAGGAGAGGGAAGACGGGGAGCGCCGCCTGGCCGCCGGAAAGAACGCCGATGACCGCCACATGGCCCTGGGGCCGGGTGGCGGCCAGAGAGCGCGCCAGGGTCTGGGCCCCGCCGACCTCGATCACGTGATCGACCCCCTCTCCCCCGGTTTTCTCCAGGACCTCCTTTTCCCAGTCGGGGTGGATCCGGTAGTTGATTCCGGCATCGGCCCCCAACCCGAGGGCCTTCTCGAGTTTTCTGTCGGAGGAGGAGAGAAGGATGACGCGGGCTCCGGCCATCTTGGCGAACTGGAGCGCGAAGAGGGAGACCCCTCCCGTTCCCTGGACCAGGACCGTCTGGCCGGGTTTGAGACGACCGGAGACGAAGAGGGCGTTCCATGCGGTCACGGCGGCACAGGGGAGGGTGGCCGCCTCCTCGAAGGAGAGGGCGTCGGGGATACGGACGACCCCGTCCTCCGGGAGAAGGACCTGTTCGGCGAGAACGCCGTCCCGGTCTCCTCCCAGGGCCAGGGGGCGTCTGGGAGGGGAGCCGTCGATCCAGGCCTGGTTGAAGATCCCCGCCACCCGGTCGCCGACAGAGACCCGGGTGACGCCAGGACCGGCGGAGATCACCGTTCCGGCCCCGTCGGAGAGAGGAATGAGGGGAAGGCGGAGATTGGGGTAATGGCCACGAAGAATGAGAAGGTCCCGATAGTTGAGGGAGGCGGAGCGGATTCCGACGACTACTTCTTTCGGGCCGGGAACGGGGGGCTCCCGGCGGGCGGGACGGAGGGCATCCGCCGTTCCCGGTTCACGGATTTCGAAGAGGTTCATGGGGGGCTCCCGGGGTGTGTGTGGTTGTCTCTGGAAGACTATCGGATTGCCGCGGGAGATTGCAATGGGGATTTTGTCGCATCAGGACCCTCTTGTGATAAAATCGGTTGCGGGATGTCTCGTCCCCGAACTCACAAGAAAGGAATGCCATGCCGGAAAAGCCCGTTTCCCTTCTCCCGACCGGGAGACGCCTCCTCCTCTGGAGGCTGTCGCTCCTTGTCGCAGTCTTCCTGCCCTTGACGGCGGGGGCCTCGACCCTCACGGACAGTCTCGGAATCTCTCTCTTCGACGCCCGGGAGAAGGCTCCGGAGATCAAGGCTCCGGATCTTTCCGGCCGGACCCTTCACCTCTCGGACTACCGGGGGAAGGTGGTCCTCCTGAATTTCTGGGCCACCTGGTGCGATCCATGCAAGAAAGAGATCCCGTCCCTGATCGCCCTCCAGAAGAAGCTCTCCGGACGTTCCTTCGTGGTGGTCAGCGTGGCCATGGACCGGCGCATTTCCCATATTCCCCCCTTTGTCCGGAAATTCGGGATCGACTATCCGGTCCTGGAGGGACGGAAGGGACGGGTTGACGCCCGCTATTTCGGGCTCGGACTTCCCCAGAGCTATGTCATCCTTCCTGACGGAACGCTGGTGGGACGCGTAGTCGGCGGGAGGGACTGGAGTTCTTCCGGGTTCGTCGACTACTTCCGGTCCCTTTCGGCGAAGACTTCGGAGGAGACGTCCTCCGGAAGCGGAAGGGGGAACATGTGAGAAGCCTTCGCGTCGCCCTGTTCCAGATCAATTCCGTGGTGGGCGATCTTGACGGAAATACCGACAAGATCCGCCGCCATCTCAAGTCCGCCCTCTCCCGGAACATCGACATCGCCGCCTTCCCGGAGCTCGCGATCACGGGATATCCTCCCGAGGATCTTCTTCTGAAGCCCACCTTTCTCGAAAAAAATCGGAAAGCCCTGTCGGACCTTCTGAACGTGGCGCCGGAGATTCTCCTCATCGTGGGCTTCGTGGAGCAGGCCGACGACATCTACAACGCCGCGGCGATGATCTACGGCGGCCGGATCGTGGGAATCCAGCGGAAGCAGTACCTTCCGAACTACGGCGTCTTCGACGAGAACCGCTACTTCCAGTCCGGAAACGAGAATACCATCCTCCGATACCGGAACGTGACGATCGGGGTGAACATCTGCGAAGATATCTGGTATCCGAAGGGCCCCCTCTACCACCAGACCCTCGACGGCGACGCGGAGGTCATCGTCAACCTCTCGGCCTCCCCTTTCCATGCCGGAAAGCGGGAGGTCCGGGAGTCGATGCTCAAGACGCGGGCCGCCGACAACGGAACGTACATCGTCTACACCAACCTGGTGGGAGGACAGGACGAGCTGGTCTTCGACGGCCAGAGTCTCGTGATCGGTCCCGAGGGGGAGATCGAGTCGCGGGGAAAGGCCTTCGCCGAGGATGTGATCATCAGCGAGATCGACGTGGACCGGGTCTTCGGCGTCCGCCTCCACGATCCCCGCCGGCGCAAGGAGAAGCAGACCCGTGTCTACGGCGGCGACTGGGGGCAGTTCCCCATGACGGAGGTCAACCTCGACGGGGACCGACCCGTCTCTCCGGGCGTCCCCCGCCCTCTCGTCAGGGGACCCCTGGTCGAGCCCCTCTCCCCGGTCCGCGAGGTCTACGAAGCCCTGGTGATGGGGGTCCGGGACTATGTGGGAAAGAACGGTCTCGCCGACGTCCTGATCGGCATCTCCGGCGGGATCGATTCGGCCCTGGTGGCAGCGGTGGCCTGCGACGCCCTGGGGCCGTCCCATGTCCACGGGCTCTTCATGCCGTCGGTCTATACCTCGGAGGAGAGCCGGGAGGACGCCCACCGTCTCTCCTCCAACCTTGGGTTTTCCCTGGAGACGATTCCGATCGACACACTGGTCGGGGAGTTCTTGGCCCGCCTCTCCCCTCTTTTCGGGGATCGGGGGCCGGACACGACCGAGGAGAATCTTCAGCCCCGGATCCGGGGAATGCTCCTGATGGCCCTTTCGAACAAGTTCGGACACCTCGTCCTGACCACCGGGAACAAGTCGGAGATGAGCGTCGGCTACATGACCCTCTACGGCGACATGGCCGGAGGATTCGCCGTCCTCAAGGATGTCCCGAAGACGGTCGTCTACCAGCTCGCGAACCTCCGGAACGGACTTTATCCGGGAGGAATCCCGGAGCGGATCCTGACGAAAAAGCCCACGGCGGAGCTGAAGGAGAACCAGTTCGACACGGACTCCCTCCCTCCTTACGAGATCCTGGATCCGATCATGGAGGCCTATGTCGAGGAGGACCTCGGGTACGAGGAAATCGTGGGGCGGGGCTTCGACCCCTCCGACGTGGCCCGGGTCATCCGACTGATCGACAGGAGCGAGTACAAGCGGCGCCAGTCCCCTCCGGGGGTCAAGATCTCCATGAGGGCCTTCGGAAAGGACTGGAGGCTACCCATGACCAACCGATTCAAGGGCGTCTGATCCTGCATGCCCGACACGGCCAGAGAGCCGGCAGAAAGAGAGACCGAAGAGTGTCGACCATTTCCATAGAAGAGGCCATCGAACGCATCCGAAACGGCAAGATGATCATCCTCTCCGACGACGAGGATCGGGAAAACGAGGGGGATTTCGTCATTGCCGCCCAGTTTGCGACCCCCGAAGCCATCAATTTCATGGCCAAGTACGGCCGGGGACTGATCTGCATCACCCTGACCCAGGAGAAGGCCGAGTCCCTGCATCTCGATCCCATGACCTCGGTCAACGAGGCCTCCTTCGGGACGGACTTCACCATCTCCGTCGACGCCAGGGAGGGGATCTCGACGGGGATCTCCGCCTTCGACCGCGCCCACACGATCCAGCTGATGGTCCGTCCGGAGGCCAGTCCCTCCGACCTGGTCCGGCCGGGCCACATCTTTCCGATCCGCGCCAAGCCGGGCGGCGTGCTCAAGCGCGCCGGCCAGACGGAGGGATCCGTCGACCTCGCCCGCCTGGCGGGCCTGATCCCGATGGGGGTCATCTGTGAAATCCTGAACGAAGATGGTACAATGGCGCGTTTTCCCGACCTCCGGAAGGTCTCCGAGGAGCACGGCATCCCCATCGCCACCGTCCGGGACCTGATCGCCTACCGAAAGCGCGAGGAGAAGCTCGTGACCGAGGTGGCCTCCGCCGACCTGCCCACAGAGATCGGACACTTTCGGGCGGTCGTCTTCGAGGATGTCGTGGGGACGGGGCCTCACATCGCCCTCGTGAAGGGGGAGATCGACCGGGAGATTCCGGCCCTGGTCCGTGTCCATTCGAGCTGCGTCACCGGCGACATCTTCCATTCCCTCAGGTGCGATTGCGGCAGCCAGCTCGAGGAGTCCCTCCGGATGATCGAAAAGGAAGGGCGCGGCATCCTGCTCTACATGAACCAGGAAGGGCGCGGCATCGGACTGGCCAACAAGATCAAGGCCTACCGCCTGCAGGAGCAGGGATACGACACGGTGGAAGCCAACCTGAAGCTCGGCTTCAAGGAGGATCTCCGGGACTACGGACTGGGAGCCCAGATCCTCTGTCATCTCGGGGCGTCGAAGCTCCTTCTGATGACCAACAATCCCCGGAAAATCGTGGGGCTCGAGGGGTATGGGCTGGAAATCGTCTCCCGTGTTCCCATCGAGATCCCCCCCCGGGAAACCAACAAGCGCTATCTCGCCACCAAGCGCGACAAGCTGGGGCACATCCTCAACAAGCTCTGAGAGAGAGAAAGGACGGACGGGTGAAAATCGAGGAGATCGTTCCGGGAGCACCTCCGGCTTCGGGGTTCCGGTTTATGGTGGCGGTGGCCCGGTACAACAGTCTGGTGACGGACCGCCTCCTGGAGGGCGCCCTCGGCTCTTTCCGGAGTGCGGGAGACGAGATCTCCGAGGTCTCCGTGGTTCGAGTTCCGGGCGCCCTCGAGCTCCCCTTCGTGGTCCGCAAGGCGGTCGACGCCGGCTCCTGCGACGGGGTTCTGGCTCTGGGATGCGTCATCCGGGGCGAGACCGGCCATTACGAGGCCGTCGTCTCCGGGGTGACCGCGGGGCTTGGCCAGATCAACGCCGCCGGCCTCGTCCCGGTCGTCTTCGGAATCCTGACCACCGAGACCCTCCTCCAGGCCCTCGACCGGGTCGGGGGAAAATCGGGCCACAAGGGGGTGGAGGGAGCGGAGACCCTTCTTTCCATGGCCCGCCTCTCCCGGTCGCTCGCGGGAGGAGGGAGGCCGTGACATCCCGGGAATCTCCCGCCGCCTCTCTTTCGCCGGGACGCCGCCGGGCCCTTCGCGCGGCACGCGCCAAGGTTCTCCAGCGTCTCTTCGCCGACGAATACGAGACCTTCTCCCAGGAGGATCCGGTCCTTCGGGCGCTGATACGCTGGGAGGGCGAGGATGCCATGGCCAACGCCTTCGCAGACCGTCTTTACGCGGAAATCCTTTTTCGCAGGGAGGAAATCGACCGGCGGATCGAAGAGCTCGCAAGAGGCTGGAGCCTCGGGAGACTCACCCGGATCGACCGGAACATTCTCCGGGTCGGCCTCTGCGAGATCCTCTTCGATCCCGGGATCCCCTTTCGCGTTTCGGTCGACGAAGCCCTCGATCTGGCACACCAGTTCTCGGAGCCCGAAGCGGTGGCCTTCATCAACGGCATTCTCCATGAGGCCGCCGTCCGGTATGCTCCTGACAAGGGGCCGTTCGCCCCTGCTCCCTCCGCGGCCGCCGGGACATCGGGGCGGACCGGGGGTGTCGCTCCGGCCTCCGGCCGGGAGGGCGGTTCTTGACCCGCCACGCCGACGTCCATGCCAATGCGGGACTGTCGGGACTGGTGCTTTTGTGGGGAGAGCCGGTCTTTGGCCCCGACAGGCCGCTCCGGATCTTTCTCCAGCGTGTGGGCGCTCCCCTGGGGCCTTCCCTTCTCTGGCTCGACCACTGGTATTCGGGGCTTGTGACCCGGACCCTGGCCCCGTTCTGGCGGGGTGAACGAACGGAGCTTCCTCCCTCCTTTCTCTTCGTTCCGGGAGAAGGCCCCTTTCCGTCGGGCTTTCTCATCCTTCCCTTCCGGCGGGGGGAGGCCCAGGATCTCGTCGCCCGTCTTTACGAGACGGTGGCCGGTCTTTCGGTCACGCCGGTCGTTCTGGACAGCGAATCCCTGGTCCCGGAGATCAGGCCCTTTGTCCCGGACGTCTCCCGAAACCTTCTCGACCGAAAGGATGTCCGTCTCTATGTCTCCGATCCTTCGGCCCATCCCGCCACCTATGGATGCTTCTCCTTCGCAGGAGTTTCGCCGTGATTGACCGATATTGCCGCGCGCCCATGAAGGGGCTGTTCGAGACGGAACACCGCCTCAAGACCTGGCTCCGGGTCGAACGGGAGGTGACCCGGGTGCTTGCCGAGAAAGGCTTCGTGGATCCCGAAGGGGCCCGGATCGTTCTCGAGACCCCCGTCAGTATCGACATTCCCCGCATGGAGGCGATCGAGGCCGAAACCCGGCACGATGTCATCGCCTTCCTGACGATGATCTCCGAGCAGATGCCGGAGAAGGGACGGGCGGTCCTCCACTATGGCCTGACCTCCTCCGACCTGGTCGACACCGCCCAGAATCTCCTCCTCTCCGACGCCCTCCACATCGTCACCGACGAGCTCCACCGCTTTGTCGCGATCCTCGAGCGCCAGGCCCGGGACCACCGCCACACCCTCATGGTGGGCCGGTCCCACGGGATCCACGGGGAGCCCATCGTCTTCGGGATGAAGTTCCTCTCCTGGCTCTCCGAATTCCGGCGCCATCAGGAGCGCCTCCGTCGGGCCTGGGCCTCGATCCGGGTCGGAAAGCTCTCCGGAGCCATGGGAACGGCCGTGACCATCTCCCCGGAGGTCGAGGAGGAGATCCTGTCGGGGCTCGGGCTTTCCGTCGAGCCGGCGGCGACCCAGGTCGTTTCGCGGGACCGCCATGCCGAGCTTATGTCCGTTCTGGCCGGCATCGGGGCCTCCCTCGAGCGGGTGGCCGTCGAGATCCGCCACCTCCAGAGAACGGAGGTTCAGGAGGCGGAGGAGCCCTTCCGGCCGGGCCAGAAAGGCTCCTCCGCCATGCCCCACAAACGGAATCCCGTCGGATCGGAAAACATCACCGGCCTGGCCCGCCTCCTGCGTTCCTATGCCGTGGCGGCCCTCGAAAACGTGGCCCTCTGGCACGAACGCGACATCAGCCATTCCTCGGTGGAGCGGGTGATTCTTCCCGACGCCTTCTGCCTCGTCGACTACATGCTCGACCGGATGGGGACGATCCTCCGGGACCTGGTGGTCTATCCGGAGCGCATGCGCAAAAATCTCGAGGCCACAGGCGGGCTCGTCTATTCCCAGAGCGTCCTTCTCGAACTCGTAAGGAACGGTCTTTCCCGGGAGGAGGCCTACCGGATCGTTCAGGACGCGGCCATGGCCACCTATCGCGAAGGGGGCCAGTTCCGGGAGCGTCTTCTGGTCCACCCGGATTTTCCGAAGGGGGATGAATGGGCGGGGTTTCTCTCGAAAGCCTTCGATCCCGTCCGCTTTACTCACAATATCGAGGGAATTTACCGGCGGGTTCTGGGGGAATCCCCACGGCCGGAAGGAGATTCCCGGTCGGGAAAGGTCTGACAGTGCTGCAGCAGCCAGATGCCACGCTTTATGAAGGAAAGGCCAAGATTCTCTATGTCACCACAGATCCGAAGGTGGTCATCCAGGAGTTCAAGGACGACCTGACTGCCTTCAATGCCCAAAAGAAGGGGACCTTTTTCGGCAAGGGAGCTCTCAATTGCCAGATTTCCGCGACCCTGTTCCGGCTTCTGGCCGAAAAGGGGGTTCCGGTGCACTTCCGGTCTCTCGATTCTCCCCGGAGAATGGTCATCGACAAGCTCGAGATGGTGCCCCTGGAGGTTGTGGTCAGAAACAGGGTGGCCGGTTCCCTGACCAGGAGGCTGGGGATTCCGGAGGGGGAGGAGCTCTCCTTCCCCGTCATCGAGTGGTATTACAAGCGGGACGATCTGGGCGATCCCATGGTCAACCGGGATCATATCCGGATTTTGAAGCTCGCCTCCGATGCGGTTCTGGACGAGATCCGGGTCCTGGCGCTCCGGACGAACGAGGTCCTTCTTCCCTTTTTCCGGGAGCGGGGGCTCACCCTGGTGGACATGAAGCTCGAGTTCGGGTGGAATTCGGGAGGGACCCTCGTCCTGGGCGACGAGATCGACGGGGATACCAGCCGCCTTTGGGATTCCGCCACCGGCGAGAAACTGGACAAGGACCGCTTCCGGCTGGATCTGGGGTCGGTCAAGGAAGGGTATGAAAAGATCTACGAAAGGGTGGTGGGCCATGCCGTCGAATCGTGAGGGATCTTCCCGGGTCAGGGTCACCATTCTCGTCCGTATCCGGGACGGGGTTCTCGATCCCCAGGGGGAGGCCGTCCGCCAGGCCCTTTCCGACATGGGACATTCCCAGGTCGAGGATGTGCGGATCGGGAAGGTGGTCGAGGTCGTCCTTCCCTCGGAGCCCGGTCTTCCCGAGAAGGCCCGGGAATGGTGCGACCGTCTTCTCGCCAACCCGGTGGTCGAGCGCTACGAGATCACCAGCATCGAACCGGTCTAAGGGGCTCCGACGCGTTCTTCCGCCGGCGCCGCGGGGAAAGGGGGGAAGGTGAACTCTGCACCTGGATTTTTCAGGCTCTGGATGGGCCGGGTCGTCTGGGGGCTGATCCTCACCGTCCCCCTTGGCGCGCTTTTCCTGGTTCTTCTCATGATCTCGGGCGAGCTTCGGGGCCTCGACCATGTCCGGATCGGAGTGGAAGCCGCCAACAGCCTGCTCGCCTCGGCCATGAAAGCGGGCAAGCCCGAATCCGTTCCCTTGGCCATCCGGCAAATGGGCTCCGCGACGGGGACGACCATCATTCTTTTCAGGAACGACGGGACGCCGGCCTTTTCCGACACCCGGGCCCTCGAACAGATCAAGGCCTACACCGCGATCCCGGACGAATGGAAGACCGCGCCCCATACCCCCAACCTTTTTCTCTGGCCTCCGTCCTCCCTGCCCTCTCCGCTGGTTCACGAGGTGGACCGCATTTTTTCGGTCCGCTCGGCCCATCTCGTGACGGATGACTCCGGTCGGGCGAGCCCCCTGGCCATGAACGGGGGGTATGCCGTCTGGACTTCGTCCATCCCCAACAGGACCTCCTGTGCCCGTTGCCACGGCTTTGACCGGGAAGTGCTAGGCCACTGGGTCGCCGTGGCCAAGATCGCCCCGTTCGCGAGTCCCCATGGCGGCCTTCTCTGGGGCTTCTGGCCTCTCCCCGGTGTCAACCAGAAGATCCTTTTCGCCGGGACCCTCTCGCTGGCCCTCTTTTCCGTTTTTATGGTCTCCCTTGCCGAGAGCTGGACTCTCCGGCGGGGATTGCGGGGAAAGAAGGAGAAGAAGGCGGACGGGAAAAAAGGCTCCGCGGGGGAGGAGAGCCCTTCTTCCGCCCGGGAGGCCGGGCCCTTGGGGGAGGGGCTCGAAGAGGAGACGACGGTCTCCCGTGAGGGATGGGAGGATCTTCACCGGAGGCTTGAGACCCTGGACGGGTCGATCCTCGCCCTGGCCGAGGAGATTCCGAGGTCGGGAGTCCTTCCCCAGAAGCATTCCGACGAGGTGATCGCCGTCCATGCCACACTGGGAGAACTCCTCTCCGACTGGAGCGACCGCTTCGAGCTTGCCCTTCAGGAGCTCGAGGCCCATCCGGCCCTGGCGTCGGATCCCGGTTTGGCGCGCTACTTGGAAAAGGCCCGGGAATTCCGGGCCCAGGCCGTCTCTCTTGCAGACATGGCGAGCCAGCAAACAGAGGACAAATCCTTCGGAGTTCTCAAGGCGCCCTTTTTCGAGGCTCTATCCGAGGATCAGAAAAATTGGACGGACCGCCTGAGAGCCGTTCTGGGACATCTCCATGCCGAAATCCGGGCCATGGAGGGAATCAGCAAGACAGGTCTTGCCAGAACCGAACCCCCGAAAGGGGAGGAAGCAACAGACAAGAAGGCGCGGACCGAGTCATAAGGACGCCCGGGGATCGTTGATTCGATCGGGAATGGGGCCCAGGCAAAGAGTCGACGGGAACGGGGAGGGAGGGTTCGCCTCCTCCCCGTTCCTTGTTTCCGGGACCTTAACGGGAGCCTATCGGAGGACTGTCAACTACCCTCCACTAAGCTGACGCTGTAGTGGGGGCTTGAGAATCCCGACGCCTGAAGCATGGGAGCCGATCGGTCCACCGACTCCCTAAAAGAAGGGCAGGATCGACAAGCCGGGTTGACCAGACTAAGCCCGCTTGCGGGCTACGTTGCACACAGGTCGTCAAGACTCACTCCGGGGTGCTTCGAAAGCCCCGGACCCTGAAAGGTCGGGTTGCAGACAACCATAGGGTAAGGACGAAACGGATTCGACCGCCGCAAAGCGGGAGCCGGTGTGCAACTTTGTCGAGGGGAGCCGCTTCGCAAGAAGCGCGTTACGGCCGCAAGGCCGGCGCTCGTAAGAGCAGAGTCGCAAGACCCGGCGGGTGGAAGGCCCGCTTCAAAGAGAAAGGAGAGCGCATTCCTCCCGTTCCCTGACATAAAACCTCCAGGGAAGGGTATCCTGCGCAAAAATAGATGAAAAAACAGATCGATGGGGGCAAGACGCCCGTCCTCCTGTTCCACTGCGGGACGGGATCGACGATGTCGCCCGAGGGAGACGACTTTCTCGAGACGATGTCGTCGGAGCTCGAAGAGCGGCTTCAAAATGGCGAGCCCGCATTGGATCTGGCGGTCCTGTGCGTGGAGAGGCTTGAGGCGTCGGGCCTTTACAATGCCGGGAAGGGGGCCGTTCCCCAGTCCGACGGAGTGGTCCGTCGGGATGCGGGGGCGATGGACGGCCGGACCCTTGCGGCCCTGGGGATCAGCCAGGTGCGAGGAATCCCGGCCATGGCCCGCCTTGTCGAGGCCCTCCTGGGCCGGAGCGCTCACGTCCATCTTTCCGGAGCGATGGTGGAACGGTGGGCCAGACGCCATGGATGGGTCGTGGATGCGGCGGACGAGGCGGGAGATCCCACCCTCATCTGGGATAGATCCCCGGGACAGGCAGGGGAGGGGACGGTCGGGTGCGTCGTTCGGGATGGGCAGGGGGATCTTGCCGCCGTGACCTCGACAGGGGGCATCGGCCGGATGTGGCCGGGCCGGATCGGAGACAGCCCGATCGTGGGGGGCGGATTCTATGCCGACAACGAGCAGGGAGCCATCTCCATGACCGGGGTGGGGGAGGCGATCATGAAGGCCGGTGGAGGGGCAGCCCTTCTGGCGCTTCTGGCGGGCTCTGGCGATCGGGACCCCAACGGGATCCTCATCGCCTTTTTCGACCGGATCCTTAAACGTTTTTCGGGAGAGGCCGGCGCAGTCGGGATCGATCGGGAGGGCCGGCCCTTTGCCGCCCACTCCTCCTCCCGCATGGTGCACGGTCTCATTTCAGAGGGGGTGCGCCAGACAAGCGAGACTGGCCCGGGTTTTTTCGGTCTTTTCTGAGGAGATGCTCCGTCTGTGCCGTTGAGTTGGGGGCGACCCGGCCCTTATAATGAAGGGAGCTCCGATCCGGTGTCTCTCTCGCAAGCGAGGGGCCCTGAGGAATCCATCCATTTTCAGGAGAAACCCCATGCCCCATCCCTTCTTTGATTATGATCCTGCCGAGGATATCGAAATTCCCTATGCCCAGCTCAAAACCGACGGCCCCGAGTGTCCCTTCTGCGGAGAAGCGACCCTCCTTGTCGACGGCGACTTCGTCTGTCTCGAATGCAACGGCGGATGGTATGGTCCGGAGGTGGGATGAAGGCCGGATTGCGGGTCGCCGTCTTGACTTGGCCCGCCATCCTGCGTAACATCCATGGTCGTGAGGCCCCGGATTCCTTCGGGGCCTTTCCATTCATGTTTTTTCCAGGCTTTTCCCTTCCTTGTTTGCCCCCGTAGCTCAGGTGGACAGAGCAGAGGTTTCCTAAACCTTTGGCCGGGTGTTCAAATCACCCCGGGGGCACCATGTCATGCACGGCTTTGGGACCTTCTCCAACCAAGAGGGCACCTGATTAGCACGATTGTTCCGCCCGGCTCCGCCCGATTCCGATATTTCTCAACCAGAAGGCGCATACTCTATGTCCACCTGTAGTCGGAGGACTGCCATGCCTATGAATCGTTTGCAATTTCAGC
>JAMCWM010000045.1 GCA_023481175.1 Nitrospirota bacterium
CGGACTCAAAATCCGCCGACCTCACGGTCATAGGAGTTCGATTCTCCTCCCGAGCACCAGTCTTGAACGACTTCGGTGGACATTGCCCTATTGCGCCACTGTCAGCAAGCTCAATCCCCTCACAATCCCGATCAAGATCCTGGCTTTCCCAGATTACTGACTTTCACAACCCGTTGATTCCTCCCCCAGCCTTCGTATTCTTTCCGTAACCTTCTCACGACTTTCCCGTCACAAGGACCGACTATCCTGCAGGGGATAGAATTCGTCCACCCTTTCGGGGAGGTACCAATGCCCGTCTCCTGTATCCTTCTACCTTCTTCCGCCGATAACACCACGCTGGAAGTTCGATGGGCCCGTTCGTCGAGCGACATCCTCAAAGCCCAGAAACTTCGAGCACTCGCCTTTGGATTTTCTCCTCCGGAATGTCCCTACGAGGAAATAGTCCCCGAATGCGATTTCTTTGACGCCTTCGCCCGCCATCTTATGGTCGTCGACACAAGAAGCGGCCACTGTGTCGGCACATACCGGCTCCTCGATGCAAATGGGGCCCGAAAAGCCGGCGGATTTTACTCGGAATCCGAATTCGAAATTTCCCCCCTGTCACCCTTCCTCGACGAAACAGTCGAACTTGGACGATCCTGTGTCCACCCGGACTACCGCAAGGGAAGCGTCATCGCCCTTCTTTGGGCAGCCCTAGCCCGAACTCTGATCACCGAAAAGATCAAATATCTGATGGGTTGCGCAAGCGTCGACCTGACCAACCCCGATCTCGACCCGGACGAGATCGGGAGCCATCTTCTCCTCAATGTCCGAAGTGATGCGTCCATAAGCGTCCTTCCCTATCGTCCCTTTCCCTGTCTTATACGCCCGATCGGAGCCGGTCGAGTCCCGACCCTTCCGCCTCTTCTCAAGGGATATCTTCGGATCGGAGCCAAATGTATCGGACATCCCGCCCATGATCCCATCTTCAGAACGGCCGACTTCCCTGTGTGGCTCGCCCTTTCCGAAATGAATGTTTCCTATTCGCGTCATTTTTTCCGATCTGGCAGTACAACGAGATGAGGGTCCCATTCATCGCCCCTCATTCTCTTTCCATTTCCGGCCGGTCCCTGCGGGGTTTAAGGGCAGCGACACACTTGGCCCGAGGTGTTTTTGTTCCCAAGGTCCCGGCTCCATCCGGAGAAGACCCAGTGGCCGTATGGTGCCGGGACCTTCTTATCCGACTGGGGGTCCGCATGGAGATTTCCGGGGCCGATATTCCCCCTGGACCCTTTCTTCTGATCTCCAACCATATCTCCTGGATGGACATCCTTGTCATCCGCGCCCTTGTTCCGGCCCGCTTCATCGCCAAGGAGGAGATCGCCCTCTGGCCACTGGTCGGAAAATCGGCCCAAGCAGCAGGGACTTTTTTCATCGCCAGAAAACGTCTTTCCTCATTTCGGAATATCTTCGAACAGGTACGGAGAACCCTGGAAAACGAAGAGTGTGTCGCCGTATTTCCGGAAGGCACCACAACCTGCGGAGAAGGCCTCCTCCCCTTTAGGACCGGACTTTTCGAAGCGGCCATTCGAACGGATCGGCCCGTTCTTCCCCTTTGCCTGCAATACGAAGCTCCCGACCGTCGTCCCTTGAAGTCCATCTCCTACACCGGAGGGGAAAGCTTCGTCCGTTCCTTCTGGCGGACACTCGGTGAGCCCCATATCACTGCCCGCATCCGCATATGTCCGCCTCTCCTGCCGAAGGGGCGCTCCCGAAGGAATCTTTCTCTTGAGTCCTGGGAGATTCTCCGGTCCACCCTTAATCAGTCTTCCTAAAGCTTTCGCCCCCTTCTCATCAGAGTGGATTTTTTGTCCCCCCTTGGATATGATCGCAAAATAGGTTATTTAAATCATTCAATCCAAAGATTTACCCTCCTCAAGCCTTGACTGACAGGGGACACGCTTCGTGAAATCCGGAAAATGGCCTCTCGATATGGCCTCCTGGGCCACATCCATCCTGGTTCGACTCATCAAGATCTCAAATAAGTCGGCCTATATCGGATTCGAAGGTTACCGGCAGCGTCTGGAGTCCGGATTGCCTGTCATGATCGCCTTCTGGCACAACCAGGGTTTGTTCATGCCCTTCGTCTGGTTCGGGAAGCCTGGAAAGATCAAGCTGATTGTCTCCCAATCGAAGGATGGGGAACTGATCGCCGCCCTCCTCCGCTGGTTTGGAATCCTCTCCGTCCGTGGCTCTTCGACCCGTGGCGGCAGCGCGGCCCTCAAGGAACTCCTGCGACTCGACCGGGCAGGAGAGGATTCGATCGTCTTCACCCCCGACGGTCCCAAAGGCCCTCTCTATCGGGTCAAGGAAGGGGTCGCCTATCTCGCCCTCTCCTCCAAAAAGCCTCTCTATCTTCTTTCAGTGACCTGTTCCCGGGTCAAAATTCTGCACTCCTGGGACCGATTCCGCATCCCTCTGCCATTCGGAAAAGCGACCTATGTCTGCTCGCCCCCCCTTCATCTCTCGGATTTTTCGGGTCTTCCACTCCCGGAAGCCGCAGGCGTCATCGAAGAGTGCCTGATGCAGACGAACAGAATCGCCGATGCGGTGTCCGCTGAGGTCCTGACCCATCGGGAAGCCGCCTCCCTTCTTTCCCCGGACTGCTTTCCATGGTCCCCTTATTCTCGGGGGGCCCATGGGGAAACCGCTGTGGATTTCGTGAAAAGCGTCCGATAAGATATTGGAAATACAGGATCTTCAGACAAAAAAGATGCATTTTCCATATTTAGAGAGTATAATGATTTAGATTGAGTCAGTCTTGCTTCATAAATTGGCCATAACCCCTATTTTTGAGTTTAGGGAATGGTCCCGACGAACCTACGGAAGGAATGCAGGGTGCAACTGCCGCTCGCAAAAATTCGACAGCATGTGGATCACTATAATCGGCTCGCCGACGACGCGAACTGGAACCGCTTCAAGTCTCTTCACTGGAATGAACTCAAACCTGAACTTTTGACCCCCGGCCAGAAGGAGGCCGTCGTCTTCGTCACCTATGTCGAGGACCATCTTCCCGGTTACTTCTCCGAATACCAGTCCCTGTTTCCCATCGAAGCTCCCACGCTGGAAGAGTCGATGCACAATCGGGAGCTCTTCCACTTCACCGTCCGCTGGGGACTCGAGGAAGACCGCCACGCGCAGGCTCTGGCCTTGTACCAGTACCATGCGGGGATCGAGCCGGACCGAGACCGCCTCGAAGAAAAGCTGATCATCGAAAACCGCAAACCGTTCAGCATCGGCTTTTCGAATCCGGTTCAGGTTTTCACCTACACGCTCCTGCAGGAAAAGGCGACCCAGCTCTACTACCAGAGCCTGTCCCGCGTTGTCCGCGAACCCGTGCTGAACCGCCTCCTGATCTATCTGACCAAGGACGAGTCCCGCCATTTCGGCTTTTTCTGCGACATGGTCGAATCCTTCATCGAAACCTTCGGGGACAAGGTGCTTCCCCTCATCGAGGATGTCACCCTCAACTACAAGATGCCGCTCCACAACACCATGGCGGACTACCGCCGAAAGGCCATCCTCATGGCCCGGGAAGCCCCCGGCTATGACCGGATGCTTCCGCAGAAGGTTCTCATGCGCCAGCTCCGACGAACGGGAGAGCGCCTTTCGGAGCTTTCGCGCCCGATCGAAGAGTCCATCACCCGAATGATGACAGCCCTCCGCATCGCTACCATCGAAGAGGTGGCCTGATCATTTGACGGACCGGCATTCTGATTGGGTTATCCGCTCATAGGAGTCCCCGCTTTGAGAAAATTGAAAAGCCTTCCCCTCTTTCTGGCCTTTCTGACATCCCCATTCATTCTGCAAGGGATTTCCGAAGCAGGCTCCTCCCCTGCGCCAGGAGGAGGGCCTGACTCCGCCTGGACCGTTCCGGTGGCTCCGGGCGGTCCCTTTTCCCGCCTCTATCTCCCGCAGAATTCCCCTGTCGGAGCCGACAGGACATTCGGAGCCGCAAAGTGGCTCCAGATGAATGCCAACGCCCGTCACAACGCCGCCACCCCCATTCCGGAAAACGCTCCCGCCTGGTTCCGGGACGGTGTCTTCTGGCGGTATGCCGAGGCCCGGGCCTGGCCTCTCGAAAGACCCCATCCCTTCGGGACAAAAACCTACGGAGAAACGGAGGCAGGGGCGGTCCAGACGCAGTTCTACGGAAATGCTCTTGGTGTTTCCGTCGTCGGAGGGATTGTCTATGCGGAAAGCGACGACATGTTCGCCTACGCCCTGAATGCCCGGACCGGACAGCTCATCTGGAGAACCAGCCCCGTCGGGAACAACCTGATGGGAAATCCCCTGGTCGCAGGCCGGACCGTCTATCTGGCGGCTGGCGGTGTCGGATTCAATTTCGCAAATGTCGCCGCCTTTGCCAAAACGGGAACCGCCGTCCGCGGCATGGATGTCAGCTACAACGGCATCTATGCCCTGGACAGAACGACCGGCAGGCTTCTGTGGCACGCAGGATCGGTCGGAGAGGCCATGCCAACCCCTGCCATCCACGGCCGAACCCTCTACTTCGCCACCGGCTCCGGAACCGTCCACGCCATCGACCGCCGCACGGGACGCCCGATCTGGACCACACGGCTCGGCGGTAACGACAATATGTCGAGTCCGGCTTACCGCCACGGACGTCTCTATCTGGCCCTGGCCTCGCCCCCCCGCCTCTACTGCCTCGACGCGAAGACCGGACGCACTCTCTGGAGCGGGACGATCCCGGGAGCGGCCAATACCGGGATGGGCGATGTCAGCCCGGCTGTCGGCCACGGTGTCGTGGTCATGGATACGGTCACCAGTCCGAAGAGGGTCCATGGACATCCCACCCTCGTCCCGGTCGTCCGCGCCTTCGACGCCAGGTCGGGACGCGTCCTCTGGACCGTCTCCACCGGACGGGGCCCCAAGCCTCCGGCCTTCAAGGGCGGCGTTCCCCTGATTCATGGGACGTCTGTCTACGTGGGCTCCCCGGTGACCGGTCGCTATGAAGCCCTGGACCTTCGCACGGGAAAACGTCTCTGGTCCTGGCACAAGGTCGCCGCCACCCGAAGCGCCCCCACCTTTTCCGGAGGGAGCCTCTACATTGCCGGAGGTGACAGCCTCTACCGCCTCGACCCGAAAACCGGCCGGGAAACCGGACATCTCCGCATTGGCGGGCGAATGGGCATCGTCAGTCCCACCATTGTGGGGGGCACCGCCTTTCTTGCCAACTCCTACGACTGGATCGTCGCCGTTCCCCTTTCGGAGATGAAACCAAGCCGGTAGGGACCCTTCTCCCCCCATGGCTCACGTATGGCCCGTATGCCCAAACCCTCCCGTCCCCCGGAGGGTCTCCCCCTCGAAACTCTCAACTGGCACAAGATCCGGCAAAAGAACGGGCATAAAAAGAAGCTGGGCGATCCGGTCTCCGGGTGAGACAGTATAAGGATCCGTCCCATCATTCGCGAGAATGACCCCGATCTCCCCATGATAGTCAGAGTCGATCACTCCGATTCCCTGGGCGACCCGAATGCCATGCTTTAAAGAAAGGCCCGACCGTGAGGCCACCACCCCTACGACACCCGGGTCCCGAATGTCGATCGCGATCCCTGCCGGGATAAGCCGCCGTTCTCCCGGTGGAAGAATCACCGGATCTCCGATGGCCGCCCGGAGATCGAGACCCGCCGACCCCGGCGTCGCACGCAAGGGAAGGGTTGTCTCCGTTCCCTCTCCCACCTTCCTGATCCGAATGACAGCACTCATGCTTCTCCTTTTCTGCCTGTCCTCTTTCAAGCACTGATCACTCCAGACTCGCCCCCCTCTCTCTCAGGGGGTCCCGGGCGATGATGATGGCGTCACTCCCTTTGTCGGGGCACTCTTGGAGATGGCTGGGGCCACGGGGATCTCCAATGAGGAAAATCGTCCGTAAACATCGCGCAGAGAGAGGCGAAGCCGTCCCCCCGAATCGGATGTCTGGAAAAAAACCCACCCGGAGGTCCTTCCATTGGGAGGGAAAACAGTCGGAAGACCAAGGCGCACAAGACGCCCGAGCTTCGACCGGCTCCGCTCGACAAGATCCTGGTTCATCAGGGCTTCCGAGGCGGTTCCCCCCGAGGAGATGTAGCGATATCCCAAAAGGCGGACTTCGGGGCCCGGGTTGGTCACGACCAGATGGATGGCAAGGATCGGAACCGTCGATCGCTGGCCGGGGGCTCCGCCGGAGTCGACGGACAGTTCCTGGGCCCTTGCAATCTGGGCCGACACCGGTGCGGGATTTTCATGGGGCGTGCAGGAAATCAGAAGTCCTCCCAGGATTCCGGTGATGAGCAGTCCTCCGAGGAATAGGCGCTTCACGACGGGGAGCTCCGCACGATCTCGGTCCCGATTCCTTCCGGCGTGAAGATTTCGAGCAGGAGAGCATGGGCGATGCGCCCGTCGATCACATGGACCTTTCCGACCCCTTCTGCCAGAGCCCGGAGACAGCCTTCCATCTTGGGCACCATGCCTCCGGCAATGGTTCCACGCTCGATCAGGGACAGGATCTCCCGGCGGTCCAGGGAGGAGAGGAGTTCGCCCTTCTCGTCCAGAACCCCCCGGGTGTTGGTCATCATGATGAGCTTTTCCGCCTTGAGGGCTCCTGCAATCACCGCGGCCGCCTCGTCGGCATTGATGTTGAGGGGAACGCCCTCTTCCGTCACCCCGACAGGCGCGACGATGGGAATGAACCTGTGGCGATCGAGAAGGTCGAGGATTTCCGGGTTGACGGTGACGATCTGCCCCACATGTCCCAAATCCCGCCCGGAATGGCTCTTCCGCTCTCCCACGAGGAAGCCCGCATCCCGGCCGGAGAGTCCGACGGCCCGCCCGCCGTGGCGGTGGACCATCGTCACGATTTCCCGATTGATGCGGCCGGTGAGAACCATCTCCACCACCTCCATCGCATCGCTTCCTGTCACCCGGATCCCGTCCACAAATTCCGGACTCATCCCCAGCCGGCCCATGAGGTGGGAGATCTGGGGGCCCCCCCCATGGATCACCACCGGACGAATCCCGATATGCTGGAGAAGGACCAGGTCCTGGGCAAAGGACAGACTCTCCTCCCCCCCACCGTCGAGCGCCCCGCCCCCGAACTTGATGACAAAGGTCTTGCCGTGAAAGGTACGGATGTAAGGAAGAGCGTCTATCAGAACCTGCGCCTTCTCCAGAACACTGTCCATGAAGTCTCCGGGATGGATTGTGTGTCTTGACACTCAGGGGTCCTTGCGGACCTTCGCGAGTTTTTTTGCGAGCTCGTCGAGGCCGGTGTGAAGATATCGCTGGGTCGTTCCCAGAGAGGCGTGTCCCAGAAGGGCCTGGATCTCCCGGAGGTCGGCCTCGCGATTCAAGAGGTGTGTGGCGCAGGAGTGTCGGAGCGCGTGGGGGGTGACTTTTCGTTCCAGACCCCCGTCCCGGGATCGTCGGGAGACGATCCGGCCGACCTGCCAGACAGAGAGCCCACGGCCTCCCTTCCCGGCAAAAATGGGCCTCGCCGAATCGATCACACCCTCCTTTTGGAGCGACGTTCGGTAAGAGGCAAGGGCCGCCCTGGCCTCTCCCACGACCGGCACCTTTCGGTCCCGGCCCCCTTTGCCGTGAACCAGAAGGGCTCCTGATCCTTCTTCGAAGTCCCCCCAAACCAGCCCGCACAGCTCGGAAAGCCGCACGCCGCTTTCATAAAAAAGTTCGAGAATGGCTTTGTCCCGAAGAGAGGCCGGGTCCCCGCTTTCATCGGGGAAATTCACGAGGGCAGAGGCCTCCCCTTCGGAGAGAACGGACGGAAGCACCCGGGGAACACGGGGTCCGGACACCAGTCGAAAGGGATCCTCCCCGACGTGGCCATTCTTTTTCAGATACCGAAAAAATCCGCGCAAATTGGAAATGATCCGGGCAATGCTCGAGGGAGCGTAGTCCCGGTCATGGAGGCGCTTGACGAAGCGAAGGGCCCGGGGACGATCGAGACGCTCCCAGAGGAATCCTTCCCCACCGGCCAGCATCTCTCCCGTCAAGCCCGTCAGAAGCGACAGATCCTTGCCGACGGCCTCGACGGTCCGGGGAGACCGCCCTCCCTGCTCGAGCTCTCTCCGATAGGCGGAAAAAAGGGGATCCTGAAGGAGCCTTTCGTCCTGTCCCTGCCTCTCCCGATCGCTTCGGCGTTGACCCGACCCCTCCCCGCCCATGGCCCTACCTCCTCTCCGAAGAGAGCGGATGATGTCCGGTCTCCTTCGGAGGAAGGGAGTCCCGGCAGGCACTCCACCAGGAGGCAAAATCACGACGAGCCCGCGCCACGAGGACCTTTCTCCGCTCGCGTTTTCCTCCCCGGACCCGGGTCGGGAGAGGAGGAAAAAGGCCGAAATGGAGGTTGACCGGAGAAAAAGGGGCGACCTCCTCCGGCCCGGGAGACTCTCCCTCCGGACGGTAGACGGAAGGGACAAGCGCCCTCAGGAGCGCTCCGACAGCCGTAGTGGGAGGCGGCAGCGTGGCGGGAGGATCGGGGGAAAGATAGAGGGCCGAGAGACGTCCCAGGGCGATCGACTCGGTGTACCCTTCCACCCCGACCATCTGTCCGGTCGGATAGACCCCCGGAAGAGCGCGAAGCGAGAGGTCTGGCCCCAGAACCCGCGGGGCGTCGAGAAAGGTGTTCCGGTGGAGCGATCCATACCGAAGAAACTGAGCCTCCGAAAAGCCGGGAAGCTTGCGGAAAATCCTGTCCTGCTCGGAGTAGCGGAGCTTGGTCTGGAATCCCACCATGTTGTAGGCGGTCTCCTCCCTGTTTTCGGCGCGAAGCTGGACGACGGCGTAAGGCGTCCGGCCTGTCCGGGGATCGACGAGGCCCACAGGGCGCATGGGTCCGAAGGCCAGGGTTTCCGGCCCCGAATCGGCCAAAGACTCCACGGGCTGGCATGCCTCGAAGGCCCGGAGCGCTTCCGGGCGATCCTCCACCCCTTCATGAGGGGGAACCCGCTCGCCATGGAGAAGATCCCCGACCAGCATCCGATAGGCCTCTTCGTCGAGAGGCACATTGAGATAGTCCCCCTCGCCAGGCGTCCCGTAGCGGTCTCCCCTGAAGAGCTTCGAGAGATCAAGGGAGAGGGCGTCAACGACCGGACTGATGGCATCATAGAAGGAGAGCCTGTCGCTGCCGATCCGGGACAGAAGGTCACGGGAGAGCTCGGGAGCGGTCAGGGGTCCGGTCGCCAGGATCAGGGGGCGATCCGGAGGAATCCGGTCCACACGTTCCCGTCGGATCGAAATGTTCGGATCGGCCTCGACCCGGGAGGTCAGAGCGGCGGAAAACCGGTCCCGGTCGACCACCAGAGCCCCTCCCCCGGGAATACGGGCCTCCATGGCGGCTTCGAGGACGAAAGATCCCATCGCCCCGAGCTCTTCCTTGAGGAGACCATGAGCCGTCTCAGGGTCGACGGACTTGAGAGAGTTCGAACAGACCAGCTCCGCCAGGTTTCCGGTTCTGTGGGCGCCTGTCCGGGTCTCTGGACGCATCTCGTAGAGGGTGACCCGGAGCCCGGAGCGGGACAGCGACAGCGCCGCCTCCGTTCCGGCCAAGCCCCCGCCAACCACCGTCACGTGATCGTGGCTGTTCACGCCGTGATCCCCGACTCCTCGCCGTCCTCGCTCTCGTATCCGCATCCTTTTTCGGGACAGGAGTAAACAGTCTTCTTCCCGCTCTTTTTTTCGATCAGGAAGGCATGGCCACAAAGCGGGCAGGGCTTGGCCACAGGACGTCCCGGGTAGGTCCGGTCGCACTCCGGATAATGGCTGCATCCGTAGAACGTTCCCCTCTTTCCCTTGCGCGGGGTGATTTCGCCTCCGCATCCCGGGCGGGTGCAGACAATCCCCGTCGGAAGTGGCCGCGTGGTCTTGCATTTGGGATAGTTGGCGCAGGACAGGAAGCTTCCGAAGCGGCCGGTCTTGAGCACCATGGCCCCACCACAGGCCGGACAGGGAGGGATGTTCGCCGGAAGGGGCACCGGAGGTTCGGAGTGGCCCTTCGGGGGCCAGGGACGCGTGGTCTTGCAGGCCGGGTAGTCGCTACAGGCCAGAAAGGTTCCGAACCTCCCTTTGCGGACCACCATCGGCTTCCCGCAAGTGGAGCAGATTTCGCCGGCGGCCTCGGGAAGGACCTCGGGCGCGGGTCCATTCTCCGTCTCGACGATGTTGCGGGTGGTCTTGCAGGCCGGGTAGTTTCCGCAGGCCAGGTAGGCGCCGTGGCGGCCCCATTTTTTGACCATGAGCGTTCCGCAGACAGGACAGGGGATCGTGGTCGGCTCGCTTTGGGCCTTCAGGTTGGCCATGCCGCCCCCCTTGGCCTTCGACAGCTCCCTCGAAAAAGGCCGATAGAAGTCGTCCACTGCCTCGCGGTAGATCTTCTCCCCCTCCTCCACCGAATCAAGCTCCTCTTCCATGCGGGCCGTGAAGGCGACGTTCAGAAGGTCGGGGAAGGAATCGACCAGGAGGCGGTTCACCGTCTCCCCGAGCTCTGTCGGGTGGAACCGGTTCTCCCGCTTTTCCACATACTCCCGGTCGAGAATGGTGGTCATGATGGTGGCGTAGGTGCTGGGGCGGCCGATTCCTTTTTCCTCGAGCTCCCGGATGAGCGAGGCCTCGTTGTAGCGGGGAGGAGGCTCGGTGAAATGCTGCTGGGATTCGGGAGGGGCGGCACCCTCCACGGCCTCCCCTTCGTGAAGAAGGGGGAGTTCGTTCTCTTCCTCGCCTTTTTCCTCCCCTTCCTCTTCGGAAAGGGCGTCCGATTTCTTCCGGGCCCGGACCTCTTCCCCGCGCAGGACCAGGAAGCCCGGGTCGAGCATGCGCCGCCCGGTCGCCCGAAAGGTATCCCCTTTGTCCCCTTCGACGATGACGGTCGTAAGGAGATACCGCGCCGGAACCATCTGGCTTTCGAGAAAGGTCTGCCAGATCAGCCGGTAAACCCGAAGGAGATCCCGGTCGAGAATTCCCTCGAGGGAGTCGGGCGTCCGGCTGACGTCGGTGGGACGGATCGCCTCGTGGGCGTCCTGGATCCCTTTCTTGTTCCGGTAGGCGGGGCTCCGTGGAGGAAGAGCCTGGGGGTAGGCACTGGCGATGAATTTACGAGCCATCTCCTGGGCCTCGGGAGCAAGGCGGACGGAGTCGGTCCTCATGTAGGTGATGAGTCCCGTCTGGCCCTGTCCGGGAAGTTCGACGCCTTCGTAAAGCTTCTGGGCCAGCTGCATGGTCTTCTTGGCGGAAAAGCGAAAGCGCCGGGCTCCTTCCTGCTGGAGGCGGCTGGTCGTGAGCGGAGGAGAGGGCTGACGTCGTTTTTCATCGGCAGAGAGGCTGTCGATCCGGAAGCCTTCCGAGCCGATCCGCTCCACCGTCTTGCGGGCTTCCTCGGCATTCGAGATCTGCACCTTACGGCCCGCGATCCGGTCGAGACGGGCGGTGAAGACGCTGTCGGAGCGGCCCGGGTCGGACGGACGCATCGAAAGGGTGATGGTCCAGTATTCTTCCGGAACAAAAGCCCTGATCTCGTTTTCCCGGTCGCAGACCAGACGGACGGCCACCGACTGGACCCGGCCGGCGGAGAGTCCCCTCCGGACCCGTTCCCAGAGTAAGGGGGAGAGGGAGTATCCGACGATTCGGTCGAGGGCCCGGCGGGCCTTCTGGGCGTCGACCTTGTGAAGGTCGATCTCACCGGGTTCGGCCAGGGCCGCCTCGATGCCCCGGGGTGTCAGCTCGTGGACCAGCACCCGGCGAATCGGCTTCTTGAGCCCGGTCAGCTCGCTCGCGATATGATAGGCGATTGCCTCCCCTTCCCGGTCCGGATCGGAGGCGAGAAAGATCTCCCGGGCCCCGCGAGCGGCCTGGCGGATTTCATCGAGAACCTTCTTCTTTCCTTCCGAGACCACAAACTGGAGTTCGTAGCCATTGTCGACGTCCACTCCGATCTTGGACGGGGGAAGATCCTTCAGATGGCCGACGCTGGCCTTGACCTTGTATCCGCTTCCCAGAATCCGGGTCAGGGTCCTGGCCTTCGTGGGCGACTCGACGATGATGAGGGTTCCCTTCGGGGCGGTCGCAGCTTTCTTCTCCACGATCGTCTCTTCCGGTGCAGCCGTCCGGGAGGAATCCGATGATTTTTTCCGGGGAGTCCGACTCTTCGGAGCCGCGGGAACGGCGGAAGCCGCTTTCTTGCGAACACTCACTTTTCAGATGCCTTTCTTGAAGGTTGTCATGCCATGTCCCCTCGGGACAAAATCGCGGAGAGAACCTCCTCCGCACCCGACACTCTCCGGGCTCCTTCGCCCGCAAGAAGCGCCGGTCCTTCCCCTTCCCACCCCCTGGACTCACGGTCGAAGACCAGAAGCTCACGCCCCTCTTCGAGGGCGATCCGCGCCGTCACATAGGTCCCGGAGCGCCGGCGATGGGGGCCGACCACAACAGCCACCGACAGGCCGACAATCAGCCGGTTCCGGTAGGGGAAATGCCAGGGCTCAGGCCCATCCCCCGGAGGGTACTCCGAGAGGAGCAGGCCTCCTCCCGCCAAAATGTCCCTTTCAAGGATCCGGTGCTCGGCCGGGTAGACCCGGTCGAGTCCGGTCCCCACCACGGCGATCGTGCGTCCAGGCCCGGAAATGGCTCCTCGATGCGCGGCTCCGTCCACTCCCCTCGCCAGCCCCGACACCACGCAAACCCCTATCGAGGAAAGCTCCCGGGCCAGCTTGGAGACCGCCCCGCAGGCCGACGGTCCGGCTTCACGGGCCCCCACGACGGCAATTCCGGGAGGGAGAAGCGCCGAAAGATCTCCTTTCATCCAGAGCAGGAACGGGGGAAAAGAGAGATCCGACAGGAGACCGGGCCATCCGGAAGATCCGGGATGACTCATCTTAAGCCCAAGGCGTTCGGAATTGTCAAGAAGCGTCAGAAGCCGGTCCGTCAACCTCTCCCGGTCTTTTGGAGACAACCCTTCGAGAATCCGGTCCCGCGCCTTGACCACCTTCTCGTCCGCCTCAACCCGGAGGCGGCGCTTTCTGGCCAGGGCCTCGAGTTCGGCCAGATGCGCCACGCCCCATGTCAGGAGAGCAGACCGGTCCGATTCAGGGGACACGAAAAACCTCCAGGGATTTTTCTTCCCGGAGAATCGGGGTACAATAGGCCCTGTTCAGGGCCGCTTGACGATTCCACGTTCGCCGACAGGAAGAACCATGGACCAATCCCTTTACCATCTGTTCCTCTACGCCACCATCATCCTGACCATCCTCACGATGCTCGGGGCCGCCTATTATCTCTCCGACCGCAAGCGCAGGCTCGCGGAAAACCCGGACCGGCAGACTCTCTCGCCCTCGGAGCGAATTCACGAGATCGAGTCCCAGATCGCCGCCTTCAGGAGGAGAATCTCCGACCTCGAGGAGGAGAAGAAAAAGATTCTTTCCGCAAACAGAAGCTGACATTCCCGGATCCTAGACACCCCGGTCGACGTAGAGCTCTTCCCGGGCGGCATTGTACCCGAAAAGTTCGGCGTAACGTCCCCAGTTGACGAGCATCGAAAAAGCGGTGTCCACATCCTCGTTCGGAAAGGCTTCTCCGATTTTCCGCTTGAGCGGCTCCATGGAAAGGCTCTCCTCCTCCTCCGCTTCGAGCCATTCGAAAACCCTGGAAAAAAGAGGAAGGGTCAACAGACGCTCCCGGATCAGCTTCTTCCGGCCGTTGATGTCCTTTTCCAGGATCTCCTCTCCCAGAGGGGTGAGCGCGATATCGCTTTCGGGGGTGATGACGAATCCCAGGGATTCGGCAGCCTTCACGATCTGAAGCTCTTCGCCCAGTTCGAGATGGAGATCGACGCCGAGCTGGTAGAGATCGGAGGCCCCTCCCTTCTCCTTCAGGATCTTGAGAAGACCGATAATCCGACTGATCCCCGTATAAGGCTCAGGTTCGCCTTCCATCACCCTTCCTCCTTGTCGTATGACGCGCCATGAATTCCTTTGCCTGTCATCAGGAAATGAGAGAAAAAATTTCGTCCGAAAGCCGTTCGAACTCGGGGTGTTTCCGGCTTCTCGGACGGGGCAGATCCACCGCGATCTCCCTCACGACATGGGTTGGTCGCCTGGAGAGAACGACAACCCTGTCGGCCATCTGGATGGCCTCTTCGATGATGTGGGTCACCATGATGATCGTCCGGACCGGCATCTCCGGATCCTGCCAGAGCATGAGGACCTCGTCCCGGAGGGTCACCGAGGTCAGAGCGTCAAGATTCGAGAATGGCTCGTCCATGAGAAGGATCCGGGGTTCGATCGCCAGGGCCCGGGCGAGGCCCACCCGCTGCTTCATCCCTCCGGACAGCTCGCGAGGATAGGCCTCTTCGTATCCTTCCAGTCCCACCTTGTCGATGTAGAATGACACCGTCCGGTCGATCTCGGAAGGTTTCCTTCCACGCGCAACAAGACCCAGAGCCACGTTGTCCCGGACCGATAACCACGGGAGAAGGGCGAATCCCTGGAACACCATGGCCATGTCCGAATTCACCCCGTCCTGGGGACGGTCCTTGTAGAAGACCTCTCCCGATGTCGGCGGGATCAGCCCCTGGAGGATCCGAAGAAGGGTCGACTTTCCGCAGCCCGAGGGCCCGACGATCGCAACGAACTCCCCCTCCTCCACATCGAGGGAAAGGTTGTCGATCGCCCGATAGGAACGGGTCTCCCGGGTAAAGTCCCGCGCGACATTCCGGAGACTCAGGAAGTCGGACCGTCTAGACGTCATACCCGTACCTTCGCGTCACACGATCGTAGAGGGGGACCCAGAAAAGCCTGTTCGCGGCCACGACCGCCGCGGTCATGACCAAAAGAGCGGCCACGATGAGGACCGGATGGCCTCCGGAATAGGTCGCCCTGTCGAGAAAGGCGCCCACTCCCCGAACCCCGTAGTCCTTCTGGGCGTAAACCACATACTCGGAGACGATGAGGGCGTTCCACCCCCCTCCGAAGGCGGTAATGGAGCCGGTCACGAGGGAGGGCATCAGGAAGGGGAGAAAGACCTTCCGGAGAAACAGCGTCCCCCTGACACCGAAGGTGAGGGACACCTCCCGAAGCTCGGAGGGAAAGGTCCCGACCCCCGAGAGCAGATTAAAGAGCAGGTACCACTGCATGCCCGACATCAGGAGAATCACCGAGGCCAGGTTCATGCTGTGAAGCTTCTGGACCACCAGGACAATCACGAATGGGAAGAGCGCGGTGGCCGGAACCGAAGCCATCACCTCCGCAAGCGGGAAGATGATCCGCGACAGGCGGGGGGTCCGGAAGACCCAGTAAGCCAGCGGAATGGTCCAGAGAAGGCTCAGCAGATATCCTGCCATCAGGCGAAGCATGGAAAAGACGAGATCGGCCGGAAGCTCTCCCAGCGAGGCCCAGGGAATCCCCTGCCGGATCCACCCCGACACCACATGGGCTCCCGCGAAAAGCCCTTTCGCGATGATGAAGCCCACCAGGAACCCTCCCCCGGCCCGCAACAGAAAGCGGAAGGAGGGGGAAAGGGACCGCGGCACGATACGCCCTTCCCGCCAGGGAATCCGCGACAATCGGCCCAATGTCCGGGCAACTCTTCTTCTGAGGCGGACCAGCCCCTCGGAGGAAGCCAGAAAATCATAGACCGGGGAGGAGACCCGGGAAAAGGGCCCTTCCACCTCTCCAATCTGGAAGGTGTGCGACCAGACGAGAGAGGGTCGGAAAACAAGAACATCCAGGACCATCACCGTCACGATCAGGGCCCCGATTCCCAAAAGGGCCTCCCCGAACCGTCCCTTTTCCGTACTGGCCACCAGAAAGCTTCCCAGCCCGGGAAGCTCGTAATGGACGGGACCCAGGGCGATCATCTCGCAGGCGATCAGGAAGTACCATCCGGCCGTCCAGGAGAGAACGGAGTTGTAGACGACCTTGGGAAGAGTCAGGGGAACGAGAAATCGGGCGACCCACAACCCGGAAGGCGCCCGGATGCCCCGGAACAGGTCCAGGAGATCGGGGGGGGCGGTCCGCACCGATTCGTAGACGGCAAAGGCCATGTTCCAGGCCATGCTGGTCGCGATCAGGACGACCGAAGCCGCCTCCACCCCCATCTTCGTGGTCGGGAAGAGGGGAATCATCATCAGAACGACCGCCGGAAAGAATCCCAGGACGGGAATCGACTGCAGAATGTCCAGAACGGGGATGAGAATTCGGGGTCCCCACCGGGTCAGGGCGGCGGCGAAACCATACAGGTAGGCGAAGGCCAGAGAGAGGAGGTAGGCCAGGAAGAGTCGAAACAGGGAGTGCAGGATGTCTCCGGGAAGGTCGGCAAGATCCTCACGGGGAATGACGGGAACCCCCGACGGCGGGGTGCGGGAAAAAAGGAGCACGACCCCCGACAGAATCCCGACCACGATCACGGTCGGGAGAAGGAAGGTCAGCTTCCGGAAGAAGTCACCGTTCAAAGACTTCCTCCCCGGAAGTTCCCTTGCTTGAACTTTGAAAAATTCCCCTGTTCCGGTACCATGGTGACAGCTTCATCGTTTATCCACACACACTCATGAACACCCGCGGAAAGGTTCGCCCATGGACACCCGAACGGCCCTTCTGCTTCTGGTGATTTTAGCGGCAATACTTGTCGCCGGGATCCTCTTTTTTCTTTTTCGGGCGCTCAAGGTGCTCGACCGCGTCGAATCGTCGACCCGGGACCTCGAAACGGCCGTTGTTCCCCTCGTCGAAAGCCTTCGCCGCATGGCCGAAGAGGTCGAACCCGTCGTCAGGAGAACCACCGAGCATTACCGAACGATCGAGGAAGGGATCGGAACCCTCACCCGGAATCCCCTCCTGTCCCTGATCTCCCCGATCCTGAAGGCGGGAGGAGGGCCCGTCCATGCCGCCACCAGCCTGTTCAGGATCGTCCGGGGGCTCGCCGCCGGATTTTCCAGGGCCCGGGAGGTCCTGAAAGAGCCTCGCCCGCCTCTTTCCCCCACATCTTCAACTCCCAACAAACAGGAGAATCGCCATGGCCAGTGACAGGAATGATACAGGACTTGCCCTCTTTTTGACAGGGCTGGCATTGGGGGCACTCGCCGGGGTCCTTCTCGCTCCCGCTTCGGGGGCCGAAACCCGGAGAAAAATCGCCGACAAGGCGCGCGCGCTTCGCGAGGAGGCCGAGGAAGAGTTCGAGGAAGGGATCGAACACCTCAAGCACGACCTTCCCGCCAAAAAGGAACGCTATGCCGAGGCGGTCCGCGAAGGATGGAAGGCCTTCCGGGCCACCATCGACAAGGACCGGACGCCCTCTTCCACTCCGGGATCCTGATCCTCCAACGCAAAGAGGGGGAAAGCCCGACGGGCTTCCCCCCTCCCCAAGCGGTTTCTTTCTGAATTTTCCGTTACAGGCGAACCGGTCCCGAGAAAATGTCCCCTCCGGTCATGGTCGTCACAGGGTGACCGTGGTCAAAGGTCACGGCCTTGACCCGGGGCGTAGCCCCCAGATGCCCGTCAAGCGGCATGGCCGATTGGTAGAGCGTCACGGAGGGACGGCCGTCCTTTTCGGAGGCGATCCGGATGGCCGAGAGCTTCTTGGCAACGGCATCATAGTGCCAGGCGAGAAGGATGCGGGATCCGGCCTTGTCCGAACGGGAGAGCCACCCGTCGGGATCCTTCGAAGGATCGGCTCCGGGGCCCTGGGTCCGGGAGGAGGCCACGGAGGGCTTGTTGGTGATGGGGTTCACATGGCTCCAGAACTCGATGGGGTTGAAGATGATCACATCCCCCAAGCCGGCGAACTCGTAAACGGGAATAATGCACATAAGAGCCGTCAGACCCGATCGGGCCCACTTGTTCTCCACAGTCCCATTCGCCTTGTAGAGGGTATGCACCAGGGCGAACTGGCCGTAGCATCCGGTCAGGACCGTCGTCAGGGCCATCAGGGCCATTCCAAGCCCCAGCCGCTTCATTCTTAACTCCATAAACACCTCCTTATATTGACATTCAGAGAGCCCCCGTTGAGCCGTTTCCCGGGGAGCCATTGGGACTAGCGTAGAAGATCCCCCCTGAAATGGCAAGCGAATTTCCCGCCACATAGCAGGAAAGCGCCTGGGGGCAGACCATGCCGGTGAAGGAGAGCTGGGCGGAGGTCGGAGGAAGGATCTGCGGAACGGCCGCCTCCCCCGAAACCGATCCCCCGGCCAGGGAAGTCACCTGGTAGAGGGCCCCATTCTCACCATAGGCGAAAATGGTGCTTCCGGGACCGATGTAGATCCCCGTCAGGGAGGGTGGCATCTGAGCCCCGCCCTCTCCCAGGATAAGGGCCGAGGACCAGGTTGCTCCCCCGTCCGTCGTCTCGAGAAGGGCCCCCGTCCCGTCCACATAACAGGTGGAGACCGAGAGACAGCCCACCCCGCTCACCCCCTGGGGAGCCAGGACCTGGGGAACGACGATCAGGGTCCAGGTCTGGCCTCCGTCCCCCGAATAGAGGAGGGCATTCATCCCGGTCCCCGAGGTGTTCGAGGCCGAAATCCAGATCGAGGAGCCGAGGAGAAAGACCTGGTTGAAGTTGGCCGGTCCTATGGCCGCCGAAAGAACATTGAGGTCCGCTGTCCAGGACGCCCCGGAGCTGTTCTGAAGCAAAAGGGTATTGTTGTCCCCCACGATGGCACAGGCGGGAGTGCCCGAACTCTGGCAGACCACCTCGTTGAACGTCAGATTTCCGTTGGTGGTCACATTGGTAATGGAAAAGCTCTGCCCTCCGTTGATGCTTTGAAGGATCAGGCCCTGGTTTCCGACGATGGTGCACTGGCTCCCCGACAGACAGGCGATCGAGGTCAGGTTGAAATTCGCGAGAGCGGCCCCGAGGCCGCTGTTGGCCGGGACCCACAGTTGCCCCCCGTTCTGGGAGACCAGGAAGAGCCCAGACTGTCCGACCGCAATGCAGCTCTGGGGCGACGGACACGCGATGGCGGACGGCTCGGCCCCGGAGGGGGTGTAGGCCAGGAGCCAGAGGAGCGCTGACGGCGCCTGACAGCCCGCCAGGAAAAGAACCAGCAGGACAAAAGCCCCGCCTGTCTTCCGGCTTCTCATTCCCCAATCAGTGCCCATCTCTCCTCCGGACAACGTTTTCCGATCCGACCCTGTCGCCCCACGGCATTTCCTGGTTCGTCACTATTATGGATCAGGAGAGGAATTTTCCAATAGGTCGAGAGGACCCCGGATGATTTCTCTCCCCTTAGGAGATCGTCTCCGGAAAGAACATCTGACCCGGATCCACTCTCGTCCCGACCTTCAGTCGGAATCCCCCGCCCCCTCGTACCGGTAGAGGAGCCTCATGCGGGATTCCCTGAATCCCCTGTGAAGGTAGAAGGAACGGGCGAAGTCATTGTCCTCCAAAAGCGCCAGGTGGAAGCGGACAGCTCCCCGGACCCGACCCCACGAAAGGGCCCCCTCCAGAAGCCGGGAGCCCAGCCCCCGGGAACGCGCCCCGGCCCGTACCACCAGATCTTCGATCTGCCCCGAAATCCCCCCCGCCGCGGTCGACACCAGAAGCTGAATGCTCACCATTCCGTCTACATTTCCGGAGAGATCCCGCACCACGAGGACAGTCCCCGCCTCAGGAGCGTCCAAAATCATCCGAAGCCCTCTCAGCTGGCGCTCGGTGTCGATCCTGAAATCCCTCTCCCTCGAAAAAAGATCCGCCAGAAGCCCTGCCAGTTGAGGAAGATCTTCCGGAACGGCGGGTGAAACCACAGGAAATGTCATGGGACTCCTTTCAGGGATTGTCGCCTCCGGGCAGGCTCCCTAACCTCGCATCAAAGGCGGAAGCCTGTGAGAAGACAGTCTCTTTATGTGATATTGCCGACACTTTTGTCCATTCCTCTTCTTTCCCGAGGACTGGCACAAACGGATGAGCCCCCCCCCTGAATGGAAAAAAGATTGGCATCGGGTTTGCATTATGAGTCAGCGAAAGAATCCGTCATTTCCACGCACCGGTCAAGGAGCCCGTCCATGAACTCTCTCCTGAAAAACTACGACCCCGGTCACTTTTACGATGAACTCGTCGCGGCCCCCGGTCTTCCCCGATCTTCATCAAAGGTTCTCTTCGAACTGCTGGACTCTCTTCCCGAAGGAGAGCTGGGAAGGCTTCAGAAGGCCGCGGAAATGGCCCTTTACCGGATGGGTGTCACCTTTACCGTCTACAACGATGACAGGGGACTTGAGAAAATCATGCCCTTCGACATCATTCCCCGGGTGATCGGGGCCGGGGAATGGAAAACAGTCGAAGAAGGCCTGAAACAGCGTGTCCTGGCGCTCAACCTCTTTCTCGAAGACCTCTACTCCGGTCAAACGATTCTCCGGGACAAGGTCATTCCGGAAGAGGTGATCCTGTCCTCGCCGGCCTACCGTCCCGAATGCCGCGGGATCCGCGTTCCCGGGGGAATCTGGTGCCATATCACCGGGTCAGACCTTGTCCGGGACAGGAGCGGAGAATTCTTCGTTCTGGAAGACAATCTCAGATGCCCGTCAGGGGTCTCCTATGTTCTCGAAAACCGACATGTCCTCAAACGGACCTTCTCCGCCTCCTTCGGCACCTCCAGGATCCGGTCCGTCGACGACTACCCCCTGCGCCTCCTGGAAGCCCTGGAATCGCTCAGCCCCACGAACGACTCCCCCACGGTCGTCCTCCTGACGCCGGGGACCTACAATTCGGCCTACTTCGAACACTCCTTTCTGGCCCAGCAGATGGGCATCGAACTCGTGGAACCGGCCGACCTCCATGTCTCGGACGGCCTGCTCTTCATGAGGACCACCCAGGGACCCCGCCGGGTCGATGTCGTTTACCGGCGGATTGACGATGACTTCCTTGATCCGTTGGTCTTCCGGGCCGACTCCCTCCTCGGAGTCCCCGGAATCATGAATGTCTACCGGTCCGGCAAGGTGGCCATCGCAAACGCTCCGGGCACAGGGGTCGCCGACGACAAGGCCGTCTATGCCTTTATCCCGAAGATCATCGATTATTATCTGAAAGAGGCCCCGATTCTCAGGAATGTCCCGACCTGGGTCTGCTCCGATCCGGCGGACCGGAGCCATGTTCTCGACAATCTTCAGAATATGGTGATCAAAACCACCAACGACTCCGGGGGATACGGCATGCTGATCGGACCGACCGCATCACGGACCGAAAGAGAGAACTTCCGGGAGCGCATCCAGGCAAATCCCAGGAATTACATCGCCCAGGAGACACTGTCCCTTTCGCGGGCCCCGGTCCTCGTCGATGACCATTTGGAAGGACGCCACGTCGATCTTCGCCCGTACATCCTCTATGGAAAGGGACTCTATGTCACGCCCGGAGGCCTCACCCGGGTGGCCCTGAAAAAAGACTCCCTGATCGTCAACTCCTCCCAGGGCGGGGGGAGCAAGGATACCTGGGTTCTGAAGGACTGACACTCCCTCCGAAAGGAACGCCATGCTAAGCCGGGTCGCCGATTCCGTCTACTGGATGAGCCGAGGGCTCGAACGTGCTGAAAATGTCGCCCGATTCATCGATGTCAACCTGAATCTCATGCTCGACAGCGAAGTTCTGGAAGGGACCCAGTGGCGGCCCCTGATCACGACGAGCGGAGATCTCTCGCTTTTCGAGGCCGGATACGAAGAAGCGACAAAAGACTCCGTCATCCGCTTCCTCACTCTCGACCGGAACAATCCGAACTCCATCCTCTCCTGTGCCTGGTCGGCTCGGGAAAATGCCCGGTCCATAAGGGACATCATCTCTTCTGAAATGTGGGAACAGGCCAACAGGTTCTACCACCTCGTCCTGGATGCCCAGGATAGCGACGTTCTTCTCAAAAATCCGCACGCCTTCTTTACCGCAGTGAAGATGGAGAGCCATCTTTTCGACGGGATCACAGGAGCCACCCTCACCCGGGGGGAGCCCTGGCATTTTCTCAGGCTTGGAAAGATGCTCGAGCGCGCCGACAAGACCTCCCGCATCCTGGATGTGAAGTACTTTTTTCTCCTTCCGTCCCCCGAATGGGTGGGAAGCGCGATCGACGGGGTCCAGTGGGCGGCCCTCCTCCGGTCCGCCAGCTCATTCGAGATGTACCGGAAGCGACACCGCCGCATCACCCCCGAAAAAGTCGCCAACTTCCTGATACTCGACCGATTTTTCCCAAGGGCAATCGCCTTTTGCATCTCAAAGGCCCAGGAATCGCTCCGATCGATCACGGGAACCCCTCCCCACCAGTACGGAAATGTCGCGGAACAGAGGCTCGGGCAGCTATCCGCCCGTTTGAATTATTCGGATATCGAAGAGATAATAAAAGGAGGGCTCCATGAATTCATCGACTCTCTCCAGATTCAGATGAACCGCATCGACGACGCCATCCACGAGACATTCTTCGCCATTCCGCGCATTCCGGAGGGCGGATCCTCCTCACCCAAAACACTGAACCAGTAGCCGGAAGGACCCCGATGACATTTTGTGTCTCCATCAAGATCCGGGAAGGGCTGGTCGGTATCGCCGACACCCGGATCACCTCCGGACTCGAGCATACCACCGCCCGAAAGGTGACCCTCCACGATGTCGGGGGGAGGCCCCTCTTCCTCATGACATCGGGACTCCGTTCGGTTCGGGACAAGGCCATGACCTATTTCGAGGAGGTCCTGGAAGAGAGCACGATCGGGTACGACAAGCTCTACCAGGTCGTCAACCTTTTCGCGACCCAGGTCAGAAGGGTCGCCGCAGAAGACAAGGCGGCCCTCCGGGAAAGCGGCCTCGATTTCAATCTTTTCACCATCGTCGGGGGCCAGCTCGAAAAGGACAAGGATCACAAGCTTTATCTCCTTTATCCTGAAGGGAACTGGGTGGAGGTCAGCGAGTCGACGCCCTATTTCCTGATCGGGGAGAGCTCTTACGGAAAGCCCATTCTCGACCGGGTCCTCCGCCATTCCTCCTCCATGGAGTCGGCGCTCAAGCTCGCCTACCTCTCCTTCGACTCGACCCGGATCAGCGCGGTCGACGTCGACTTTCCGATCGACGTCGTCCTCTATCTCCACAGGACCCGGGAACTGGTTCACCACCGGTACAACCGGAAAGACCTCCAGCACCTTCCCCAGTGGTGGCAGGAGAGGCTCCGGGCCTCTGTCGAGGCACTTCCCGACGAATGGGTCCACGAAGCCCTCTCGAAGCTCTCCCGTCCCGGATAAGGCCATGCTCCTGTCCCTCGTCCATTCGATGCGATTCACCTTCGAGAACCCGGTCTTTCTCGAACCGTTCTGCCTCCGGATGAAGCCCCGCACCGATCCCTCCCAGACCCTTCTCTCCTTCCACCTTGAGTCCCTTCCGGAACCCGACCGGATCGAATGCATTGCAGATCTCGACGGGAACGACCTCTCTCGCCTGTGGTTCGGGGGATCCCACCGGACGCTGGTCCTGAAGGCCACCTCCCGGGTCAGAACCCTCCGCACAAACCCCTTTGATTTCCTGTTTCACGATCCCCGGGCCTGCGCGCTCCCGATGTCGTATCCTCCCCGCCTGAACCCGCTGCTCTCTCCTTACCGGCTTCCGGATGCCGCTTCACTCAAAGGACCTCTCTTCAGGAAATTCATGGGAGATCTTCTGGATTTGTCACAAATGGAGACAGTCCCTTTCCTGGTGGCTCTCTCCCGCCATATTCCGGAAATTCTCACAAACCAGTCCCGGGAGGAAGGTCCTCCCCGTTCCCCCGAAGAGACACTGGAAGAAGGATCGGGATCCTGCAGGGATTTCGCCCTTCTGGCCATGGAAGCGTGCCGGGCCATGAATATTGCCGCCCGGTTCACAAGCGGCTATCATCTTCCGTCCTCCCCCACCTCGCCTTCACTGCATGCATGGGCCGAAGCCTATCTTCCGGAGATCGGATGGCGGGGTCTCGATCCGAGCGAAGGCCTCCTGACCGCCGACTGCCATGTCGCCCTCGTCTCCTCCCCCGACCCCTTCCTGACACTTCCCACGGATGGAACCTTCCGGGGGATGGGAGATTCGACCCTCAGCGCCTCCGTCCGGATCACGCCCCTTCCGGAGCGGGAGGAGGATCCCGGATCTCTGTAAGAACGTCTGGATCCTCCTGAGACCGAAGCTTCCGGACGATCTTCCTGGCCACTCCGGTCAGAGCCAGTCCCTCCGAGGCGGAAAGGGTGGCCCACCCCTCCGTGATGCTTTTTTCCCCGGCTATCGCCTCACGCTCTTTCCCTTCTGCCGGGATCACCCTGAGTACCTGAACCTCCTCCCGAAAATGGGAATAGACGTGGCGGACCGAAAAGAGCTCCTCCACCACGCGCCATCCGGAAAAAAACCCTTCCGCCACTGTCTCCCCCGGCGAGAGGCCCGCCGACGGAAATCCGGCCACCTCGAGGAGCCCCTCCAGAAGCCGGCCCTCGCCCCTCGGTTCGAACAGGAGGGGGCCCGATGCGGGGACCAGGGCCACGCGCTTGCGCGTGGAAGCCGGGGATTTTTTCATCCTCCTTCCGGAGGAACTGCCCAAAGGCTCCTGGAGTGGGAAGAACGCCGGTTCCCCAGGAGATGCAACCCGCTCCTCTCTCCCGCATTCGATTGTTTGGCAGAAAGAGGCGACGGGACATTCTCCACAGGCGGGAGAGGCCGGCAGGCAGAGAACGGCCCCGAGCTCCATCAGAGCCTGATTGGTATCCCCCGGGCGGGGGTTGTCCTCTCCCCATCCATCCGAAGCCTCCCAAAGTCGGTTCAGCTCCCCCTTCGTTCCGGAGGGGATCCCGAAGAAGCGGCCGGTGACCCGCCGGACATTCGCGTCGAGGATGGGGGCCCAGCGATCGGTCGAGATGGAGTGGATCGCTCCGGCTGTGGAGCGGCCAATCCCGGGAAGCCGCTGCCACTCCTCCACGGACTGAGGCCATCGGGGGGGTCCGGGATCGTGAGCCACGATCCCCGCCGCCCGATGGAGGTTCCGCGCTCTCTGATAGTATCCCAGCCCCTCCCAGGATTTGAGGACCAGGGCCAGCTCCGCCCGGGCCAGATCCTCGACGGTCGGGAATCGCTCCATGAATCGCTCGTAGTACCGAAGGACCGTTTTGACTGTCGTTTGCTGGAGCATGATCTCCGACACCCAGATCGCATAGGGATCCCTCGTCCTTCTCCACGGAAGATCCCGAGAGGTCCGGTCATACCACGCGAGAAGAGGCGCCAGGGCCTTTCGGGTCCGACCCGTGTCCGAAGAAAGACGGTCGTCAGAAGGAGACATACCAGGTAAACCCCTGATAGCCGCCCCAGCCATCCGAGACGGAAGACCGGAGAAGACCGCCGTCGAAGGTGAGGTAGGAGTGGAGACGGGGGAGGGCGACCCCCAGGACGGCCCCTCCCTGGCCGGCATTGTAGGTGTTGTTACCCTGCCCGATCAGCTCAGGCCCCAGGAAAAATGTTGCGTTTTTTTTGGAGGACTCCCAGACCGGAGAGAGGTAGCGGGCCTGCCCGTAAATGTACTGGATGTAGCCGATGTAGTTTGCGAAAAAGTCGAAGGCGCCCGGTCCCAGACCCTGATAGTATTCGGTCTGGAGGTAGATTCCGGCCAGAGATTCGATGGGGGTGTCGGTCTGGAAGGCCTCGGCGAGGGCGAGTCCGACGTCTCCCTCCCAGAATCCGTTCCGGATGGGAATCCTGATTCCGGCGGCCGGGTTCAGTCCATTGTAGGCGTTTTGGGTCGTCATGGGCGGACCGGGTGTTTCGTAGGAAAAATAGAAAACGGCCACGAAAAGATGGAGGGTCAGTCCCCCCGTCTCGGCCGTCCCGACATCGGGTGACGGCGACCCCCCGCCGGGGGTCGCCGGGGCCCTCTGGAGGGGGTAGAAATCCCCCACCTCGCCAAAATAATACTGGCTGTTTTGGGAAAAGACCGTCTCTCCCCCCGTGATCTCAAATGTCTGGGCGAAGGAGCCGGCCGGGAACCCCGCGACCAGGAGCAGAGAAAAACCGAGGGCCCGGCCCAGGCGATTCAGCCACTGGCAACCGACCCTTATTCCACGAACCTCTCTCCCCGTCATAACAATTTCACAGTCCTCCCGTTCTTCCCGCCTTGGCCGACCGGCTCCTATGAGAAGACCCCTTCACGATCCGAAGAAGAGCGGAGCGGGGAGCGGTATTCGCGGAGGCCAGAAGTTTCTGAAGCTCCTTTCGGGAGGAGAGCCGGGGATGGGGAAGGAGGAGATCCTTGCGCGGAGAGTGCGCCCCCTCGAAGAGGAGAAAGTCGAGGTCAAGCGTTCGGGGGTAGAGCTTTCCTTTCCCGCGCCGGATCTCCCGACGCTCGGTCCGCACCAGAAGCTCCCAGAGGCCGGGAGCCCCGATGCGGGAATACCCGGTCACCACCTGATTGATGAACGCCGGGGAGACGATCTCCCAGGGGTCGGTGCGCAAGACCGGGGAACATCCCGTAAAAGTAAGGTTTTTGTTCGACAGGAGCGTGCGGAGGGCCCGTTCAAAGGCCCGCCGTGAATTCCGGAGGTTTCCTCCGAGAGAAATCGCGAAGAATCCTCCCATGGGACTCCTCCGACCCGCTAGACCTCGAAGAGGCGGTGGGTCCTTATCCGTTCGACCGCTTCGGTCAAACGGTCCGTTCCGACAGTCAGGGCGAACCGGACATACCCCTCTCCGGAAGGGCCGAATCCGTTTCCCGGAGTGGCGACGATCCCCGTTTTGTCGAGAAGCGCGAGGGTCGCCTGTTCGGAGGTGAAGCCCTTGGGAAGAGCCGCCCAGAGGTAAAATGAGGCTCCCGGCGAAAAGGCGCGAAGTCCCACGCTGTTGAGACCCGGCACCAGGACGTCCCGCCGTTTCTGGTAGAGGGAGCGGAGGGAGTCCAGCATCGGTTCGGGAAGGGAGAGGGCGGTGATGGAGGCTTCCTGAAGGGCCTGGAATATTCCCGAATCCATGTTGCTCTTGACCTTCAGAAGGCCGGCCAGGACCTGGGGGTTCCCGACGGCAAAGCCCACGCGCCATCCGGTCATGTTGTAGGTCTTCGAAAGGCTGTGGAACTCGATTCCGATCTCCTTCGCTCCCGGATAGGAGAGAAAGCTCTTGGGAGGCTTCCCGTCGTAGTAGATCTCGGAATAGGCGGCATCGTGCGCCACGATGATTCCATACCGGGTCGCGATATCGATTACCTTTTTGAAGAAAGCATCGGTGGCCGTAGCGCCGGTGGGGTTGTTCGGATAGTTGACGAAGAGGATCTTCGCCCGCTTGAGCACCGATTCGGGAATCCTGTCGAGGTCCGGCATGAAGCCGTTCGACTCGAGAATGGGCATGAAGTAGCTCTCTCCCCCGGCAAAGAGGGTCCCGGCATGATAGACCGGGTAGCCGGGCTCGGGAATCAGCACGGCATCGCCAGGTTCCACGAAGGCCAGGGGAAGATGGCCGATTCCCTCCTTGGAGCCGATCAGCCCCACGACCTCGGTGGCCGGATCGAGGGTCACGGAAAAGCGTCTCCGGTACCAGTCCGCCACCGCCGTCCGAAAGGACAGCATTCCTTCGTAGGAGGGGTACTGGTGATGCTCGGGCTTCGTCAGGGCCTTCTGGCCCGCGGCGACGATCGGCTCGAGGGTCGGGGTGTCGGGGTCTCCGATCCCGAGGTTGATGAGGTCCACTCCGCGGGAGAGGGCTTCCCGCTTTTTTTCATCGATGCGGGCAAAGAGATAGGGGGGAAGAGAGGTGATGCGCTTGGCGAGTCTGGTTCTGAAATCCATGATCGAAGGTCTCCTGGGGGATCCGAACGAAATCCCGTTTGGTTATTGTTCCGGATCGTCTTCCTTCTGGAAGTTTGAGAAGAGGCGAATCCGGACTGGTTGAAATCGTTATGGTGTCTGGCCTGGCCAGACGGTGGAGAGCGCCGGATGGGGATCGGCTATGATCCGGCTTTCGAGGGGAGGACCGCATCCCTCCACCTCCACCGTCACGGTGTCTCCGACGGCCATGGGGCCGATGCCGCGATAGGTGCCGGTCAAAACAAGGTCTCCCGTTTCGAGCGGCATCATATGGCTGATGTAGCTGATCAGGGATTCCCAATGGAAGATCTGGTCCGTCTCCCGGGCATCCTGTTTCAGGATGCCGTTCAGCCACGTCCTGACACGGCGGCCGTCGGGTCTGCCTCCGACCAGGATCGCCGGACCGACAGGACAGAAGCCAGGAAAGGATTTGGCCCGTGTGTACTGGACGTCGCGGTTCTGAAGATCCCGGGCCGTGATGTCGTTGGCAGCGCAGATTCCAAAGAGATGTCTCCCGGATTCCGACGGAGAGACATGGTCCGCCCGCTCCCCGATCACGAGGGCGATCTCCCCCTCGAAATCCACCCGGGCGGATACGGCCGGATAGACCACGCTTTCGCCATGAGCGGCCAAGGCGGAGGGAGCCTTCAGAAAGAGAAGGGGTTCTGCCGGAAGGGGCTTTCCCATTTCAAGGGCATGTCCCCGGTCATTCAACCCGACTGCCACGATCTTGCCAGGCCGGACGGGAGGCAGCCACGACACCTCCTCGGCCCGGTGGCGGGTTCCATCTTCTGAAAGGAGAACCCCGTCCGGGAGAAGTTGACCGGCCCTCTCTTCCGGACCCCGATCCCCCCGGAGGAGATAGCGGACGAAGAGATCCCCAGGAGAGAGGGTATCGGGAAGAAGCCGGTTCACCGGCCTTTGTCCTCTCCGGAGAGAAGGACATCGGCCATCGTGTAGAAGCCCTTCGGCCGTCCCAGTAGAAAAGACGCGGCCCGGATGGCCCCACGGGCGAAAACCTCCCGGCTTTCGGCACGGTGGGTCAGCTCAAGACGCTCCCCTGCTCCCAGAAAAAAGACGGTATGATCTCCCGGGACATCTCCCCCGCGCAGAGCCATCACCCCGATCGATCCCTCTTCACGCTCCCCCGTCAGCCCATGCCGGACGAAGACCCCCGACTGGGAGAGAGTCCCGTTTCGGGCCGAGGCCACCGCTTCCCCGAGAAAAAGGGCGGTCCCGCTGGGTGCGTCCTTCTTGTGGCGGTGGTGGATTTCGAGGATTTCGGCGTCGAACTCTTCGAGGGCCCGGGCGGCTTGACCCGCCAAAATGGCCAGGAGGTTGACCCCCAGGCTCATGTTGGGAGACCAGAGAATGGGAATGTGGGCCCCCATCTCGCGGACGAAATCGCGATCGGACAGTGTCAGCCCGGTGGTGCCGATCACGAGAGGCTTCCCCGCCTCGACAAAGCCCTCCACCGACTGCCTGAGAAAGTCGGGAGAGGAGAAGTCGATGCCGACATCGCAAGGAACGATCCCCCGACCCAGATCGGAGTCATAGAGGACATCCGGGGAGGAGTGGACAGGGAGCCCGATCATTCGGGAATCCTCGGATTCGATGGCCGCTCCGAGAGAGAGGATCGGATCGGAATGGAGAAGCGCCGCGATCTCCTGCCCCATGCGGCCCCCAGCCCCTACGAGGGCGACCTTCCTGCGCTCTCCCGTCATCGGGATCCGTCCTTGGCGATCTTCATTGAGGCAAGGACCGCAGACAGACGCTTCCTGTTGTCCGGATCCATGGGAACCAGCGGCAGACGCATTGCGGAGTCGATGAGCCCGGCAATTTCCATGGCGGTCTTGATCGGAATGGGATTGGTTTCAAGTCCGAGGACCCTGTGCAGGGGGACCAGACGGTTGTGCCGTACCCGTGCCTCCGAAAGGTTCCCGGAGAGCGCCAGGTCGCACATCTCGGCCATCAGCCGGGGGACAAGGTTGGCCGAGACGGAGATGGTCCCGTGGCCCCCCAGGGCCAGAATCGGGTAGGTCATGAGGTCGTCCCCGGAGTAGACCCCCATCCTGTTTTCAAGGCGGTCGAAAAGGTCGACGATCTGCCCCATGTTTCCGGAGGCCTCCTTGACGCCCACGTACTCGGGAATCGCGGCAAGACGGGCGATCGTCTCCGGCAGCATGTTGACCCCCGTGCGGGCGGGAACATTGTAGATGACCATGGGAAAGGAGACCCGGGAGGCCAGGGTCTCATAATGGCGGACAAGCCCTTCCTGGGTGGGACGATTGTAGTAGGGAGTGATGACCAGGGCCCCGTCGGCGCCGATATCCTTGGCCGCCCGCGTCAGGGCGACGGCCTCCGAGGTGCTGTTCGATCCCGTGCCGGCCATGACCAGCACCCGACCCGCAGCCTGCTCGACGACAATCCGGACGACCCTTTCATGTTCTTCGTGGGTAAGGGTCGCCGATTCCCCGGTCGTTCCGACCGGGACGATGACCCGGGTCCCTTCCCGGACATGAAAATCCACCAGATGGCGCAGGCCCTTTTCGTCGAGATCCCCTCCCCGCCCTTCCTGATCCTTGAAAAACGGTGTGACCAGTGCCACCATCGAACCGGAAAACAACGTCAATCCTCCCACGCTTTCAGTCTTTGGACGGACCGGGCAAGCGATCAGGCTCTCCCTTGATCGGCCCAATATGGTATTGTTGCATGACCTCCCTGGCATGTCCAACCACCAGATGAAGCACCTCGGGACGAACCGGCCCCGGATAGGAGAGCATCTCCTTCAACTCGGAAGAGAGGTTGACCACATCCCGGCCGGGGATCTTCCCGGCATTTCCCGCATCATAGAAGCGATCGAGGACAAGGAGATCCTGCCGGAACTCACGAACATCCACCTCGGGAGGCCTCCGTTCGGAAAGCCCCCGGTCGACGGCGAAGTACCGCATGTAGACGTAGGTGAAATAATTCCCTCCAAGAAATGTCAGAAGGAAAAAGACCACCGGTATCGCCGACAGGACGATCAGGACAAGAAAGCATCCCTTTCCTTCCTTCCGGTGAGGAGAGAGCGGAACCTCCTCGTCGTCGGGATCCTCGTCAGAGGGATCAGGAACGGCCTGACTCAAATCCGTTCACCCCGAACAAGATCCTCGAAGCTCTCCCGATCCCGGATGACACGGTAGGTGCCTCCATCGACGAGAACTTCGGCCGGACGCGGCCGGGCATTGTAGTTCGAGGCCATCGAAAACCCGTAGGCTCCGGCACTCATGACCGCGATCAGATCGCCTGCGGCGAATTCCGGCATCTCCCGGTCTGTGGCCAGAAAGTCTCCTGTCTCGCAGATCGGCCCCACCAGATCTCCCTTCACCTCCGGCCGCGCGCTCCGGACCACCGGAAGGAGGTCGTGGTGCGCCCCGTAGAGGGATGGGCGCAACAGGTCATTCATCCCGGCATCTCCGATGAAAAAGGTCTTGACGGCGGTCTGCTTCCGGTAAAGCACCCGGGTCACGAGGATGCCGGCGTTTCCGACGATCGAGCGGCCGGGCTCGAGGACCAGGGTCACACCCAGATCGCGCACCCTGGGAAGGACCAGGTCCGCCAGATCCTTCGGGCTCGGGGGCGCCTCGTTTTTATAACGGATTCCCAGACCGCCTCCCAGATCGAGGTGCGTGACAGGAATTCCTGCCTTCCGGAGCTCTCCGTGGAAAGCCAGGAGGCGTTCGAAGGCGTCCCGGAAAGGAGCGATCTCGGTGAGCTGGGAACCGATGTGCTGGTGAATCCCGACAATGCGGATCCCGGGGAGCGTCGAAGCCCGGCGGTACTCGGCCACCGCCACATCGACGGGAATCCCGAACTTTGATTTCTTCATGCCCGTCGAAATGTAGGGATGGGTCTTGGGATCCACATCGGGATTGACACGGAGTGCCACCGGAGCCTTCGTCCCCATGCGGACCGCCACGGCGCTGATATGGTCGAGTTCGGCCTGGCTCTCCACGTTGAACATCAGGATGCCTTCCTTAAGGGCGTAGGAGATCTCCTCTTCGGTCTTGCCAACCCCGGCAAAGACGATCCTGTTTCCGGGGATCCCCGCCTTCCGGGCCCGGAAGAGCTCCCCGCCCGACACCACGTCGATGCCCGCCCCCTCCTGCCCCAGCAGGGAGAGGATCGCCAGGTTCCCGTTGGCCTTCATTGCGTAGGCCACAAGGGTCGGATGGGAGGAAAAGGCCTCCCGATAGGCCGAAATCCTTTCGACGAGAGCCTCCCGGCTGTAAATATAAAGTGGCGAGCCTTCCTTCGCGACGATCTCTTCCACCGGAAGGTTTTCCACCATCAGTCTGTCGTTCTTGTAGTGAAATGTGCTCAAGGCGTCATTCTCCCGAATATTGGATGGATTTCGATTCCCGCCGATCGGACCTCCGAAAAGGGGGCTTCCCTCTCCGATTCCAACGGAAGGGTCATTTTAACACACTCTCAATACTCCAATCCCGGTTCCCGATCTTTTCCGGAAGCCCCCGGCAAATTGATCCGGAATGGGCTAGCGCCCGTCGTCCCCTTCCGGGAATCCGCCCTCCGGGACTTCTCCGCTGTCCCCGGAAGAGGGCGATCCCTTTTGTTCGCCGGAGGCCCCGGAGGAGACGCCCGGCCCCCCCGGACTCTGCCCCCCGGAAGCAGAGGAGGGAGCCGGCTGTTCGGGTGCCGACTCCGGGGGAACCCGGTCGGGCGGGATCGGCTGTCCCTGAATTCCGCAGGCAGAAAGCATAAGAAGGAACACCAAAAAAACCAGAGACCGCCCCGCCCCCCCAAGAATTCCCATAGGCCTCACCGGGGAGGAGCCCCTCCCGGCTCCGCTCCGAAGAGCTCGTACCAGAGTGCGTCGACCCGGCGCATGACCGTTTCGGGGGCGGGTCCTCCCACATGGGACCGGCGTTCGACCGAACCCCGGAGAGACAGGCTGGAGGCATACCCTGGCGGAAATCGATCATAGAAGGACTTCAGATCCGCGTCGGAAAGACTCTCGAGAGTACATCCCTTTCGTGCCGCTTCGGCCACGATCCGCCCGACAATGGCGTGGGCCTCCCGGAAGGGAACCCCGTCCCGGACGAGATCTTCCGCGATATCGGTCGCAAGGAGCTCCGTTCCTTTCAGGATCTCCGCCACACCCTTCTCCTCGAAGCGCATCCCCTCCACGGCGAGGGTCATCATCCGAAGACAGGCCCTGGTGGTGTCGAGGGCATCGAAAAGACGCTCCTTGTCTTCCTGGAGATCCCGGTTGTAGGAAAGGGGAAGCCCCTTGAGGAGGGTCATCAGGGCCCCATAATCGGAAAAGACCCGGCCCGCCTTTCCCCGGACGAGTTCGAGAATGTCCGGATTCTTTTTCTGGGGCATCATCGAGGAACCGGTGAGAAGCCGGTCGGGAAGCCGGATCATTCCGAACTCCCGGGTCGACCAGAGCACCCATTCCTCGGCCCACCCCGACAGGTGAACCATCAGAAGCGAGAGGGCATGGAGGAAATCGGCCACAAAATCCCGGTCTCCGACCGAGTCGAGGCCATTCTGGGTCACTCCGGAGAATCCAAGTTCGGCGGCGACCCCCTCGCGGTCGATCGGCAGGGTCGTCCCGGCCAGGGCCCCCGAACCGAGAGGAGAGAGATTGGCGCTCCCGACAACCGCGAGAAGGCGGTTCCTGTCACGAAGGAAGCGCTCCGCGTAAGCCCCGAAATAATATCCTCCCGAGATCGGCTGGGCCTGCTGGGTGTGGGTGTAGCCGGGAAGCAGGAGATCCCGGTATTCCCGGGCCCGAAGAAGGATCTGCCTCAGAAGTCCCTCTAGGGAGACGGCCATCTCCCCGGCCTCCCGGCGCACGAAAAGCCGAAGATCGAGCGCCACCTGGTCGTTCCGGCTCCGGGCCGTGTGAATCTTGAGACCAGCGGCACCGGCGTGGTGGACGAGGCGCTTCTCCACATGCATGTGGACGTCCTCCCACTCGATCCGGACCGGAAATGTTCCCCCGGAAAACTCTTCCGCCACCTTGTCGAGCCCCGTCAGAATCTGACCGAGCTCCTCCTCGGACAGGAGCCCGATCCGGCGGAGCATGCGGGCATGGGCCCGGGAGCCTTCGATGTCTTCCCTCCAGAGCCTTTTGTCGAAGGAGATGGACTCCGTGAAGGCCTCCACATCCCGGTCGGTCGGCTCCGAGAAGCGACCGCCCCAGGGTTTCCCGGATGGTCCGCCCGTCTCTTCTCCGGTCACAGGGAGGTTCCTTCCTGGTCGGAAAAAAGCTTGAGACGGAGGGCCTGGATCCGGATAAAGCCGTCCGCATCGGCCTGCCGATAGACGCTGTCCGTCTCGAAGGTCGCCAGGTCCTTTCGATACAGGGAATAAGGAGAGCGCCGTCCCAGGACACGGATCCCCCCCTTGTAGAGCAGGAGCCGGACATCCCCCGTCACCCGGTGCTGGGTGGAGGCGATGAGGTCGGCCAGGGCCAGCCGTTCCGGCGAAAACCAGAAGCCGTTGTAGATCATGCGGGCATATTGCGGCATGAACTGGGCCTTCATGGAGAGGAGCTCGCGGTCCAGCGTCAGCGTCTCGAGGGCCCTGTGGGCGGCATGAAGAAGAGTGCCCCCGGGAGTTTCGTAAACTCCGCGAGACTTCATTCCCACGAAGCGGCTCTCCACGAGGTCGATCCGTCCGATTCCATGGAGGGCTCCGAGGCTGTTCGCCTTCTCCATGAGGTCGAGGGGAGAGAGGAGCGCCCCGTTGATCGCGATCGGGAGTCCTTTTTCAAACGAGACCGTCACCTCTTCAGGTTCATCGGGGGCGGTCAGGGGATTCCGGGTCAGCTGGAAGATCTCTTCCGGCGGTGCCGCCCAGGGATCCTCGAGGATCCCCCCCTCGTAACTCGTGTGAAAGAGGTTCCGGTCAACGCTGTAGGGCTTCTCAAGGGTGGCCGTCACGGGAATATGGTGTTTTTTCGAATAGTTGATGAGCTCGGAGCGGCTTGTGAAGCTCCAGAGCCTCCAGGGGGCCAGGATCCGGATCCGGGGGTTGAAATAGTAGTAGGCGAGCTCGAATCTGACCTGGTCGTTTCCTTTTCCGGTCGCCCCGTGGGCGACCGCATCCGCGCCCCTTTCCCGTGCGATCTCCATCTGGACCTTGGCGATCAGGGGGCGGGCGATCGATGTTCCCAGCAGATAGCCGTCCTCGTAAACCGCCCCCGCCTGGATCATCGGAAAAAGATAGTCCCGGACGAAGATCTCCCGAAGGTCGACCACGACCACGTCGGAAGCCCCGCTCTTCCGGGCCTTTTCCGCTACGGCTTCGAGGTCCTCCCCCTGACCCAGATCGGCGCAGTAGCAGATGACCTCGCACCCATAGGTCTCCTTGAGCCAGACGATCGCCACCGAGGTGTCGAGCCCGCCCGAATAGGCCAAGACCACCCGGGACGGGCGGTCGGATCCGTCTTTCTTTTTCTGTTCCATCTCCTACAGCTCCCTTCCCAAGCAAAACATCATGATTGCCTTCTGCAGCGGAAGCCGGGCGGCCGCCTGCTCGAAGACCCGCGAGCGGGGTCCATCGATGACCTCCGCCGTAATTTCCTTTCCGCGGTAGGCCGGCAGACAGTGCATGACGATGGCCTCCGGATCGGCCAGCGCAAGCAGGCTCCGGTCGATGCAGTACCCACGGAATGCCTTTTCCCGTATGGCGGATTCCGCCTCCTGTCCCATGCTTGTCCAGACGTCGGTATAGAGAACCTGCGCGCCCCGGGCCGCCTCCCTGGGATCCGACAGCGTCCGGACGCTGCCTCCCGTCTCGTGGGCGATCCGGTTGAGGGCCGCCACCTCGGATTCCGGAAGCTGGTAATCCTGCGGCGAGGCAAGGATCAGTTTGACTCCCAGAAGGGCGGCCCCTTCAGCCAGAGAACGGGCCATGTTGTTTCCGTCTCCCACATAGGTCATCCGAAGTCCCGAAAGAGTTCCGAAGACCTTCTCCATGTAATAGAAGTCGGAAAGGGCCTGACAGGGATGGTGGCCATCGGTCAGGCCATTGACCACCGGTATTGCGGCGGCTTGGGAAAAGGCCTCGATCCGTTCGTGGCCGAAGGTGCGGATGACCAGCATGTCGAGATAGGCGCTCATGACCCGGGCCGTATCCTCGATCGTTTCCCCCCGGGCCAGCTGGATGTCGCCTCCAAGAAAGAGGCTTCCCCCGCCGAGCTGGCGGATCCCGGCCTCGAAAGAAAGCCGGGTCCGGGTCGAGCTCTTTTCAAAGAGCAGTCCGACGGTCTTCCATGCAAGCGGCGTCCGGAAGGCCTCCGGATCGGACTCGATACGTCCGGCCAGATCCATGATGGAGCGAAGTTCTCGGGGAGTTTTCTCGATGAGGGTCAGGAAGGAACGGTGAGGGCTTTTTTTCAAAATCAGGATCCTCCGGGATTTCCCATGGACGCAAAGACACGGTCCGCAGACTTGATGAAGGTGGCGATCTCCTCGAGGGAGAGGTTGACGGGAGGGAGGAGGCGGATCACTTCGGGCCCCGTGGCGTTGACGAGAACCTTTTCCCTGAGGAAGCGATCCTTGACCTCAACCGCCCTTCCGGGAAGAACGAGACCGATCATCATTCCTTTCCCCCTTATCTCGCGGATCCATTCGGGATAGAGCTCCCTGAGCGAGGACAGCTCCTCCCAGAGTGTATCGGCGATCCGCTGTCCCCCTTCCGGGAGATACCCTTCCTCGAAGAGGGCCTCGAGAACGGCCAGACCCGCAGCGCAGGCCAAAGGGTTTCCACCGAATGTCGAGCCATGGGAGCCGGGGGGAAGATATTCGGCCAGCTGTGAGGTCGTCAGAAGGGCTCCAAGGGGAAGACCTCCCCCCAGGGCCTTTGCAGAAAGAAGAATGTCCGGCACCACATCAAAGGATTCGTAGGCGAAAAGAGTCCCCGTCCTGCCGATTCCGGTCTGGATCTCGTCGAAAACGAGAAGAATGTCCCGCTCTCTCGTGAAACGTCTCAGCTCCCTCAAGAATCCCGGATCGGCGGGAACGACTCCCCCCTCCCCCTGCACAGGCTCCACGAAGATGGCCACCGTCTCGGGGGTCACCTTGCGGACGACTCCCTCAATGTCGTTGAAGGGGGCCCAATCGAAGCCGCCAGGGAGGGGACCGATTCCCTCCCTGATTTTTTTCTGGCCCGTCAGGGTCAAGGCGCCCAGAGTCCGGCCATGGAAACTCCCTTCGAGCCCCAGAAGGCCATAGCGTCCGGTCCGGTCCCCATACCGCCTTGCGAGCTTGATGGCCGCCTCGACGACCTCCGTCCCCGAATTGGCGAAAAAGACCCTGTCGGCAAAGGTTTCCCTGACAAGAAACTCCGCCAGGAGGATCTGGGGTTCGTGGTAATAGAGATTGGAGGTGTGGAGCAGGCGCTGGGCCTGTTTCTGGACGGCAACCGTCACCCGGGGATGACAGTGTCCGAGGACGTGGATCGCCACCCCTCCCAGAAAATCGAGATAGGGATTTCCTTCCACATCGTAGAGCCAGGACCCTCTTCCTTTCCGGAAAACCAGGTCCTCCCTGCGAACATTCCCCACAAGAACCCGGTTTCCACGGACCGCCCACTCGGCGTTGGAAACCGTCGACGGATGGGATCCCTCTTCAAGCCTCACAGATTCCCTCCCCTTTGTCGGATCACGACAGAACCCTCGGTTCACGGTTTCCCGCCATCTCCTCCCTGATCCGGTCGAATTCGTCCCGGGAGCCAATCAGGACAATCTGGTCGAGCGCCCTCAGGACGCTCTGTGCCGTCGGAAGGACGAAGTTTTTTCCCCCGACCGGACGAATGGCGATGATGTGGGAGCGAAAACCGAATTTCTTGCCTATCTCGGCGATAGAAAGGTCGCAGAAAGGTGACATTTCGGGAATCACAAGCTCCTCGAAGGTCAGCCCCATCCCGTCACGGGTCGTCACGATATCCATCACATCGAGAAGGGTCGGCTGGGTCAAGGCCATGACCATCCGGCTGCTCCCGAGAATGAAGGGGGAGACGACCTTGTTGGCCCCTGCCTTGAGGAGCTTGGCCTCCGTCCGAGAATCATTGGCCATGGCAATGACTGTGAGCCCAGGATGGTCGATCCGGCTGCTCATCACGATATAGGCCGCATCCGCAACCCGTGTCGACAAGGTCACCAGCAACGCCTGGGCCCGATCGATCCCCGCCTTGCCGAGAACCCCTTCCTCCGTGGCGTTTCCCATGACGGCCAGATACTTCCTGGCCACGGCCTCCTTGACCAGATCGGGATTCTCCTCCACCACCACGAACGGGATCCCTCTCTCAGCCAGGGAAGCCGCAGTCAGTGTGCCGATCCGCCCAAACCCGCAAACCACCACATGATTTTCAAGCTTGTCGATCATCCTCTCCATCTTGCGGCCTCCCCAGAAATGCTGCAGATGCCCTTCGAGGATCATTTCGGACAGGGTGGCGATGGCATACCCCAAGGCACCGACCCCCACGATGATCAGCGCCATCGTGAAAAAAAGTCCGGCCCTGTCAAGAGGATGCACCGTCTGATAACCGACGGTGGACAGGGTGATCACCGTCATGAAAAGGGAATCCACCCAGCCCCATCCCTCGATTTCCCTGTAACCGAGCGTCCCTCCTCCGGTCAGAAGAAAAATAAGGAGAAGGGAGAGGCGAAATCTCTGGATGGGCGTCACAGGGACCTTTCCGGATGTCTCAGGCTTCGAGCAGTCCTGCCAGCTTTCTTTCGAGATCCTCCGGCGTGATCCTGTCCCGGAGATATTTCACCCAGAGAACCTTTTCAGACTCCCGGTAGCGACAATCCACAACCCCGGCCATGTCCCCCAGCTGTCGGACGAGGGGCTGGGGATCGGAGATCTCCCTCTCCACAGGACGTTCGAAGGTTTCGAGGAGATTGGGATCGGTCAGCCCCATCGCGACGAAAAACCACAGGATGGCGATCACCAGCATCCCGATGAAAAAGGCCTCGTTCGACACTGTAACCAACGCCCCGCCCAAAGCACCGCCCAAAAAGGCTCCCATGAACTGGCTCATGTTGAAGACACCCGACGAGGTTCCCCGGGTCCGTGTCCGGACGAACCGGGTCATGATGGAGGGCATGAGCGGTTCGAGAAGGTTGAAGCCCACAAAGAAGACGGACAGGCCGGCGATCAGACCGAACTCGCTTCTGTATCCCAGAAGAAAGATCACGAAGCTCAGGACGATGAAGGCAATGGCGATCAGGTAGGCCACTTTGAGCTTTTTTCGCTTTTCGGCCACGATCATCCCCGGAACCATGAGAAACATGCCTCCCAGGATCACGGGCAGATAGACTTTCCACATGCTCTGGGCCGACATGTACTTATGGAGAAGAACCGGAAAGCTCACGAACACACCGGTTAAAAAGAGATGAAGGGTGAAAACGGAGATATCGATGCGGAGAAGGGCCGGATTCCGGAGAACGTAACCGAGCTGGGAGAATGACAGCTCCATTTCGTTCTTGTGGACAGCCCCCACCGGATTGGGAACGATCAGAAGAAGGATCGCGATTCCCAGGAGGGCGAGGACGGCCGTCAGCCAGAAGAGGGAGGAGACTCCATAATGGGCGCCCACGATCGGCCCCACAACCATCCCGACGGCGAAGGAAAGGCCGATCGAGATTCCGATCCCCGCCATGGCCCGCGTCCGGTACTCCTCGCGAGTGAGATCGGCCATGAGGGCGATCACGACGGAGGCCACGGCTCCCGACCCCTGAAGGAGACGTCCGACAAAAAGTCCCAGAACCGATTGAGCTGTCGCCGCAAAGATCGAGCCTCCGGCAAAGATCAGAAGGCCGATCACGATCAGGGGTTTTCGTCCGAAGCGGTCGGACAGCATCCCGAAGGGAATCTGGAAAACCGCCTGGGAAAGGCCGTATCCACCAAGCGCCAGACCGAGCCACAGCGGATCGGCTCCGGGAAGAGTCCGTGCATAGAGGCTGATGACCGGAAGCACAATGAAGAGCCCGAACATCCGAATTGCGAAAATCATGCTGAGTCCGGCCAGAGTTTTCTTCTCGACCGCGCTCAGTCCTTCCCCGTTCCCTGCCATGAAACTATCCTTTCCCGAAATCCGGCTTTTTCAATCCCGAAGATCCCGAAGACCCAAAAGACTGTAGATCCACCTCAAAACCCGCCTGGCAGCCCTAAAAACCAAGGGCGCGCATCTTTACAGAATAACCGGGACACCCCTTAAAATTCAACCATCGTTGTTGAAATGCCGGACAGGGACCTGCCTCGGGGGGACTCTCGAGACTCCATAAGGGGGGAGCGAACCCTTATCGGGAAGGACTGGCGGACGGAGGGTAGGACGGATGGGAATATTGGCTGAAGGAATCCTTGCCCAGCAATCCCCACATCATGGAACCGAAGAGAAGAAGAAAAAGACCGATGACTCCGGCCAATATGAAAAATATCGGCCGGGCATCGGTCCACATTTTCTTGATTTCCGCAATAAACCGCATCAGAAATCCTAGAAAAAGGCCAGCACGAAACCTACTTGTCCGGATTGGAATAGATGGAAGAGATGGCCATGAACCATCCCGCAACGATCGCAAATCCGAGAGCGATCGGGATAGCCCACTCCAGCGCAGTCCAGTTGCCAACGGTTTGAATGGGAGCCATTCTGGAACCTCCAGTCGGGATAATGTAATAGTTCGGACGGCGAACGGGTGAGTCGCCGATTCCTAGAGGATATCCAAAGAAATCAAAAATCGCAAGTCGAAAAAATCGAACCGGACTCCCGCTCCTCCAGACGGCTTACCGTCCGTAGCGACCCACGATCTTTCCCTTTCCGATGGTCGCGAAGTGGAGGAAATAACCGATCTGGGCCGGAGAGGCGGTCGGCCCAACCGGCAACTTGGCCGTCTTTATCGCATAGACGGTGACGATGTAGTGATGGGGACGATCGCCTTTCGGCGGACAGGGCCCCCCGTAACCCGGGGCTCCGAAGTCGGTCACGGCCTGGAGGGATCCGACTGGAAGCCGATGGCCATCCTTCGTCCCCGCTCCTTCCGGAAGTTCGTGGACTGTGGCGGGAATATCGTAGACCACCCAGTGCCACCAGCCGGAGCCTGTGGGGGCATCAGGATCGTACACGGTGACCGCCACACTTTTCGTCCCCCGTGGAAGACGTCCCCAGCGGATCTCCGGGGAGACGTTTTTCCCGGTGCATCCGAAGCCGGAAAAGACGTATTTCGACCCGATACGTCCCCCGTTTCTGAAGGAGGAACTCGTCACCTTGATCGGCGAGAGGGCAAAGGTGAGGTTCGGAGCAAGAACAATAGGAATCACGAACACTGCGAGAATCGTGGTTTTGATTCGGAACAACATCGAAGCCTCCATTCAAGGGCCTCCCTTCCGCTAGGAGACCGGATTGATCATCAGACAAGGATGGGCGAAGAGGACCAGAACCCCGCCAGGATGAGCCCTCCCAGGACCGCATGGGACCGGAAGAGACGAAGCGGTTCCTCTCCGCTCAACCCCTTGCGCATCCGGAGGGATTGCCAGAGGACGGCCGAGAAAAAAAGACCGATCGAGAGCAGCAGCCATCCGGACTGGGGAAGTGATCGTCCCGCCTCCCAAAGAAGAAGAGCGGCCAACGCGGAAAAAAAGAGGAACACCATCCAGAGAGACGACCCGAAGGTCACGGCTCCCGACCGGATGCCGGCCTTCCGGTCGTCCGGAAGGTCCGCCACCGCATAGATGAGATCATAGGCCGTAGCCCAGAAAAGGCCGGCCAGGGCGATCTCGATCCCCGGAAACGAAAAGTGGCCCGTGAGCTGGACCCAGGCCATGAAAGGGGCCGTTGCGCCAAATGGAATTCCCATGAAGAGCTGGGGAAGAGGGAAGAAACGCTTCATGAGCGGATAGACGACCGCTGAGCCATATCCCGCAACGGCAACCAGAATGGCTTTTGCCGAAAAAAATGTGAGGAGAGAGGCCGAGAGGAGTGTCAGAAAAAGAAAGACCCCGAGGGCCCAGACGACGGAGAGCCGGCCGTCGGCCAGGGGCCGGGATTTGGTCCGGGTCACCTCCCGGTCGAGCTTTCTGTCGAAGATGTCGTTCACGACGCAGCCTGCGGAGCGTGTCAGGAAGGCCCCGGCAAGAAAGACCGCGACCCATTTCCAGGGGACCTCTCCGGGACGCGCCAGAAGAAGGGCCCACCCCGACGGGAGAAAAAGCAGAACCCACCCGACGGGCCGGTCGAGCCGGACCAGCTCCAGAGTCGCCGAAAAACGCCGCTTCATCGGCAGCCTCCGCCGGCAAGCCGGAAAAGAGCGTCCAGGAAGAACTCCTCGATCCGGAGGGCGATCCCCTCGCGGGTGCGCATCCGGTAGGAGCGGGCCCAGAGATCGCCCGACTCCCGTGGCCCGTGGGGATCGAAGGGGGCGGAGACGGAAAAGACGGAAAACTCGTCCTTGGTCAGGGGGCCATAACGGGCCTCCATCGACTGGCCGATGGGAAGGTCGCCGCGCATGAGGCCGGCAATCCAGGGAGCCTCCTCCGAATTCGGGAGCACGAGGAGGCGCGTCCTCGCGAAGACGAGCCGGCCGATCGAGGGGACCCGAAGATACACCTTTCGGACCCCCTCGGGAGAATCAGGGCGGAGAACGGGCTCGACTTCGATCCTCTCCCCCGAAAGAAAGGTCAGGGAGCGCGTCAGGGTTCCGTCCAGCCCCAGAAGCATCCGAAAGGGTCCCGGAAGAAGGGGAAAGCCCGGAGGAAGAGGGGCCCCGAGATCCGCCTCCATGGACTCGCTTTCCGTTTTTTGGCTCACGAAGCCTGGACCACGACCGACTCCTTGGAGGTGATTCCGACGGCTCCAAGGGATTTCTTGATCTCCCGCATCACAACACGTCCCATGGCCATGGGCTCGATGTCCCAGGCCAGAAGACAGGCCTTCGCGATCAGCTCCCCAAGAGGACCCGGATTATAGAGGAGCTTGCGGATGGTCCACGGGTTCAGGGAAATAGGATCGTAGTCGGGATCGAGCCATCCCTCGCGCATGAGACGCTTCTCGAAGCTTGTGTGGGGCTGGACCGCCAGGAAAAAGACCATGGGGTAGACATTCTCCGGTCCAAAAATGCTGCAGATGGCCTCGTAGCTTTCGACCGCCTCGGCCAGTGACTCCGGCGTCTCGCCCGGGGCATTCAGGGAGTAGTTCAGGATGATCTTTCCCTTGTATCCGGCGTCCTTGAGATTTCTGCATCCCTCCATCAGCCCCTCCAGCCGGAACCCCATCTTGAGGGAATCCAGAATCTCCTGGGATCCGGAGGTGATCGCCACCTCGAGGTCCCCCATTCCCGACTCCACCATCAGCTGCGCCATTTCCGGAGAGATGAGACTGGTCCGGATATAGCCGCTCCATGTGATGTCGAGGCGACTGTCCCGAAGAGCGGTGAGAAGAGCGATGGCCTCGGGAACCGCCTTGACGCCGGGAATGAACTGGGCATCGGCAAACCAGAAATTCCGGATCCCCCAGCGGTCCCGATACTGGCGGATCTCGTCCACCACATCTTCCGGATCACGGTAGTAGACCCTCTTTCCCTCGATATAGGTATACAGACAGAAGGAGCATCCGTAAGGACAGCCCCGCTTGGTCTGGATTCCGACGGTTTTGCCGTGGTACATTTCGTGACCTGGGAATATGGATTCGAGGTAGGACAGATCGAAGGGGGCCCGCCGTATTTCCACCGCCCCCGCCTTCTTTCCCAGAACGATCTGGGACCCCTTACGGGTGATGACGCGTTCGTCATCAACCGGGCGCCCCTCGAGGGTCTTGATCAGAGCCGTCTCTCCCTCCCCGACCACCCCGATCACGCCTTCCGGAAGAAGGCGGATGATCTGTTCGGCAAAGACCGAAAAGGCCCCTCCCCCGACCATGACCCGGGCCTTCGGAGCCCTTCGGACGCCCTCCTTGATGAAGCGAAGCTTCTTGTGGAACTCCGAACGGTATTTCCAGACCATGCGGAGCCCGTCCCATGCGGCGTAAGCCCGCGTGAGAAGGTTGGGAGAATAATAGAACTCAAAGGCCCGCCTGAGGGAATTGTCTCCCTCGTGGGGAGCGAATATCTGGACGTCGCGCCAGGAATAGGCGAGAAGGTCGGGAGAAAATTCCGCAATTTTCTTCGTCAGAGCGGACATCTGGTCGGCCTCTTCGAAGCGGGTCAGGTCGAGGACCTCGAGGGCGACCTCCGGATGCTCCCGGTGTATCCAGTTCGCAAGATATCCGATTCCCACGGGAAAGATCGGACGAACGGGAAGCCAGACGAAAAGGACCCTCCGGTAGAGGCTGGGCGGACGCTCTTCTGTCCCCGCCACCATTGGCAACTCCTTTGTATCCATTACTTTTCTCCCATATGGATCGCGACGATCCCTCCCGACAGGTTCCGGTAGACGACATTCGAAAAGCCGGCCTTCCTGATCGTCTCGCTGAAACTCTCCTGATTCGGGAATTTCGCGATCGATGCGGGCAGGTATTCGTAGATCCCTGTATTGTCCCTGGATATCCATTTGCCGATCTTCGGCAGGATGAAGAAGGAATAGAAGCGGTACAACCCATCCCACAGGGCGTTCACGGGATGGGAAAACTCCAGGCAGGCGAACCGCCCGCCCGGCTTCAGGACCCTGTAGATTTCCGCCAGGGCCACGTCGAGATTGGTTACATTCCTGAGCCCGAATCCCACCGTCAGACGGTCAACAGTCCCGGAGGGAAGGGGGATGCTCTCCGCATTGGCCTGGATCATGACAGGCCGGGCACGGCTCATCCTTTCCTTGAGGCCGTCGATGACACGGGACCGGGCCTTGGAAAGACCCACCCTGAGCATCGCCATGTTGAGGTCGACGGTCATGACAAGACCGTCTCCCCCCGCCTTCTCGGCGGCCAGGAGAGACAGGTCCGCGGTTCCTCCGCACAGATCCAGAATGACCTGTCCTTTTTCAATTTTCAGAAGGTCGATCGTCAGGCGCTTCCACCGGTGGTGCTGGCCCAGGCTCAGAACCGAATTGTTGAGGTCGTAGGCCTTGGCTGCCGATGTAAACATGGTCTGGACAACGTCTTGCTTGAGCTCCTTGGCAGGAAGGGAATACTCCGACATTCCGGTCCTTTCGGATGATGACGTGGAAGAAGCGTGGCCCGCCGCCGCACGGGAAGGTCATACGCCCCCTGATTAGTTTTCCCATTATAACCCAAGATTTCCCGGGATCAATCAGGGATGGGCCGAAACCCGGGTATTCTCCTTGGAAGTCGTCCTGTCCTGTGGCACAATCAGACAATGAGCCTCCAAAAAATCGCCCTCATCGACATCGGGTCAAATTCCATGCGCCTCGAAATTGTGGCCATTCGCGGTGGGGATTTCTGGACAGTGGCCCGATACAAGAGCTCTGCCCGGATCGCCTCGGGGATGTACCCTTCCCTGACCATCACACCGGAGGCCATCGAACGAGCTTCAAAGGCTCTCGGGGATTTTCGGAAAAGAATCGCTCTCCACCAGGCCGACGAGCTTCGCTGCGTCGCAACATCGGCCGTCCGGGATGCCAGGAATCGCGAAGAGGTCCTTTCGCGGCTTTCGGCCTCCCTTGAGGCCCCTGTCGAAATTCTGGACGGAGAGCAGGAAGGGTCTTACAGCTGCCTGGGCGTCCAGAACGGCTTCGACAAGGGAGATGCCCTCGTTTTCGACATCGGGGGGGGAAGTGCCGAGCTGATCGACCTTCAGGACCATCGCCCGGGAACGATCCTGACCCTTCCTCTGGGCGCGGTTCGACTGACCGAGATGTTCTTCGAGAACAGGGGAAGGCCCTCCCCTGCGGAATGGAAAAGGATGGAGCGCCACATCGCCGCCGTCCTCGAGGACAGCGGCCTCTTCATCCGTCCCTTTCCGGCCCTGGTCGGGGTCGGGGGGACTGCCCGCCAGCTCGCCCGGATCTCCCAGAAGCTGCGTTCCTACCCTTTCCACCCTGATATCCATCATTACGAAATTCAGTCACGGGAAGTGGCCCGGATCGCGAAGCGCATCGGCCGCCGCCTGACTCCCGACCAGGCGCGGACACTCAACATCGGCGCCGACCGCTCCGACATCCTTCCCGCGGGGCTGGCCGTGATCTCCGCGATCACGGCTCTGTCCCGCTCTCCTGTCCTGACCTTTTCCCACTATGGCCTCCGTCAGGGTCTCTTCATGGAGCACTATCAGAAGACGGTGGGAAGAGAGGAAGGTCCGGTGAGCCGGGGGACCCTCCGGCGCATTGCCCGGCGCTACGGACGGATCCGGGATTCGAAGCCTCTGCGGGACATCCTTCATGAACTCGTCCGCCTTCTTTTTCCCTCGGGATTTCCTTCCGAACGTCTTCTCCTTCTCTGCGACATGCTGGGCACCCTGGCCCTCCTCCCCGTCTTCCACAACCCGTCTCCCAACACGCGGGAACTCTGGGACCTCCTTCTCCATGGAGATCTTCCGGGACTCTCCCAGCGGGATCGCCTGCTGTGCGGGCTCATCCTCTGCCAGACGGAAGACAGGCCGGGCCGTCCAAAAAAGAAAGGGCACCCTTACCTTCGGCACCTGAGCAAGGAAGACCTCCGCCTTCTCGGCATCCTGACCCCGCTTCTGGCCCTTGGCAGGGACATTCTTCTCGCTTCGGGAGGGGTCTCCGCCCCCCTGTCCTATCGGGCCTCCGTCCTCAGGGTCCTTCCCCCCGACCATGAGGAGTCGGATCAATCTCTCGCCCTGGCGATGACCGAAAGCCGCGATCTGGGACTCGGTCATCCCCTCTCGATCCAGTGGTTCTCGGAGCCGGAAAGCCCCAGCGAATCCTGACCCCCTGTCCCCCCTTCCATTGACGGATCTTCGTGACCCATTCCGTAGAACCGACAAAGGGTTTATGGCAGGACCAAGAGGGACGATCGGATATTTCGGGAGTCCTTCAGAAAAGGCCGGTGATCAGGAGGGTCTGTCCCGGACAGTGCGGCTTCCGAGGAGGTACGCCAGGGACAGGACCAGAATCACTCCTATCCCGGTCAGTGTTTCCTCCATCGGAGAATCGGGAAGGAGGCTTTTCGCAAAGGTCGAGGCCAGGACGAAGACGCCCACGAAGAGGCTCAGAAGAACCACCGACCAACCCATGAGCCGGGACAGCCGGACGCCCTGACGGTCGGATCGTTCGATCAGACGGGCGATCCAGAGGCCATTGGCTCCGTCCGAAAGACACATTCCCAGAACGAAGGCCGCTCCGACGGCCAGGCCCTCCAGCCTTCCTCCGAGGGAGGAGGCGGCCAGGGAGAAGACAACCGTCTGGGACAATGTGTCGAAGGAGACGGCGAAGAGCATTCCCAAAAATACCAGAAAGACAGGCCTGTCCAAGGGAACGCCCCGGAGGAGAAGACGGGCCCTGAACCCCACAGGAACGAAGGGGACCGTCGCCTCCGAGCGCGCCAGAAAAAGACCGTTGGCCCCGGCCATGCCCAGGAGAAAAATTCCCGAAACGAGACCTCCGAAGAGAGAAAGGGCCGCTGGAACGCGGACGCGAAGAGCCAGGTTGAGAATGCAGGCCCCGAGGGTCATGACGACCACCCCATGGCCCAGGGAAAAAAAGAGTCCGGCCCACCGGACCACTCTCCTTTTCCGGACCGACTGGAACCGGAGAATGGCATCGATGGCCGTCAGATGGTCGGGATCGAGACCGTGGCGGAATCCCATTCCCAGGGCCATCAGAACAAGAAAAACGCTTCCGGCGGCCGCTCCGGAAGCGAGCGGAAAGGGCGTCGTCCCCCCGGCCGCGACTCCTGAAATGCCTGTCAACCTCAGCTCCTTTCTAGCAAATCCGGGGGAGAGGGTCTCCAAGGAGCCAGTCCACCGTCCGGGTACCGCCCATGAGGGTCTTCATCCGAACGCATCCGTCCGGGCGACCCTGCCTTCCTTTCTCGACCCTTCCGATCCGCGTCGCCTCTCGACCCGACGGGTGGGCGCGCAGGGCCGACAGGAGCCGGTCCGCGGCCTCGGGCCGACAGACCCCTACAAGCCGGCCTTCGTTGGCCAGATAGAGGGGGTCGATTCCCAGAAGCTCGGAGACCCCCCGAACCTCGGGACGGATCAGAAGCCCGGACTCCTCGATCTCGAAGCACAGACCCGAGATCCGGGCCCACTCGTTCAGGGTGGACGCCACCCCTCCCCGGGTCGGATCCCGGAGGCAGACGAGTCCCGGACCGGAGGCGAGCATCGCCGCGACCAGGCCGTCAAGCGGCGCCGAATCGGAGCGCAGGGACGTTGTGATCCTTCCTTCCTCCCGCGCGGCCAGGACGGTAGCCCCATGATCGCCGACCGGCCCCGAGATGAGGATTTCGTCACCCGGACGGATTCCGGATGGGTCGAGATCGACGCCCTCCGGAATCCGTCCGATCCCGGAGGTGTTGATGTAGAGGCCGTCCCCCTTGCCGCGCTCCACCACCTTGGTGTCTCCTGCCACCAGTGACACGCCGCACGCCCTGGCCGCACGCCCCATGCTCCGGACAATCCGGACGAGATCTGAAAGGGGGAATCCCTCCTCGAGGACGAAACCCGCCGTCAGATAGAGCGGACGGGCGCCTCCCATGGCCAGGTCGTTGACCGTCCCATGGACGGAGAGGGATCCGATGTCTCCCCCCGGAAAGAAGAGGGGTGACACCACGAAGGAGTCGGTGCTCATGGCCCATCGCCCCTCCGACAGATCGAGCTGGGCCTGGTCCCCCTCCTTCCTGAGCCACGGATTGTCGAAGGCCGGGAAGAAGATCTCCTCCACAAGCTGGGCCGAGGCCCGACCTCCGCTCCCATGGACCATCTCCACGCGCCCTCTTTCCAGATCGAGCCGGACTCCCAGCGATCCCCGCCCCCCGCTCAAGAGACGGCCCCTTCCCGGTCCCCATAGTGAAAAACCGCCGCACAGGCCCCTTCGGCGCTGACCATGCAGGCCCCGACCGGCGTGTCGGGAGTGCAGAGGGTCCCGAATATCCGGCAATCCCGGGGGCCCTTGGCTCCCTTCAGAATCTCTCCGCATTCGCAGATCCCCGGGTCGGAGACAGGACTGACCTCGACAGAGAACCGGCGTTGGGCATCGAAGAATCCGAACTCCTCCCGGATCGCCAGTCCGCTCCGGGGCAAGGCTCCAAGCCCCCGCCACTCGAAGAAGGACGCCCTTTCGAACACCCTTTCGATCAGCGCGAGCGAACGGGGATTCCCTTCCGGAACAACCGCGCGCGCGTATTCGTTCTCCACTTCCGCCCGCCCCTCCGCAATCTGGGACAAGAGCATCCGGAGGGCCAGCAGAATGTCCAGGGGCTCGAAGCCGGCCACCACCAGAGGAATCTTGTGGGTCCGGGAGACAAAGTCGTAGGCCCGGGTGCCGATGACCGTACTGACGTGGGAGGGGCCGATGACGCCGTCGAGCGTGGTCCCGGAGAGAATGGCTTCCATGGCGGGAGGCGTCAGTACGTGGTTCGCGAAAACGGAGAAGTTCCGGAGATTTCTCCGGCGGGCTTCGAGGATCACGGCCGCGGTGGGAGGAGTGGTCGTCTCGAACCCGATGGCAAAGAAGACGATTTCCCTGTCTGGGAAGGTTTCCGCCAGAGTCAGGGCCTCCATGGCCGAAACGACGGTCCGGACATCCGCCCCACGGGCCCGGGACTTCATGAGGGTTGTTCCGTGGGAGCCCGGGACCCGGAGAACATCTCCATAGACCGCGAGCATCGCCCTTTTGTCGAGAGCGAGTTCGATGGCCGTGTCGATGCGCCCCTTCGGAAGGACGCAGACAGGGCACCCCGGACCGTGGACCATGCGGATTTCCGGGGGGAGAAGTTCGAGAAGGCCGAAGCGGTGGAAGGCGTGGGTGTGGCCCCCGCAGAACTCCATGATCCGGACCGGAGACCGGGGCAGGCGACCCGCCGCAAGGGCCAGTGCATCCAGCAGGGATCGCCCCAGGAGCGGATCGCGGAAGGCTTCGATATACCGGAGATCGGACATCAGTCTCCTCCTTCTGAACCGGCGGCTTCCCGGATAAGATTCAGGGTCTTCTGCGCCTCTTCGCGGTCGAGCCGGCCCAGGGCGAAGCCGACGTGGACGATCACATAGTCCCCCTTCCGGAGCTCTTCAATCAGGACGGTCGAAATTTCCTGGGAAACGCCCCCCAGGCGCACCCGGGCTCGCGAATCCTCGAGAACCTCCTCCACCAGTGCCGGAACGGCAAGACACATCGGTCGTTCTCCTCTTTTTCTAAATTGAAGGACTCATCTCGGAGGCCCACACGGCAAAGGCCTGACCCAGAGCCAGCCCCCCGTCGTTCGCCGGAACCCTTGCCGGCTCGAGGAGTGCGAGGCCGGTTCCCTCGAGCCGCCGACGGAACAATCCGGCCAGCAGCCGGTTCTGGAAGACCCCTCCAGACAGGAGAACGGTCGAGAGGCCCGTCCGCGCCCTCCCGTCCTGAACCCATTCCGAGAGGCCTGTCGCAAGGGCCTCGTGAAAAAGGCGGGCGCCCCTCTCCCGGGAAGGTTCACCGGCAAGCCGGGAGAGGAGGGGACGGAAATCCAGGATGCCCGACTTGATCCGGTGGAACCGACCGAGCCTCTCGCCGGGGTCCGTGCGTCCCTTCCGGGCCCAGGACTCGAGCTCCATCGCCCCCTGCCCCTCATACGAGAGGTGTTCACGTCCACCGAGAAGGGCGTAGACCGCATCGAAGAGGCGTCCGGCGCTCGATGTCTGCGGGATGAGCCCGGAACGGCCTCCTTCAAGAACCGCCAGGATTTCTCCGGCGAGAGGGTTCCGGAATCGACGGAGGACCTCATCCCCACGCCCCAATGCCTGGAGGGCGGCCACACCCATGCGCCAGGGCTCCCGGAAGGCCCGGGCCCCGCCCGGAACGGGAAGGGGGGCAAAATGGCCCAGACGCATCGAGCCGGATCGATCCACCCGCAGAAGCTCCCCTCCCCAGAAGCTCCCGTCCGGCCCCAGGCCAAATCCGTCCAGCGCGAGCCCCAGGACGGGACCACAGACGCTCCTGTCAGCCATCACCGAGGCCACATGGGCATGGTGATGCTGGACCGGCACCACCGGAATCCCCCACGCCTCCCCCAGGTCGAAGGCCATCCGGGTGGAGGGAAAATCCGGATGGAGATCGCAGGCCAGATGGGTCGGAGGTCCCCCGTCCCGCTCGACGAATCGTTCCAGGGTCTTCCGGAAAAGGTCCCGGCTCTCTAACGTGTCGAGGTCCCCCATATGGGGGAGGACCAGGGCCCTCCCCTTCCGGATCCGGCAGGGAGCGGTCTTCTGGTGGCCTCCCAGGGCCAGGACGACCGGCTCAGACGGCAGACTTCCTCCCCGGAGGATCGAAAAGGAGGCGGGGACCCATCCCCGGGACCGGCGAAGCAGGATGGGTCCCTCCCGCTCCGGAACGGCCAGGCTGTCGTCCTGGCGTTCCCGGATCGGGCGGCCGTGGACGAGAAGGCCGTCCACTCGGCCCCGGAAATATCCCAGAACCTCGGCAAGGGATGCTGCGATCGGCTCTCCTTCCGGATTGGCGCTGGTCATGACGAGAGGCGGAAGGGAGCGTCCCGTCTCCCCGAAGAGAAGATGATGGATCGGGGTGGAGGGAAGAAAAAGTCCGATTCTGTCGAGACCGGGTGCGAGGCTCTCCCGGAGGACCGGCGCGTTTCGCCTGACGGGAAGCAGGACGATCGGATTCTCCGGGGAAAGAAGCAGCCGACGGGCTTCCGGTGATATCCGGGCAAGCTCCCCCGCGGCGGCGAGCGATCCCGCCATCACGGCCAGGGGCTTTTCCGGACGGCCCTTGAGCTCCCGGATCCGGGCAATCCCCTCCCGGCTTCCGGCATCGCAGGCCAGATGAACCCCCCCGAGCCCCTTGAGCGCCAGGACCCCCCCCTCACGGAGGCGGTGCGCCGCCTCCTCAAGGCAGCCGTCCTCCATTTTTCCCCCGCCGTCTCCCTCCAGAAACCAGGTTTTCGGGCCGCAGTCCGGGCATCCGATGGTCTGGGCGTGAAAACGCCGGTCGAACGGATCCCCATATTCTCTCCGGCACTTTGAACAGAGGGGAAAACGGCGGAGGGTGGTGCGGCACCGGTCGAAGGGGGTCCCAAGGGCGATCGAATACCGGGGGCCGCACACGGTGCAGGAAATCAGCGGATAACGGAAGCGACGATTGCCCGGATCGAAGAGTTCCCGAAGGCAGTCGGAGCAGACGGCCGAGTCCGGACGGAGGGACGAGAGATCCCGCTCCTCTCCTCGATTCCCTCTCCGGGAGCTCCGGAGAACAAAAGATCTTTCATTCCTTCTGACCGGTTGCTCTTCTCGGCGGAGACTGTCGATCCGGGCCCCGGGGGGGAGCTCCGATGCAAGCGCCTCCAGGAACCGTCCAAGCCAGGTCCGGTGTCCCTGGATCTCCAGCAAAACCCCCTCCGGAACATTCGCCACCGATCCCGTGAGGGAGAGTCCCCGGGCAAGCCGGACGACGAAGGGGCGAAAACCCACCCCCTGGACCCGTCCAGAAATCGCAAGGGAGATTCGGGCGATCTCGGCGGGACCTTCAAGGGATTCCGGAGCTTCCGCTCCAGAGGGAGAGGGCTTCACGATTGTCTCCGCTTCAGGCCGGGAGATCCGGAACTGTCCCGACCCCTGTCCGCCGTACAGAAAGCCAGGACAACCACCCTTCCATCCCCTCCCCCGTCCGGGAGGAGAGGGAGAGGATTTCTCCCCCCGGATTGACGGAGCGGAGGGCGTTTTCCGCCCGTTCGACCTCGAAATCCAGATGGGGAAGAAGATCCGCCTTGGTGAGAAGGGTCAGGTCGGCGTCGCGAAAGATCCGGGGATACTTGAGAGGCTTGTCTTCCCCTTCCGTCACCGAGAAAAGGACAACCCGGGCGGTCTCTCCGAGGTCGAAGAGCGCCGGACAGACCAGATTCCCGACATTCTCGATGACCAGGATCATCCCGGGGACAAGAGCGAGCTCGCCCACCGCATGGGCCACCTGGTGGGCATCGAGGTGGCAGCCGGCTCCGGTGTTGATCTGGACGGCAGGCACTCCCAAACGGCGAATCCGGTCCGCATCCCGGCTCGTCTCCTGGTCTCCTTCGATGACCGCCAGGGGGACCTTGTTCCCCAAAGCTCCGATCGTCCTCTCGAGAAGGGTGGTCTTTCCCGATCCCGGACTCGAGAGAAGATTCAGGACGAGGAGGCCGTTCGCCGTGAAAAAATCACGGTTGCCCCGGGCGATGCGGTTGTTTTTCCCCAGGATGTCCTGTTCGACCGAAATTCTCCGGTGAGACCCTCCGCCCTCCTCCTGCCCATGGGACTCATGAGACACCGAATGATCGCCTTCATCGTGATGGTGATGGGGAAGAACCCGCCCCCCCATTTTGCCCTCCCCCTGAGACCCGCACCCGCATTCCACGCACATCAATCCCCTCCTTTTTCCGGTATTTTCCCGGACCGGTCGTCGCGCACGATCAGCTCGCAAAGACGGAACTCCATCCCTCCCGTGGGAAGAACCCCGGAGCCCCCGCATCCGGGACAGCTCCGCAAGGGGTCTTGCAGAGACACTGTCTTTTCGCAGTGAAAGCACCACCCGGTTCCGGGAATCTCCCGGATCTCGAGTTCGGCAAATTCCGAGACCGTTCCCAGGACGGCAGATTCGAAGCTGAAGGTCAGGGCGGGAACCGAGACCCCCGAAAGCGCCCCCACCTCCAGGACAATCCGATCGATCCGTTCAAATCCTCCCCGGGATGCCTCGTCCTCGCAGAGTTCCAGGAGACTCATCACCAGAGAGAGTTCATGCATCCCGACCGTCCATTCCCCCGGTGAGAGCACGCTCCCTTACCACAACCGGGGCGCAGGGGTCGAAGACCCAGAGAGAATCCGCAACGAGCGCCCGAAGGCCCCTTCCGGAGCTCCTCTTTCGGGACAGGGCGGAACACCAGGAGGCGAAGGCGCCCCCTTCCGGAGAAAAGGTCCACTCCGTGGGAGCCAGGATCCGGACGCCCCTCACCCGCCCTTCCCTTAGGGTCCACCGATGAACCAAAAGTCCCCGGGAGGTCTCTCCCCAGGCGATACCGACCCCGTCACCCTGTGAGCGTGAACGGATCTCCGCCAGCCTGGCTTTATCTCCCCCACCGTCCTTCTCCCCCTTCGACCAGCGGGCAAGCTCGACCAGGCGGGCGGCCAAACGGGCCGACAGGGAGCGTCCGGACATCCAGAGATCCCACACCAGAGGATGCTCTCTTTCGCGGGCCAGAGGACCGGTCTCCCGGCCCTCCCCTTCCAGGTGGGGCCATGACAGGAATTCCCGGTTCTCCATGGCGCGGGAAAGCCACTCCACGCTGGCGGCGTCGGTCAGAGCCGTCATGGAAAGATCCGGGAAAATCGGGACGGCCACCTCCCCATCGGGCAAAAGGAGAGCGGCCCGCCGGGCCACGGGGGAGTGTAAGCGGCTCTCCCGGAGCCAGCCGTCCCATTCCCGGGCCGTTTCCCGCTCCAGGAACCGGAAGACGCTCTCGCCCAGCACGACGCCTTCGAGAAGGGTCCGAAATCCCGTAAAAAAACTGCTCTCCGTCGAATGACGGTCCTTTCTTCCAAGATCCCGAAGATGTCTCCACGCTTCCTTTTCGGTAAAAGGGAGGATCGCCTCGCCGTTTATCGGCAGGAGGAGAGAGCGCAGGCTTTCGAAAAGGCTTTCCCGAAGGATCTCCCCCTCTTGAAAGGGCTCCTCGAGCGGCTTCCCCCGGGCGGCCCGGAGGGCTTGAAAAGCAAGTCGCTCCTGGGCCTTTCCGCAAAGATGGAACAGACTCCGGAGGCGGCGCAGGGCCTCCCCTTCCTCCACCCCTTCGAGAAGCCGCTGATGGGACAGATCCCTCGGGAAAAGGGTCAGACGCATTGGACCATCCGCCCCCTCCTCCGGGTCCAGAATGGCTCGGAGGCATTCCCCCGGTCCTGGCTCCGGCTCCTTCACGACAGGTCCCGGGCGACCCATTCCAGGAACTCCCGATAGTCCGCGAGGGACTGGGAGAGGTCTTCCGGAGCGGCGGCAATCTCGTCGGGAATGTCCGCGACGCAAAGGGCATCGAGAAGAGGGATTCCCTCGGGATTACTGTAGAGGACCCGCCACAGCCCTGAAAAACCGGTCGACACCACACGACAGTCCCCATATCCCTTTGACGCAAGGGCGATGCGCCCCCCCGCGCAGACACGGTCGATCCATTTTGCGTCCCCTTCCGAAAGAGGAAGCTTGTTGAGAAAGATCCGGTGGTTCTTCTTGTCCGGAGAGTATTCCGCAAGATGTTGGGCCGCTTCCATCATAAGAGGCAGGGCGTTCATGAGCTCCGGCCGGAGCTGGTCCGCGATCGGATCATCGGAGGCGAGACCCCCCGATTCGAGGAACGGGGAGGGCTCCGGTCTCTGAACCAGGATTCCGGGAGCCCGGCCGACCTCGATATGGGACAGAACCACCCCCTCGCCCTTCTCAGGTTTCACCCCCATCATCCAGATCCCCGGGTGGAACGATTCCCGAACATAAAGAGCCACTCCGTCTTCCCCAGGAGAAGCTTGGACCGATCCGGAGATCTCACCCTCCCCCAGGAGGGTGACGAGCCTCCGGCGTTCGCCGGGGGTCAGATCCCCCAATTCGGGACGCTGCGGAAGAGCAGGGGACGCCAATGCCCGTTCGAGAGCGGCGCCCACTCTTTCGAGAGCCGAGAACAGGGTGCGGGTGACCGGTTCCCCTTCCGGCCGTTCCTCCGGAGGCCGGGCGGTCATTCTTGATCTTTCCGGCCGGAGGCGGAGGGAAGTTCCGGAAAAAATCGGTCGAAATCCGTCTCCCCCGAGAGGGCCGCCTCAAGGGCGTCAAGTGCCAGGTCGATCTGAAGGGCCTCCTCTCGGTCCAGGACCCGCTGTGCGTGGCCGGAAAAGACAAGGACAAAGCTTCCCTCGCTCTGGGGACCGACGAGGGCGAGATTGACGATCCTCTTCTCCCCGCGGCCCTCGCAGGTCGCCTGGAGTAAAAACTCGGAAGAGGGGGAGATCACACGCATGGGGATTCCCAGACACACGGCCTGATCCTTTTCTTCTAAACGGAGGACTGAAGGGCCCGTGGAAATAGAAATTCCCCGCAGGCCCCCTCCCGGCGGAGCCGAGGTTCGACGCCCCACTCCCGAAGGACCGATACCGCAGACTCAAGGGCTGTCGGGATGCTTTCCCTTGCCAGGGTAGTCAGATCCCCCCCGAAGGTATCCCAGTCCAAGGGCTGGAGGCCGATGAGGGCCATCTCCGGAGGACGACTTCCCAAAAGATCGCACAATACCAGAACCTCCTGGAATCCCGTCTGGTGAAGACTCATCTTTCCGGAGTGGAGGTAGGCCGGAACCTCCTCGTTTCTTCTCGTGACCATCGTCCCGGGAGGCTGTCCGAAGTCGACGGCGTCGAAGATCAGCAGATGGGTGGCCTCCTGGATATGGGGCATCAAGAGGAGCCCCTGGGTCCCGCCATCCATGAGGAGGACGGAGTTGGGATATTCGTAGGCCCGGCCGAAGGCTTCCACCGCGCGAACCCCGAACCCTTCGTCGGCCCAAAGGAGGTTTCCGATCCCAAGAACAAGGATCCGTCGCCCGGACAGGATATTGTCCTCCACCCTTTCCTCCGCTACTTCCGGAAGATCCTGAAGCCGCTGATCATCGTCCCGACCGAAGTCTGCCGCCCCACGATATCCTCGCGAACAGCCATGTAGATGTGACCCGCCACGAAGACGAGGATGAGCCACATTCCCAGATGGTGGAGCGTCCGAAGATCCTGGGGCTGACCGACGAGGGGCGTGACCCATCCGAAAAGGCGGTCGGCCCAGGAGCCGTCTCCAAGGCCTTCGGCATAGAGGGCTCCCCCGGTGAGAATCATGAGCAGGCTGCCCAGGACGAAGAAGAAAAACATGGCCAACTGGGCCATGGGGTTGTGGCCGTAATACTTTCGGGCGCGCTCCTCGAGAAAGAGATTCCAACGGGCCTCGTAGCCAAGCGAACCCCACCAGGAGCGGTCTTTCAGGGGCAGATGAAACAGCTCCCGGGAATAGGCGTTTCCCTCGAGGGCCCAGAGGAGCCGGATCAGAAATCCCCCCCCGAAAAGCCACGCGGCCACGAAATGAACAAAGCGGACATCCCCCATCAGGAAGTGGTGGCTGGCCTCTCCCATGAGGCTCGGGAAGGGATGGGCGATCAAGAGGCCGGTCACCGCCAGGGCGACGACAGAGCCGGCGTTGATCCAGTGCCAGAGGCGCACGGGGGCCTCATAGACGTAGAAAACGCCCTGTTCGTCCTCGGGGGCCGTCCGGAACCCCTCGCGTTCGTGTCGTCCCATGGATCCCTCCCGTCTGCCTCAGCAGACTTTGACGCTGTGAAGAGGTTCGCCGGCCGGGCCCATGATGTGGGTCGAACAGGCCAGGCAGGGATCGAAGCTGTGCAGGGTCCGCAGGATCTCCAGCGGCTGCTTCGGATTCGAGAGCGGGGTGTTCAGGAGGGCCGCCTCGTAGGCCCCGATCTGACCCTTCGGGTCGCGGGGAGACGCATTCCATGTCGTCGGAACCACCGCCTGGTAGTTCTCGATCTTTTCGTCCCGGATCCTGAGCCAGTGGGCGAGAGCGCCCCTTGGCGCTTCGCCGGACCCCACCCCCTTGCACTCCCGGGGCCATGTGGACGGCTCCCATTTTTCGGTGTTGGCGGTCGACGTGTCCCCGGCCCGGATGTTGGCCATGAGCCGGTCGTGGAAATACCGCATCTTGTGGGCGGCCCAGGAGGCCTCGAGACCCCGGGCCGCCGTTCTCCCCAGGGTGGAAAAGAGGGCCGAAACCGGGAGGCCGAGCGTCCCGAGCAGATTGTCGACAGGCTCCTTGAACTCCGGTTTTTTAAGCGCGTAGCCGACGATCCAGCGGGCCAGGGGGCCGACCTCCATGGCGTGGCCATTCCAGCGGGGAGCCTTGATGAAGGAATACTTTCCCTCTTCGTCAAGCTCCTGGATGTCCGTGGGCGTCCCTTTCGCCCTTTTCCCCAGGACATAGTGCGGATCGGTGATTCCATCCCAGGGATGAAGTCCCTTCGTCTCGTCGGGATAGCGATACCAGGAATGGACGACGTACTCCTTCACCTCTTCGGGGTTGCGGAGATCGACGGGATGAACGGTGGAGAGATCCCCGTTCACAATGGCCCCGCGGGGAAGGAGGAGGTTGTCGGGACTGTCATTGTTGGCCCGGTCGGGAAACTCTCCGTAAGCCAGGACATTCTGCCCCGACAAGCCGGCCCCGTAGAGCCAGTTCTTGTAGTAGGAGGCGATGGCGACGAGATCCGGAATGTAGACCTGGTCAATGAAGGCGATCGTCCGGTCGATGATCCCGGAGACGAAGTTCAGCCGCTCCATATTGATGGGCGCTCCGGACGCAAGGTCCCCGTCGATGTTGATCGCGCAGGGAACCCCTCCCACCAGCCAGTTGGGATGGGGGTTCTTTCCCCCGAAGATGGTCTGGATCTTGACGATATCCTTCTGGAAATCGAGCGCCTCGAGATAGTGCGTCACCGCCAGAAGGTTGACCGCCGACGGGAGCCGGTAGGACGCATTGCCCCAGTACCCGTTGGCGAAGGGACCCAGCTGACCCGACTCGACAAACTTTTTGAGCCGGTTCTGGACGTCCCTGAAGTATCCCGGGGAAGAATTCGGCCAGCGTGAAATCTTCTGGGCGATCGCGGATGTCTCGCGGGGGTCAGCCTTGAGCGCATCCGGAACATCCACCCAGTCCATGGCGTGGAGATGGTAGAAGTGGACCAGGTGGTCCTGGGCAAAGAGGGTGGCGTGCATGAGGTTCCGGATGATGTTCGCGTTTTCGGGGATCCGGATCCCCAGGGCATCCTCCACCGTCCGCACCGAGACCAGGGCATGGACCCCCGTGCAGACCCCGCAGATGCGCTGGGTGAAGGCCCAGGCGTCCCGGGGATCCCTCCCCTTGAGGATCGTCTCGATCCCTCGCCACATCGTTCCCGAGCTGACCGCGTTCCGGATCACGTTGTCGTGGTCGATGTTGACCTCGCACCTCAGATGGCCTTCGATCCGTGTCACGGGATCGACCACGACCCGCCGTCCCGAGTTGTCGAGGCGGAATCCCTGCGTTTCGTAGACACTCATGGGAGAAGCTCCTTCCCTTGTCGTGACTCTCCGTCAGACCTGGCCCTTGTCGTTTGGCTGGTCCCGGGCCTCTTCCCGCCCGGGTTTTCGTATTCCTGTGAGAACCGCATGGGCCGCCACTCCGGCGCCCGCCGCCCCCAGCGCGACCATCCCGATGGTGTCGGCGTCGGCCTCGACCCCGAATCCCTCGATATGGGACAGATGCTTGTAGAAGGGCCCCTTGTCCCAGAAATCCTTTTCGGAGCACCCGATGCATCCGTGGCCTGACTTGATCGGGAAGGAGACTCCGTTGTTCCAGCCGATCGTGGAGCAGGCGTTGTAGGTGACCGGCCCCTTGCATCCGACCTTGTAGAGACAATACCCCTTCCGGGCCCCCTCGTCGTCCCATCGCTCGACGTACTGGCCCGCGTCGAAGTTCGGTCGCCGGTAGCACTTGTCGTGGATCCTCTGGCTGTAAAACATCTTGGGTCGTCCTTCCCTGTCGAGGGCGGGAAGGCGGCCGAAGGCCGTGATGTAGGTGATGACGCCGGTCATCACCTCGGCGATGGGGGGACACCCGGGGATCTTGATCACCGAGTGGTCGGTCAGGACCTTGTGGATGGGCGTGGCCTGCGTCGGATTGGGCTTTGCGGCCTGGACGCAACCCCACGACGCACAGGAGCCCCAGGCGATGACGGCCTTGGCCTTCGCCGCAACCCGTTTGAGCTGCTCGACGAAGGGTTTCCCTCCGACGATGCAGTACATCCCGTCCTCGTTCAACGGGGGATTCCCCTCGACGGCCAGGATGTATTCTCCGGGGTATTTCTGCATGATGTCGTCGATGCAGGCCTCCGCCTGGAAGCCCGCCGCCGCCATGAGGGTGTCGTCGTAGTCCAGCGAGATCATCGACAGGATGACGTCCTTGGCCAGGGGATGGGAAGAACGGATGAAGGATTCGCTGCAGCAGGTGCATTCGAGTCCATGGAGCCAGAGCACGGGGACGCGCGGCTTGGTTTCAAGGGCCCGGGCGATGTCATAGACATAGGTCGGCCCCAGCGACAGGCCGGCGGCCATGACGCTGCAGAACTTGAGAAAACTTCTTCGTGTGATTCCCTGGCTTCGCATGACCTCGTAGACAGTCTCGGACATGGTCACCTCCTCAGATGAAGCGGGATCCCTCCCCGGAACGGGACTTTTTCCGTGGATGCCATGAATGCATGAATGAATGTTGATGTCGTCTTCGGTGACGTTTGGATTGAAATGAGCCCAGGCTTCATCGCCTGAGGGAAGAAGAAAAGGGGCCGGAAGAGGAGCTCCAGGCCGGGAAATGTTTCCGCACGAACTATACCGCCCGCAAAACCAGAATGCAAGCCTGCTCGAACCGGAACCGGAAGAGCCCCTCTTGCTTGACTTTACCAGTCGTGGCTGATAGCTTTTTGAATCGAGCCCCGGACCGGGCACACCACCCACTCTCCAAGGAAGATTCCTGTTGGAACGGACCTCCCAGTATCCCGGACTCCTGATCGCCATCGAAGGCACCGACGGATCGGGTAAAACCACACAGGCCGAACTTCTGAAGCATTACTATCTGTCCCGAGGGGTGGCGGTGGTCGTCTCAGCCTGCAACACCGTCGAGCTCATTCGCCGGGCCATCTCCGACCTCAAGCAACAGAATTTTCTGGATCCCCTCACATTCAGCTTCCTCTACGCCGCCGACTTCGTCGACCGTTTCGAGCACCAGATCATTCCGGCCCTGGAAGCCGGCCAGCTCGTGATCGCCGAACAGTATGTCTACACCGTCTTCGGCCGGGCCATCCTCCGGGGGATCGCCCCGGAATGGATTGCGAACATCTTCGACTTCGCCCTTGTTCCGGCAAAGACCTTCTACCTCGATCTGCCGGTCGAGTCCCTCCTCGAGAGAATCCACTGGAAAACCCGTCAGGAACGCTTCTTCGATTACTACGAGGCCGGAATGGACATGAATCTTTCCAGCCGCAAGAAGGACTCCTTCGTCATCTACCAGCGCCGCCTCATCGAGCTCTACCGGGAAATGGCCAGGAAGCACGGAATGGAGACCATCGACGCCATGGCCCCCATCCATCGCCAGCAGAAGTCACTGCGGACGAAGATCGACAATCTTCTGGTCGCCCACCGCAAGGGGGGGGACCTTTCGGAAGGGATCCGGTGAGCCACACGCCCCCACACTCCTATCCGGGACGGCTCGTCGTCGTCGAGGGAATCGACGGATCGGGGAAGTCCACCCAGATGGATCTACTCGCGGACTATCTCCAGTCCCGGGGCTTCGGCGTTCTCAAAAGCTCCTGGAATTCGAGCCCCGACATCTCCCCCGTCATCCGCAAGGCCAAGAAGAAGCAGGTTCTGACACCCTACGCCTTCAGCCTGCTTCATGCCGCCGACTTCAGCTTCCGCTATACCTATGAGATTCTTCCGGCCATGGAGGCCGGAATGATCGTCCTGTCCGACCGGTATATCTTCACCGCCATCGCCCGGGACTGTGCCCGGGGGATTCCCAGGAAATGGCTCGTCTCGAATTTCAGCTTCGCCATCGTTCCGGACCTGACCTTTTTCTTCCGCGTCGACCCCGAGACCTCCTATCAGCGCATCACCCGGACGCGCCCCATCAAGTTCTACGAGGCGGGAATGGATATGAACCTCTCCACCAATCCCCGGGAATCCTATACTCTCTTCCAGTCGCGGGTTCTTGCGGAGTACGAGTCCATGAAGGAGGAGTACGGATTCCATCTGGTGGACGCGACGCTGAGCCTCGAACGAACCCAGTCCCGGATGCGGCGCCTCATGGGGCCGATCATCCGCTCCCTCTCCTGACAAATCCTGAGTGACCCTAAGGGGTGCGGAGGCAGCCCCGGGTATGAACCCGCACGAGAAGGCTGTTTTTGGAGACGCGTTTTCCGTTGGAACTGTAAATCCGGAACTGGTAGGGAGTGCAGGGAAGGAGTCCCGTGATCCGGACCTGATTTGTCGGGACATCTTCGACCAGGCGATTGCCGTTATAGACGAGATAATCGGTGACATCGCTCACGCGCCGCCACTCGAGATAGATTCCGTCCCCCTCGCTCAGGGGAACGACATGGGAAAAGGTGGGGGGCTGAAGTTCGGTTCCGAAACTGGAATGCCCGCTTTTTGTGGTCGTTTCAGAGCTGGAAGGTGTCACCGTCTGCGAAGATCCGGGCTTCGAAGGAGAGAACAGGCCTCCGAGAAGCCCGTGGGGATTGTTCCATGCATCCGCGGTGCATCCGGACAGGAGGAGAAGGGCGAAAATCCCCGGACTGACAAAACGAACCCCCCATTTCCCCATCTTTCATCCATCCCTTCATCGGAAATTATCCCGCTTGCCCGGAGGTGTCAGGGTCGCATCCAATCCGTTTCAATGCTATAATTTTAGGATAAGCTGGTAAATTTGTCACCGGCAAAATCTGTCGCAAAAATAATCAAACGAAACGATCTCTTCAATGCCAAACGTCAGCACCGCACCGTCTCATATCTTCTTCGGTTCAGATCATGCGGGACGGGAACTCAAGGAGATTCTCATCGCCCACGCCAAGATGAGGGGGCTGGTTGTCGAGGATCTGGGGACCTACACCGACGAATCGGTCGATTATCCCGATTTTGCTGAAAAAGTGGCAAGGGCCGTCGTCTCCGACCCTGCCTCCTTGGGCGTTCTGGTCTGCGGGACCGGAATCGGAATGAGCATCGCCGCCAACAAGATCCATGGGATCCGGGCCGCCCTTCTTTATAACGAAAGCTCCGCCCGCCTCGCCCGGCAGCACAACAATGCCAACATCATCGCCATGGGCGGCCGGGAGATTTCTCCCGATCAGGCCATCACCTGGTTCGACATCTTTTTGGCGACCGTTTTCGAGGGAGGCCGTCACGGCCGTCGCCTGGAAAAGATCGCCCGCCTCGAGGGTCCGTGATTTTCAGGAATCACCGTCCCCCGCATACAGACATCCGGCGGATGGGAGTTGACCCTCCTGTCCGCCCCATTATCGAGAGAGGATCGACATTCCATGCTCTGGCTTGAACAGAAAGACCCCGAAACCTATCAGGCGATCATGAACGAAGTGAAGCGGGAACAGGATCGCTTGATCCTGATCGCCTCCGAGAACTATGTCAGCCCCTCCATCCTCGAGGCGGTCGGCTCGGTCATGACAAACAAGTATGCCGAAGGCTATCCCGGCCGAAGATACTACGCCGGCTGCGAGGCGGTCGACCAGGTCGAGGAGCTGGCCATCTCCCGCGCCAGGACCCTCTTCGGGGCGGAGCACGTGAATGTCCAGCCCCACTCCGGATCCCAGGCCAACATGGCCGTCTATCTTGCGGCGATCAAGCCCGGGGACACCATCCTCGGAATGAACCTCGCCCACGGCGGCCATCTGACCCACGGCTCCCAGGTCTCCTTTTCAGGCCACTACTACAAGTCGGTCTTCTACGGGGTCGACCCGAAAACCGGACTGATCGACTACGACGGGCTCCGGGCCCAGGCCCGGGAGCACCGGCCGCGCATCATCATCGCCGGGGCGAGCTCCTATCCCCGGACCATCGACTTCGCCCCCTTCCGGGCGATCGCCGACGAAGTGGGGGCGACCCTGCTCGTGGATATGGCCCACATCGCCGGCCTCGTCGCCGCGGGCCTGCATCCTTCCCCCTTTCCCGTGGCCGACTTCGTCACAACCTCCACGCACAAAACCCTCCGCGGCCCTCGCGGGGGCATGGCCTTCTCCCGCGAGCCCATGGCCAAGGCTCTCGACAAGGCGGTTTTTCCGATGATGCAGGGAGGACCCCTGATGCATGTCGTGGCCGGCAAAGCGGTGATGCTGAACGAAGCCCTGGCCCCCTCCTTCCGGGACTACATGGGCCGGGTTCTGGAAAACTGCCGGGTCCTCGCCCGCTCCCTGTCGGAGGCCGGCTACAGCCTGCTCACCGGAGGGACGGACAACCACCTTCTCCTGATCGACCTGAGACCCCAGGGGCTGACGGGAAAAGACGCCGAACACTATCTGTCCCAGGCCGGCATTTTCGTGAACAAGAACGCGGTTCCCTTCGACGACAAGCCCCCGACGATCACCAGCGGCATCCGCATCGGAACTCCCGCGGCGACAACACGCGGACTGGGCCCCGAGGAAATGCTCCTGATCGGGGGATGGATCCGCCAGGCCCTCGAAAGCCGGGGCAAGGAAGAGGTCCTTCGGCGCATTTCCGGAGAGGTAGGCGACCTTCTTTCACGCTTTCCCATCTATGGAGAAATCCGGAAGAGTCCTTCTTCCTCCCGTACATGAACTGTCCCTTCTGCCGCACCTCCGACTCGAAGGTGATCGACTCACGGCTGACCGCCGACGGACGGGGCATCCGCCGTCGGCGTGAATGCCCCTCCTGCCGGAATCGTTTCACCACCTACGAATGGGTGCAGGAATCGGCGCCGATGGTGGTCAAGAAGGACGGAAGGCGGGAGCCCTACGACCGGAACAAGCTCCTGGAAGGGCTTCAGAGGGCCTTCCAGAAGAGGCCTGTCCCGACGGGAACGATCGAGGAGCTCGTCCGGACCATCGAGCGGACCCTCTCGGAAATTCCCTCGACCGAGATTTCCTCCCAGAGGATCGGCGAACTCGTCATGGACCATCTCTCCCGGATCGATCATGTGGCCTATGTCCGGTTCGCTTCCGTCTATAAGAACTTCAGGGATCCGGAAGAGTTTGCCCTCGAAATTTCCCGATTGAAACATGCCCCCGACATCAAGCCCCTCTGACCGTCAGGTCAATGTTCTGCCCCTCGAGCCCCTCGAATCCCCTTTCCTGACATACCGCCTTCCGGAAGGCCGCGTCCTCCCCCTTGCCGGGACAAGGGTGATCGTACCCCTCGGACGTCGTCTGGTCACCGGGATCGTCTGGCCCGCATCGGTCCCCCCCTGGACCGGAGAAACACGGGAGATCGCCGATTTTCCCGATCCTCAACCCATTCTCCCGGAGTCCCTTTTTCCGCTTCTCGAGTTCGGATCCTGGTATTACCGGATTCCCCTTGGCTCTCTGGTCCGTTTCGCCCTTCCCCCGTCGCTCTCGGCTCCACGATCCCTGGTGGCCCGTTTCTGGAAGGAGTTGATGGAGCCAAAGGACGAAGTGGCTCCTTCCCCTCTTGCCCCTCTGTCGCCCCTGACTCCCGACCAGGACCGGGCCTTTGCAGAATGGGAGGGTCGACGCGCTTCCGGAGGCTTTGTCCCCTTTCTTCTCGAAGGAATCACAGGATCGGGCAAGACACGCCTCTACCAGGAGATGGCCGGCAAAGTCCTTTCCGAAGGACGGACCGTCCTTGTCCTGACCCCCGAAATCGGCCTCGTGGGTCCCCTGCAGGGCTCCATGGAGCAGGTCTCACCGGAGACCGTCCCGGTCCATAGCCGCCAGACTCCGGCCACCCGTGCACGGGGATGGGCCCGCATTCTTTCGGGAAGAACCCGGATCGTCGTGGGACCCCGGTCCGCCCTTTTCGCCCCCCTTCCGAATCTGGGCCTGGTCATCGTGGACGAAGAGCACGACCCCTCCTACCAAGCCTACGAAGGCCTCTCCTTCAACGCGAGGAACCTGGCCATCAAGCGGGCCCAGGAGGCGGGGATTCCGATCGTTCTCGGATCTGCGACCCCCCTTTCCGACTCCCTGTTCCAGAGCTCCTCGGGACGATATCACCCGATCCGTCTCCCACACCGGATCGGGGGATTCTCCCTCCCACCCATCGACCTCGTCCTCCCTTCGGGAGACGCCACTTCCCTCCCTTCCGAAGTGCGCCAGGCCCTTGAAAGAACGCTTTCCCGGGGGGAACAGGCGGTCATCCTGCTGAACCGCCGGGGATACGTCCCCACGCTCCTCTGCCGGGATTGCCACGCCCACGTCTCCTGTCCCTCCTGCTCCGTCCGGCTCGTTCTTCACAAGGTTCCCGAACGCCGGATGATCTGCCACTTCTGCGCGGCCTCCTTCGCCGTTCCCACTTTGTGTCCGGCCTGCCGGGGACGCAACCTGGACCTTCGCGGAGTCGCCACCCAGAAGCTCGAAGAGGACCTTCGGGCTCTTTATCCGGAGGCCCGGGTCGTCCGGCTGGATCAGGACCAGAAGGAGGAGGGCTGGAATAAAATCGAAAGGTTCCGGAAAGGAGAGGGAGAGATTCTTATCGGAACCCAGGTGGTCGCCAAAGGCCACGATATCCCGGGCGTCACGCTGGGAGTTGTTCTGGAGGCGGATGGCATGCTGGCCTTCCCCGATTATCGGGCGAGCGAGCGGGCCTTCGGCCTATGGATTCAGTTGGCGGGACGCGTTGGACGCCACCGGGAGGGTGGACGCGTCATTATCGTGACACGGGAGCCGGAGAATCCGATTTTTGGCTGGGCCAAAGGCTACGATATCCGCTCATTTCACGCCAGCCTTCTCGAAGAGCGGCGGCTTCTGGGCTATCCTCCCTTTTGCCGTGTCGCCTCGGTCATCCTCTCGTCGGCCACGGAGGAGATCATCCAGGAGGTTCTGGCCGAACCTTCTCCCTTCGGGCCTTCCCTTCCCGGAAACGGGATCTTCGGTCCGATTCCCGCCCTTCCCGCCCGTCTCAAAAATCGTTATCGGGCACAGATCCTGATCAAGGCTCCGACGGTCCGGGAGATCCATGACCGTCTTTCCCGGATCCGGGAACACTACCGGCCGGGGAAGAAAATTCTGGTGGAATGGCAGATCGATCCGTTCGACCTGACTTAGGGATCGGAATCCGGTCGAGATAGGCCTCGATCATCGCTGAGCGGGCCAGGGGTTCCCTCTTCATCCATCCCGACACACGTCCCTCTCGAAGGACGGGGAGCCCCTCCGGGCGGCGGCCGAGGAGATCGAGAATGCGGCTTGGGGAATCGTCCTGAATGATGACAGGGCCCGGAACGATCCCGGGAAGATCAGAGACCCGGACACCGTCCCACTGGGAAAAGGACCGCGTCCTCAGGATTTCCCAGGATAACTCCCCCAGATAGCGCCCCTCCCCGGACGAGACGACGGGGACCCAACCTTCGACTCCCTGGAGGAAAGGGCCCAGGATCACTTCCTGCACCCACATTTCCGGTCTTACGAGAGCGGGTACGGGAAGGAGCCACCGTTCAATGCCTTCCTCTTCCAGAATCTGGGCGATCCTGTTCCTCTCCCGAAAGTCCATGAGGATATTCAGCACGAGATACCCGAGAATCAGTCCCCCGAATCCGGAAATCAGCAGCCCCCTGGCGACCAGGAGAAGTCCCGCCAGAGAGAGGATGAATCCGCCGGCCCATCCCAGTTTTTCCGGAAGGCTCCCCATTCCAGGACGATCTTTTCCCGTCGCCTGGGAAAAAACCAGCCCAATCAAGACGCCCGCGTCGAAAGGAAAGCCCGGGAAGAGGTTCAGAAGGGCGACGAGAAGGTTCAGATTCGCGAATATCCGGAGAAGATAGGCGATCTGCGGAAAGAAAAAGGCCCAGTCGCCTCCAGCGAAGGCCAGAACCGAGAGGGACATTTGCCATAGAAGAAGATTGACGACCGGCCCCGCGGCTCGGACAGCGATCTCTGCCGGACCTGGCGGCCCGAAATCGACACGGTGCTCCGGAAAGCCTCCCCAGAAAGAAAGCCGGCTTCCATCGTAGGGGACACGGAGAATCCGGGCCGTCATTCGGTGGCCCAGTTCATGAAGAAGGGTCACCAGAAGGGCCATAAATACGGTCGAGAGGCCCAGGACGACCGCCCCGTAGAGCCCCCCGGCCGGAACTCCCCCTGAAAATCCTGCTGCAGAGAAGAGGTAGACTCCGTAAAAAGCCCAGGAACGATCCAGCCGGATCTTTCCGTCAGAACCCGAGCGAGTCGCCAGGGAGCGGCTTCCCGAGACAAGACGGTTGAGCACAGGAGCCCTGCGGATCACAGGAAGCGGCCGGCTGCGGGGCGCCGTATCGGAAGGAGTGTCTTAACGGCCCGGACAATGATTTCCCTGGAAAAAGAGCGATAGTCCCTGTCCCCCGTCAGAATCGAGGCGTACAGCTCCAGAAGCTTGGGATATCTGCCCGTCAAGGAAAAAAAGAAGCCTGGAAACCGGTAAATCGTTTTGGCAAGCCGGGATCCCTGACGGAAATCGGGCCAAATTTCCTTGTTTAGCCAGTTGACATAATCATGAGTTGAGCGTTCAGGGAGGTCCGGGCCGGCCTCCGGTGAGATCCGGCTCCGGATGTAAGATTCCGCGGCCTTGGTCCCTGAAAGAACCGCATAATAAATTCCCTCTCCCAGGAAAGGATCGACGATTCCGCCCGCGTCTCCTACGAGAAAAAGTCCGGGAACCCGGCCATGGCGGGCCGAACGAAAGTTCGGAAGGGGCCATGTGAAGACGCCTCCCCCATCAAGGTTTGCCTGGCTCGATTCCAGATATCTTGCAAACACGGATCGTGGATCGACGAGAGGCTTGAGGAATCCGGCCACTCCGAGTCCAGAAAGAGAATCCTTTTTTGGAAAGGACCAAGCATACCCTCCCGCGACAAGTCCGAGGTCGATGGCCACATATCGCGTGTCGATAGGATCCCGGAGAGAGGCCCATCCCTCGGCGGAAGTCCAGGGTCGAAGAAGGGGATTGTCCCTCGTCTCCGTCATGGAGGAGGGATCAAGATCCCGGAGAACCTTGCTTGTCGCTCCGTCCGCCGCCATGACAGCCCTGGCCAGAACGGTCTTCTCCCCCATCTTCGCCTCGAAGCGATTCCCTTTGCGAGACAGCTGGATGCTCCGGACTCCGGTCATGATACGGGCACCGGACGCGCGGGCCCTGTCGAGGAGAGCAAGGTCGAACTGGTCGCGCCGGACCTGATAGGCGATCGGCCGTCCGAAATCCTGGCATTGCTCCCGGGTGCCCCGAAGGGTCAGCCGGATCCCCTGTGTCGTCTGGTAGGGAAGCTCATCCAGAAGTTTCGGGGGAAGATACGGCAATGTACGGGCGGAGACTCCCCCTCCACAGGGCTTTTCCCGAGGAAATTCAGCCCTGTCAACTCCCAGGGCAGAGACCCCGCCATCGACCAAGGTCCGGAGCGCCGTGCTTCCAGCAGGGCCCAGTCCCACGACCAGAACCTCTACCTCAAGTGGCCGGGAGTCCTTCTGGTCCGAGGGATTGGTTGTTTGGGTCATCGAAGATCCTGAGTCAGAGGTTGGGGGTCCAGCCGATATGATGCTGGGTGAGAAAGGCAGAAATAATGGTGAAGGCGTTCGTAAAGATCAGAGCCCCCATGACGACCAGGAACCCTCCTGAAAACCGGGTGATCCAGGGCATCCATTGCCGGAGGGAGCGCATACTCCCCAGGAAAAGGTTGAAAAGGACAGAGGCAAGAATGAAGGGAATGGCCAATCCCAGGGAATAGAAAGAGAGAAGGACGACCCCTTTCATCACCGTCCCCTGGGTCCCCGCATAAAAGAGGATCGCTCCGAGAATCGGCCCGACACAGGGGGTCCATCCCGCGGCGAACCCAAATCCGACCAAAAACGATCCGGAGAGAGTGGCCTTCTTCCCTCGAAAGGGAAGATGAAGCTCCTTGTTCAGAAAGGGAATTCTGAGCCAGCCGGCGATGAACAGGCCAAAGAGGATGATCAGGATCGCCCCGAGTTTGCGAATGACGTCCTGATAGGTCAGCAGCAGTTCTCCCAGGAAAGAGGCCGAAGCCCCAAACCCGATGAAGAGCGTCGAAAAGCCAAGGCTGAAAATCAGCGCATGAAAAAGGGATTCACGGACGATCACCTGTCGAGACAATGTTTGAGAGCGTCCCGTCAGCTCTTCGAAGGAAAGCCCCGTAATATAGGAGACGTAGGATGGAACGATTGGAAGAACGCATGGAGAGACAAAGGAGACAAGGCCTGCCAGGAATGCCAGAGTCCAGGAAATCGGCTGATGCGACATCAGAAACCCGCCTTTGATGAAATAAAACTCCTCAGGTAGCGTCGAACGCGCGGGTCATTCCAGTCGACCGCTCCGGTGACGCGGCTCACGATGCGCCCTCCGGAGTCGACGACAAAGGTCGTCGGAAGGCCGCGCACACCCATCGCCCGGGAAAAGGCCATCGAGGGATCCAAAAGGATTGAGAAGGGGAAATGCCCCTTCCCGAGAAACTTTTTCAAGGATTCCGGTCCGACCGGCCCTTCCAAAACTCCCTGAATCCGGATCAATCCCCCCGAAGACCGGGCCAGTCTCGAAAGGGACGGGATTTCCCGCAGGCAGGGGGCGCACCATGGAGCCAGGAAGTTCAAAATCAGGAGCGGCTGGCCCGATAGATTCGCTGTGTTGAACCGTTGCCCCCTGAGATCTCTGAGGACAATCGAGGGAAGGGCCGGAGGTCGGGAGAAACCACTGTCCAACCCGGCTGCGGATGCCGATGGCATTCCGACGCCCGATTCCCAGATAAAAAAAAGAACGCCCAAGATAACGAGAACCAGCGCATACTGGGAGGGGCCCGAAACCAGTCTCCCCGTCACGGCGAACCTTCTCATTGGAACCCTGTCAATAGCCTGATGCGGCATCCTTCTTGGCGGCAAGATAGGCTGCCGGAGTGCTGGGTCCATGATCGAGAAGACTGTGTACGGTCACCAGACTGTCCTTCATTCTCCAGTCGCGCGGACCGATCACATGCTCCGCCACGACCCCTTTCTGATCGATGATGAATGTTTCGGGAACCCCCGTGATCTTGTAGAGATGATCCAGCTTCCCCAGAGGGTCCACCGGAACAGGAAAGTCGATTCCGTACTTGGTGAGGAACGGCCTGATCTTGCCCTGATAGAATACGTTGTTCTCATTGACCGCGATCAACTCGAACCGCTCCCCCGCCAGATTCTTGAATCCATGATACATTTCTTCCATGGAGGGCATTTCCTGACGGCACGGTTTGCACCAGGTCGCCCAAAAGTTGAGCATCACGACCTTCCCCCTGAGATCCGACAGATGAACGGTTTTTCCATCGACGGTGGAGAGGGTGAAGTCGGGAGCGACCATCCCAACTGAAACCGGAGTGATGTTCGCCGTCTTGACGACATAGCCGATAACGAGCACGACGACAGCGGCTGCCACAATGTAAGGCCACTTTTCCTTCATTCCGCCCTTCATTTTGTTCCTCCCGCCTCCTTAAGCCGCGTAGGCATGGAGACCCGGGATGATAAAGCTGACGCCCCAATACAAAAAGATGACCGCGACAAATCCGAGTATCGAAAAGTAGGCACTCGGAGCACCCCGAAGCCCTCGAGTCATGCGGGCGTGCAGGTAGGCTGCATAAACGAACCAGGTGATCAGGGACCACGTCTCCTTGGGATCCCAGGACCAGTAGCCTCCCCAGGCCTCATAGGCCCACATTGCCCCAAAGATGACACCGAGCGTCAGAAGGGGGAAGCCGACGAGAACGGATTTGTAGGTCAGGTCGTCCAGGTCCTCCGCAGAAGGAAATTCTTGAAGGATCCAGCCCACAGACCCTTTTTTTTCGGCGCGACGCTTGGCGAGATAGATTCCCGCAAGCGCAGCCGAAATTCCAAAGGCGGCATAGGAAAGAAACATCGTGAAAACATGAATTTTGAGCCAGTAGGAATTGAGGGCGGGATTAAGGGGCTCGACCATCTGATAACGGTAAGGGAGCATGCGTGCAGCTCCCACCGCAAACATGACGAGTGTCAGGACAAAAGCTCCCGCAACGCGAACCTTGTATTTGAACTCCATGACCATGTAGCCGAGAACAGAAGCCCATGAGAACAGGAACAGGGTTTCGTAGAGATTGGACCAGGGAGCGTGGTGGTCCGCAACTCCGCGTCCCACAAGGGCGGCCGTGTTGACGATCCAGCCCGAGAACGTCACGGTGGACGCAATCTTACCCACCTCTTTCCGGTGGGAGATCAGGAAAAGGAAGTAAGCGACGGTTCCGGCAAGATAAAGGACGATCACGGTGTTGTAGAGTATGAAGGACGATCCGACAGAATTAATAAGGGACATCACCAGTCTCCTTGCTCAGTTTTCGACATATAAGATCTCCGGAGTTCCCACTCCAGGGAGAGTCTCTTTCGTTGACGCATCCTGCATGACTTTCCCCTCCGCCTATCCATTTGAAAGGGAGGGTCTCTGGGTCATTGCCCCGGACACTGGTTCCGGAGCCGGACGATCGGGGGGCGACAACGCCGTCTTCAGATCTGCGACAATCGCTTCGAACTCTCGCTCAAACCCGATCTTGTCCTTGTGTCCGAATCCGCCGACAGCGATGGAAAGAGCGTCGCCGTGCGGACGAACCCGAAGCCAGATCTTCCGATGGAAGATGAAGGAGGACAGGAAAAGACCTCCGACAAGCAGGAAAGATCCGGTCCAGACGATAGGAACGCCTGGATCTTTGGCTAGTTCAAGTCCTGTATAGAAAGGGGCATGATATCCTCCGAAGATGAAAAATTCCGGAACGCTCTTGAGAACCTGAACTTGGGGAAACTTATAGAACAACCAAGGACTTCCGAGAAGTTTTCCGTCCTGGTACACCTCGATTTGGACGGCAGGGTTCTTGGGCTTTTCAGACTGGGTGAAGACAGAACCGGTCTTGGGATCAAAGGCAAAATCCGACACGTATCGGACAGCCTTCAGGGTGTAAGGGGTTCTGGGAATCGGCGTTGCCTTGTCCCAGGCCAGGGAGAATCGTCCGATAAACTGCTTTTTCTCCTTGTCGACGACCAGAACGTCGGCCGACTCCAGGCGGTCCGGTGCCTCGCCGAAGCTCGCCTGGTAAAATCGAAGTCCCTGGAATGACAGCGGATGGTTGACCTGAATGATCTTGTGCTTCAGGATCTTGCCATCCTTCAGGATGTCCACATCGCTAAAATAGGACTTGACCATACCGTTCTTGTAATGGGTGATCCAGAACTTGTTGACCCGAAGATCCCATCCCCCCTGGGGAATGAAGGTGGTCGTATGCACATAGAAGGTCCCGAACAAGCGAAAACCTGTCAGACTGCCCAGCAGTCCTCCCGCCAGAATGACGATGACCGACAGGTGGGCCACATGGGATCCGATACGCCCGAGGACCCCTTTGTGAGCATATATCGCGGTTTCCTTCCCGTCACCTGCGGTCTGGACCTGGTAATGCCGGGCCTTGAGGGTATCGGCCACCAAGGAGGGGACTTCTGAAGGAATAACCGGAGAGCGTGCGATTTCTATCTCCTGATATTCTTTCTGTTTTTTCAGAAATTCACGGCTGACGCTGACCCGTTCCCTGAAGAGGGACCGGATGGTCACCGGAAAACGCCGGTAGACGCACGTCAGGGCATTGACGCAAAGGAGCGCCAGAAGACTCGTGTAATACCAGCTATGGTAAATGTTGTCGATCTTGAGGTTCAGGATCCAGGGCCCCCATTTGGGACCATAGGAGGTGAGATAGAAGGATGGATCCCTTCCCTGCTCGATGAATGTCCCGAAGATCGTTAGAACAGCCAGCGTCAGGAAGAGGACGATGGCGAGGATCAGGGAAGATAGAAAACGAATGAGAATATGATCACGGGCTCCCTGACCAGGAGAGGGTGAGGAGGGTCTCGAGGAATGACTGGTGTCATCGACACCAGACGTCCCTTCGATCTCAAGAGCCTGCTGCTCTTCAGGACTGTATCGCTCTGTCATTAACTATCCTTGGAATGATCAAAAAGACAACACACCCCTTTGCCGCCGAAAGAGCCGGACCTTAGGGGGATTATCCTGCCAGTGTTCCTTCAAACTCTTTTTCTGTCCTTTCAGAATACTGATCCGACGCCCTTTCGTCAAATTCTGAAGCGATTGAAGCTGGATCAGGGAAGATGTCCCGCGATGAGATACTTGAGGGTTTCGTCGTTCAAAATGATCCCGCCACCGACCAGGGGAGAGGCCACGCTCGAGTTGAAGGCATTGTAATATCCCGCGTTGAGCCAGATATGGTTGAAGAGCGTGTAGGTCAGGTACAGACGGGAATAGGGGTTGGGGGTCAACGGATCGTAGGTGCCGATATTGTAAACCGTCAGGGTGAGGAAGAGATTTTTTAAAATCTGGTAGTCGGCCCCGAACCCGAAGCTGTTCTGGATCAAACCGGCCCTGACGTCGAAGTCTCCGAACTTCTCCCCGAACTCCACACTGAACTTGATACCCTGGGTTGTCCCGGTAATCTGAGTCGGACCTGCCACATAGTTTCCGTTGATCTGGGTGTAGGGGGTCGACTGGGTGTAGTAGGGATTCGTGGTGCTCACCACCTGGATCCGGTAAAACTTGTCCGACCGGGGATAGAGATCGAGCGTGAAGAAGCCTTCGGCCGTGCCGGCTCTCGGCATATAGAAACCCCGCATCCAGACGTTCAGCTCCATGCGGTCCGCCTTGTTCGTGACCCCCGACAGCTTTTTGAGGGTTTTCGACAGGTTGTCATAGACGTCCGGATTGTTGACCAGCTTTCCGATCGTTCCCTGTCCCTCGTCGATCTTCTTCAGGATACTGTTCAGATGGGCCAGGGACTGGTCAGCATTGTCGTAGACGTCGTTCTTGTTGACCAGCGATCCGATTGTCCCCACCCCGTTGTCAATCTTGTTGGCGATGGAGTCGACCTTGTTGAGAATGTCCGGAGATTTTTTCTTGAGGCTCACCGTAAAATCCCGGAGATTGGTCGTAAGTTCGTCCAGATGTTTGAGGGTCCTTCGGAGCTGCTCCTTTCCCTGGGATGTCCCTATCGATCCTTTGAGGGAGTTGGAGACCGCCTGAATGTCATCGGCGATCTTGTTGAGCTTTTTGACAAGCCTGTTGACGCTCACGGTGGTTCCCGGGGCGACCAGGGTCGCACCCGGCTTGAGTTCTCCAGAAGGGGACGGATCGCGGGAACCTGGAGGAGAGGCAGACGGCGGGACAGCCGAAGGAGGCCCCCCCGAGGCGGGGGTATTTCCCTCATCGGCCCAAGCCTTGTCGGGCCCTGGAATTTCGCCAAAAATCCTGCGAAGGATTCCCGGAGGCTCCCGATCCCTTTCCGGGTCGAGACGAGGTCTGACCCCCGAAGGGCCGGGCTCGATCTCGACATACATCTTTCCCAAAAAGCCGTTGGAAAAGATGATCGCCCGGGCATCGGAGGGGATTACCACTTTCTTGCTGACCAGCATGCGGACACGAGCCAGGCCGGCAGGGCTCAGGGTAATGGCATCGACCTCTCCCACCTTTACGCCCGCCACCTCGACATCGGTCCCTTTTTCAAGGCCGTCCACGGAGGAAAATTCGGCATAAAAAGCAAATGAGTGGTCCGGCTTCAACTTGTGATGGCCAAGGCGCATGGAAAGAAAGGCGATCACCCCCAACGCGACCAGGACAAAGAAACCGAGCCGCGTTTCGGCGGACACTTTCAAGGACCGACTCCTTCGATTAGAGATCGTGACAATCCCAACACACGTCTTATGATCTTGTTGACGAATCGACTTCGGCAATAACCGGAATGGGACCGACGGTTTCACCCCGGACGAACTGTCCGAGAACAGGGTCCTTCGTCTCCCGAACTTCCTGGGATGTTCCGGAGAAATGAATTTTTCCCTGATAGAGGAACAGGATCCTGTCAGCAATCCTGAGAGCGCTGTTCATGTCATGGGTAATGACGAGGCTGGTCACATGAAGCTCCGCCTTCATTTTGATAATCAACTCGTCAATCGAGCTCGCCAGGATCGGGTCGAGGCCCGTGGTCGGCTCGTCATAAAGAAGAATTTCAGGTTCCAGGGCAATGGCTCTGGCAATGCCGACCCTTTTTTTCATTCCGCCGGAAATTTCGGAAGGGAATTTGTATTCCACCCGTGACAATCCGACCAGACGGATCTTATCGCGGGCAATTCGCTCGACCTCTTTTGCGGAGAGATCTCTTCGATGCATCGTCAGCCCAAAGGAGACATTTTCAAGGCAGGTCATCGAATCGAATAGCGCCGACTCCTGGAAGACCATTCCCATCTTTTTACGGACATCGTCGAGGGGCTTTCCCGAGAGTCCGACGATCGATTCCCCGTCGATCCGGACATCCCCTGAATCGGGGGCCAACAGCCGCATGACATGTTTGAGCAGAACCGACTTTCCTTGGCCGGACCCTCCGATAATACAATAAGTCTGCCCTCGGGGAACCTCAAAGGAGATGTTCCGGAGAACCTCCTGGGATCCGAATTTTTTGCTGAGGTTCGAAATGGCGATCGAAGCTGGGGGAGACATCAGAACAACCATGCCGTCAGAAAATAATCGATGACGAGGATGCTCATGGAGGCACTGACGACGGATCGGGTCACCGCCCGACCCACCCCTGCCGCCCCTCCGGAGGCAATAAATCCCGTCCGGCACGCCCACAAGGAAAGGATCCCACCGAAAAAGACGGCCTTGACGATCCCGGAAAGGAAGTCATGCAATTCGACATAATGTCGGATTTCCTGAAAATAGAGGTGGGGAGACAGGCCCAGCAACTTGACCGAAACGAAATATCCTCCCCCGATCCCGATAAGATCGGCCAGTGCCGTCAGAAGGGGAAGTGCCACAAGGGAAGCATAGAACCTCGGGGTCACGAGATAGTCGACAGGGTTTACGGCAAGACTTTCCAGAGCATCGATCTGCTCGGTGACGCGCATACTGCCAAGCTCTGCCGCCATCGCCGACCCTGAACGTCCTGTGACCATGAGGCTCGTGATAACCGGACCGAGTTCCCGGGTCATCGACAGCGTCACGACGGCACCGACAAGACTCTCGGCATTGAACTTCCTGAACCCTATCCACGCTTGAAGAGCCAGAACCATCCCTGTAAAAAAGGCTGTCACTCCGACTACGATCGTTGAATCAGCCCCGATTTTCAAAAGCTGCTCGAGAAAGTTCCTGAATAGAAAGGCCGGCCGGAACACTCCCAGGATCCCCCGAAGGCCTAGAATAAAGAGGGCTCCGGATCCCGCCAGGAGACCGGTGATTCCATCATTTAGCATCTTGAAGAGACCTTGCGGCATCTCCAACAAACCTCCTGTCCGACCGGTGACCGAGTAGGCAGAGGACCTCGTAGGGAATCGTTCCCATCCAGCGGGCCATCTGGTCGACCGTCATGGATTCGGGATCCTTCGGGTCGATGATCCCGACCCATTCTCCGACCTTCGGCTCACGAGGCAGACCTGTGAGATCGACGGCCACCATGTCCATGCAAACCCTTCCTGCAAAGGGGGCCTTCCTTCCGTCGACCACCCCCCAGCCCTTGCCGGAGAGGCCCCGGGACAGACCATCGGCATAACCCATGCCGAGAATCCCCACAATGCTGTCTCTGGCGAGAATCTCCGTTCTTCCGTACGAGATGGAATGTCCTTTGGGAAGTCTTCTGACCGACAGAAGGCGCGCTTCGACCTTGAAGATCGGGGCAATGTCGCTCCAGCCGGGGAGTTCCCCAAGGGGGGGATGGCCATAGAGCAAAAGGCCAGGTCTTGCCCAAAAGGAAAGTCGGCGGCCTGAGGGATGGGTGACCGGAAACGAGGTCAGTCCCTGCATCACAGCGGCACTGTTGGCCATATGAATGACCGAAAGGTTCGCCATTGAAGGATGGGCGACTATAGGAAGGAGTGTTTTCCGAAACAGGTCGACACAGCCCTCGGTGTCTTTCCGATCCTCCGAGAGGGGAAAATGAGTCATGATCCCCGTTACCCTCGCCTGGGGAAGCCGGGAAAGGAGGTCGAGGATCTCCGGTATTTCTTCAGGGAGAAAGCCGAGACGCCCCATTCCAGAGTCTATCTTGAGGTGGAGATCCAAAAATGTGTCTGGGAAGGACGCATGATCGAGGAGTCGAAGCTGGTCGGGATGATGGAGAACGGGAGTGAGCCGTTCCTGAAAACAAAGAGAAAGTTCTGGTCCGGAAAATCCTCCGAGAAGAATGATCGTTCCGGAAAACCCTCCCCTTCTCAGGGAAAGGGCTTCGTCGGCACCCATCACCGCCACGCGGTTGATTCCCATTGAAGAAATGGTCTTCATGATGGGAAGAAGTCCATGGCCATAGGCGTTGGCCTTGATGACCGGAAGGAGCTCCTCGTAAGGCTGGAGGAACGCTTCAACTTTCCGGACATTATGGACAAATTGATCGAGATCGACTGTCACCCGGGTCCGGCCCTCCGGAAACCCCGGCTCCGGAAGGGAGTGCAAGATGGGGGCCAGAAGTCTCATCGTGTCAGGTTGTCAGGATTTCCTGCTCCTTCTTGCGAGCATGTTCGTCCACCTTGGAACCCGCCCCGTCGACCAGCTTCTGAACCTCGTCCTGAAGCCGTTTTACCCGGTCTTCCTGGATGAGACCTTCCTTGTTTTTTTTCTTGATATCCTCATTTGCATCCCGGCGGATGTTTCGAAGAGAGACCTTTGCCTCCTCGGCCATTTTCTTGAGGAGTTTGACCATTTCCTTTCGCCGTTCCTCGGTCATTGGAGGAACGACGATCCTGACCGTCTTGCCATCATTCTGGGGTGTCAGCCCCAGGTTTGCGGCCATGATCGACTTTTCAATATCCCCGATAATCTTGGTTTCCCATGGGGTGATGGTGATCATCCGGTTGTCGACAATGTTGAGAGCCGCCACCTTGTCGAGCGAAACCTGATTTCCATAGTAATCGACCCGGATGTGCTCGATGAGCGTCAGTGAAGGACGACCCGTCCGCAGGGTCTGGATTTCCTTTCGGAAATGTTCCACCGCGTGATCCATTTTTTCCGCAAAGCCCTTCAGTTCCGCATCCATCTCAGCCTCCCGCTGTACACTCCCTGGGTTCTAGCGAACCAGAGTCCCGATCGATTCGCCCTGAACCACCCGGACGATATTGTTGGGACCGTTAAGATCGAAGACAATGATTGGAAGATTGTTGTCCATGCAGAGGGAAACGGCCGTTGAGTCCATCACCTTGAGCTTTTTCTCAAGGACATCGATGTAGCTAAGCTCCACATACCGTTCCGCATTATGATTTTTGCGGGGATCGTCACTGTAGATACCATCCACCTTTGTCGCCTTAAGGACCACTTCGGCTCCGATTTCCATTGCCCGAAGGGCGGCCGCGGTATCGGTGGTAAAATAAGGATTTCCGGTTCCTCCGGCAAAAATGATGACGCGGCCCTTTTCGAGGTGCCGCATCGCCCGGCGACGAATATAGGGTTCGGCCAGAGCCCGCATTTCGAGGGCCGTCAGGACCCTCGTGGACACACCTTTCTTCTCGAGAACAGACTGAAGGGCCAAAGCGTTCAGGATCGTTGAAAGCATCCCCATGTAATCCGCTGACGCCCGATCAATCCCCTGACTGATTCCCGAGAGGCCCCGGAAGAAATTTCCTCCGCCGATCACGACCCCAAGCTCAACGCTCTGGGAAACGACCGCCTGAATTTCTACGGCGATCCGATCTAGGACCGTGGGATCAATCCCGAAGGAAAGATCTCCCATCAACGCCTCTCCGGAAAGCTTGAGAAGAACCCTTTTATAGCCGGGCATCAGCCCTTCCCTTCTCCGATCTGGAACCGCGAGAAACGTTTGACGGAGATATTCTCGCCCATTTTGGCGATCTCGCCCGCAATCAGGTCCCGAACCACGACTCCCGGGTCCTTCACATAAGGCTGATCGAGAAGGCAGGCCTCCTGAAAATATTTTTCAAGCTTGCCTTCCACGATGTTGCCCCGAACCTTCTCAGGCTTGTCCTGCACCTCGGCCAAGAATCCGGCACGCACCTTCTCGATCTCTTCTTCCCGGAGGGCGCTTCTGTCGACATAAGTCGGAGCGGCCGCAGCGATATGCATGGCCAAATTCCGGACCAGCTCCTTGAAATTGTCTGTCCGGGCCACGAAATCCGTTTCGCAATTGACCTCAACCAGAACCCCGATCTTGCTACCGGCATGAATATAGGAACCGACAAGCCCTTCCGCCGTTTCCCGGTCTGCCTTCTTGCTGGCTTTGAGAGCGCCGCTCTTCTTCAGGATTTCGTAGGCCTTCTCGGGATCTCCATTGGCCTCGACAAGGGCCTTCCGGCAATCCATAAAGCCCGCCTGGGTTTTTTCACGAAGCTCCTTGACCACATTTGCAGCAATTTCCATATCGATCCGTTCCTCCGTCTCTTTCCGTTCAGATCCTTCCCGACATCTCCAGACTAACGATGAGAGAAAGCGGGAGAGGAAATCCCCCTCCCGCCGCGCTTATTTATTTCTCTCCGGAATTACCCGCCGAAAAAGCCTCCGCAAGCTCTGCATTGGCCGCGGCCGGCTCAGCGGCCGCCTTGCCGGGTGATCGCCGGGAGAGCGCTCCTTCGAGTACGGCATCGGCGATTCCTTCGGCCATCAGGCGGATGGACCGGATTGCGTCATCATTGGCCGGGATCGGATAGTCGATCAGATCGGGGTCGCAGTTCGTGTCAACCATGGCCACCACCGGAATCCCAAGCCGGTTCGCTTCGTGAATGGCGATATGTTCTTTCTTGGGATCCACGACAAAGATGGCTCCAGGAAGCTGTCCCATTCCACGAATACCCGAAAGAGTCGCTCGAAGCTTGGATTCTTCCTTTTCGATCTGGGCCACTTCCTTCTTCGGAAGGCGCGCCCACTGGTCGCTTTCCTTCATCGATTCGATCTTCTTCAGACGTTCGACCGACTTCCGGATCGTCTGATGATTTGTCAGCATGCCCCCAAGCCACCGCTGGGTGACATGAAACATCCCGCACCGCTCGGCCTCTTCCTGGATGATGGACTGAGCCTGCTTCTTGGTCGCAATGAAGAGGACCGACTTGCCCTCGGCCACCATATTTTTGATGAACCGCGTCGCCTGACGGTATCGGCGGGTCGTCTGCTGAAGATCAATGATGTAGATTCCGTTACGCTCTCCATAGATGAACCGCTTCATCTTCGGATTCCATCGCTTTGTCTGGTGTCCGAAGTGAACACCCGCATCCAGAAGTTCCTTGATTGTCACATTAGCCATTGATGTCTCCTGATCATTGGGTTGACCTTTGCGAACCGTTCCCGCCGCGTGGGATGGCGATTTGGATCTTCTGCGCGGACCCATGGGTTTTCCGGATTTTTTCCGGGGTTCGCTGTTTTTTGTGTTTGGCGATTCTGGCCGAAGGCCGCTGTCCTGATCTGCCTACAGGAACTCACTCTCATCCAGCAGGGCAAAACCGACAGAGAGGAATAAACGCCACCTTCCTCTAAAAAACATTTATTTATACCACAAAATGCTTAAGCAAACAATCGTCCTAAGTTCTTCCCTTGTATCCGGCATTGATCCGGACGTATTCGATGGACAGATCCGTGGTCCAGTACTCCGCTTCCATTGAGCCAAGTCCCAGCATGACACGCAGCGTAATTTCCTTTCCCTTCATCACCTCAAGGGCCTTTTCCTCCTGAAGAGGTCCGAGGCCAACCCCCTTGTGGACAAGCGCAACGGGCCCCATGAATATGTCGATCTTCTCCTCGAAGACCCTCACACCGGAGTTTCCGATGGCAACCATAATTCTCCCCCAGTTCACATCCTCACCAAAGAAGGCCGTCTTGACGAGAAGGGAGCGGGAAATGGCCTGGGCAACCTTCCGTGCGTCTCCACGGGAACGGGCTCCCGAAACCTGAATCCTGATAATCTTCGTGACACCTTCCCCGTCTCTGACAAGCTGATCTCTAAGAGACTGGCAGACGGAGAGAACAAGAGCACAGAAATCCTCGTATTCAGAAGAGTTTCTGGAAATACGAGCATTTCCTGCAAGGCCGCTTGCCAGGATCAGGGCCGTATCGTTCGTGCTCGTATCCCCGTCGACGGTCAGGGCGTTGAAAGTCTTGTCGGAAGCCTGAGCGAGAGCCCCCTGGAGAGCCCCTTTTTCCACGGATGCATCGGTTGTCAGAAATACAAGCAAGGTGGCCATCTGGGGATGGATCATCCCCACCCCTTTCGCGATACCCCCAACCCGGACGGGTCGACCGCCTATGATGGCTTCGGCCTGCGCAGACTTTGAGCGTGTATCAGTTGTCATGATGGCTTGAGCACAGGCTTCATGGCCAAGAGGATCAACCCCGGCAACCAGAGCGGGAAGAGCTGAAAGGATCGCTTCCATGTTGAGCGGGCGCCCGATGACTCCCGTGGAAGCCATAAGAATTTTCCTGGGGTCGCATCCCAGATGGCCCGAGAGCTTTTCGGAAATCAGAAGGGCGTCCCTCTCTCCCTGTTCGCCATTACACGCATTGGCGTTTCCGCTGTTGACGATGATCGCGCGAATGCCGGAACCCCGAACGCGCCTCTGGGAGATCCTGACGGCCGGTGCCTTGATCTGGTTCGTCGTAAAAACGCCGGCTGCATGACACTCCGATTCACAGAGAATCAGTGCCAGATCCGGCTTTCCGTTTTTCTTGACACCGGAGAAGAGGCCCCCTGCCGAAAATCCTTTCGGGAAGGTGATTCCTCCCGCCATTTTTTTTCTGGCCATGCCATCATTTCCATTAAAGAGTGAAATTATTGAAGTTACGGGAAGAGCGCACCCCGGCGCAATCCCTCTTGTTCTTCAAATCCAAAAATTCGGTTCATGGCCTGGATCGCCTGCCCCGCAGCTCCCCTCACAAGATTGTCGATGGCCGTCAGGACAACGAGACGATCCTCCCGGACTTTGGCATAGAGATGGACATTGTTCGTTCCCCTCACGCTCATTGTGTTTGGAGGGGAGGACACCCTTCGGACAAAGGGGCTGTCCCGATAGCTTTCATCAATCGTCCGGTCAATCTCCTCCTGGGAACAGGGATGGTCCAGAACCATGTAGATCGTAGACAGAATTCCCCGATTGAACGGCATCAGGTGAGGAACGAATGTGACTTTTCCTCCTTCCAGAGACTGCTCCATCTCCGGAACATGCCTGTGATCAAGAAGCTTGTAGGCAAGAACCCCTTCAGAAATTTCAGGAAAATGGGTCTCAAGTGTGAGAGACCTTCCTGCCCCCGTGATCCCCGACTTTCCATCCACGACGATCATATCCCGCCTGATTTGCCCTGAGCGGAGAAAAGGGAGTATGCCCAAAAGGGCTCCAGTCGGAAAGCATCCTGGACAGGCCACGAGGCGCGCTTTGGCGAGAGCCTGTCCCGTCCATTCAGGAAGGGCATAAACGGCCTGGGGGAGCCCCTCGGGAAATCCATGCTCGATTCCATAAACCCTGCGATAGAGTTCGGGATCTTTCAGCCTGTAGTCGGGCCCAAGGTCAACGACCACCGTTCCCCGCTCGAGATAGCGGGGGACAAGGGAGAAGCTCTGCCCCGCGGGAAGGGCGAAAAAAACGACATCGACATCGTCCCAAAGGGGGGCGTCCGAAATTTTTTCCAGAACTGCAGGAGAGTCGAGATGGGGAAAAAGATCCCTGATTCTCGAACCTGCCCGGGATTCACCGGCAAGACGAACCACCCGTGCGGAGCGATGGGAGGCAAGAAGATTAAGTAACTCCCCTCCTGCATATCCCGACGCTCCCGCAATTCCGATACGAACTTCTTTTTCTCGCGATTTTTCCTGCATTTTTCTCCAGAATCAGCACGAAAAAAGGGGAGACCGCGGTCTCCCCTTCCTTCGTGGGACACCCACTCAAGCTTAGCGTTTCGAAAATTGAAAACGCTTTCTGGCGCCTTTCTGGCCGAACTTTTTACGCTCCTTGGCCCTGGCGTCACGAGTCAGAAAGCCTTCTTTTTTCAAGGAGTCACGGAACTCCGGATTGATTTCGAGAAGAGCGCGGGAAATTCCATGGCGGATGGCCTCAGCCTGTCCCGTCAACCCCCCTCCCGTCACTTTTGCGAAAACATCGAGCTTTCCGGCCATATTGGTCAGTTCGATGGGGGCTTTGACCTGGGTCGTCCAGAGTGTCCGGGGAAAATATTCTTCCAGAGGTCTGTCATTGACCTGGATCAAACCGGTACCAACCTGTACCCTGACCCGAGCAATGGCTGTCTTGCGCTTCCCTGTTGCAGAACCCCGTCCGTCCTCGTTCGGTTCTCTTTCCATCAACGACCTCCTAAGGCATAGACTTCAGGATTCTGAGCCTGGTGGGGATGCGTTTCCTGCGCATAGACCTTGAGCCGGCTCATAAACTGATTGGACAACTTGTTTTTGGGGAGCATGCCCTTCACGGCATGGATGACCAGGTGCTCCGGATTCCGGCTCCGGACTTCCTTCGCGGTCGCCGACTTGAACCCACCCGGGTAGCCACTGTGGCGGTAATACATTTTCTGGGTCCATTTTTTACCGGTAAATGCCACTTTGGCGGCATTGATCACGATGACGAAGTCCCCGGCATCCTGATGAGGGGTAAAGAAAACCTTGTTTTTGCCTCTCAGAAGAAGAGCAACGGCTGTCGAGAGTCTTCCAACGGTCTGCCCGTCGGCATCCACAACATACCATTTTTTCTGTGAGAGCTCTTCAGCGGTTGCAATTCGTGTCATTTTTTCCATCGACTGAAAGTCTCCTTCGGCTCAGAGGTGTCCTAGGACGACAACTGGACCATGACCGGCTTCACTTCATCAACCGATGTCGGACTGATGGTTCTGATACCGGTCATCGTTTCCTTGTACGCCTGATGCACTCTGTCCAGATCTTTTGTAAAAAACGCTCCAAGTTGAGCCAGTGAGGAATAGAGGGAGCCATCTTGTTTGTCGAGAAACAGGGAGACGGCTGTCGGAGCCGACTGCTTGTGCTGGTTCATCCATTGTTTCAGACTCTCGATCTTCTGGAAGAACTCCTCTTCTCCCTGCCGTGCCCGCTCCATCACCGGCAACACGATACAGTCCACCTTTCCCCGAATTCTAGAAAGGGCCGTCGGATCCTCTTGCCCATCGGGAGGCACTTCGGAAAAGGGGACCACTGAACTGCCAAGCCTTGCAAAGAACGCGACAAGGCCTGAACCCAGTTCCGAGTCGAGAATGAATCTCGGAACTCCCACACGGTTCGTGCGTGGAATTTGGGAGGAAGACTCCTTTCCTTCCTCCGCTTTTTCAAAGACTGTCGATCGGAGCTCCTCAAGAAAGCTGTTATTTTCCCGTCGCCAGTTCTTCAAAAGATTTTTTGCGCCAAACTGGATCAGCGTCGAATAATAGTCTCGCCTCATCGCACTTCGGGCAATGTTTTTCCAGGAGTAGAAATCCTCCATGGCCGCAATCGCCGCCTCATTTAGCTCGTAGGCGGTCATATTCTTCGGACGGTACACCGTATGGTGCCCATCGTAGAGGCTCCAGTCCTTGTAGAGCAGTTCGCGGTTACCCGTCGCATAGAAATGATCGAAATCCGGGGATCCAGGTAAGGGTGTCAGGATCATCAGCTGGATTGACTGAAGATTCCATTCCCTGGCGAGGCGGGCCGTCTCAAAAATCGTCGCCTTGTCGTCAGTATCGGCCCCGACCACGAACATCCCGTGAATTCTAATCCCATGCTTGTTGAAAGCCTCAACCGACCGGACAATTTTTTCATAGGTCTGACGTTTATTGAAAAGATCAAGCGTCTGCGGGTTGATCGATTCAAACCCAATAAAGACGTTGAAGCAGTTGCTGGCCTTCATAAGCTCAAGAAGTTCCGGGTCGAAGGCCGTTTCCGTCCTGATCTGGGCTCCCCATTCAGGAGTCAGCCCTTCAGCGATCATTCTTTTCAGAAGATCCTTCGTCCTTTTCCGGTTGGCTGTAAACAGGTCGTCGGCAAAAAAGACATATTTCGGGTTATTGACCCGAATCTCCTCAATGACCCGATCGATGGAATGCATCCTGAAGCCGTGGCCATACATTCCCGGAACAGAACAGAATGTGCAGGTGAAAGGGCAACCCCTGGAGGTCGCAATGGAAATCAGGCCTCTCTTTTGGGTATCCCATCCCTCCACAATGCCATAATCGGGAATGGGATTGGAGTCGAGATCTTCCTTGAGGGGTCGGTCAGGATTATGGGCTTTCCTGTTGTTTTTCCAGTAGGAAAGTCCGAGGATCTTCTCCATGTCACCACGACCATCCATGGCCTCCAGGAGTTCAAACAGCGTTTCCTCCCCTTCACCGCGCACGACATAATCCGAATAATCGAGGGCCTCATCCGGAAGGAAGGACACATGAGTCCCGCCGATGACAACGGGAATCCCAGCCTCACGGACGATATTCGCAAGCCGGTAGGATTGGGGAGCCGTGGAGGTCAGAGTCGAAATTCCCACTACGTCTGCAGAAAGAACTTCCTTCATGTCAACAGGCGCTACATCCTCAATATAGACCCGGACATCCCACCCCCTGTTCCTCAGCATGGTCCCCAGGAGTATGACTCCGAGTCTCGGAATGGTGAACGAACTATAAACATGGAGATGGGTCGACTTCGGCTCGACTAGTACAAATTTCCTGGCCATTCATTGCTCCCTTCAGGGGAGCCCCCCTGCGAGAAAGCGCAAGGGGGGGAACCCCGTTATCCGTTCGGATGAATCCGGTCTTTCTTCGCGAGAAGCTGCTCTTTTGTTTCGACGTAATTGGGATCAGGTATGCAGCATTCGTCAATGGGACAAACGGCAGCACACTGGGGTTCATCGTGGAACCCGATGCATTCCGTGCAGAGATCCGGATCGATCACGTAAATGGGATCCCCTTCGCTGATAGCGTCATTCGGACACTCCGGAAGGCAGGCTCCGCAGGAAATGCAGTTATCGGCAATCAGAATAGACATCCAGGCCTCCTTGACCATTTCTTTGCTTGAAAGAAGACAAACCGCGGGCCCGCGCCCGAGGCACTCTCCATTATCCGGGCCCGAGAAACCAGGACCTCGCTCAAAAGGCACTCTCCATCGGAAAAGAGGCCGAGGTTACTACAAGACCCTTATTCTATCGATAATCCTACTGACAAATCAACTGACCCGTCCAAAATACCGTGCGGGGCTTTCAATTCTTCCGGCATTATACTCTCGCTATCATATCAAAATTCCCAGGTTGAGGAAGAGAAAGCGGGAAAAAGCCTCTCCGAAGAGAATCATGAGGAGGGCGACATAGAGAAGTCCGGTTGCGGCCTGTGTCGAATGCATCCGTACCGTCTTGTATGCCAGGTAAGAGATCACAAGTCCCCCGATAACACCGATGAGAAGACGTCCCCACAGATAAAGTCCCTGAAATGATTCAAGGAGGAGCCCCTCGGCAAATCCGGGATGCTCTTTCCAGTTCAGACCGGTCATGATTCCCGAAGTGAGGGCCGTCAGTCCGGCGCATCCCAGGAGTGTGCGCGACAGAAAGGCCAAAGGTTCAATGGGAAGCGTCGGGTTGGTCAGATAGAAATGCCCCCAGTTCATGGCCAGGAGAACGGCACCGAGAAGAAAGGTGGAGATGAACATCGACATGAGAAGGAGGATTCCCGAGGCGGAAAGGGAGAGGGAGGCGTTGAGAAAGAGCGTGGCTGTCCCTGTGGCTCCCAAAAGCAGAATGGCCGAGAGATTCAGAAGCGGCCTCGAAATGGAACGGCCTCTGTCCCAGGAGATGAAGTTGAGAAGGACATTGTAGGCCAGGAGTCCTCCCGTCCCCAGCATCACCAGATAAACAGTCAACTGGTCCAGGCGGCCCGGATGAAAAGCGGGAATCCTCAATCCGGATGGACCGAGAGCAAAAAGAGCACCTCCCGCAAACAGAAGGAACAGGAGTCCGTGCAATCTGTAAAAAGACCGGTTGACCGAAGGATACCGATAAAGAAAGGTCATGAGAAAGCAGCCTCCGGCCGTCGTTTGCAAAAGAAGCAGTCCAAAAACATTGGGATGAAAGATCATGGCGCCCTTTCCTGGCTTGATTCGGTGCCGTTTCTCCGCCGACCTTCCCATCCCGCCCTGTTTTCCCTTATCGTCAGGCCGACACGGTCGAGGGCGAGCGGAAGGGGAGGAGGATCCTTCCAGAGGGACAGCGTGACCTCCGAGGCCCCGGGGAAGTGCCCCAATACATGATCAGATAGAATTTCCCCCAGACGCTCGAGGAGACAACACTCCGACCCTTCCCCTTTCGCAACAATCTCCCTGATGAGACGGTCATAGTCCACCGTTTTCTGGATCAGGTCGTTCCCCCAGGGAATCTCGGCCAACTCAATCTTTCCCGAAATAAAAATCTTCTGGGGCCGGGCCCTTTCCTCCGATCCCGTCCCTATCTTCACCATGAGAGAGAGTTTTTCGAAATAAAGCGTCTTCGGCATGGTTTACCGGCCACTCCCGGAAACGGAGGGCAATTCCCTGTCGATCACGATCCTGACGGGAGGTCCGCCGACGGCGCCATCCACAGGGACCGTTCCACTATATTCCCCGTTTGCAACAAGGGAACTGCCCGACTCAAGAGAGAGGCGAGCCACAAGGCGGACAGGCCCCTGAAAGGTGATCCCGGTAAGACGGACGTCCTTTTGGGAGATCTCGAAGGGGACAGGAAATGTCGGATGAACGAAGACCACGCGGGCGACAGGAAGCCAGTCCGGAGAGGTGGGGCCCTTCATCAGGGCCACCACGGCCAGCGAGCCGTGGGTCATCCAGAGAGGAACCTTCGGGTCAAGAAGGACTGTTCCTACAACCTTGCCTGGGACCTGCCCATTGTCGGATGAAGTCCGGGTACACCCTCCCGAGAGAAAGGCCACCACGAGCAGGATTCCCGACAGGATCCTGCCGGCAGCCATCAGATTTCTTGGGCCCATGAACACACTCCCTTCGCGCATCGTCACCTCAAGGGGATACGATGACAAATTCTTCAATATGATAAAGGGGATCGCTCTTGATGATCACCTTTCTCCGAATCACCTGCTGAACGGCATCCAGAAAGATTTTTTCCGAGGCAAGTTCCGCCTCCACATCGGGATGGACATAGAGGATCACCCGCCGGTCCTTGGCGCCCCGCCCTGACGGAAGCTTTCGAAGATCTTCAAAAATTTCGTAAATGATGGTTCTGACAGATTTGACGTAACCCTTTCCGTCACAATAAGAACATGTTTCTCCCAGCAGATGGACCAGATCTTCCCGGACCCTCTTTCTCGACATCTCCACGAGACCGAGATCCGAAATCTTGAGAGCGTTCGTGCGGGCCTTGTCCCGGGTCAGCAATTCCTGCAATCCCTGGAAGACCTTTTCACGATTTTTTTCCTTCTCCATGTCGATGAAGTCGAGGATGATGATTCCGCCGATGTTGCGAAGGCGCAATTGGTGGGCGATCTCCTCCACCGCCTCGAGATTGGTCTTGAGGATTGTCTCCTCGGGATCCTTGTCTCCTACGAAACGCCCCGTATTCACATCCACCACAGTCAGCGCCTCGGCCCTGTCGATCACGAGATAGCCCCCTGATTTGAGCCACACCTTTTTCTCGAGAGCCCGGGCGACTTGCTGGTCGACAGAATACTCCTGAAATAGAAGGGTCTTCCTGTTCCATAATTCGATCTTGTCCGCGTAGGCAGGAAGATAGGTCCGGACAAATTCGATCACCCTCTGGTATTCCTTGGGACTGTCGATGACGAGGCGGTCCACTTCATTGGTCAGGTAATCACGGATTGTCCTGAACACCACATCGAGATCGACACGGACGAGCGCAGGAGCGCGAACGGCCTCTTTCTTCGCCTTGATGTCCTCCCACAGCATGTCCAGAAAAACCATATCCATCCGGGCTTCGTCCTCGGTCATCCCTTCTGCCACCGTTCGGATGATGTAGCCTCCCTTGTGGGTCCGGAGGCCCCCCACGATCTCCTTGAGCCTCTGCCGTTCCGCTTCGTTCGTGATCCTGCGGGAGACCCCGATGTGATTGACCTGGGGCATGTAGACAAGATACCTTCCGGGAAGGCTAATGTAGGTTGTCGCACGGGGTCCCTTCGTGCTGATCGGTTCCTTTGTCGTCTGGATCAGGAGCTCCTGTCCATCGTTCAGCAATTCCTCGATCGGGCGCCTTCCTGAACGTTTGGCGGGCTCGGGAGCCGTCTCCCCCTCCGGTGTGGCCGGGACGGCGCCCTCCACTTCGATGGTCCCTCCGGTGGGAGATTCCTCCCGAAGGGCATCCGGAAGAATCTCGGCTCCCTCGACAAAGACATCGTCCACATAGAGAAACGCCGCTTTTTCAAGCCCAACATCCACAAAGGCCGCCTGCATTCCCGGCAGGACCTTGCTGACCTTTCCTTTGTATATGTTTCCGACAATACCCTGGGCCTGCTTCCGGTCAAAAAAATATTCGACCAGTCGCTTGCCTTCGATGATGGCCACTTTTGTTTCTTCCTCTGTCACATGAATCAAAATTTCCGAACCCATTCTCAACCCTCCTGAAACCTCTATGAACAATCAAAACTGCAATCATCGGACACCGGGATTCCTCTCCCCGCCAAGGGGGATTCGCCACCTGGAGCTCAGTCAATCCTTGCCCGGAGAACACAAACCGGCCCTACCTTTTCGCGTAGAGACGGACATTCATCAGAAGCGCCATGGCGCCCAAAGAGACAATCATGGCCGACCCTCCGTAACTCATGAGCGGCATGGGAACTCCCACAACCGGCAAAATTCCCAGAACCATCAAGACATTAATCAGAAAACAGAACAGAAAGAATCCCGTCACGCCCGCGGCCAGGTAAAAACCGGAAGGATCGCGACATTCCATGGCCGTTCGAAAGCCAAACCAGACCAGATATGAGACCAGTGCCAGAAAAAACAAGGCTCCGACAAATCCCCACTCTTCCGTATAGACGGCAAAAACAAAATCGGTGTGGGCTCCGGGAAGAAACTGATAGCGCACCTGCGTGGCTCCGGACATTCCCTGCCCGAACCATCCCCCCGAACCGACCGCGACAATGGACTGAATGGTGTGGTATCCCAGACCGGACGGATCGGATGCCGGATTGATAAAGGCCCGGATCCGGTCCTTCTGAAACTCGTGAAGATGGGACCAGACCCCTTCCCAGAGGACCGGAAAGAAGGCCAGACCTCCAAGTATGGACAGAGTCACGATCCGGCTAGGAATGCCCTTCAGAAAAACATAGACGGAAAAAATGATCATCAACTCGAAGGCTGTTCCCAGATCCGGCTGACGAGCGATGAGAACGGCCGGGACAACAGAAGCCAGAAGTCCCCCTGCAAAAAGAGCCGGAGAGAGGGGGATATCCCTTTTTCCCGGAACGAACAGCCATGTCAGAAAAAGGATCAGCCCAAGGATCATGAATTCCGAAGGCTGGATCTGAAACCAGCCCAGGCCGATCCAGCGTCTGGCCCCGTGGCTCGCATGGCCCCCAATGAAAACAATGGCAAGGAGCGCCAGGACGAACCCATAGATCCACCGGGCATTCTGCAGGAAAAGCGGATAGGGAACCAGCAGGATTCCCAAACCCATCAGAAGACCGGCCAACTCCCACATTCCCTGCTTGACCGCCAGATAGGGGGACACGGAAAAAAGAGTCAGAAGATCGATCAGCATGATGGCAGAGAGAACCACCAGAAACACCGGATGCACCCTGACAACATAAGCGAGCAGCTTGGCGACCAAATTCCCGTGTTCCTTCCTCAGGATGCGACAGCCGGCCTGGAGCTTCCCTTCGCAGCCAGCCGCGTGATGTAGAACATGCGAAAAACCTCCCGGGCCACCGGCCCGGCCACATCTCCGCCGTCTCCTCCGTTTTCGATCAGAACGGCGACAACAATCTTCGGATCTTCAAAGGGACCGAACCCCACAAACCAGGAATCCGCCTTGGGAGGTTTGTACCCCTTGCTTTTTCCCCGGTTGCTCACGACCTGGGCTGTTCCGGTCTTTCCGGCAATCGCAAAAAAGGGGAGATTCACCGGATGCCCCGTTCCGTGAGGGGCCGCGACCACATCCCTGAGATCGGCCTTGACGATTTCAAAGTCCTTTTTCGGTACGGGAATGAAAGTCAGACCTGAAATCTTCGACTGACCCTCCTGTCGGGAATCCCCGAGAAGAAGATGCGGTCTGGAAATTGCTCCCTCCATCGCGACGGCTCCCATCAGACGGGCCATCTCCAGGGGTGTGACGGTCAAAAAGCCCTGACCGATGGCCATGGGGGGAGTTTCTCCCGGATACCAGGGTGTGTGTAAATATTTTTTCTTCCATTCCCGATCTGGCACGACACCCGACTGCTCGGCAGGAAGGTCGATGCCCGTTCGGCTCCCCAATCCGAAAGACCGTGCCATCCTGGCGATCGGTTCGGGACCCAGGGTCATTCCGAGATGATAAAAATAAATGTCGCAAGACTGTTCTATGGCCCGGTGCAAGTGGAGGATTCCGTGGCCTCCCTTCTTCCAGTCATGAAAAATCACGGAGCCGACGCGAAAAGTCCCGGCACAATGAAACGGCTGGTCCGGATCGAGCTTGTGTTCACTAAGGCCGGCGAGTGTCGTGACGATCTTGAAGACCGAGCCCGGAGGGTAAAGCCCCTGGGTCGCCCTGTCCGTCAGGGGATGATCCGGTGCATGGACGAGAGCGTTCCAGCGACTGGAACTCATGGCCTGCGAAAGCTCTTCCGAATCGTAGGCCGGATGGCTTGCCAGAGCAAGGATCTCCCCATTTCTGGGATCGAGGGCCACAACAGCCCCCCTCCTGTTTCCCAGAAATCTCTCTGCAGTCATCTGAAGGCGCATGTCGATGGTGAGGCGGAGGGAATGGCCCTCCTTGGGAGGATCGTTCTTGAGGTTCCGGATCATTCGCCCATGGGAGTCGACAAGCTGGCGACGGAGGCCGGGCGCCCCCTGCAGGAGAGCATCGTACTCCTTCTCGATGCCGGACTTTCCGATTCCGGTTCCAGGGGGAAGGTGACGATAGAACGATCCCTTGAGATCAGCTGATGTGAAGGATCCGACATATCCCAGGAGATGGGCGGCCATATCGTCCGCCGGGTAGATGCGTTTGGGCATAACTTGAATGAAAAATCCCGGGAGGCGATAGAGATCCATGTTGACCCGGCCGACCTGGGCCATTGAAAGTCCTGTCTGGAGGGGGACGGGAACATGGGAAGGAAGGACGTAGCCCAAACGGGAAAGGGCATGTCGGAGAACTTTCTCGGGAACGCCAAGGTCGTAGGCTAGCCAGGCCAGTTCCCTTCGGGGGTGGACGACCTCCCCCGGAATTTCGAAGACCGCGAAGTCGGGTCCGTTTCTCACCAGAACCACTCCGTTCCGGTCTGTGATCTCTCCCCGCAGGGGTGGAATGGGCACGACCTTGACGACGTTGTCCCGGGCCAGAGCCAGATAATGGTGGTGTTTGATCACCTGCACGACATAAAGGCGGACAACGACCACCGAAAGGCCCAGCCAGAAGACAAAAATCAACCCGTAGAGACGCGCCCTCGGAGACCCGAGGATCCCATTTTTATGAAAGCGGAATTCCGATGCCATGTTGTTTTCGGGAAGGAGGATCGGACGTCCAACCAAGGGAGCGCATCACAAACACCAGAAACATCCCCAGGAAGCCCGTCGCCCCTTCCATCACCAGCCAATCTCTTAATAGTTGTATCTCCAGGGGGAATTCAAGAAGCTTCCGAAGCAGAAGTCCAACCCCCATATCGATCGCGAGAACAATCCAAACCAGAACGTATTGCCGGACGCCTGAACGGGTCGATGCCTCCGAAAGCCGTGAAATAATCCAGGCTTCAGAAACATACAGAAGAACCCAGAACAACCCGGGTCCGTAGGAAACGAGAGCGGCAAGAAGACCGGCCACCCCTCCCAGAACCAGAAACCCGTACTTCTCCCTTCTCCGGAGAAGAAAAAAAAGAAACAGGGGAACGGGATTGATTCCCGCCGCAAGGGTCGGGAACCACCGAAGCCCGGAAATCGCCATGACCATGAAAACGACCAGGAGAATGGTCCTGAGCGGAAGGTTCATGGCTGCCTCTTCCCGAGCAGAGGCTTTTCTGTCCACTCGAGCGGAGGAACAAGAACCATGACCGCCCAAAGAGAGTCCAGCCTTTCGGCGCTTTCGAGCCTGACCGAGCGAAAGATCTGATGGCCGGGATTCAGACTCCTGACAACGGTTCCAATCGGTTCCTCCGGAGGGAAGAAGCCATCCTCTCCCGTCGTCACAACATGCGACCCATTCTCAAGGGACGTCATGGCAGGTATGTATTCAAGCTTCAGAAAATGGCCCGAGCCCCGCCCTCTCACAAGTCCGCTCTGACCGGAATCCAAAAGACGTCCTTCCAGAGCGAAGAGGGGATCTTCGACCCAAAGAACCTGCGAGAAGCCGGAAAAGACCCTCACCACATATCCCACCACCCCATGGGTCCCAATGACGCCATCCCGGACTTGAACCCCTCTTCTGGAGCCGCAATCGAGCAGAAGGGTTCGGGGAGCGATCGTCGGATTGTCCGCGATCACGTGGCAGGCGATTCCCTTCTGCGGCGTCCTTTTCTTCAAATCGAGGAGGGCCAGGAGATCCTCGTTCCTTGCGGAAAGACTTCGGTAATGGTCGAGCGATCTCCGAAGACTTTCAACTTCGAGGCGGAGTTTCCGGTTTTCTTCTTCGCTCCTGGCAAGGTCCAGATAATGGGTCCAGAGTCCCGTCGATCCCCGCGACAACCCCGTGGCCCCCGAGAAAGCAAGGCGAAGCATGTTCAGGGGAGGATCCAGAATCCAACGCCGGAAAAACTCCGGATAGAACCCCAGGATAACCAGAACCGCAAGCGATATCAGAAGTACCGGAACGGCCTTGAAGGATGAGGGTCGTTTCAGTGAAGGTCGCACCGTTTCGCCTAGTCTCCGAGTGTGACCTTCCTCAGGACATCGAGTTCTTCGAGGGTCTTCCCCGTCCCGATCACGACCGTCGTCAGCGGATCGTCCACCGTGATGATAGGAAGACGGATTTCATCACGGATCCGGAGATCAAGCCCACGCAACATGGATCCCCCCCCCGTCAGGACGATTCCGCGGTCGATGATGTCCGCGGATAGCTCGGGAGGTGTGTTTTCCAGTGTCTTCTGCACGATCGTCACGATACTGTTGATGGTATCGGACAGGGCTCCCCGAATTTCCTCCTCGGTGATCTTGAGGGTCTTCGGAAGACCGGTAATGAGGTCTCTCCCCTTGATAATCATGACATGGCCTTCCTTCTGGGGGCAGGCGGACCCAATCTCCATTTTGATCCGTTCCGCCATCGAGTCCCCGATCAGAAGATTGTGCTGCTTCTTGATGTAGGCGATGATGTCCTCATCCATCTTGTCGCCGGCCACCTTGATCGACTCGCTGTAGACCGTTCCTCCAAGGGAAATCACCGCGACATCCGTCGTTCCTCCCCCGATGTCGATCACCATGTTCCCGGAGGGCTCCATGATCGGAAGTCCTGCCCCGATCGCCGCGGCAAGAGGCTCCTCGATCAGATAGACCTCTCGTGCACCGGCCATTCGGGCCGAATCCTTGACAGCCCTCTGGGCAACCATCGAGATCCTGGAGGGAACGCAGATCACCATCCGAGGCCGGACAAACGCCGAACGACGGTGGACCTTGTTGATAAAATAGGACAGCATCTGCTGGGCAATATCGGGATTGTCGATGACGCCGTTCCGGACAGGCCGGACAGCCACGATGTTCCCTGGAGTCCGTCCAAGCATTTTTTTGGCTTCCCGGCCGATCGCGAGGACCGAGCCTGATTTCTGGTCCATCGCCACGATCGATGGTTCGTTGATGACGATCCCCTGGTCACGCACATAGACAAGGGTGTTGGCCGTGCCAAGATCGATTGCCAGATCCTGGGAAAGAAAACCGAAAAGATTTGCGATGAGCCCCAAGATGTTTTTCCTTTATTCTTTAGGGAGTCGTCGACTCCGTTGTCTCAGCGCGGGTGACCTCCGCGGCCTTGTCCTGCCGTCTCTCAATCCCCCCGAATGCGCCCTTTCTCACCATCGTTCCCACCAGATCGTCACCGAACCGCCGGTCGGACGGCATTCCAGCCAGAATCAGACCTTCGACGGAGGCGACAAGAAGTCCCAGGGCCCAGCCGATCCAAGGAATCTGGGACAGAATGTAGGCCAACCCCAGCGGAATGTTGCGGATGGTGGATTCGTAAAAACTGCACGGGTCTCCCGAACGTCCCGAAACCCACAGTCCGCTCAATCTTTTCCCGAGACTTTTACCGCCAGGAAGTCCGTCGGCAACAAGGATGTAAGCTGTCGCCGCAAGCCAGGCCAACCAGGAGCTCCCCAGCAAAAAACCGGCATGTTCAAGAGAGAGGGCCAGCAGGTAGTCGACAAACTTGGCCAGGAACCTGTCAAAAAGGTAGGAAAAACGATCGGACGGTTCCCTGATCTCCACCCCTTCCTCCTTCAACCCGGCCAGAAATGCCATAAAATTCTTCGCAAAACAAAACTTACCCCAGCACGCATGAAAAATGCAACACGAGGAGCGCTTCTTTCACGACGGAAGAGATCGGCTCTGAAAGATTCCGGGAGAAATATTATTCAAGCAAAAATGATTAATGGAATTTAACTCGTTTCGAGACGCTTCCGGATTTCCCGGAAGACCGTTTCGCAGGGTGTGTCGCCAAAAATGGCGGAACCCATGACGATGGTGTCGGCTCCGCAGTCCACCACCTGGGCGATATTGGCGGGCTTTATCCCCCCGTCGACCTCCAGCCTCACGTGCGCCGCGCCACGACTGTCCAGAAGGGCCCGCATGGCGGCGATTTTTTCGAAGGAATGTCCGATAAAGGACTGTCCCCCGAAGCCGGGATTCACCGTCATGACGAGAACCAGGTCGATCATGTCCAGGATATCGGCCACCATGGACACGGGTGTTGCCGGAGAGAGCGCAATCCCCGCCCGCATTCCGAGATCCCTGATCCGGGAGAGGACATAATGGAGATGGGACGAGGCCTCCCAGTGGACGGTCACACGGTGCATTCCCCCGGTCGCAAGATCTGGAAGATAAATCTCGGGACTCTCCACCATCAGATGGGCTTCCAGGGGAACGGAGGTGATTGTCCTGAGCCTCTCGACGACGGGAGGGCCAAAGGTGAGATTGGGGACGAAATGGCCATCCATCATGTCCAGGTGCAGGAGGTCGGCCCCCGCCGCGGACGCTTCCCGGACCTCCTCTCCCAGGGCGAGGAAATCGGCGGACAGAATGGATGGGGCGATCAGGACCTCTCGGCCATTCCTTGAACGTATCATCTAGAAAGCATGCCGGGAAAGGGAGGTATGGGAGCCGGCCATGGCCTCGAGCCGCCGGATGCGTTCCTCCGTGGGGGGATGCGTCGAGAACAGGGCGACCAGCCCTCCGGCATGGAAGGGTTCCAGGATGAACATGTGGGCCGTCGACGGATTGGCCGCCATGGGAACGGCATCGATCCCTCTTTCGAGTTTGGCCAGGGCACGGGCCAGAAAGAGGGGATTTCCGCAAAGCCTCGCTCCGCCTTCGTCCGCCGCGAATTCGCGAGACCGGGAAATCGCCATCTGCACCAGCATGGCCGCAATCGGAGCCAGAATGATCATCAGAAGGTCCCCGAATCCACCGCCCTCCCTCTCCTCCCGTTCACGGCCACCGAAGATGGCGGCCCACTGGGCCATGTTCGCGAGCATCGTCACCGCTCCCGCGATGGAGGCGGCCACCGTCGAAGTCAGGGTGTCCCGGTTGATCACATGGGTCAGTTCGTGGCCAAGAACCCCTGACAGCTCTTCCGGCGTCATGAGGTCCATGATCCCGGTCGTGACCGCCACCGCCGCGTGGGAAGGATCGCGACCGGTCGCGAAGGCGTTGGGAGACGGATCGTCGATGATATAGAGGCGAGGAACGGGAATCCCACCCCGCCGGGCCAACGCGACAAGAAGTTGCTGGATCTCCGCGATTTGGGGATTGCCGTTCTCCCCGGTCACCTCATGGGCCTGGTACATCGAAAGGACGATCCTGTCGGAAAACCACCAGGAAAAGAAATTCATTCCGACCGAAAGGACGAGGGCAATGACCATCCCCGTCTGTCCTCCCAGCTGTTTTCCGATGAAAAGGAGAAATCCGGTCAGAAGCCCGAGGAGAAGGACGGTCTTGAGCGAATTGAACATTCTTTCACAACTCCAGTAAAGTGGCCGTCATTATTCCTTCAACTCTCCGACGGCTCGCGGGGAACAAAGTCAAGAATTTCTCCGGGCGCAAACCTCCGCCCCGACAGGAACTCGGAAACCGGGAGCATCCGGCCCCCTTCCCTCTGGAGGGAATGGATCCGGTAGACGCCATTTCCACAGGCCACATCGATTCCCTCTGGAGCCTGGGACAGAACCTGGCCTGCGACTGATTCCCTCCCGGCCTCCCGAAGAACCCGTCCCGACCCGATTCTGAGCCGGCCAAGAGAGGATCCGACAATCGCTCCGGGCCACGGATTCATCGCCCGGACATGCGCGTCGACCTCCAGCGCTGACGATTCCAGAGGCAACCGGCCATCCTCCTTCCGGAGGATCGGGGCCAGGGATCCTTCGGCCGGCTGGGGGATGGGACGAAGAAGGCCCGCGAGATAGCGCTCGAGCCCCAGAATCAGAAACTCCGGTCCTTTTTCGATCATCCGTTCCGAAAGGGAGACCGACGTCTCATCCGGAGCCAACGGGATTTCAAGCCGGTCGAGCACGGGACCCGTATCCATCCCCCTGTCCAGAAGCATCAGGGACAGGCCTGAAACGGTCAACCTGTTCCGGATGGCCCAGACTATGGGAGAAGCTCCCCTCAAGGCCGGTAGAAGACTGGCATGGACATTCACGCACCCCCACCGTGGAGCTGCCAGAACCTCCTCTGGAAGTATTTTACCATAAGCCACCACCACGATCAGATCCGGGCACCAGTCCCGAAGGAATTGTCGCCCTTCTGGAATTCGGAGGGACGTGGGAGCGACGGTCGGAATCCCCTTTTCCAGGGCCCAGGCCCGGACAGGAACGGGGGTCAGAGCCTGTCCCCGGCCCCGGGGACGATCGGGCTGGGTCACGACCCCCCGGAGATCGAAGCCCCGGTCGACGAGAGCCGAAAGAAATGGAACGGCAAAGTCGGGACTTCCCATGAAGACCGTCCGGATCCCCGAAACATCGGTCACGGCTGTTTCTCCCATCTTTTCTCCCACCGCGTCCGCCGCCAGTGGGACAAAAGACGCGAGAGGGCGGGTTGACGATCCGGTAGAAGAATTCCTTCGAGATGGTCGACCTCGTGCTCGACCATCCGGGCGAAGAGCCCCGACCCGGTATAGACCACTCGGTCGCCCTTCTCATCGAATCCGGCGACAGTCACTTTTTCCGGACGGCGGATGGACAGGTCCAGGCCGGGAAAGGAGAGACACCCCTCCACCACCGGAACCGAACCGGTGCGCTCCAGGATCTCCGGATTGACGAGAACCCCCTTTGCGGGGGGACCTCCCGGATCCCGGGGCCGTTTCAGGTTCCAGACGAAAAGACGCAAGGGAATCCCGATCTGGGGAGCGGCCATGGCAATTCCCCGCTGCGTCGCCAAAGTCTCCCGAAGATCCGCCACCGCCTCCCGCACTTCGCTCGAAGCGGGATCGGCCATGCGAGCAACGGCCCTCAGAAATGGCTCCCTGTGCCCCACCAGAGGACGAACCGGCATACAGTCTTCCTGACCCGGCCTCAGGAGCCTTTTCCCGTCGACGGACAGGAAAAAGGAGCTCCTCCGGGGACGACGACCCGAACCGGCACCTCATCGGTCTTGACGATCTGGTCCTTTCCCGCAAGCTCGAATCCCAGGCGATGCCGGCCGGCCCGAAGATGGCCTACGCAAATCTCGAGGATCCCCTCCGGTTCGATCCTGCGCCCCAGGAGACGCCCCCTGTCGACAGAAAGATGAAGAAAACGGCCGGCCGGCCTTTTGGGGATTCTGAACCGAAGGGTCACAACCGATCCGTGGACGGAGAGAGAGGTCAGGACGGGCCCTTGGACGGAGCCTTTGGCTCCCGCTTCGGCCAGGCCGGAGAAGACGAAAAGCTGGCCTATAAAGACCGGAATCGCCAGAGAAAGCGCAAGACGCCCGCTTCGGGAACACCTGGACATCTCTTTGATGGGCGGATACCTCCTGCGAGGGGATGGGAGCATGGGCTCTATCCTATCGCGATGCGGGGCAGGGACTCAACATCTCGGGGAGGGACGGGAGTCCGAACGAATCAGACCGGTCGCTCAAGGCCGTTTTTTCACGACTCAAGGATCCCGCCCATCCAGGAGCCGATGTCCCCGATCTCCGGGAGGCAGACGGAATGGCCCATCGCATACTGCTCCCATTTCCGGGCTCCTTTTGTTCCCAGCCCCTCGAGCGTCTCGAAGGTCTTCCGGCCGAGGCGGAATGGAACGACGGGATCTTCCGTGCCGTGCGCCATGAAAAGAGGGGTCGGACTATCCGAGAGGAGAAGCCCCGAATCGAGAGGGAGATAGGTGGACAGGGCCAGGACACCTCCCCATCGAATCCTTGGATCCCCGAAGACGGTCAGAAGAACGATCACTCCTCCCTGGGAGAAGCCGGCCAGGATGATCCGTTCCGGGGGAATTCCACGCTCCTCCTCCCTCTTCGCGAGCGCCTGCAGGTGGCTCACGGACCGATTCATTCCCACGAGGTCGGGATAGCGGGAGAGGTCGGCCAGTGCGACGTCATACCAGGCCCGCATGGGGGCCCCTCCGTTGACCCTGACCCGCATGACCGGAGCGTGCGGGAAGATGAAGCGGAGGGGAACGGGAGGAAGAGGAATCTCAGGAACGATTCCCTCGAAGTCATGGCCGTCGGCGCCCAGTCCGTGGAGCCAGATCACCGCCCATCGGGGATCTGGCCCCGTCTCGAGGATCACCGCATCAAGCATGGCTTCCTCCAGCCGTTCCAATCGCCGCCAGCTCCGACAGAAAATGCCCGGAATCCCCATCGACCGGGGCAAGGCATCCGAAGGTTCCGCAGATCCAGGCCCGGGTGACCCCTGTTGCCCCCGGAGCCTTCCCGGAGACTGGAGTTCCTTCCCGAGAGAGAACGATCCATGCCGGAGATCCGGCAGACCTTGCCTGCGACTGCCAGGAGGCGGCATTCGGCCCCTGGAGAACCACCGTCGGAGCCCCGGAGAGTCGGTAGGAAAGGGCGGAAAGAAGGGTGTCGAAACCCTCCGGCCGGGTGTTGAAGGTCCCCGCGAAGAGCGTGAGGCTCCTTTCTGCCGCTTCGAGCATGGGGAGATCCCCGAGAAGGGATCCGAGACGGAGGAGGCTCCGGACAGCGACCCCGTTTCCGTTGGGAAGGGACTGGTCGTGGCCGGTCTTGATCCGGCAGAGGAGTTCTTCATGATCGCGAGCGGTAAAGAAAAAACCTCCCTCCGCACGGTCTTCGAACTGGTCCAGAAGGACCCCGGCAATCTCCTTCGCCCAGGCCAGCCGATCTTCGGAGTAGGCGGCCGAGAGACTTTCCAGAAGGGCCTCGAGCAGGAAGGCGTAGTCGTCGAGATAGGCGGGGAGGCGGCTCTCTCCCAGGGTCCGGACGGCCAGAAGACGACCGTCCTTCCACAAATGGGTCCGAATGGCGGAAAAGCCGGCCAGGGCGCGTTCGATCCAGTCCGGCCGCTCGAGGATCCTTCCGGCCTCGAGGAGCCCCCGCAGGTAGAGGGCGTTCCAGGAGGTCAGGATCTTTTCGTCGCGGCCGGGGCGTACGCGGCCTTCCCGGATCTCGAAAAGACGCTTGCGGGCCGATTCCAGAAGGCGACGGACCTCCTCCGGATTCCTCCCTTCCTCCTGGGCATACTCCTCGGGGGTCCGGACGAGGACGGGATTCCAGTACTGGTGCTCGAAATTGGGGGGAAGGCCGAATCCGAAGCAGGCGTCGGCGACCCGCCTCTCCTCCTCCGACAGAACCGCCTCTATTTCCTCACGGCTCCATCGTGCAAACTTCCCTTCTTCTCCTTCGGCGTCGGCATCGAGGGAGGCATACCAGAGGCTTTCAGGGGCCCTCATCTCCCGATCGGCCCAGGCAACCGTCTCCTCCGCCACCCTCCGGAAGAAGGGATCTTTCGACAGGTCGTAGGCCCGGGCGTAGAGCCCGAGAAGGGGGCCGTTGTCGTAAAGCATTTTTTCGAAATGGGGGATTTCCCAACGATCATCGACGCTGTACCGTGCGAACCCTCCTCCGATCTGGTCGTAGATCCCCCCGCGCCCCATCTTGCGAAGGGTGAAGAGGGCCATTTCCCGGTCCCCGGCTTCGGGGGAGTCGAGCAGAAAGGCCAGACCCTGGGCGTGGGGGAACTTCGGAGCCCCCCCGAACCCTCCGTCCTGAGCGTCGAAGAGCTGCCGCAAATGGGCCCGAAGGGCTTCGACGGGAGCGGCCGACAGAACAACACCCTCCGTGCGCTTCGGGACCAGGAGATCCAGTGTCTCCACGACCGACCGGTTGTCCGGACTTTCGAGCTGGTCCCTGTGCTCGACATAAAAGCCGTGGATCCGGTTCAGAACCTCGGAGAATCCGGGAAGGCCGAATCGTCCGGTCTTGGGAAAGTAGGTTCCGGCGGCGAAGGGGACCTTGCGTCCGGTCAAGAAGATGGTGAGGGGCCATCCTCCCCCGCGCCGGGCCAGAAGCTGGTGGGCGGTCTGGTAGATATGGTCAAGGTCGGGGCGCTCCTCCCGGTCCACCTTGATGTTGACGAACAGGTCGTTCATCAGGCGGGCCGTTTCGGGATCCTCGAAGGACTCGTGGGCCATGACATGGCACCAGTGGCAGGCCGCGTACCCGATGGAGAGAAGGACCGGCTTGCCGGTCTCTCCCGCCGCCTTCCAGGCCTCCTCTCCCCAGGGATACCAGTCCACCGGATTGTCGGCGTGCTGACGAAGATAGGGACTGGTTTCCCGTCCCAGGCGATTGGCCATGAATGTCCTCTCTTTCCAGAAAATATCCAATTGACGTTGTCGTGGGCCTTTCAGAAATTCGTGACCTCCATTCTAACGGCCTCCTACTGCCCGCGTCCAATGGATCCTGTTGAAGGACCCGGACCAATCGGGTAAGATTCGCTGAAAAAGGAGACGGAATGGAGCGCGAGGAAACGACCGATCGCGAGAAGGATTTTTCACGCCCACCGGGAAGCCAGGCCGGCCCCCGCGACCTTGGCCCCCTGGGGGCCGTTCCGGATGTTTCCGGGACGCTCTTCCGGGTCTGGGCCCCCCGGGTCCGGACCCTCGATCTCATCGTGGAAGGGCCGGGGACACCCTCCCGCCATCGTCTGGAGCGGGAGGAAAACGGCTATTTCCGAACCTTCCTCGAGGGAGCCCTCCCCGGGACCACCTACCGCTACCTGATCGACGGGGAGATCCTCCGTCCCGATCCGGCCTCCCGTCTCCAGCGGGAGGGCGTCCATGGACCCTCGACCGTCTGGGGGCCCCCGGAGGCTCCCCCGCACCCCTTTCCCGGCCACTCCCTTGCGGATCTCCTCTTTTACGAGCTTCACGTCGGAACCTTTTCGCCCTCCTCCTCATTCGAGGGGATCCTCCCCTCTCTCGACCACCTCGCACGGACCGGCGTGACCGCCATCGAACTCATGCCGGTGGCCCAGTTCCCCGGCGTCCGGAACTGGGGGTATGACGGAGTCTTCCCCTATGCCGTCCAATGGTCCTACGGGGGCCCGGACGGCCTTTTCCGCCTCGTTCGGGAGGCGCACCGGCGAGGCTTGTCGGTCTTTCTCGACGTCGTCTTCAACCACCTGGGGCCGGAAGGCAACTACCTCTCGTCCTTCGGACCCTATTTCTCGGAGACGACCCGGACTCCCTGGGGAGAGGCGCTGAACTTCGACGGACCGGAGAGCGACCATGTCCGGCACTTCTTTCTCGAGAACCTGAGAACCCTCGCCGTTCTCTTCGATCTGGACGGATTCCGTCTCGACGCGATCCATGCCATCCGCGACCAGTCCCCCCATCCCTTTCTGGCCGACGTGTCGCATCTGGCAAAAAACATCGCCTCCCGCCGGGGCCGTATCCTCCATCTCGTCGCCGAATCGAACGCCAACGACCGCCGGACGGTCCTCCCCGTCTCAAGAGGCGGACTGGGATTCGACGCCCAGTGGAGCGACGACTTCCACCACGCCCTCCATGTCCACTTCACCGGCGAGAGGGACGGCTATTATCAGGACTTTTCCGAAACGGAGGACCTCGTCCTCGCCCTTTCGAAGGGCTTCGTCTACCAGGGGCAGCCTTCACCCTCTTTCCGGTGCCGGCGGGGATCCCCCTCCGAAGACCTTCCCGCTCGCTCCTTCGTCTTTTTTGCCCAGAACCACGACCAAACAGGCAACCGCAGGAACGGAGACCGCCTCTCGACCCTTCTTCCGCCGGAGGCTCTTCCCCTCGTGGCCGCCCTGGTCCTCCTCTCTCCCGGACTCCCCTTGCTCTTCATGGGGGAGGAATACGGAGAGACGCGCCCCTTCCTCTACTTCACGGACCACGGAGACGCCGACCTCGTGCAGGCGGTGCGCGAAGGCCGGAAGAAGGAGTTCTCCGCCTTCGGCTGGTCGGGAGAGGTGCCGGACCCCCAGTCCCCCGAGACCTTCGACCGCTCCCGGTTGACCCTGACCGACCCGGGAGCCTCCCTCTCTCCCTTCCAGCAATCCCTCCTGGGCTGGACCTCCCGTCTCGCCGAAATCCGGAGGACCTCTCCGGCCCTTCTCCCTCCTGACCCGATCGGAACTCCCCAAAACCGTGTTTTCTCTCCCGGAGACGGCCTCCTCTTCCTCATGCGGGGAGAGGTTAACAAACCACGGATCCTCCTTCTGGCCAACGCTTCCCGGGAGCCCCGGACCCTCCCGGCTCCATTTTTCCCGACCGACTGGAAGGTAGGGGTCCTCTCCCTTCTTCTCGACTCGGGTCCTTTCTTCGGAGGAAAGGCCTCCACCTTCTCTCCTGCCGACCAGACGGAACTCCTTCTCGAGCCCTACCGGATCCTCCTTCTGACCGAGACCAGCCCATGAAGCCCTATTTCACCGGGGAGACGGGGCCGCTTCCTCTTGCCACCTGCCGACTGGGCTTTTCCCGGAACTTCCGCCTGACAGCGGCCGCACGCCTCGTTCCCTATCTCGAGCGCTTGGGTGTCACCACGATCTACGCCTCCCCCCTCTTCGCCGCCCGTTCGGGGAGCGGACACGGCTACGACCTCATCGACCCCACCCGGCAAAACCCCGAGATCGGAACTCCCGCCGACATGGAGCACCTGTCCCGGACACTCCGGAGCCGGGGAATGGGTCTGATTCTGGACATCGTCCCCAACCACATGGCCGCCCACTATGAAAATCCCTGGTGGCGGGATCTTCTTGAAAACGGAGAAGCCTCCCCCTTTTCCATGTTCTTCGACGTGGACTGGAACCCGCCCCAGCGCGCCCTCGAGCACCGGCTCAGCCTGCCGGTTCTCGGCGACTCCTACCGGAAAGTTCTGGAAAACCAGGAACTCGAACTGGTCTACGGTAAAAACGGCTTCGCCGTCCGCTACTACGAGACCCTTTTCCCCGTCGACCCGGCCACGCTGGCCCCGGTCTTCCGGGAGATCAAGGAGGCTCTTCCCTCCGGATCTCGCCCTGATGCCGAATTGCTCCGAAACACTCTCGACCTTTTGTTAAAACGCACGGAATCCCTTCCCGAACGTCGTTCCGATCCCCTGTCCCGGCGCCTCAGATCCCGCTCCCGACGGACGCTCCACCTTCTTCTGAAACGGCTGTACCAGAGCAACGACCTGTTCCGGGAGGCCCTGGAACGGGTTCTGGCCGAATATCGGGGAATCCGGGGGATTTCCTCCTCCTTCGACCGGATGGACGCCCTTCTTTCCGCCCAGGCCTACTGGCTGTCCCACTGGAAAACGGTGACGCGAACCCTGAATTATCGGCGCTTCTTCGATGTGGCGGACCTCGCCGGAGTCCGAATGGAGGATGACCGTGTCTTCGATGCCTTCCACCGGCTCGTCCGGGAGTGGAGCCGGAACGGATGGATCGACGGGGTCCGTGTCGACCACGTCGATGGGCTCCGGGACCCCGCCGACTACCTCCACCGCCTCTCGCGCCTCCTCCAGGAGGAGCGGCCGGAATGGCCCCCCCTCATCTGGGTGGAGAAGATTCTGGCCCGGGACGAATCCCTGCCGGACTGGACGGTCTTGGGAACGACCGGCTATGAGTTCGCGGCCTTCCTGTCCGGACTCTTCACAGACCCGGAAGGGGCCCGGCAGCTCTCGGAATGGTACGAAACCGTTCTCGCCCCCGACCGCTCCTTTTCGGACATCGCCTACCAGCAAAAAAAATTTGTGGCGGAAACCCTCATGGGGGGTGAACTGCGCCGGCTGACCCTCCTCCTTGAATGGATCGCCATGGAGGAGCGCGACGTGCGGGAAACGGGATTCCGCGAGCTTCAGGCCGGACTGGTCGAGGTGACGGCCTGCCTTGAGGTCTACCGGACCTATATCCGGGACGGCAGCGTCCCCGAAGAGGCCCGGGCCCGGATCGAACGGGCGCTCGACCTTGCCCGGCTGCGCCATCCCTCCCGAAGGGCGGGGCTTTTCCGCTTTTTCGAACGGCTTCTGACTCTTGATTTTCCTGCCGGAAGCAGTCACGAGAAACGGAATCGATGGACAGACTTCGTCCTCAAGTGGCAACAGTTTTCGGGGGCCGTCATGGCCAAGGGAATCGAGGACACCTCCTTTTACCTCTATACCCCCCTGATCTCCGCCAATGAAGTGGGAAACGATCCGGGCCTCCCTCCCCAGGGACCCGATGCGTTCCACCGCTTCAACCGGGACCGGCTCGAACGGCTCCCCCTCTCCCTTTCCACGACCTCCACCCACGACACCAAGCGAAGCGCCGATCTCCGGGCCCGGATCACGGCCCTTTCCGGCCACGCCGCCCTGTGGATCGAACGGGTCGAAAAATGGCGGGTCCTGAATCGGGATCTGAGAACCCGGGACAAAAGCGATGCCGCTGTCCCCGACCCTTCCCTCGAACATTTTCTCTACCAGACCCTGATCGGGGCCTGGCCCCTTCCCGGCCGGGAGGAACCGGATTTTGGACAGCGTCTGGAGGCTTATGTGGTCAAAGCCCTCCGGGAGTCCAAGCGCCACACCAACTGGATCACCCCAGACCTCGTTTACGAGGAGGCGGTCTGCCGCTTTCTCCGGGAGATTCTCCGTCCCGAGAGGCCGTCCCCCTTTCTGAAGGACTTTCTGTCCCTCCAGAGGGTCCTCGCTCAGGAAGGGGCCGCCATCTCGCTCTCCCAGATCGTTCTCAAAGCCGCCTCTCCGGGAGTCTTCGACCTTTACCGCGGGGACGAACTCTGGGACCTCTCCCTGGTCGACCCCGACAACCGCCGGCCCGTCGACTTTTCCAGAAGGACCCGCCTTCTGAAGTCCGTCATAGACCAATGGACCGCCAATCCGGAATACGCCTTCCGGCGATTTTTGACCCACTGGACCGACGGCCGCATCAAGCTTTTTCTTACCTGGATCCTCTTAAATCTCAGAAAGAGCCACCCCTCCCTCTTTCTCGAAGGAGACTATCGCCCCCTTCCCCCGGAATGGGAAGAAGATCATGGTATGCTGGGGTTCAGGCGAAGCCTTCCCGACCGGGACCTTCTCGTGGTGGTCGATCGTCGCGTGGCCGGGAGCCTCGAGGAAGGGGGCGGACTGCTCTCCCGTAAAAGGCCGGTGGGGTCGATTCCCCTGCCGGAGGGGGAAAGCGATCCCTGGACCCACCTGCTGACGGGACGAAAAATCGCTCCCCGCCAATCCGGCGGACGCGAGGGGCTCCCTCTGGATTCTGCGATGGGAGGCACAGTGTTCACCGTCCTTTTCCGGGGGCCCGGACCGGTCTCCCCCAAGGAGGGCCATTGATGGACGACACCGAGCTCTGGATCTCCCGCGGGATCCTTTACGAAATCTACATCCGAAGCTTCTATGACAAATCCGGAGACGGGGTGGGGGACTTCCGGGGGATTCTCGAACGGATGGACTACATCGCCCGCCTCGGGGTGAAGGGGATCCTGTTGAACTGCCCCTTCCAGTCCTTCTCCGGCAACAGCCGCCACCCCCTGACCGACTGGATGCGTCCGGACGCCTCCCTGGGATCGCTCTCCGAACTTCTGGTCGTCATCGAGGCCGCCCACGCCAAGGGGCTCAAGGTCCTGGCCTCCCTTCCGATCAATGCGACCAGCGACCGGCACACCTGGTTTCTCGAATCCCGGGACCGAAGCTCCCGATACCTGAGGAAGAGCTTCTTCTGGTCGAACCGCCTCAAGCTCCCTTCCTCCCCGGACCAGGAGACGCCGGAAATCTCGAACTGGGCCAAGGACGACGAGACGGGCCAGTACTACTGGTACCAGGACCACAAGGACGAACCGGCGATCAACTACGGGGACCCGGATATCTGCGAGGAGATCCGGAGGGTCTTCGAGCACTGGTTCACCCTGGGATTCGACGGATTCCGGCTCGCGGGATCGGGCCGGCTCCACCGTCTGGGCAAAGAGGGAATCGAGCTGGTCACCGACCCCTTCCGGCAGCTTTCGGGGATCCTCGCTCCCCTCCGGAGCTCTTTTCCCGATCGGGTCTTCCTCTTCGAGACAAGCGCGCCCCCCCGGGGCGCCTTCTCCCAGGATCCCCGACTCTTCTACCACTACAACGGATTCTTTCCCTCGGTCATCCGGTCGGTGAAGGAGGAAAACAAAGAGGCCCTCGAACAGGCCATCGCCTCGGGCGAACGCGAGTTCCACACCCGGAAGGATCTTCCGATCCGATGGACCCTCGACCTCCGGGAACGCTCCGAAGAGACCTTCGAAAAGTTTCTCGAGGAGGACGGAGGGGACGCGATCTTCCCCCTCGAGGAGGTCTCCTCGGAGGAGCGCCCGGTCCTGGCCCGCGTGGCCCGGATCATGGAGAACGGACGCCGCAGGATCCAGCTCGCAGCCAGCCTCTTCTTCACCTTTCCCGGTCTTCCCGTCCTCTATTACGGAGACGAGATCGGGATGGGGGACCATCCCCACCTCCCGGGCCGAAACCCCGTCCGCACCCCCATGCAGTGGTCTTCGGACCGCAACGCGGGATTTTCCGCCGCCGACCCGGAAGAGCTCTACAATCCGGTCATCGACGACCCCCTTTATAGCTACACGATGGTCAACGTGGAGAGCCAGGAACGATTCGCCGATTCCCATCTCTGGAACGTCCGGAGGATGATCGAGGTGCGGAACCGACAGCCCGCCCTCTGGAGCCAGGGCCAGTTCGGCATCGTCGAAACCACTCACCCCGCTCTCTTCGCCTTTACCCGCCGGGCGGGCGACGAAACCTGCCTCCTGGTCCACAATCTCTCGAAGAACTCCGTCAGCGGGGAGCTCAAACTCGGAAAATTTGCCTCCCTTCTCCCCCGTGAACTTTTCGGGGGAGCCCTGTTCCCGAAAATTCCCCGCCATCCCTATCTCGTCACGATGACCCCCTACTCCTTCATCTGGCTCGAACTCCTTCCCGGCCGCCGTCCGGTCCGGAAGAAAAAAGCGGAGGCCACCCCATGACAACCCTCGGAGGAGCCTCCGACTGGTACAAGGACGTCATCATCTACGAAATCCCGGTCAAGTCTTTCTTCGACTCCAACGCCGACGGAATCGGAGACTTTGCCGGACTGACGGGACGCCTCGACTATCTTCAGGACCTGGGCGTCACGGCCCTCTGGCTCCTTCCTTTCACCGACTCCCCGCTTCGGGACGACGGCTACGACATCCGGAACTACTACGCCCTCTACCCCCCCTACGGAACGATGGAGGAGTTCCAGCGCTTCCTCTCGGCGGCCCATGACCGTGGGATCCGCGTCATCACGGAGCTGGTGCTGAACCACACCTCCAACACCCATCCCTGGTTCATTTCCGCCGCCTCCTCCCGCTCCTCTCCCTTCCGGGACTACTACGTCTGGAGCGACACCCCGGACCGCTACAAGGAAACCCGGATCATTTTCAGCGACACGGAGAAGTCGAACTGGACCTGGGAGCCCCGCACGCGCCAGTACTACTGGCACCGTTTCTTTCACCACCAGCCCGACCTGAACTTCGACAATCCCATGGTCCAGGAGGAGCTTCTGAAGGTGGTCAAGTTCTGGTTCTCCCTCGGGGTGGACGGCCTCCGCTGCGACGCCGTTCCCTATCTCTACGAGCGGGAGGGCACGAACTGCGAGAACCTTCCGGAGACCCACGCCTTCATGAAGCGCCTCCGGGCCGAGGTCGACCGTGAGTTCCCCGGCCGGATGCTTCTGGCCGAGGCCAACCAGTGGCCCCAGGACGTCCTTCCCTACTTCGGAAACGGCGACGAGTTCCACATGGCCTACCACTTCCCCCTCATGCCCCGGCTCTTCATCGCCATCGCCCGGGGAGACCGGAAGCCCGTCATCGACATCCTCGAGCAGACCCCGCCCATTCCGGAGAGCTGCCAATGGGCGATCTTCCTCAGAAACCACGACGAGCTGACCCTCGAGATGGTGAGCGACCAGGAGCGCGACTACCTGTGGTCCACCTACGCCCAGGATCCGCGGATGCGGCTCAACATCGGGATCCGGCGGAGGCTCGCTCCCCTCATGCAGAACGACCGCCGGAAGATCGACCTCATGCACAGCCTGCTCCTGACCCTTCCCGGAACACCCATTCTTTACTATGGCGACGAAATCGGCATGGGAGACAATGTCCATCTCGGGGACCGGAACGGAGTCCGGACCCCGATGCAATGGTCCTCCGACCGGAATGGAGGATTTTCCCGGGCCAACCCCTCCGACCTTTACGCTCCGGTCATCCAGAACCCCATCTACGGCTACCAGGTCGTCAATGTGGAAAACCAGGCCCGCTATCCCACCAGCCCCCTCAACACCCTCCGGCAGATGCTGGCCGTCCGGCAGGCGACCAGACTGTTCGGGCGCGGGCGGTTGACCATCCTGAATACCCGAAACCGGAGTGTTCTGGCCTATCTGCGCGAGCTGGGGGACGATGTCGTCCTGATCCTCAACAACCTCTCGGACCGCACCGAATCAGTGACGGTCGACCTCTCCCGATTCCGGAACCATGTTCCCGTGGAGCTTTTCGGCAACAATCCCTTCCCCCCCATCCGGAATTCCCGATTTCACTTCACGGTGAGTCCCTATGGGTTCTTCTGGCTCGCATTGCACCCTCCCGGCCGCACTCAAGGAGCCCCCCACTCCCACCCCCACCGTCGTCTGGGAGATGTCCAGTCGCCTGAGAATCCGAAAAAAAAGACGCGCGCTTCGGGATCTCCCCGGTCCGGGCGCCGCTCCACGGCCGGGACCGAAGGACAGGGACCGTGAGGACCATGCCCGGAAAACCCTTTCCCCTGGGAGCCACCTGGGACGGAAAAGGGGTCAACTTCTCCCTTTTTTCCGAGAACGCGGAAGGGGTGGAACTCTGCCTCTTTCCCGACGGCTCCGCCACCGCCGAATCGATCCGCATTCCCCTCTCCGAGCGGACCAACCACATCTGGCACCTCTACCTTCCCGATGCCCGGCCGGGGCTGATTTACGGTTATCGGGTCCATGGAGCCTACGATCCCGACAGAGGACTTAGGTTCAATCCGAACAAGGTCGTTCTGGATCCCTATGCCAAGGAGATCGCCCGGAGGGTCCGGTGGGACGACACGCTCTTCGCCTATCCTCTCGGCCATCCCGAAGGGGACAAGGTGATGGACACCCGGGACAATGCCGCAGGGGCCCCTCTCGCGGTCGTTCTCGATCCGGCCTACGTCTGGGGGACCGACCGGCCTCCCCGGACCCCCTGGTCGGAGACGGTCATCTACGAAACCCACGTCAAGGGGCTCACCGCCTTGCACCCGGATCTTCCGCCGGAGCTTCGCGGCACTTACGCCGGGCTCGCCAGCGAACCGGTCGTCGACTATCTCACGGATCTGGGGATCACCGCCGTCGAACTTCTGCCGGTCCACCAACACGCGAGTGAGCACACACTCGTCACCCGGGGGCTCACCAACTACTGGGGATACAACACCCTCTCCTACTTTGCCCCGGACAACCGCTACGGCTCGGGAACCATGTCTCCCTCGAACGAGTTCAAGCGGATGGTCCGGACGCTCCACGACGCGGGCATCGAGGTCATCCTCGACGTGGTCTACAACCACACCTGCGAGGGAAACCACCTGGGTCCCACCCTGTCGCTCCGGGGAATCGACAACCCGACCTACTACCGCCTGATGGAAAAGGAGCCCCGGTACTACATGGACTACACCGGGTGCGGAAACACCCTGAACATGCGCCATCCCCAGGTCCTCCAGATGATCATGGACAGCCTCCGCTACTGGATCCTCGAGATGCATGTGGACGGATTCCGGTTCGACCTGGCCAGCGCCCTGGCCCGGGAGCTCCACGAGGTCGACAAGCTCTCCGCCTTCTTCGACGTCATCCAGCAGGACCCTGTCGTCTCCCAGGTGAAGCTGATCGCCGAACCGTGGGACGTGGGAGAAGGCGGCTACCAGGTCGGGAACTTTCCCTCACTCTGGACTGAATGGAACGGGCTGTACCGGGACACGATCCGTCGCTTCTGGAAAGGGGACGGGCGCCAGGTGGCGGAACTCGCCACCCGCCTCTCCGGAAGCAGCGATCTCTATGAGCAGGAGGGACGACGCCCCCACGCGAGCATCAACTTCGTCACCGCCCACGACGGATTCACCTTAAACGACCTCGTGAGTTACAACGACAAGCACAACGAGGCCAATCTCGAGGAAAACCGTGACGGAAACAACGACAACATCAGCTGGAACTGCGGAGAAGAGGGCCCGACCGACAAACCTGAGATCCGCGATCTCAGGCTCCGCCAGATGCGGAACTTCATCGCAACCCTCATGGTCTCCCAGGGAGTCCCGATGCTCTGCGGCGGCGACGAGATCGCCCGGACCCAGCGGGGAAACAACAACGCCTACTGCCAGGACAACGACCTCTCCTGGTATGACTGGACCCTGACGGCCGACCAGAAAAACCTTCTCGCCTTCACCCGCTTCATGATCGCCCTCCGCCGCTCCTCCCCTGTCCTCCGGCGGAGGAAGTTCTTCCACGGGCGCAAGATCCGCGGCTCGGAGATCAAGGACATCTCCTGGTTCTCCCCCACCGGCCACGAGATGACCGACGAGGAGTGGAACGCCGATTTTGTCCGGACCCTGGGGGTCAGACTCTCGGGAGACCTGATCGATGAGCGGGACAGCCGGGGGCGTCCCCTGTCGGGAGACACCCTCCTCATCCTCTTCAACGCCCACTACGACACCGTCTCCTTCATCCTGCCCGCCCACCGGAAGGGCGCCCACTGGTCCCTTCTTCTCGACACCGCCCACCCCCGTCCGGGGGCCCTCCCTCCCCGCCGGAGCTTTTTTCGGGGAGGGCGCCCTTATGATACCCCGGGGCGGTCGATGGCCCTCTTCGTCCTGCAGGAAAGCAAATCCGGAGCAGAGGTCGCCCGGCCTCTCCCACGCCCGATTCCTGCCGGGGGTAACGGTTCCTCTCCATGAATCCCCCTGGCCGCCTCCCCCTTTCACAGTTTCTCCTTCCCGCAGGACGGCGCTTCGGACTCCCGGCCCTTCTTCTGGTGCTCCTTCTCTTGCCTGGAATCGCGTCGGCCGAGCTCCATCCACCGGTTGCCCATCCGGGTCTGAAGAAGCCCGAAGCCAGATCTCCCTCCCTGCGGCGTTTTGTTGGCCGCCTCGACAGCCTGGATCTGTCACACCACCCTATGACCCTGACCGCCACCCTGGGGAAGGACCCTTTTCTTGTCTTCCTCTTCGGAGGGGTTCTGGTCCCCGACACGATGGTCTACTCCGGGGGCCGGACGGTGGGGGTCAGGGCCCTCAAAAAAGGGACGGACCTCGAGATCGATTATCGGGAGACGCCGAAGGGCGCCCTGATCCAGAAAATCCTTCTCTTGCCCACCGTCCCGAAGGGGACCGGCAATCGTCAGTAATCAAAC
>JAMCWM010000015.1 GCA_023481175.1 Nitrospirota bacterium
GCCCAAGGTCAACATCCCCGGCCCAGGAACCAGAACGCTACTCCTGATCAGAGAGAAGGGGTGGCGAAAAATCCTCTCCGATCCGGGCGGGATCCTTGCGAAAGCAGATGAGATGCAGCCTGTTGTAATGATCCGGCATCAAAAAATCCGGAATATATCCCAGGCCGAGAAAAAACCGGATGTTCTCTCCCAGAACGAGCATCGTGCAGACGGATATCTTATGGCAGGAGGAGGGCGCCAACCGCTCGATCGCTCCCATGAGGGCATGGCCGACTCCCTTTTTCCGGGACTCCTGACCCACGAAGAGCTTGCGGATCAGCCAGACTCCCTCCACCTCCCGTCCACGGATCCCTCCGAGAATCTTTCCATCCCCTCCCCGCGCCACCAGAATCCGTGTGGTGGGAAATTCGGCACGACACTCTTCCGGGGTTTCCCGGGTCCAGACAGAGGTATCAAACAGGGTGGCATGGGTCCGGAAGGCCGATGCCTGAAGAGCCAGGAATGCGGGAATATCCTGTTCCCTCAATGAAAGAATCTCGATTGTCTCCATCCGATCTCCATTCAGAACTGACAACCCTCCCCTTGCAGGGACGGGGGTTTCCGGGAGGCCCGATTCCAGTTTATCATTTCAGAAAGGACTCTCCCATTCCTTCGGCACAAGAAGATGTATCAAAGGAACGTGACCATAATGTCGGGGCGGGGTTGCGATGTATGACGAGGCCATAGTCGGAGGAGGGGTGGGCGGGATCCTGACGGGAGCCATGCTGGCCCATGGAGGACGTGCAGTCATCCTCTTCGAAGCCATGGATTACCTGGGAGGATGCTCCGGAACCTTCAAGCGGGGAGGATTTGCCTACAATGCCGGGGCGACGACCCTTGTCGGCCTTTCCCCTGCCCTTCCCTTGGGATTTCTGGCGCAGACGCTTGGCGTGACACTTTCCGTCAAGGCCATCGACCCCGCCCTCAGGGTCCACCTTCCCGACCGGGAGGTCCGTATGTTCCAAAACCGCTCCCGCCTGGTCGGGGAGCTCTCCCGGGCTTTCCCCCAAGACGACGTCGAAGGTCTCTGGAAGAGGATTTTCCGTGTCTCCGATTCCGCCTGGAGTGTCATGAGGGATCTCCCCCCCTTTCCTCCCCGAAGCGTCAAGGAGCTCCGGAGTGCCGCCCGGGCCCTCATGCACCTTGTTGCCCAAGGAGGCCCCGATGTCCTGCGCTCCGCCAAAACCGTTGTCTCCTCCCATGTGAAGACCCCTCCCTTTCGACACTTTCTCGACCAGCTTCTGCTGATCACCAACCAAGCCTTCTCCGATGAGGTCCCCTTTCTGGCAGGAGCCCTGGGCCTCTCCTACACGACCCTCGACAATTACAGCGCCCTGGGAGGAATGGGTGCCGCGGCCGAGGCTTTCGCCAGGAAAATCCCCGTCGTCATGAAGCAGACGCTCGTCCGGAAGATCGAAAGGAATGGTGGGACCTTTCGTCTTCATACCACACGGGGGAGCTTCGAAGCCCGAAGAGTCATCCTGAACCGGGATGTCTGGGGAGCCGCCTCTCTATTTGACGATCCCTCCCTGAAAACCCTCGAGACCAAGAGGCAGGTCCGCTACCGGGACCGGTGGGGGGCCGTAACACTCCATTTCATGGTTCGAAACGACTTTCCCGGAGACTTCGAGGCGCACCACCAGATCCACCATCCCCTCAATCCTGAAACCGGAAGCCGCTCTTTTTTTCTCTCCCTCTCCGAGCCATCCGACGAACGGCTCTCTCCCGGGGGATTCCGGAGCGTCACGATCTCCACACACACCGAACTCCCGCGTTGGGAGAATCTCTCTTTGGATGGTTACCGGGACAAGAAGGACCGCTTTCGCGACTTTGTCCTCTTGGCACTCTACCGGGCCATTCCCGAATTTCGCAACGCCGAAAAGGGGGCGATTTTGGTCGGAACACCCCGGACCTTTGCTCGCTATACCCGAAGAACCGGAGGCACTGTTGGCGGGATTCCCCTGCGTCTCAGACATTTTCCGCTCGGCTATCCCTCATCCCTCACTCCCCTTGAAAATGTCTACTTCGTCGGAGACAGCGTCTTTCCGGGACAGGGCTGGCCCGGAGTGGCCGTGGGAGCGATGGGCCTCGTCCGACGACTTGAACCGGATCTCCTGACCTGAACCTTGACCAGAGCCCCTTTCAAATGGAGCCTGACATGACCAGACCCTATACTCTTCGTTTCAGACAAACCGGCAAGCTGATCCTTATGCTCCTTGGCCTTTCAATGGGGACAGGGCTCGCAACCGCCTATGGAGCCCCTACCCCCCAGGCCGATCAGTCTCTTCTGGATGCAGCCTCAGCCGGGAACCTTCCGCTGATCCGGCAAGCCCTCTCAAATGGCGCCGACATCAACGTCCGGACCCGTTTCGGCAACACACCGCTCATGTGGGCCGTCACTCAAGGGCATGCCGATGCCGTGCGCCTCCTGCTCTCTGATGGGGCCAATCCGGGATCCACAAACAAAACCGGCATGTCTCCTCTCATGGCCGCAACACTCACCGGCCAGGAAAAGATCGCCCGCCTGCTTCTTCAGGGCGGGGCCCCCGTCAACGCCCCTTCCCGGACAGGGATGACGCCCTTGATTCTGGCCGCAGGGCGCGACAGTCTTCCCATGACCCGACTTCTGATAAAACACGGAGCCAGGGTCAACCAGGCCGACAGCGAGGGCCGCACCCCCCTCATGTGGGCGGCGCAAACGGGCGACAAGTCGCTGGTTCGACTCCTGCTAAAATCAGGGGCCGATCCGGCCAGAAAAGATCGGGAGGGGCGGACGGCCGGAGATTTGGTTCGGGACACACACCCCCGAACGGCCGACTTGATTGATCACTGGAAGCAGCGCTAGGAAGGGGCAAAAATGAGAATGAGGGACAAGGAACCGGTCGGTTCCTCGTCCCCCACCGTTTTAGGGGATCTAGCCCCCTATATCGCTTTTTTCAGGGAGCTCACCAGGGACCGGATCACACCCGTCACCTCTGTGAGGCCACCAAAGCTTCTGTTTGCATCGGAGGCAACGGTTTGGGTTTTTTCGATCAAGGTGCTGTTTTCCGAGGATTTTTTTGCGATATCCGTCATGGCCTGGGTGATGGCCTGGGTATTCTGCTGGATTTCCCGGGTGGCATCCTGCACGCGCTGGGCCAACTTCCGGACTTCGTCGGCCACCACGGCAAATCCCCGGCCGTTTTCTCCGGCTCGGGCGGCTTCGATGGCCGCGTTCAAAGCCAGAAGATTTGTCTGGGAAGCAATGTCGCGAATGGTCCCGACGATCTTGTTAATCTCCATGGCCTGGCCTGAAAGACTTTCGATGGAGCTTTTGAAATGGGAATTTTTTTCCAGGACCTCAGCCATCTTGCCATTCACGCCGGTAATGGCCTGCTCCCCTTCCCGGATCTTCGACTCAAGCGTGGCCGTCACCTCGGCCAGTTTGGTTTCGGCCTCGACCTGGGTCGTGAGATTCCGGGCGTTCTTGACCACCTGGACCACTTTGCCGGACGCATCGGTCACCGGAGTATATTCCGCTTCGAGCCAGAGACTTTTGCCATTTCTGTCGACGCGCTCAAAAATCCCTTTGATGGGCGACCCATTTGCGAGTTGCCGCCAGAAGTTTTGATAGGCCCCGCTCTGGGCATACTCAGGCTTGCAAAAGATCCGATGGTGTTGCCCCTTCACCTGATCGAGGGTATAGCCCACGGCTTTCAGAAAATTGTCATTGGCATCAAGGATGACCCCTTCGGGGGTAAATTCTATAATCGCCGTGGTCCTGTTGATGGCGTCCCACAAGGTTTCAAGCTCCGAAAGTCTTTTGGAATCGGCTTCCTTCATGAACGGCTCTTGATTGGACGCTTTGTGTGGGGTGGCCAAATTCATGGATGATCCTTTCGCGCAAGAGTAAGCTTTACTGCGGTTATCAAAGCTTTATAGCCCGCTTATTCATTCTCATCGGTTGAAGCTTCAGCAACTTGACCCTTCCGGGACATCGAGCAGAATCTTTTCCATCTCGTTTTAATTGCAACAGCTTCATTATCCCCAGACGCTTCAAGGCGTGTCAATTAACGCCCTCATTGCTTCAGGCTTAACTTTTCCAAGGTAGGAACGAAGGAAGCCCCTTTCAGCAACTCTCAGCATATTTCCCACAAATATTTCAAGAAAAACCAAAGCCTGATTCCCGCTACCTGATCGGGCTCACTTTTCACGATCTCCGGCATGAGGCCACAAGACGTTGCAGATGTTGAAGCGGTATACGCACCTGAAGGCGGCGGACCTGGCGGAGCTGTTAAAGTGACCATCTTCAAATCCACTCTTTACGGATAGTACCACATTCAGGTACTATCTTTTCGTGAATAGCAAACACCAAAAAACACTTCTTCTTTTGTTTTCCCATCCGACAAGCGTAAATGTTGATTGGAACGATGTTGTTGGACTATTGGGTTCGCTCGGAGCTGTTATCGAGGAACGAAAAGGATCAAGGGTTGGAGTTTTGCTAAACGGAAAAGCGGTCGTTTTTCACAGACCCCATCCCCGCCCCTCTATGGACAAAGGAGCCGTCGTCTCCATGAGAGAGTTTTTAATCCTTTGTGGAATCGCTCCAGAAGGAGGTTCGAAATGAACCTGATGGAATACAAGAACTATGTCGCCTTGATCGAATACGATCCCGATATCGACATGTTTCATGGCAGAGTGATCAACGCGACTCCCAACACTTTTTATGGAAAGTCTGTCGATGACCTGAAAAAGGAATTCAAAACAACTATCGAAGATTATCTTGAGTTTTGCAGAGAAAAAGGATTGGAGCCTTCCCGTCCTTACTCGGGAAAATTCAATCTCCGGATCTCTCCCGAACTTCACAGGAACATAGCGATCGAGGCGGCAAAATCCGGTAAAAGCCTTAACTCCTGGATTACGGAACATCTTGAGCAATCGATCCAGCACTTAGTGGAACATTGACAGCATCCCCTCCTTAAAAAAGATAGCTCTTGGAGATTTGATACGTCTAACTACTAATGGATGCTTGTTGCCTTGTTTTTCGTCAGTCTGGTTTGGGGCTGATGGGTTACGATGCAATCCGGCATGACCATAAAAAACACCCTCGATAGTTGCGTCAGGTCCGTCCCGACCTTCTTGGCCGCCTTGACCAGGAGTCGTCCGATCACCGACTTCGCCGTCTCTCCCGTCTTCGCCACGACGGCCTTAAACGCGATCACGTCCCGGATCGTCGGGTTGTAGGTTCGACTCCGGAGCTCCTCTATAGGATTTCACGCAATCTACTCCCCCAGTTTCACGAAGATGACCCCTCGACTTCATCAAAACAGGCCCCCCCCCAATTTCAAATCGCTGCCCCCCAAAGGGGACCTTGATACGCATTCCCTGAATCCTGTCTTTTAGAACAAGTTATTATGGTTAAAGGCTAAAACAATTCTCTTTCAATGGATTGACCTCTCCGACTGACCATATAGAGGTCTAAAAGAGGTCAAAAAAAAGCCACGAGAGGAAACGTATAAGATGGGGATTTTTGTCTTGTATGCTGCATATTTCAGGGGAGAAAGTGGCGCGCCTGGAGAGATTTGAACTCCCGACACTCGGAACCGGAATCCGATGCTCTATCCGGACTGAGCTACAGGCGCATTATGGGTGGAAACGAAATAAGAGGATAGACTATCAGGCCTAAGCCGTCAAGGGCTTCGGGCCTTGAAATTACGGGATGAGGTCGGGTTTGGCCTTGTGCTCCTTGTCGGAAAGCGAGACCAACATTACCCCGATGCAGACGAAAAGAATTCCCGTCCATCGCCCCGGCGGAATACCCTCTGAAAGAAATAAAAGGGCCGATATGGGGGTCAAAATATACCCGATGGAGGTCAACGGGATGATGTAGGAGACGTCCGAGACCGACAGGAGCTCCATCAGCACCCCGAAATGAAGGGCTTCAAAAGCCGTACCGATCAGGACCTCGGGATTTTTCATGATGGACAGGAGAAAGGAGAAGGAGGTCAACGAAGAAGTCGTGAAAACAGGAACCTGAGCCAGCCCCTTCTTGATCAGGACAAAGCCGACAGCCTCCGACAGGAGTCCGATCAGAAGGAGGATCCAGATTTTTTTCCGGGAAAAAGTCACTCCCTGGTTCCCGGGCAAGGTCCAGGGATCAAACGGTTCAACAGGAGAGGATTCAGGAAACGATTACTTCTTCGACTCAAGCTTGTCCTCATGATCCGGCGTTTCGGAAGAGTCTTTCAGAGAACGTTTGAAATTCGAGATCGCCTTCCCCATTCCCGATCCGATTTCCGGAAGCTTCTTGGCCCCGAACAGAAGCATAACGATCAGCAGAATGACGATCAGATGGATCGGTTCAAACAGTCCAGTCAACATGGTATATCCTCCCCATTGTTATTCCTTCTGAATCCAGTATACACCAACGGGGAAAGACTTTCTCCCGGCCATGAAGAAGGAATAGGCATGACTGGACCAAATCCAGCGTCAACAGGTCTCTAACCGTTTCGGGTGTGCGGACATAAATGGAACCCCCAGGCCGGCGGAACGCGAGTCAAATATCATTTCAGCCCGCTTATGCATCCTGCCTGGAGATCCCTGCGGTCAGGGAACCAGTATGGCGAGCGACGTCTCGATATAGTGGACAAACGGAAGGGGAAAGACCCCCATGATGACCGTCATCGCGGCCGTCAGGAAAAGGGCGATCTTTTCCATTCTGTTGGGGAGAAACTCCACCGTTTCCTCGGGGTCTTTCATGTACATCGCCATAACGACCCGGATGTAATAGTAGGCTCCAACTGCGCTCAGAAGGACGCCGACGACCGCGAGCCACGTAAATCCGGCATGAACGGCGGCCATGAAGATATAGAACTTCGCCAGGAATCCTCCGAAGGGTGGAATTCCGGCCAGGGAGAACATGAAAATAAGCATGAGGAAGGCCGCCATCGGATTCTTCTTGTTCAGGCCGACAAAGTCCTGGATCTCTTCGCCCTCCACTCCCTTGCGCCGAAGGATGAGAACGATCCCGAAGGCCCCCAGCGTCATGAAAAGGTAGACAAAGAGATAGAACATCAGGGCAAAGAGGCTTTCCCGGCTCGGATTGAGCAGACCGATCACGGCATATCCGGCATGGCCGATCGAAGAATAGGCAAGCATCCGTTTGATGTTTTTCTGGACGAGGGCCACGATGTTTCCGATCAGCATCGAAAGGATGGCGATCGTGATGATGAGCCAGGTCCAGTGGTCCTTGTTGGCGGAGAAAGCCACCCAAAAAACCCTGAGGAAGACGCCGAAGGCCGCGATCTTTCCGACCGAAGCCATGAACCCGGTCACCACGGTGGGCGCCCCTTCGTAAACGTCGGGAGTCCACATATGGAACGGAGCCGCCGAAACCTTGAAGGCGAAACCGACCATGGTGAGGATCATTCCTCCGATCACCATCGGCTTGAGCGCTCCGGGATTCTGGACGAAGGCGGCGAGCCCGCTGATCGTCTCGGTCCCCGAGGCCCCGTAGAGAAGGGAAATTCCATAAAGGAAGATGGCGGAGGCGAAGGCTCCCAGAAGAAAGTACTTGAAGGAGGCTTCGACCGACCGGTGAATCGTTCTCTTGAGTCCCACCAGGACATAAAGGCACAGGGACATCAGCTCGATCCCCAGGAACAGGGTGATCAGGTCGCCCGCAGAGACCATGATCATCATTCCGACGGCGGCAAAGAGAAGAAAGCCGTAGTACTCCCCGACATGAATCTCCTCTTTTTCAAGGTAGGGAAGAGAAAAGAGGATGGTGATGATCGTTCCGACATAGATCGCGATTTTGAAGAAGTTGGAGAAGGGATCGACGATGTAGAGTCCCTGGTAAAGGGGGAGACCTTTTCCATTGAGTCCGATCGTGGCGATCATCGCGAAAAACAGGGAGGCGATAGCGAAGAGCCCGAGCCAGGAACGCTTTTCCCTCGGGACGAAGGGCTCCATCAACAGAAGAAGGCTTCCGAGAACAGTCAGGTATATCTCTGGCATGGTTCCCATAATGTTTACCGGAGAAAAATTCATCAACAAAACTCCTTCATCAACTTGGTCTCCAAAATTCGATCCGGCATGGCATCAACCTGTCGGCGACTAGTGCAACAGAGCCACCGGGGAGGGCTGAACCTGGCTGACCAGATGGGCCACGCTCTGGTGGAAGACAGACAGAACCGGGTTGGGAATCAGACCGATCACGATCACAAGAACAACAAGGGGAAGGAGAGCCCCCCACTCATAAGGCTTCAGGTCGGGCATGGCGTAACTCTTCGGTGTGTAGACGCCCCAGACAACCCTTGAGAGCATATAAAGGAGATACATGGCGGACAGGATCACGCCGGTTGTCGCAAGAGAGGAGACGACGGCATGATTTCTGAAGGATCCGATCAGGACGAGAAATTCCCCTACGAAGGAGTTCGTTCCCGGAAGGGCCAGAGAGGAGAGGGCGAAGATGACCAGCAATGTGGAATAGACCGGCATCTGCTTTGCGATGCCTCCGTATTCGGAGAGAAGGCGGGAATGGGAGCGGTCATACAGGACTCCGATGCAAAGGAAGAGGGCTCCCGTGGTAATCCCATGGTTCAGCATCTGCATGAGAGCCCCTTCGATCCCCTGCGTATTGAAGACAAAGATGCCAAGCGTCACGACACCCATATGGCTGACAGAGGAGTAGGCGATCAGCTTTTTCATGTCTTCCTGGGCCAGGGCCATGAACGCTCCCCAGACAATGGCGATCACCGATAGCGCGAGCATGAAGGGCGTAAAGAAATGGGAGGCATCGGGAAACATGGGGAGAGAGAAGCGAAGAAACCCGTACGCTCCCATCTTGAGCATGATCGATGCGAGGATGACCGATCCGGCGGTCGGGGCTTCGACGTGGGCATCCGGCAACCAGGTATGGAAGGGAAACATCGGGATCTTGACGGCAAAGGCGGCAAACATCGCGGCGAAGGCCAGGATCTGGAAGGTCATGCCATAGTGCTGCCCTGAAAGGCGGGTGATGTCGAAGGTATGTCCGCCCACGAAATAGAGGGCGATGATCGTGACCAGCAGCAGCAGGGACCCGGCCAAAGTATAGAGGAAGAACTTGATCGCCGCATAAATCCTGTTGGGTCCGCCCCATACTCCAATGATCAGATACATCGGGATCAGCATCGCTTCCCAGAAGACATAGAAGAGGACGAAGTCGGTCGCGCAGAAAACTCCGATCATCGCTCCTTCCAGAACGAGAAGGTTGATCATGAAAAGAGGGATTTGCTTCGATATTCCGACCCAGGAGGTGAGAACCGTCATCGGCATCAGGAGGGTCGTCATCAGGATGAGGACAAGGCTGATGCCATCGATCCCAAGGGCATAATGAATATTGGCGAAGGGAATCCAGACATGGTTTTCGGTAAACTGCATCTGATAGAGATGCGGATCATGGCCGACCAGTAGCGATAGAGAGACGACAAATTCGACGACGGTGATACCCAGGGCAGCCCATTTCACGATGCCGTCGGAATCGGGACGCCGATAGAAAGGAAGGATGAGCAGGGAGGCCACCACCGGAAAAAATATCAGGAAGGTCAGGATCGGAACCGATAAAAAGGTCATTCTTTTTTGCCCTCTTGGTAAAAATGAATTCTTCCGGATGGCGGACTCGGATGCGATCCGACATCATCGATAAAAAAGTCTGCAGCCGCTCCTTCGATCAGGAGCGTCACAACCTGTTGAAGACGAGATAAAAGGCCACCAGCCCGAAGACTCCGATGGCCATGACCATGGCGTAATTCTGGAGCTGGCCTGTCTGATACCGTCGAAGACCAAGGCCCGAATTTCTGAAGAAGGCCGCGACCCCATTCACGATTCCATCGATGACGCCCTTATCCAGCTCCTGCCAGAAAAGGCGGCCGATAAGAAAGGACGTCCGGACGAAGACAAGGTCGTAGAGTTCGTCGAAATACCATTTGAAAAGCGATATCTTGTAGAAAAATGGGAATCCTTTGGCAAGAGTTGCCGGAATGGTGGAGGCCCGCCCATAAAAAGCCCACGCCACGAAGATACCAAAGACCCCGACAGCGATGGAAAGCCCTTTCAATGCGTCCTCCGAAAGGGATCCGGCTGCGGGATTTCCTTTGGGAAGAGGGAGTTCCTGGGCCAGATACTCGAGGACCCCGTAATGCTCCCCCGCCCATCCGGCAACGATCGCCGCAATGGAGAGAAGGACAAGAGGAATCGTCATCGTCAGGGGACTTTCATGAGGATGGACGGCATGGCCGCTTCCCTCTGAATGAAACCGCTCCTTCCCCCAGAAGACCAGGAAGAGAAGACGAAAGCTGTAAAAGGCTGTCAGGACGGCCGTCAGGACGCCGATGAGCCAGAGCATCTGGCCGAAGGGCCCCTGCTGGTAGGCTGTCACCAGGATAAGATCCTTGCTGTAATAACCCGCAAAGGGAGGAATCCCGGACAGGGCGAGGGATCCGATCAGCATCGTGACGAAGGTGAGCCCCACATACTTCCTGAGTCCGCCCATCCGGAAGACATCCTGCTCGCCCGAAAGGGAGTGGATCACCGATCCCGCACCCAGGAAGAGGAGTGCCTTGAAGGCTCCGTGGGTCAGAAGGTGAAAGATGCCGGCGCCATATCCCCCCAGACCGCAGACCATGACCATGTACCCGAGCTGGCTCATCGTGGAATAGGCGATGATCTTCTTGATATCCGGCTGGGTCAGGGCGATCGTGGCCGCGACGATGGCGGTCAGCGCTCCGGTCCATGCCACGACATGGAGGGCCATGGGGGCGGCATTGTAGAGAGGATTCATCCGGGCAATCATGAAGACGCCCGCCGTGACCATCGTGGCCGCATGGATCAGGGCCGAAATGGGGGTCGGACCCTCCATGGCATCCGGGAGCCATGGATGAAGAGGGATCTGCGCAGACTTACCCACCGCCCCGAGAAAGAGGAGGAGGGCGATGAGATCCAGGACGGGAATGTTGACGGACCCATTGAAGGCCGAGGCGATGTTGACCGTCTGATGGAGGTGGGCGGAGACGGCCGGGAAGATATCGGCGAACCGGACCGATCCAAAGACGGTGTAGGTCAGGAAGATTCCAAGAAGGAAGCCGAAATCCCCAACCCGGTTCATGATGAAAGCTTTGTTAGCCGCGAGCCATGACGGACGGCGCTCGTACCAGTGGACGATCAGGAGGTAGGAGCAAAGACCGACGGCCTCCCAGAAAATGAACATCTCGACGAGATTGTCCGAAAGGACCAGCATGATCATCGAAAATGTAAACAGGGAGATATAGGAGAAGAAGCGATCATACCCCGAGTCCCCGTGCATGTATCCCACCGTGTAAAGGTGGACGAGCATGGCGACGGTTGTAACCATGAAGAGCATGATGGCGGCCAGATGGTCGTACTGGAGGGAGATTCCGATATCGAGATGTCCCGACCGGATCCAGTCATAAACGAAGGTAATCTGCGGAGGGTCGGTGAAACTTTTGAAGAACTCCATTGTGGCGATCGCCCATGATCCGATGACAAGGGGAAGGGCGATGTAATGGCCTTTCCCTTTGAAATACGGCCAGAAGATTCCGACGATCAGAAATCCGACCAGCGGAAGAAGAGGTATAAGCAGAATCGGCATCATGTAATAAAGCTCCCTCGGCAGATCAGAGTTTCAGCAGGTTATAGTCGTCCATGTTCACGGATTCCTTCAGACGGAATAGGGAGATGATGATTCCCAGTCCGATGGCCACTTCCGCCGCGGCCACGGTGATCACGAAGAAGACAAAGATTTGTCCGTCGATCAGATGCAGATAGTCACTGAATGCGACGAAATTGATGTTGACGGCATTCAGCATGATCTCGATGCAAAGGAGAACCACGACGATGTTTCTTCGGATGAGAACGCCCACCAACCCGGTCACAAACATCAGGGCGCTGAGGGTGACATACCACGACAAAGGAACCATTGAATCTCCCTGCTAAACGTTTTCGTCCTTGCGTTATCCCTGGCTGACGCCCCCGCGTCCGCGAGCCATGACGATCGCTCCGACAAGAGCGATCAGCAACACGACAGAGGCCACTTCGAAGGGAAAGAGATACTGGGTATAGAGAACCATCCCGATCGTTTCCGTATTCCCGAGGGTCGGCACACTGGGATGCGGGATGGCGGGAAGCTTGGGATAGAAATGGCTTTTGAGGACGAGATAGCCCATTTCTCCGGCAGCGAGCAAGGTCAGAATGATCGCCCAGGGGGTCTGACGCTGGAGGATGGGACCCCGACCGTGGACGTTCAGGAGCATCACGACAAAAAGGTAGAGGACCAGGATGGCCCCCGCGTAGACGAGGAGCTGAACGCCGGCGAGGAAGGGGGCATCCAGAAGGATGAAGAGCCCTGCCACATGGACAAACATTCCAAGAAGGGCCATCGCGGAGTAGATGGCGATTCTCGAAACGACCACAAGAATGGCGCACACAAGGGCCATGCCGCCAAAATAGATAAACGGTAGCTGCTGAATCAACGTTCAACCTCCCAATGTAATCGGGGGAAAATGATAGCGTCCTTCGTCCTTGCCCGAATCTTCCGCATCCCACATGTTCCGAACCTTGAGATAGGCATCCGAGTCATTTCCCGATCTGTCCCCTAGCGCCAGCATCTGTTCCTTGGAATAGATGAGCCCGTCTCTGGTAAAGGAAGAATGGGCAAATTCCTTCGTCATGGACAGGGCGTTGACAGGACAGGCCACCACGCAATATCCGCAAAAGACGCACCGGGTGAAATCCAGAGTGTATTCCTTGGCGTACCGTCTGTCCGGCACCTCAGGGTGGATGTCGCTGACGACCCTGATCGCCTTGGCGGGACAGATGGCCTCGCAAAGATCGCATCCGACACATCTCTCGACCCCGTTGTCGTATCGGCGATGCACGATGAACCCACGGTACCCGTCTGCAAGGACCAGCTTCTCCTTGGGGTACTGGACCGTAATCTTTCGAAGAAACATGTGCCGGAAGGTCAGCTTGAGACCTTGTCCAATCTCACTAAAAAGAATCGTGTTCAGAAATTTTTTCAACATATCCGACTCCTGCGTTCATACTTCACGTTCAGACAATCCTCCGAGCCATTCGAAACCCGCCTATCGCTCTAGAAAATAGGCGGCGATTCCCGTCACGATGATGTTCGCAAAGGAAACAGGCAACATGATTTTCCAGCCGAATCGCATGAGCTGATCATAGCGCAGTCTCGGTAATGTTGCACGAATCCAGAAAAAGAAGAACAGGAAGAAATAGACCTTCAGAAGGAACCAGATGACGGGAGGAATGAATCCGAGGGACGGGAGGGGGGGATTCCATCCTCCGAGGAAGAGAATCGTCGCGACGGAGGAGACAATGATCATATTGGCGTATTCGGCAAGGTAGTACAGAGAAAAGCGCATGCCGGAGTATTCCGTGAAAAATCCCGCCACGAGTTCCGACTCGGCCTCCGGAAGGTCGAAAGGGGTCCGGTTTGTTTCGGCGATCCCTGAAATGAGGTAGATGACGAAGGCCACGATCTGGGGGAATATGTACCAGTGCCAGAACCCGCCCGACTGGGCATCCTCGATCTTGACGAGCGACATCGACCCCGAAAGGATCAGAACCCCGATCACCGACATTCCGGCGGTCAGTTCATAACTGATGACCTGAGCCGCCGACCTGAGGGCGCCGAGGATCGAGTACTTGCTGTTCGAGGCCCATCCCCCGAGCAGAATGCCATAGGCCCCAATGGAAGAAAGGGCCAGAATGACAAGAATCCCCACATTGACATCCGCAATGTACGGATGGAGGGTCACCCCCTGGAATCCGAAGGAATCGTGGCCAAAGGGAATGACGGAAAAGGCGAGAATGGCCGGAACGAGCGAGATGACCGGAGCAATCCGGAAAATGGCCCGGTTTGCTTCGCTCGGAATGATGTCCTCCTTCGACAGGAGCTTGATTCCATCGGCGAGAGGCTGAAGAAGCCCCCATGGGCCGACCTCCATCGGTCCGAGACGGTCCTGCATGAATCCCAGGACCTTACGTTCAAGGTAAGTCAGATAGGCGATCATGGTCAGAACTACAAAAAGGACTCCCAGCATGACGACCAGGGCCCCGATCAGGTCGTTTATCAAAACCCACCCTTTCTCGTTGACATCCGCATTATCGACGATTCCTTCAGCACAAATTGCCCCTTTCCGGACCAAAAAAATCCGGGCCTGCCTTTATTGCCGGGCGGGAAATCGGATTCCTGCGGGATTTCCCTTAAAGAACCGGCTCCAGTGTTACCGTGATGGACTGACCGGATGGAACACCCGAACGTGAGTTCCAGGAGAACCCTTTCCCGAACAGGGCCTGGATTCGTTCGTCGGCGAAATGGATCGGAAAATGAACTTCCCTGTCCGAAAGACCCGCGACCGGGTCGACCGGGAGGGAGGCCTCTCCATGTGCGGTCCGGACTCTCACACAGGATCCTTTCTTGAGCTTTCTTTTCCGGGCCCATTGCCTGGGAACCCGGAGAAGCCCTTCACCCTCGATCGTCATCAGACTGGCATCCTGGATGGTGAAGGTCCCGGAATGATTGATCGACTTCGAAAGCTGCAACACGAAGGCGTCTTCCGGAACGGGAAGACGCGCGGCCGATTCGGACGAGGCGGAGGGGGCGGACTTCATCCATTCCCCGACCTTGGCGACAACACTCTCCCGATGGGCCTTGTGTGGAGGCTGGGTCTTTGTGATCGCCAAAAGGATCTCGCCGGTCCCGCCCTGGAAATGGCTGGCATTGCGCGTAGAGGGCGAGAGGTCCGGGAAAATCCGGAAGATTTCCCGGGTGATCGCTGAAAAGTCATCGAATGGGAGGGCGGCCCCCATATGGCGGGAAAGCTGAAAAATGATTTCCGCCTCGGGAAGGGAGTCTCCCCAATACGCCATGGAAGGAGCTATGGGCTGAACGAACCCTTCCGCGCTCACGACGTGTCCCCCGCGCTCGAACGCAGTGGCCGAAGGAAGGAGAAAATGGGCGAGGTCGGCAATGTCGCTTTGGCGGTGATCAATGACCACCAAAAGCTCGAGCTTTGAGAGGGTCTCCCGGAGAAGGGCGGTATCCGGTATATATTCGAAGGGATTCTCACCCATTGTGATCAGGGCCTTGATCTTGCCGCTTTCGATTCCGGCCAGAATCTCCCTGATTCCCCCCCCGGAGGCTTCCAGTTGTGTTCCCCAATGGGTCTCCCATACCTTCCGGTTTTCCGCATTGGAGACCTCGAGAAGGCCGGGAAGCCACTCGCTGGATCCCCCCATCATCAGAACACCCATGTCATTTCCCAGCTCGGTGAGCGGGAAAAGGCCGGATCCCTCGGAGGCAAACCATCCTTTCTCGGAGAGCAGGCGAAGGAGCTCCTCCGAAGCCTCAAGGCCGGTGTCGGAGCCATGAAACCTCCGACCGGTCACAAAGACGACCTTCTTTGCCGCTCCGAGATCGGCAATCAGACGCTCGATCCCTTCGAGAGAGGCTCCCATTGCCACAAAAGCATCCTTGGAAGCGATATCGAGAGTCCCCCCCGAAGCGAGGGACTTTCTCAGAAGGCGTAAAAAGTCGGCCTCCGCCCCTGGAAGAGTCCTGATCACCTCTTTGGCGCGCGTCGAAATGCTGACGTCGTGACCATGAACCAGGTAGAGATTCGCCTTGTTCTTCCTGACCGCCTTCTTGATGGCAAGGCCGGTGATGTTGGATTCGGCGGCGGGATCTCCCCCAAGGACGACGATCACGTTGGCCGCTTCAATATCCTTGTGGTCGACGAGCGGCCTGAGGGATCCTGTCGCCTTGGCCAATGGTAGGGCCAGATTCATCAGCCCCCTCCTCGCCCCGGAATCGATAAAGTTCGAGCGAAGGGTCTGGCGAATGAATCGCTGAAACAGGAATGCGTCTTCGAGCGGGACACGGGAAGAGAGAAGGCCGGCCACACGACCGCTCCCGCCTGCGACGATCCCCCTCAGGCGGTCGGCAATCTTGGGCATGATCTCCTGCCATTTTCCTGGCACGAGCCGCTGCGCTTTCTTGAAGTAGACCTTGTCCAGCCGTTCCTTGTTCTGAACATAGTTGAATCCGAAACGTCCGACGACGCAGATCGATCCTTCGTTTGGACCCAAGCCCTCCTTCGAGGAAATCCGGACGATGGCTTCGCTCTCCGTGTCGACGAGCATTCGACACCCTGAGCCACAGGCCGTGCAGGTGGTCTCTGTCTTCTCCATCTGCCAGGGACGGAACTGGTACCGGACGAACCGATCGGTGATCGCCCCTGTCGGACACACCTCGAGGCAGTCGCCGCAGAATTCGCAATCCAGCTTCTTCCCGAGGGGAGGACCGATGATCGTGTCGAAGCCCCTGTTGATGAAGCCGATCGCATGCACGTCCTGAATTTCGTCGCAAATGCGGACGCACTTGCCACAGAGGATGCAGCGGTTTGAATTGAAGACGAGGACATCGCTTTTCAGATCTTCCGGTTCATCGTTTCGGTGAGACTCAAAGCGGGAATCGGAGGCCCCGTAAGAAAAGGACATGTTCTGGAGCGGACACTCGCCCCCGCAATCGCAGACGGGACAATCCAACGGGTGATGCAGGAGAAGGAGTTCGAGATTGGTCTTCCGGGCATCGTGAACCTTGGCGGACTCCGTCAGAACCTTCATTCCGTCGGAAACGGCCGTGATGCATCCCATCACGGTCCGTTTCGAATCCTCAAGCTCCACCGCGCAAATACGGCAAGATCCGGCAGGATCCATTCGCGGATTGTAGCAAAAGGTCGGGATCGGAAATCCGGCCTTCTCAGCCGCGTGCAGGATGGTCGTTCCGGATTCGACCTCCACTTCCTTGCCATTGATCGTGACTTTTACCATAGAAGAAACCTCACCCACTAAATGATCGCTCGAAACTTGCAGGCATCCACACAGGCTTTGCAGCGTATACAGGTTTCCAGATTGATGTGGGCGACCTCGCCCTTGTCCCATGTGACCGAACCCGTCGGACAGACCGGCTCGCAAAGCCCGCAGGTCGTACAGTCCTCCTCGATCACCACATATTTGATGAGATTGGCGCAGACCGTCCCCGGGCAATGCTTGTCCCGGATATGGGCCTCGAACTCTTCCCTGAAGTACCGGATCGTTGAAAGAACAGGGTTGGGCGCCGCAGCTCCAAGACCGCACAGGGAATTCGACTTGACATACATGGAAAGCCTGATCAGTTCGTCGAGGTCCCCTTCCTGCCCCTGTCCCTCGGTGATCCGCGTCAGAATGTCGAGCATGATTTTTGAGCCGACACGGCAGGGAGTGCACTCCCCGCAGGATTCATCCTGGGTGAACTTCAGGAAGAACTTTGCCGTGTCCACGATACAGGAGGCTTCATCCATGATGACGATTCCGCCAGACCCCATGATCGCCCCCGCCGCCACGACATTTTCAAAGTCCACGGGGGTATCGAGCCCTGAGGTGGGAATGCATCCGCCGGAAGGTCCACCGAGCTGGGCGGCCTTGAAGGGAATCTTCTTCTCCAGCATTCCTCCGCCGATATCGAAAACGATCGATCTGAGGGGGGTTCCGGCCGGTACTTCGATCAGGCCCGAATTCTTGATGGAGCCAGTGAGGGCGAAGGTCTTTGTGCCTTTCGTCTTTTCGGAGCCGTAGGATGCATACCAGTCTCCGCCACCCAGCAGGATATGCCCCACATTGCCGAGCGTCTCGACATTGTTGATGACAGTGGGTTTCCCCCAGACGCCTTTCTGGGCTGGAAAGGGTGGCTTGGGCCACGGCATGCCCCGCTCTCCCATGAGGGAGGCCAGGAGAGCCGTTTCCTCTCCGCAGACATAGGCTCCCGCCCCTTCCTTGATCGTGATATCGAAAGAGAAATCCGTTCCCAGGATGTTGTCCCCCAGGAAGTTGCGCTCCTTGGCATCGTCGATGGCCTTGCGCAGGCGCTTGATGGCCAGAGGATACTCCGCGCGACAGTAGATGTACCCTTTTTTGGAGTTCCCGATCGAATAGGCGGCCGCCAACATTCCCTCGAGCACGCTGTGAGGATCGCCCTCCAGGATCGAACGATCCATGAAGGCGCCCGGATCCCCTTCGTCGGCATTGCAGACCACATACTTCTCATCGCCGGGAGACTGACGTGTCAGCTTCCATTTGAGTCCGGTGGGAAATCCTCCCCCTCCCCGGCCCCGAATTCCTGACTTCGTCATCTCCTCGATGACCATCTCCGGCGTCATCGATGTCAGCATCTTGCGAAGAGCCTTGTATCCGTTCGTGGCGATATAATCCTCAATGCTGGAGGGGTCGATCAGCCCGCAGCGACTGGAGACGATCTTCACCTGGCCCTTGAAAAAATTCGTATCGTGCATGAGCGGAAGACCTTCGTAGGGGGTATGGCCTGCGATGGGAATCTGACAGACGGCATACTTCTTCGCAAAATCCCCCTTGACGAAATGGGCGTCAAAGATCTGGGGAATGATCAGGGCCTTTACGTTCCGATAAGAGACTCTGTATCTTCCGGGCATGGTGATGTCGACAAGGGGTTCGTTGTGGCACATCCCAATGCATCCGGTCGGCACGATCCGGGCTTCGAGTCCCCGCTTCTGAAGTTCCTTTTCAACGAGTTCCAGAATGGAGCGGGCCCCGGCCGCCAGGCCACAAGTCGCCATTCCGATATGAATCGTCGGAACGGACACTTCACGAAATAGCCCCGCCGCCATTTCCTCAACTGTTTCAGTCAACATTGCTCATTCTCCTCATGCCTCGGGGGGACACGTCAGGAATTTTGGTCCCTTATCCCCCTGACAGCGTATATGGGTCAAACCATCTGCGCATCTCAAAACAAAAACAGCGGATGACAAGGAGAGATCTCCCCCCCCGTCATGACGCCGAAACGGGCTCCTCGTCGCTTCCGGAGCCTTCTTCCTGGAACTGGTTGATCAGCTCCAGCATCTTGTCAGCCGAGAGCTTCCCGTAGGTGTTGCCATTCACCATGGCCATCGGGGCCAGGGCGCAGGAGCCGAGACAGGCGACCGGCTCAAGAGTGAACATCATGTCTTCCGTATTCTCACCGGCTTCGATATGGAGGTTTTCCTTGATCTTGTCGACCAGCAGGCCCGCCCCCCGAACATGACAGGCGGTTCCCACGCAGACCTTGAGGATGAATTTGCCCCGTGGCTCCTGGTAAAACTGGGAATAGAAGGTCAGAACCCCGAACATCTTGCTGTGGGGGATACCGAGATCCTCCCCTACCCGCTCGAGGACTTCGGCGGGAACATATCCGTACTTTTCCTGAATCGTCTGAAGGATCTGGACGACCGCACCTTCGCGGTTTCCAAACTCTTCGCATATCTGGTCAATTTCTTCTTCGTTGATCACAATGGATGCGCCGTGTTCCGTATTAGCCATCTTGCCTTCTCCCCGGACGAACCCTAGTTTGGAAGATTGTGACCCCGGTCCCGGGTTGTCCCGGACAGGGGACTTATCATGCAACCGGCTGTGCCGGCAATGATCCGTTATTCGCGTTCAGCGAACCGTCTATCGGTCGCACTCTCCCATGACGATATCGTAGGTCCCGAAAATCGTCACGATATCCGCAATCATGTATCCTCTTGCCATGAAGTCGAACGCCCCCATGTTCACAAATGACGGGGCACGAATCTTCATCCGGTAGGGCTTGCCGGATCCGTCACTGACGATATAGAAACCGAGCTCCCCCTTGGGGGTCTCCGTGCCGCAGTAGGTGTCCCCCGGTGGCGTCTTGAATCCTTCCACGACCAGGAGGAAGTGATGGATCAGGGTCTCCATGTTGTGCATGACCCGTCCCTTTGGCGGGAAGGAGACCTTGTGGTCATCGGTCATGAAGGGACCTGATGGCAGCTTGTCCAGACACTGCCGGATGATGCTTGCACTCTGGCGCATCTCTTCGATCCGTATCCAATACCGGTCGTAGATATCCCCGTTTTGCCCCAGGGGGACCGTCCAATCGACAAGGTCGTAGGCGCCATAGGGCTCATATTTCCGCAGGTCATAGTCCACTCCCGACCCGCGAAGGGTTGGTCCCGAGAGGCCGAAGTTGATGGCATCCTCTCCGGTGATGACGGCGATGTGCTTTGTACGGGCCAGCCAGATCCTGTTGTGTTCGAGGAGGGTGTTGTACTCGAGAATGTGCGGCTCAAAGGTGTCGACGAATTTGTACAGGGCATCGATGACATCCTGTTCCAGATCCCCCTCGACCCCGCCGACGCGGTAGTAATTGGTGGTCAACCTCGCCCCGCACATTTTTTCGAAGAGGTCGAGAAGGACCTCCCGCTCCCGGAAGGTATAAAAGAAGACGCTCATTGCCCCGATGTCCAGGGCCTGCGTTCCGAGCCAGAACAGGTGGTTGACGATCCGCTGGACTTCCGCCACGATCGTCCGGATGAATTCCGCCCTTTCGGGAACCTTGAGCTGAAGGAGTTTTTCGACGGCCCTGACGAAGGCATAGTTGTTTGCCATCGCCGAGACGTAGTCCAGCCGGTCCGTGAGGGGAATGATCTGGTTGTAGGTCCTGTATTCGGCGATTTTCTCCGTGCCGCGATGGAGATATCCGAGATCGGGAACGGCCTTTTTGATCCTCTCCCCGTCAAGGTCGAGAAGAACGCGCAACACTCCGTGGGTGCTGGGATGCTGCGGACCCATGTTCAGGAGGAACTGGTCGGTTTTGATGGAGGAGTCGAGTCCGTTCAGAACCGCCTGCCTGAGAGTGGACAGGGTGATCTCCCGCCGCTCAAGCTCTTGCGTTTCCTGACTGCTCCGAACCCCCTCTTTTTCCATTGACTCCAAGAGCGACCCCTTTCCTCTATCCTGTCCAGACCCAGACGCAACTGAGATTATTCGGCGTTATTTTCTTCCCTCGGGGAGGGGCGGGAGGTTTTCGAAATACTTCGGAACGAACGAAAAGTCATCCCTCCAGCCTTTTCCGACCAGAGGAAAGTCCTTCCGAAGGGGGTATCCCTCGTCATAGTCGTCCGGCATGAGGATTCGCCTCAGATCCGGATGGCCCCTGAACTGGATGCCCATCATGTCGTAAACTTCACGCTCCATAAACTCCGCTCCCCGCCAGATGGAGACGATGGAATCGACAACGGGATGGCTTTCGGGGACGCGAATCTTCACCATGATCCGGTGACGTCTCGGAATGGAATACAAAATGTAGACGACCTCGAATCGATCGGCATCCATCGGGTAGTCGACCGAAGTCACATCGACGATATAGTCGTAGCGGAACTCCTCATCGTCGTGCAGGGCCCGAAAGACATCGAGGGCCCCCGACTCCCGAAGGTAAACCGTCAAATCGCCCAAAGCTTCCCGAGAACCGGTCACAACGTCGGGAAATCTTCGGCGGAGGGATTCTGCCACTGGATGCATGAAATTCTCTCCTTACCTAATTCCGGAAGACCGGCTTGTCCTGCATGATTTTCTCCTGAAGCTTGATGAGACCATCCAACAGGGCTTCAGGGCGGGGCGGACAACCGGGAACATAGACATCGACCGGGATCAACCGGTCCACGCCCTGAACGACGCTGTAGCTGTCGTAGATGTTTCCGCTTGTGGCACAGGACCCCATTGCAATGACGTACCGAGGCTCCGGCATCTGATCGTAGATCTTCCGGACGACGGGGGCCATCTTTCGGGTCAGGGTGCCCGCCACGATCATGAGGTCCGACTGACGGGGGGAGGCCCTAAAGACCCCGGCCCCGAATCGGTCGATGTCAAATCGCGACGCCACCGCGCCCATCATTTCAATGGCACAACAGGCAAGCCCGAAGGTCATCGGCCAGAGCGCCGACTTCCTGGACCAGTTGACGATATCGTTGACGGCATCCTGCAACTTCATGGTGACAACGGAGAGCTCGCCGTCCTTGTGGTGGATCACTCCCATTCGAGCGCCTCCTTTTTCCAGGCATACACATATCCGATGATCAGAATCACGAGAAAAATGAGCATTTCGACGAGCCCGAAAAGCCCAAGCCGCCGGAAGTCGACCGCCCACGGATAGAGAAAAACGACTTCCACATCGAAGATGAGGAAGAGCATGGCGATGACGTAATATCTGATCGAGATTCTTTCCCGGGCATCGTTGATGGGAGGCACCCCGCACTCGTAAGGAGCGTCCTTGTCACGATAGGGATTGTTGGGACGAATCAGACGCCCCACCAGAAGTGAGACGGCCCCGAATCCGATCGCGATCAACAGGAAGATCAGGATCGGAATATAATGGTCGGGATGGGAAAGAGAAAACATGAGTACCCTCCGGCTTTGCTTTTTCGGAGCCCTGAAAATCCTAGAGATTTAATCTTTATCTGGATCGATTTGTCCTACCATTCTATTTTTGAGTGTCCATTTTGTCAACTGAAAATTACAGGAAAATCCATCTGAACCGAACAAAACCTTCCCGATTCTCCTGACTTTCTACGACCGGGGCTCTCGCCAATAGAGAGCTCAAAGGAATCCTCCGGCGCCGCTGGAAGGATTGCTTCCGTCGGCGGGACTCAATCGACCCGGTCTGGAGGGGCTCAGAGGTTTAAGATTTCAGGGAGAGACCAGGGAAGGTCGTGGGGGACGGGAGGGACAGAAGAAAGGACGTCTTTCATCGGCCGAAGCAACGGTTGGGGAAGGGAGGGTCAGCGGATCCTCCGCTCACTGAACTTCGGGAGAAGTGGAGGATCCCCAAAAGCCCGGGTTCAGAATGGCCCTGCGCACTAAGCTCCAAAGGGCTCCAACGGGCTCCGACGGCCCGGGGGAGCGGCACCCGATGCCCCGCGGGCACCGCTCTTTTCAGAGCCATCACTCCGAAATCGGACAGCTCCTATTCGGCGCCATGACATTTTTTATACTTTTTCCCGCTCCCGCAGGGACAGGGATCATTCCGGCCTATCTTTTGTTCCTTGCGCACCGTCGCCGTCTCCTCCCGGAGTGTCCCGTCTCCCACCGGGATGCCTCCCCAGAGAGCCGGCGCGGAGGATTCGTTCTCCCAGACGGGAACACCCGTCTCATCGGGGTAGGAGTAGTCGAGGGCCTCGAGCGGCGGTGCCTCGATCATTTCCGGCTCCTCCGCTTCCCTGATCGTCCCGAGGATCTGAATCACGTTTTCCCGAACCTCCCCCACGAAGGATTCGAAGAGATCGAACCCTTCCCTCTTGTACTCCACAAGAGGATCTTTCTGCCCGTATCCCCGGAGTCCGATCCCTTCCTTGAGGCGATCGATCTTGAGAAGGTGGTCCTTCCAGAGGTTGTCCAGCGTCTGCAGGGTCACGTAACGGATGATGGCCTGGAAGGGTTCGTCCCCGAATTCCTTTTCCCGGCCGGACAGAAACTCCTCATACCGGGCAATGGCATGATCCAGCAGGGCATCAATTCCGAGATCCCTGAGCTCGTCGATATTTAATACGAGTCCGGTTTTCTCCGCCACGAGGGAGACAACACCCTCGAGGTCGAAGCTTTCCGGGTAGGCTTTCTCGGGGATGACCGTCACGACCTGTTCTTCCACGACCCGGCTGCCCCACTCGAGCATCAGGTCGCGAAGGGCCTCCGCTCTCAAGACCCGCTTTCTGAGCTCGTAGAAAATCAGGCGCTGCTGGTTCATCACATCGTCGTACTCCAGAAGCTGCTTCCGGATGTCGAAGTGATAGGCCTCGACCTTCTTCTGGGCATTCTGGATGGCCTTCGTCACGAAGGCATGCTCGATCGGAACCCCCTCCTCGACACCCATCCTCTCCATCAGCCCCTTGATCTTGTCCGCCCCGAAGATCCGCATGAGGTCATCCTCCAGGGAGAGATAGAACCGCGAGGAACCCGGATCTCCCTGTCGGCCCGCCCGGCCTCGGAGCTGGTTGTCGACGCGGCGGCTTTCATGGCGCTCCGTTCCGATGATATGGAGGCCTCCCTGGCGCATGACCTCTTCCCGTTCCTTGCGAAAGGCCTCCTCCAGCTCGGAGAGGAGCTTTTCCCGGTCCTCCTCCGAGATCTCCTCCCCCCGGCTGCGGATCTGCGCATTGCAAAGATACTCCGCGTTTCCTCCCAGAAGGATGTCGGTTCCGCGGCCGGCCATGTTCGTCGCGATCGTCACCTTTCCCAGGCGACCGGCCTGGGCCACGATCTCCGCCTCCTTTTCGTGGAACTTCGCATTCAGGACTTCATGGGGAATGTTTTTTTCCTTGAGAAGACGGGAGATGTATTCGGATTTTTCAATCGAAACGGTCCCGACGAGAACCGGTTGCCCCACCGCGTGGCGCTCGACGATGTCGAGAACGACGGCATCGTATTTTTCCTTCTGGGAGCGATAGATCTGGTCCGGGAGATCGATTCGGATCATCTTCCTGTGAGGGGGGGCGACGATGACCTCGAGGTTGTAGATCTTGTGGAACTCCGTCGCCTCCGTATCCGCCGTTCCGGTCATCCCCGAAAGTTTCTTGTACATGCGGAAGTAGTTCTGGAAGGTGACGGTGGCCAGGGTCTGGTTCTCCATCTGGATCTTGACCCGCTCCTTGGCCTCCACCGCCTGATGGAGACCTTCTCCCCAACGGCGTCCGGTCATCAGACGCCCGGTGAACTCGTCCACGATGATGACCTCTCCGTTCTTCACCACATAGTCCACATCGCGCTTGTACAGATGGTGGGCCTTGATGGCCTGCATCAGGTGGTGGACATAGGAAATGTTGCGAAGCTCGTAGAGGTTGCCCACGTCGAGGAGGGACTCGACCAGATCCGATCCCTCTTCCGTCATGGAGACGGTCTTGTGCTTCTCGTCCACGGTGAAATGGTCTCCCTTGCGGAGCTGGGGAATGATCCGGTCGACCTTTTCGTAAAGATCGGTCGACTCCTCCGAGGGGCCCGAAATGATCAGGGGGGTTCTCGCCTCGTCGATCAGGATGCTGTCCACCTCGTCGACGATGGCAAAGTTGAGCTCCCTCTGGACGAACTGGTCGATCTCGTACTTCATGTTGTCGCGAAGATAGTCGAATCCGAACTCGTTGTTCGTCCCGTAGGTGATGTCGCAGCCATAGGCCTTCTGCCTCAGATCGTCCGGCATGTCGTGCTGGATGAGGCCGACGGACATCCCCAGAAACTGGTACAGCTCTCCCATCCAGGCCGAATCCCTTTTTGCGAGGTAGTCGTTGACCGTCACGACGTGAACGCCCTTCCCCTCCAGCGCGTTCAGATAGACCGGAAGCGTTCCGACAAGCGTTTTCCCCTCTCCGGTCTTCATCTCCGCGATCCGACCCTCGTGAAGGATGGCTCCGCCCATGATCTGCACATCGAAATGGCGCATTCCGAGAACGCGCCGGCCGGCCTCCCTGACCACGGCAAAGGCCTCGGGAAGGAGCGCCTCGAGGGTTTCTCCATTGGCCAGGCGGGCCCGGAACTGGGCGGTCCGGGAGCACAGCTCCTCATCGGACAGGCGGGACACGGATTCTTCGAGCGCGTTGACCGCCTCGACAATCTTGGAAACCCTCCGGATCTCCCTGTCATTTCGACTGGAAAAGAACGACCGGACAAGGGACTTGAACATGGGACAATCTCCTCTCAAAAAAACATGGATCCAAAACGTGCGAACAGGAAGAATCGACAGGATCCCTCAGGAAGGGACGGGCCTATCGGCCGCCGGTCAGGAGACTCTCATCAAAATACTGGCGCGGATCGACCGGATGCCCGAACTCCCGGAGCTCGTAATGGAGATGGGGCGCGGTCGTCAGCCCCGTCAGGCCGATCGTTCCGATCTGGGAATTCCTGTCGACGGACTGGCCGAGGACGACATCGATCTGGTCGAGATGGGCGAACAGGGAGGACAGACCCAAGCCGTGGTAAACGACGACATAGTTGCCGTAATCGGGCGTCCGGTCGGTCAGGATGACCACTCCGCGCGCAGGAGGATGGACAGTGACCCCTTCTTCCTGGGCGATGTCGAGACCGGGATGAAACTCCTCTCCGTTTCCGATCGGGCCGGCCCTCTTCCCGAAGGTGGAGACAACCCATCCGGCGACCGGGGTTCCGAGAACCCTGTCGGCCGCGTCATAACTCCAGGGAAGCGGTTCGGGACGGGCCGTGTCCCCGTCCATCGACTCTTTCTTTCCGTAGGGGGACGGCTTGTCTTTTTCGGGGGGAGCCTCCGCGGAGGGAGGATGGACATCCGGGGCGCCCTTGGCCACCATGTTCATGATCTGGACATCGAGATTGTTTACCTCGGAGAGCTGGGCCTCGATGGAGTCGAGCTCCTTCCGGTAATGCTCGAGGTGTTCCTTCTGGACGCGTGTCTCTTCCTGGATGCTCTGGAGCGCCATGAACTTCTTCGTCTCGTAACTGTAGAAAAGGATCAGGAAGAGGACCCCCGTGAAAAGAAGGGAGATCCCCCCCAGAAAAAGGTAGATCGACCATCGGGGGACGGTCCATTGCCGGGACTTCTCGGTCACGCCAGGGAGAATTGTGATCGTAACCGTTTTCTTGAGACGTGACACCTTAATCCTTTCCCGGACGGCCCGAGCAGGTTTCCCTGACCCAGGAAAGATAGTCCGCGCTTCCATGGTCGACCGAAACAAAAAGGATTTCCGGAACCGAATAAGGATGCTCCCTCCGGATTTCCCGTTCAACCTCCGCACGATTTTCCGGCACCGTCTTCAGGACAAGGGTCACCTCTTCCGCCGTCCGCACCTCTCCCTCCCAAAAAAAGACCGAGGTGCCCGGAGGGAGGATATGGCCGCAGGCGATCCGGTGCTCCCGGACGAGCCGGTCCACAAGAGCCCTCGCCCCCGAGGGGTCCGGGTGGGTCACGATGACCAGGTCGATCGTCACTGGATGGCCTTTCTGAAGAAATCCACCGTTCGGGCGATCCCCTCCTGAAAAGGGACCTCCATCGTCCAGTCCGTCTCGAGGGTCAGACGGTCGTGGCCCAGGGCCCTGACCTCGGTCTCCGGAAACGGATTTGGCTGGTAGTGGACGGGATAAGTGGTTCCCAGCACTTTTCCCACAGACAGGAAGATGTCCCGGTCGCTCTGGAGGATCCCGGAGCCGACATGAAAGAGACCCTCCTTCTCCTTGATGATCAGATGGAGGAGGGCCTCCACGGCGTCGTCGATGAAGATGTAGTCCCTCATCCGCCGCCCGTTCCCGGGAATCGCGGGAGGATTCTGGGAACTTTTCAGGAGAGTCTGCCGGATGGCGAGCCCGATCAGCCCCCCTTCCCCGACGGTGGTCTGCCCGGGACCGAAAACCGGAGCCAGACGTGCGATCAAGGTCTTCATGGGAAGAAGGCGGGAAAAGCTGTCGAGGTAGAACTCGCAGAGCGCATGAGAGGCCCCGTAGGGAGAGAGGGGACGGACCGGCATCAGCGGATCGAGGGGGCCTTCTTCGCCCCCTTCCGGAGGGGTCAGGACCTCTCCGGTCGAGACCAGGAGAACCCGGGGGACAGTCGTGGTCCGGCAGGCCCCAAGCGCCCCCAGAAAGCTTCCGACAGTCTTGGCCGAATCGGTGGCCGGATCCTCCCAGGAGGCCGCGACATCCTTTTGGCCGGCGAGATGAACATAGAGATCCGGCCGCACCTTATCAAAGATCCGGGCCAAAAAACGGGGCTGGTCGATGTCCCCTTTCGCGAGTTCGACCTCCTTGTCGCGAGAGCTCCGGAACCCCGTGGACAAATTGTCGGCCGCCGTCACCTTGTGGCCCATCGCGACAAGCGCCCGGCCCAGGGGGGCTCCGATAAAACCTGCTCCCCCGCCTATAACGATCTTCAAGAGAGCCCCTTCCACCACGCAAGACAAAAATATTCCTGATTCCCCTTCTTCCGTCCCCTGATCCCGGAAGGACAGAGTCCTCCGGGAGTGGCCCCTTCACGGGCCAGATCGGCCACGAACCGTCGCAATAGCCCCTTGCGCACCCCCGGATCACGGACGACCCCCCCTTTTTCCACCTGGTCCGGAGAGGCCTCGAACTGGGGTTTCACAAGCCCCAGAAACCACCCGCCGCCCCGCAGGAGCGTGGCGACCTGGGCCAAGACCTGGCTCAAGGAAATGAAGGAAAGATCCGCCACGACCCCGTCGACGGGATCGGCGGGCATCCAGGCGCCCGGGAATCGGACATTGGCCGATTCGACCACGACCACACGCGGATCGGCCCGGAGCCGGGCGTCGATCAGGCCGTGCCCCACGTCGACGGCCCTGACGGAAAGGGCCCCGCGCCGAAGAAGGCAGTCGGTAAACCCTCCCGTGGCGGCCCCCAGGTCGACGATCCTTTGTCCGGCCGGGGAAAGAGAGAAAAAGTCCAGCGCCCCTTCAAGCTTCAGGGCCCCACGGCCGGCGAAGCGCGCCTCCTTTTCCACCGGTTCATATTCGACCCTGTCGTACTCCGCCCGAATCGTCGGATCGGTCCGGACGAGGGCATTCACCCGAACCCTTCCTTCCCCGATCAGCCGGGCCGCCTCCTCCCGGGAGGAGGCCCAGCCCTTGCGAAGGACGATGGCGTCGAGCCGTTCCTTCAATCCGTTCCCCCGACCTCCGTCAGCAAACGGGAGACTGAAGGTTTTTTCGCACCAGCTCCACCAGGTGTTCGGGGGTCAACCCCACGGAGTCCCTGAGGATGCCGGGAGCCCCATGCTCCACATAGTGGTCGGGGATACCCGCAAGACGAACCCGAACCCGACCGGCTAGATCCTCCGCCGACAGAAATTCAAGAACGGCCGACCCAAGCCCTCCGAGGACCGTCCCCTCCTCGACGGTGACGAAGAGGGAGGTCGTGTGCGCCAGCTGGAGGAGGAGCGCCTTGTCGAGCGGCTTGGCAAAACGCATGTTGACGAGTCCGGCGTCGACTCCCTCCCGGCGAAGGATTTCCGCCGCCTTCTGGGCGACCGGGACCATCGATCCGTAGGCCAGGAAGACGATGTCCCGCCCCTCCGAGAGAAGTTCGGCCTTTCCGATCGGAAGAAGCTCGAAGCCCGAGTCCAAAGGAACCCCCAGGGCCTCGCCTCTCGGATACCGGACTGCCACCGGACCGGGATGGTGGAGCGCCGTCCAGAGCATTTTACGGAGCTCGTTCTCGTCCTTCGGGGCCATGACCGTCATATTGGGGATATGGCGGAGGTAGGCGATGTCGAAGACGCCGTGGTGGGTCGGACCGTCCTCCCCCACGAGCCCTCCGCGATCCATCGCAAAGACCACCGGGAGATTCTGGAGACAGATGTCGTGGACGATCTGGTCATAGGCCCGCTGCAGGAAGGTCGAGTAGATGGCGACGACCGGACGGGCCCCCTGGGCCGCCATTCCTCCGGCCAGCGTCACGGCGTGCTGCTCCGCGATGCCCACGTCCACAAAACGCTCGGGATAGAGCTTGCCGAAATCGGTGAGCCCCGTTCCTTCCGGCATGGCCGCCGTGATGGCGAACAGCTCGGGAATCTCCCGGGCCATCTCGATCATCGCCTGGCCGAAGATCTTTGTATAGGCAGGGTTCCCCCCGGCCTTCTTCTTGAAGGCCCCGGTCTCCGGATCGAAGGGGGGGACTCCGTGAAAGGCGATGGGACTCTTTTCGGCGGGAGGATACCCCTTCCCCTTGATTGTGCGGACATGGAGAAGAACGGCCCCCTCCCGATCTTTCAGGGCTCCGATCGTGTCGATCAGGAGCGGCAGGTCGTGGCCGTCGATCGGCCCGATGTAGGAAAGCCCCATCTCCTCGAACCAGAGCCCCGGAGGCGAAATCATGCCCACGACCTGCCCATGGGCAGCCTTGGCAAACCGGGCCACCGAATCGCCGATGACGGGGATGTCCCGCAAGAGCGATCCGGTTTTTCGGCGCATCTGGTCGATGGCGGGGTCGGCGGAGAGGCGCGCCAGATAGGAGGAAAGGGCCCCCACGTTTTCCGAAATGGACAGATTGTTGTCGTTCAGGATGACCAAAAGGTTTTTCTTTCGGGCCCCGGCCTGGTTGAGGGCCTCCATCGCCATCCCGGCCGTCAGGGATCCGTCCCCAACGACGGCGATGACATGGTAGGAATCTCCCAGGAGATCCCGCGCCTCCGCCATTCCGAGGGCGGCCGAGACGGATGTTCCCGCGTGGCCCGCCGAGAAGGCGTCGTGGATGCTCTCCTCCCTCTTCGGGAAGCCGCACAGCCCGTTCCACTGGCGGATGGTCGGAAGGGACGAAAGACGCCCCGTCAGCATTTTGTGGGGATAGGCCTGATGACCAACATCCCAGACAATCCGGTCGCGGGACGTATCGAAGATCCTGTGAAGGGCCAGGGTCAGCTCGACCACGCCCATCCCGCCACCGAAATGGCCTCCGATCCCGGACAGGACCCGCACCATCTCGTCCCTGATTTCCTGGGCCAGGACGGGAAGCTTGTCCTCGGGAAGCGCCTTGACGTCCTCCGGTCCCTTGATGTTTTCGAGCAAAGATCCCATCAGTTCCTTCTTTCTATGATATAGGAAGCAATCTCCCGAAGCGGCTCCCCCCTGTCGCCAAGAAGGGCCACCGAATCATGGGCTTCCCTGCATTTTTCCTCTGCCAAACTCCTGGCTTTCTTGACGCCGACAAGGCCAGGATAGGTATTTTTGTGCTTTCCGGCGTCTTTTCCGGTCGCCTTTCCCATCTCCTCGGCGGTGGATTCCACATCGAGAAGGTCGTCGGCGATCTGGAAGGCGATGCCGATCGCCTCCCCATAGCGGGTCAGATCCCGCAACTCCTTCTCCCCTGCACCCGCCAGGAGAGCGCCCACCCTGACTGAAGCCCGCAAAAGGGCTCCCGTCTTGTGGCTGTGAAGACTCTCGAGCTCGGGGAGGCTCAGGGACTTCCCTTCGGAGACGATATCCATAAATTGTCCCCCCACCATTCCGGCGATTCCCGAAGCCACGGAGAGTTCGTGGATCACCGGAAGCCTCCGGGAACCGGGCAGGATACTATCATACACAGGATCGGAAAGCAGGGTAAATGCATGGGTCAGAAGTGCATCCCCGGCGAGGATGGCGGCCGCCTCCCCGTAAACGACATGGTTCGTGGGCCGGCCGCGTCTCAGATCGTCGTTGTCCATGGCCGGAAGATCGTCGTGGACCAGGGAGTAGGTGTGGATCAGCTCGAGGGGAAGCACCAGCGGAACGAGAGGGTCCGATGGGACTCCAAGCGCCTCGATGGTCGCCAGGGCAAGGACCGGACGAATGCGCTTTCCTCCCGCCAGAAGGCTGTATCTTATCCCCTCGGCGAGACGGCCGTAGGCGCGACCCGTTTCCTCCCTGAAGAGAAGATCCAGGGCCTTGTCCACCCGCTCCTTCTGATGATTCAGATAATTCTTGATGTCCAAAAGAGGTCCTTTCTCCTGATGTCCTCGACCCGCTTCTTCCCGCTCCTAGTCCGTCCGGAAAGGAATCTCCCGGACGCCTTCTCCGTCACCTTCCCGTCCCGATGAAAGGAGCGTGGTGACCTTGCGCTCCGCATCTTCCAGCATGGACTGGCACTCCGACGACAGCCGGACCCCTTCCTCGAAGAGGCGAAGGGATTCCTCCAGGGGACGGTCCCCCTGCTCCATCATCCGGACGATCTCCTCCAGCCGTTTCATCTTGTCCTCGAAGGAAAGGACGGGATCCTTTCCTGCTTCCGGCTGTTCCTTGCCTGCCTTTCCCATCAGAGATCCTCCCTCTCCTCGTTCCCGTCTTTCCGCTCCCCCAGCGGCCACACGGCGTCCACCTCAAGCTCCATCGCAAGGCCCCGGGAGCGCGCCCGAAGCCTTTCTCCCCGCACCGGGAGATTCTCCGCCGATGCCAGTCCCCGTCCCCCCTCCCTCTCCAGGATGAAGAACCCCCTCTCGAGCGGACGCTCGGGATCCGATTCCCGCAAAAGAACGGACAGCAGGGCCTGACGCTCCCGGGCCGCTCCGAGGGATCGGCGAATGCCGGAGACGAGGCCAAACCGTCGTCGGCTGATCTCAAGGCGCCTGGGTCCCGCTCCGATCAGATCCTCCCGGTAAAGCGGGCGGGAGCAAAGAGCATGGTCGAGATGGGCCTTTCCCAGGATCTCCCGGACAATCCGGACCATGGTTTCGCGCTGACCTGCGACATTTCCCAGAAGCCCGGCCAGCCTCCGGTAGGGATGGATGACCCGCGATTTCAGGGAGGCGAGATCCCCGCTTCTTTTCGTCAAGCCGTCCCTGACCCTGACGGTCAGCCGGTCCTGGGCCCGGACAACACCGAGATGGGCGCGGGAGAGGCGCCGGGACAATGTCCCGGTCGCGATCCGGAAAGCCAGGAGACGCACGGACTCCCGTCCCTTGCGGCCGACGATCAGCTCGCCCAGCCTTTTGCGCGATCGATCGATGAGCCCGAGAAGGACGTGAGCGTCGAAAAACACCTTCTTGGCCGCCTCCGTCGGAGTCGCGACCCTCAGGTCGGCGACCAGGTCCGCCACGGTCACGTCCACTTCGTGCCCGATCGCCGTCACCACCGGAACGGGCGAGGCCAGAATGGCCCGGGCCAGGTCCTCCCGGTTGTAGATCCAGAGATCTTCCGCCGATCCTCCCCCTCTTGCGATCACGGCCAGATCGACTCCAGGCAGAGACCCGACCAGGGACAGGGCCCGGATGATCTCGGGAGCCGCCTCGGCCCCCTGCATGCGGGCGGGAACCACGACGATGGGGACCAGGCGGTTCTGCTGATCGCCGATGCGGAGGAAGTCCCAGATCGCCGCGCCCTGGGGAGAGGTGATCAGGGCCACCTTCCGGGGCATGGGAGGAAGAGGGCGCTTTCGTTCCGGGCTGAGGAGCCCTTCCCGGGAGAGGATCTCCCGGACCCGCCGGAATTCGAGGTGAAACAGCCCCAGACCGGCCGGTTCCATCGTCTCGGCCACGATCTGGATGTCGCCGCGGGGTTCGTAGTAGGTGAGTCGCCCCCGAAGCACCACCTTCAGCCCGTCCACCGGAACGAAGGTGAGCGACCGGGAGGCGCCCCGGAACATGACGCCTCGCAGGCTGGAGGCCGAGTCCTTGAGGGTGAAGTAGTAATGGCCCGCCGGCTGTGAAAGCTTGACGTTCGAAAGCTCGCCCTCGACCACGAGAAGCCCGGGAAAGATTTGGTCAAGCCCCAGCCTGATCGTTCCCGCAAGCTCCGACACCGTATAGACGGTTACGCTCTTCGCAATCCCTCCGCCGCTCCCCTCCTCCTTCAAGACCCTCCTCCGTCGGTTTCGCGGAGAAGCGTCACCTCGACATCCCCCCTCCGGCCTCCCGGACGATCCGGTCGGCCCACCGTCACCAGAAGCGCGCAGAAAAGGGTCTCTCCCTCCGCGACGCGGAACGGTCGCGGAACCATAGTCCGATACTTCGAAAGGGCGGAGGCGGGATCCGCCCCCACGATCGACCATCGGGGCCCCGTCATCCCCACGTCCCCCAGGAACCATGTCCCCCCTGGATAGCGGGTCAGGTCATTGGTCTGGACATGCGTATGGGTCCCGTAGAGAAGGTCCGCGCGCCCGTCCAAATGAAAGGCGAGGGCCTGCTTCTCTCCGGTCGCCTCCGCATGGATGTCGACGGCAATGAAGTCAGGAGGGTCGGGGCTTTTTTCAAAATCCGAAAGAATCCGGTCGGAGGCGGCAAAGGGACAGTCGGAGGGGGCCATGAAGGTCCGGCCGATGAGATTGGCAAGCCCCACCCGGTACCCCGAGGGGAGGCGGAAGATCCGGTGGCCCGTCCCCGGGCAGGCGGCGGAAAAATTCTCGGGACGGAGAAGACGAAGGTCGGAGGAAAGAAGCGCTTCCGCTTCCTTCTGGTCGAAAAGATGGTTCCCGGATGTCACGGCCGTCACGCCGAGACGAAAGCACTCCTCCATCTTCGAGAGGGTCAGCCCACGTCCTCCGGCAAGATTCTCTCCATTGATGAAGATCCCGTCGAGGGGCGCTTCCCGTGAGAGGCGGGCGATTCCCCGGGCCAGCGCACCCCTTCCAGGCTTTCCAAAGACATCCCCCACGAAAAGGAGTCGGACGGGAGGCCCCGGTTCCCAGGGGTCAGCGGGCATACTCAACGATCCGGTTCTCTCGGATCACGGTCACCTTGATCTGTCCCGGATAGGTCAGTTCGTTCTCGATCTTCTGGGCAATCCCCCGGGTGATCTCGAGGAGATCCCCGTCGCTGACCTGATCCTGGTTCACGATGATCCGGATCTCACGCCCTGCCTGGATCGCGTAGGACTTTTCCACGCCCTTGAAGGAATTCGCGATGGTCTCCAGCTTCTCGAGGCGCTTGACGTAGACGTCGATGCTTTCGCGGCGGGCGCCGGGCCGGGCGGCCGAGATGGCATCGGCGGCGGCGACCAGAACCGATTCGAGACAATTGGGCTCGATGTCCCCGTGATGGGACATGATGGCATTGATCACCTGAGAGGACTCCCCGTATTTTTTTGCCGCCTCTCCCCCGAGGGACGGGTGGGAGCCTTCCCCTTCGTGGGAGAGAGACTTCCCGATGTCGTGAAGAAGTCCGGCTCTCTTCGCGATCCGGGGGTCGAGTCCCAGATCGTGGGCCATCATCTGGCAGAGATAGGCCACCTCCCGCGCATGGACCAGATTGTTCTGGCCATAGCTGGTCCGGTACTTGAGCCGTCCCAGGAGCTTCAGGATTTCGGGATGGATATCGGTGATTCCCAGTTCGAAGGCCAGCTTCTCCGCCTCCTCCTTGAGGGAGATATCGAGGTCCTTACGGACCTTTTCCACGATTTCCTCGATGCGGGCGGGATGGATCCGCCCGTCGGAAAGCAGCTGTTCGAGAGCGAGGCGCGCCACTTCCCGGCGCAGGGGATCGAAGCCGGAGATGATGATGGCATCCGGAGTGTCGTCGATGATGAGATCGACCCCCGTCGCCGCCTGAAAGGCCCGGATGTTCCGGCCCTCCCGACCGATCACCCGTCCCTTGACATCGTCCGAGGGAATCGGGACGACCGACACGCTGATCTCGGCGACATGCTCGTTGGCGTAGCGCTGAATGGCAAGGGTCATCGTCTCCCGGGCCTTCCTCACCGCCTGGTCCCTGACCTCCTGCTCCAGTTTCTGGGCGAGACGGGCGACCTCGGGCCGGATCGCGGCCTCGGCGTTCTTCATCAGACGCTCCCGAGCCTCTTCCACGGTCAGGGAGGCGATCTCCTCGAGGCGCTTCTGCTCGGACTCCATCATGGAACGGAGCTCTCCCTCCTTCTGACCGAGGGCCTGTTCCCGGACGGAAAGACTTTTGCGGTCCTTTTCAAGCCTGTCGCGGTTCTCGGAAAGCTGGCGTCGAAGCTGGTCGAGTTCGGCCTCCCGGCTCTTGAAGGTCTGCTCGGCCTCCTGGAGGGCGCCCTTTTTCCTGGAGAGATCCTCCTCCGTTTCGATCCGGATCCGGAGAGCCTCCTCGCGCGCCTGGATTCCGGCCTCCTTGATGGCGCTTTTCTTCTCCTCTTCGAGCCGCATCCGCTCCGTTCTGAGTCGTTCCTCCTCGAGGGAAAGCGCCCCGGATCGTTTCCTGGCGGCAACAACATATCCGGCCAGAGCCCCGCCGGACACGGCGAGAACGGCCAGCAATGCCAAAAGTCCATATCCCATCGTCGCACCCCTTGTCGCAATTGGAAGAGCTCTTGCCGATCGCGGGACCGGCAGGAGGCGCTCCGCCACATACCACATTCAGAAAATAATGATCAGGATATTATACACGATTCCGCAAAAAAAACCCGACCTCCCCGGATCCCTTTTTCAGCGGCCGCCGAAGGGCGCATGCCCCTTCGGAATCCCCTTCCGTCAGTCTTCCTGGAGAGGCCGTCGTCAGGAGTTCCTCTCCTTCCGGATCCTGCGCACCGCTTCGAGCCTTTCACGGAGCTCCCGCTCCCGCCCACGCTCCTCCGGGACATAGTAGCGGCCAGGCTCCCCCCCCGGAAGATACTCCTGGAAAGAGATTCCGTCGGGCATGTCCGGAGGATAGTCATAGGACAACGCCTCCTCGGAGGTGGTCAGGGCCAGTCCCCGCTTCGTGGTCCGGTCCCTCAGGTGAACGGGAACGGGGGGGGCGAAGCCGGCCCTCACATCGGCCAGAGCCCGGTCAATGCCGCGGTAGGCCGATACGCTCTTGGGAGAAAGGGCCAGGTACAGGGTCGTGAGGGCCAGGGGAATCCGCCCTTCCGGAAGTCCGACCTGGCTGACGGCGGTATAGCAGGAAACCGCCTGGGTCAGGGCCTGGGGATCAGCGAGCCCCACGTCCTCCGAGGCCAGAATGACGAGGCGGCGGGCGATGTAGAGGGGATCCTCCCCCCCCTCGATCATTCTCGCGAGCCAGTGGAGCGCAGCGTCGGGTTCGTAGTTCCGAACGCTTTTGATGAAGGCGGAGATGATGTCGTAGTGCGTGTCCTTGTCTCCATAATACTGGCCGGCGCTCTGGAGAATCGAGAGGACCTCCCGGGATCCGACCCGGACGGTGTCCCCGCCCTTCGCCTCCCCGGCGGCCAGAACGGCCCCCTCGAGGGTCGACAGAAGGCGACGCCCATCTCCGCCTGCAAAGCGGACGAGAAGCGAGCGGGCCTCCCTGTCGACCTCCAGTGCCATGCGTCCTTCCCGGGAGAGGCAGGCAATTCCGCGATCCAGAATGATCGCGAGGGAGGACTCGTCCAGGGGCTGAAAGGGAAAGAGGAGCAGGCGTGAGGCGAGGGGAGGAATCAGCGCCGCATAGGGAGTGGCGTTCGACAGTCCCAGAAGGATGATCTGCCCCGATTCGACGCCGTCGAGGAGGACCTCCTGCTGACTTTTGGACCAGGTATGGATCTCATCGACCACCACCACGTGACGGCCCCCTGCGATCTTTCGCTCCTCCCCCCGGGACAGCTCCTTCCGGAGCTCCGAGACACCCGCCGTCGTGGCGTTGAGCGTGGAGAAGGAGTGGTCGGGGAGAAGGGCCGGAAGGAGGCGGACAAACCCGCTCTTGCCCGTTCCCGGAGGTCCGAAAAGAACCATGGAGGGCCACGTTCCCCGATCCAGGAAGCCTCTCAGGACGCCTTCCTTCCCGAAAAGCGCCTCCTGCCCGACCATGTCATCGATGGAAGAAGGACGGAGCCGATAGGGAAGTGGCGCACCTCCATGGCCCTTCTCGAAGAGGGATCGGGAGCTTTTCATGGGGGACTCTCCGGAAGGAAGGAACGAATGACTCTGAACGGGGACAAAATAAGATGAAAATCCTTGATTGGAGGGACCCGAAGTGCCGTGCCGATCGCCATTTGAGATACCCTGTGACTAAAGATGGGCGTTCGAGACCGCTTAGGCTTCCGCCTTCCGGAGGAAGACGGCCTGCACACTGCCAGCCTGCTTGCGCCTTTTCCCAAATGTTTGTAGGTATCAAACTTGACCGGACCTCGAACACCCCAGGCCACCTTGCTTACCCAATAGATTATTCCTTCGCAGAATCTTTTTGCAAGGGGGCGGGCCCGGAAATTTCGGAAGCCCATCGCCGCCAGTTCTCAAGCTCCGAAAAGAGGCTCTGGCGCTCTTCCCGGGACTGTTCGATGGCATAGACCTTCTCGATCGCCACCAGGAGGACCAGTGACAGATAGTTCTGGTCGGGGAGCGCTCCGGGCTGTGCGGCGAGCCGGCTCCGAAGATCGGTGTCGAGCGAGCGGGCCGCCGATTCCATCCTTTTCCGGTCAAAATGTCCGCGCACCTCGAGAATCGAATTGAGGACCTTGACCTGAATGTGCTCACTTTTTTTCGGAGGCGGCTGGTTCATTGAGATTTCCCGAGATGGACTGTAGACGCGTTTCGAGGGTCCGGAGGATGGCGCGTAGCTGCTCCCGCTCCTTGTTGAGAAGGGACAGGGACCGCTTCGCGGAGAGGAGCTCCCTGTTCAGCCTCCGGAGTTCCTGGCGAAGGGCCTCCGTCTCCATCCGCTCTTCCTGAAGAGCTTCCGAAATGTCGGAAAGCCTCCGGTCGACACGATCCCGAAGCTGGGCATCGAAGGGGTTTCCGACCGAGAGCCCCGGAATTTTGTTGGAGCTCACCGGGGGCTCCCCTTGGTGCCTCCCAGATGTTTTTCCAGGTAGGCGTAATTCCAGAGCACCTCCCGGACATAACGCCGTGTCTCCTGGTAGGGGATCGCCTCGGTAAAGAAATCCCAGTCGACCCCGGCCAGCGTCTTCCAGGACATGACGGCGTGAAGGCCGGCATTGTATCCGGCGATGGCGCGCTCGGGGTGGCCGGGAACCGCGTCAATGAGACGCTTCAGATAAAATCCTCCGATCAGGCTGTTCAGGTCGGGATGGCGGACCATTCCGAGGTTTCGCCCGAGGCTTTTCCGAAGGGATCCATCGTTCTTCTCGGCGACGGCCAAGGCGGTTCTGGGCATGAGCTGCATGACTCCCAGGGCGCCGTCGACGGACAGGGACCGCTCCCGGAACCGGCTCTCCTGCCGCGCAATGGAGAGCGCCCAGAGCGTCGGAACCCCGGACTCCCGAAATCCCTTCAGGATCGCCGCCGACATCCATTCTCCGGTCGGAAGGCGCATCGCCGTTCCATGGGCCGGAAAGATCCGGTCGACAAGAAGGAGACGCTCCCGGGAAGAGACGGAAAGGTCCAGGCTTCCATAGCGCTCGAGCTGCTCCCGGTCCAGTCCCGGATCCCGGCTCAGGCGCTCGAGCACCAGGGCCGGACCGAAGAGACCCATCTGAAAAAGCTCTTCCATCGCCTTTCGCAAGGCTTTGGGAGGGCGAGGGTCACGGGTCGGATGATGGGGCTTGAGATGAAAGGGACCGCAATCCCCCCGGCAGGCGATGGCGCTCCAGAGAGGATAGGGGGAAGCGGATTCCTGGCGGATCACACGACGATAGAGAGAGCGGGCCTTCCCCGGATGGCCCGTCCTCTCCTCCAGGCGCGCCATGAAGTAAAGAAGGCGCTGCGAAAGGGGGGACGCTCCGTCCGAGTGCGCCCCCATCCAGTCCGAAAGTCGCCCCCAGGTCGCGAGGGCTTGCTCGTCCTCTCCGCGCATCGCCTGATCGAGCCCCCACAGCCAGACCGATTCCTGGACCTTGCCGCTCCTCCATTGCGCCTCGGGAAATTGCCAGAGGCGAGGAAGGGAGGGAAGGGGGCGCACCAGATCCTGGCGCAGGGCGAGCACGACAAGGGAAGGGAGGAATCGGGCGCCGGGATAGGCTGCGAACAGTCCGTTCAGGCAGTCGGCTCCACGCGAAAAATCGCCGGAGAGAAGGATGCGGCACCGGAGCATCGCGAGATCCGAGCGGAGACGGACCGGGGAAGACGCCGAAAGCGCCTGGTCGATCAAAGCTCTGGCCTTCCGGGCATGTCCGAGGAGAGCCATCGCCCGGGCCTCCAGGTAAAGGGCCCTGTCCCGATAGGGGAAGGGCGGGGACGTCCGGAGATAGGCCTTCGTTTCGCGAAGCACCAGATCGTTGGCCCCCATGCGCTGAAGGTACACCCACCGCGGGAGGAGCAGGCTCCCATCCACCCGCCCCGGGCCGAGGGCTCCGATCGCGAGGGCGCTTTCCGGGCTCAGGGGATGGTCGGAGACCAGCTGGTCGAGAAGGAGCGTCTGCTCTTCCCCTGATACCTCCATGGCCTGACGGAAGAGATCCCGGGCCCGGCCGTCTCCCCTTTCCGGACGGGAGGACGGGGAAAACAGACCGTTTTCCCGGCTCGCGACGAGGAGGGAGAGCCGCTTCCTTTCCTGGGGCCCCACCCCCTCCGAGTGGGCAAGGTGCCAGAGCAGAAGGGGAGCGAGGTCGGGAAAGGCCGAAAGGGCCGGGGAGAGTCCCTTCCCGGTGAGCGGAACGTCCGGAGAGCGGAACCAGGCTTTCAGGAAGGTCGCCCGCCGATCGAGGGGCGAGGGAAGGTCTTCCGGACGCAGCTTTTCCCAGAGGGTCTTCCGTCGCCAGCCCCTCTCAGAGGATCCCCAGAGGGACGGAAACGGGGGCTCCCGCAGAAGAAGGAGCAGGGTGGTCCGATAACGGTCGAGGGCGCGGAGCGAGGATTGGGCGGGGGGCTCCGCCCCCCACGACAAGGCCGGAAGAAGCACCGCCAGAAGGACGGGCAGGAGATACCGCCCTCTTCGGAAAGAAAGAATTTTACTGAATGACATGAAATCCACCGTTATAATAGATGAAGGCCCAGGTCAACGTCAGACTCCTCTTGTGAAACGAGGCCGGAAGCGGAATGTAGGGGGCGGCGACCCGGACGATCCGAAGAGACTCCTCGTCGAGGGCCCGGCTCCCGGAGCTTTGGGTGAGGGCGATGTGGGCCAGCGTTCCGTCGGCATTGATGGTGAAGGTGACCAGGGCGCGTCCGGTGGTTCCGCGGGCCGCGGCGTCGGGAGGATATTCCCCGATCGTCTCGAAGCGCTCCTGGATCCGCCGGATATAGCTCGAATAGGTCTCGTCCTCGAGGTTGGCCGCGATCCGGTCAAGCTCCGACCGCTGATCGCTGTAGGCCGGAGCGATATCCTTAGACAGGTCGAGATGACGCGTCAGGGGGTTCCCGAGAGACTCCTGGGCCAGGATCTTCTGGATCTGCTCCTTGGTCAGGGGCTGCCGGACGACAGGCTTGTGGGGGGGGGTCTTGGTTTCCTCGCGGGCCGCCTCCTTCATGTCCGGCTTCGGGGTTTCCCGGCCTTTTTCCGTCTTTGACTTGTTCGGCTTCTCGTGGCGAAGGGACTTGTGAACCTGACGGAATCCGGGAGTGTTGTCGGCCTTGGGCGCCTCTCTCGGCGCCTCGGTCCGCGCCAGGACATCCGGAGGCAGGGGGGTTCGGGGAGCCGACTTCGGCACGGGACGGTTATGGACGGTCCGGTGCTCGACCCCCTTCGGCTTTCCGTTGATGGAGAAGCCCTTCGGAAGAAGGGGAGCCGAGGACTGCGGCCTGAGGGGAACCTTGGACGGATCGACCAGATCGATGAAGACCGGCTTCTTCTCCTGGGCCAGCTTCTTCTGGGCAAGGGGCGAAAGGGCCTTCGGCTTGGCCGCGATAAGGTTTTCGATGGACTGGTGGAAGGCCGGGTCCTTCAGAAAAAGGGTCAGGACTGCGGCATGGACCAGGAAGGAAACGAGAATGAACCAGCGGAAAGCCCACTGATCCCCTTCCCGGCTTTCCCCGGACAATCCGTATCCTTCCTGATAGGATGGCGTGAGGGCCATAACGGGAACACTCCACGAAGCGGCTCACCGTCCGGCCTCTGGCGGAGGTTCCGGCACGTGGCGGAAATCTTTTAGCGTCTCTGTCAATAATCGGCGAGGATTTATTTTACCCTATGGTCCTTCATAATGGAAATCAAGAGAGGCTTCCGCTTCCCGCCAAACATCTCGGACAGCATTTTCTGACGGACCCGGGAATCGCGCGAAAGATCGTGGGAGCCCTGGACCCGGCCCTTCTGGAAGAGCTTCCCGTCCTCGAGATCGGCCCCGGGCGAATGATCCTGACCCGGATTCTGGCCGAGAGGGCCCGCCACCTGATCCTGGTCGAAAAGGACACCCGGCTTCTGCCGACGCTCCGGGACCAGCTCTCCTTTCTGGGCCCGCGCCTCGAGATCCGGCACGCCGATGCCCTGGAGGACCCCTTCGATCTCCGGGAGGATCCCTATCTCCTGGTCTCGAACCTTCCCTACAACATTTCGGTTCCTCTTTTCATGAAGATCATCTCCGCCCCTTCTCCTCCTCTCCAGGCGGTCCTGATGTTCCAGAAAGAGGTCGGAGAACGGATCGTCGCGGAGCCGGGAGGAAAAGCCTACGGATCCCTCTCCGTCGCCACGGCCCTTCTCTCGGAGGCGGACCCTCTCTTCAACATCCGTCCGGGGTCCTTTTTCCCTCCCCCGAAGGTCCATTCGATGGTCCTCACCTTCCGGCCCCGCCCGTCGCGACTCGACCCCGCCGTTCCCGGGGCGATCCACCTGGCGCGATGCGCCTTCACCTACCGGAGAAAAACGCTCCGGAACGCCTTCGGAAATTCCCTGACGACTCCCCTTCGTGAAGCGGTCGAAACTGTTTTTTCCGGAAATCCTTCTCTGGCGGCCCTGAGGGCCGAGGCGATTCCCCCCGAAGGCTGGCTCGATCTCTCCCGGACCCTTCGTGCGCACAACCCCGGAATTTTTGATACGATAATCAAATGAACATTTTTCACAGGAGGATCTTTTGACCGACCACACCGCCGCCCCGCCCCCTTCCCTCCCCTCTCTCCGCATCATTCCCCTCGGAGGAATCGGAGAGGTCGGCATGAACATGACCGTCTACGAGACCGAAGGCCGCATCATCGTCGTCGACTGCGGCGTCCTGTTTCCCGAAGACGACCTTCTCGGAATCGACCTGATCATTCCCGACTTCGCCTTCCTGACCGAGAACCGGGAGAGGATCCTGGGCCTTTTTCTGACCCATGGCCATGAAGACCACATCGGCGCCGTCCCCTACTTTCTCCGGGAGTTCGACGTTCCCGTCCTTGGAACCCCCCTGACGCTCGGCCTTCTCGAGTCGAAGCTCCGGCAGACCCGCAAGGCCGACGACATGCCGAAGCTGATTCCCCTGACCCCGCGCCAGGAATATACGATGGGCCCCTTCAGCGTCGAGCCCATCCGGATCACGCACTCGATCGCCGACGGCGTGGCCTTCGCCATCCGGACCCCTGCCGGCACCGTGCTCCATACCGGCGACTTCAAGATCGACCTCACGCCCATCGACGACCTCCACTTCGATCTCCACCGCTTCTGCGCCCTCGGGGAGGAAGGCATCCTCGCCCTTCTTTCCGATAGCACGAATTCCGAAAAGGAAGGCCTATCCCTTTCGGAGAAGCTCGTGGGGGAAAATCTCGACCGTTTCATCCAGAATGCTCCCGGCCGGGTCATCGTCTCGACGTTTTCCTCGAACATCCACCGGCTGCAGCAGGTGGCGGACGTCTCCCTGCGCCATGGACGGAACATCGTCTTCACGGGACGCTCCATGGAAAACAACTACCGGGTGGCCACCGAACTGGGCCACCTCCACATCCCCTCCGACCGGGTCGTCAAGGTCGAGGCGGCCTCCTCCTATCCTCCGGAAAAGATCACCATCCTGACCACCGGAAGCCAGGGAGAGGCCATGAGCGGCCTGTTCCGGATGGCGGTGAACGACCACAAGCATATCGCCATCGGTCCCGGAGACACCGTCCTCCTCTCCTCGCGGGTCATCCCCGGCAACGAACGGGCCATCGACCGCATCATCAATCTTCTTCTCCGGAAGGGCGCGACCGTCCATTATCGGGCCATCTCGGACATCCACGTCTCGGGCCACGCCAGCATGGAGGACCAGAAGCTCATGATCCGGATGCTCCGCCCGCGCCACTTCGTGCCCATCCACGGAGAGTTCCGGCATCTCTCCGCCCATGCCAGAACGGCCCGCAAGATGGGAGTCCCCGACGAACGCATCCATGTGATCGAAAACGGGGATGTGCTTGAACTCGACCCTCTTTCCGGCCGCCTTCTCGAGCGGGTCCGCACCGGACGGACCCTGATCGACGGCAAGAGCGTGGGCGACATCGGGGAGGGGGTCATCCGGGACCGGAAGCGCCTGGCCTCGGACGGGATGGTGATGGTCATCCTGGGGCTCTCCCGGCAGGACGGGCAGGTGCTGATCGGTCCCGAGGTCTTCTCCCGGGGCGTCTCCCCTTCCGAGCGGTCCCAGGAGATGGACGGATTGATCCGCTCCCAGGTTCTCGTGGCCCTCGACGGAGCCGAGCCCGAAATCCGCAGCGAGATGCCGGCCCTCAAAACCCGGATCCACAATCACCTTCGCAGGTATTTCAAGAAACAGTTCGACAGGGATCCGATGATTCTTCCTGTCATACTCGAGACCTGACGTGAGCCTTCCGGACTCTCCCTCCCGGGAGCCCCGTCCTTCAGCCACGATGGCGAGGCTGGCTCTTCCTCTTTTCGAAGGGGCGCTGGCCCTTTTCGTCGAAGGGGCCCTCGTCACGCTTCATCCCGACGATCCTTCTCTTTTCACGGGTTCGACCGAGCCCCGCGCGGCGAACCTGTTCGGGCTCGCCGGCGCTACGACGGCCGACCTTCTCTACTCCTTCATCGGCCTTCCGGCCCTCGTCCTGCCCCTCCTCCTGGTTCTGCACGCGGCCTCACGACTTCGGGGGCGGAAAGCCTCCTTCGCGACCCTTGCCGGAGCCTCTTTTCTGGTGGCCGGACTCTCTCCCCTTCTGGCCGCCCTCCGGAGCCGCCCCCTTCCGGCCCCCTACCCGCCGGGAGGGCTCTTCGGAACGGTCCTTCTCCGGGACTTCCTCCCTCTCCTGAACAGGGCGGGAGTCCTCCTCCTCTTCGGGACTCTCACCCTGGGGGGCCTTCTGCTCCTCCTCTCGGAGCTTCCGGTCCGCCCCCTCCCGAAGATGGGGGATCTCCTGGATTCTTGCCGCCGCCTTCTCTCCCGGAAACGACCGGAGGAGATTCCTTCGCCGGAGCTCACGGATTCGGCACCGGGACCCGGGCCTCTCCCCGCAGTCCCGCACGTGCCGGAGCCCCTCCCCGACCCCCCCGCCGTCATTCCGCGTCCGTCTCCGGTTCTGCCGCCCAAGAAATCACCGGTCCTTCTTGAAGTCCCCCCCGACTCCCGGACCCCGCCGACCTCTCTTCTCAATCCGCCGGGAGGGGAGACTCCGGATACGGACGCCTTCATCGCGGAGACCCAGAAGACGCTGGCCGAGTTCTTCCGCATCTACCAGGTGGCGGGCCGGATGGCCGGCTCCCAGACCGGTCCCGTCATCACCCTCTTCGAATTCGCTCCCTCTCCGGGACTCAAGGTCAACCGGGTCACGGGGCTGGCGAGCGAGCTGGCCCTGACCCTCAAGGTTCCCCAGGTCCGGATCCAGGTCCCGGTTCCGGACAAGTCCACCATCGGAATCGAGGTTCCGAACCCGCGCCGCGCCCCGGTCTCCTTCCGGGAGATCTACGAGAGCCTTTCCTTTCGGGCCATTCCTTCCCCCCTGGCCCTGGCGATCGGAAAAACCGTGGCCGGAGAGCCCTATGCCTCCGACCTCGCCCGGATGCCCCACCTGCTGGTCGCCGGAGCGACGGGAACCGGGAAGTCGGTCTGCCTGAACGGGATCATCGCGAGCCTTCTCATGAAAAACGGCCCCGAGGACGTCCGTCTTCTCATGATCGATCCCAAGCGCCTCGAGATGGCCCCCTACGAGGGGATTCCCCATCTTCTGGGCCCCGTCGTGACCGAACCGGGCCTCGCGGTGGTCCGCCTCCGGGCCCTCGTGGGGGAGATGCTCCGGAGATACGACCTCATGAAGGACGAGGGGGTCAAGAACATCACGGAATTCCGGAAGGCGGTCCCTCCCGAAAAGGCCTTCCCCTATATCGTGGTGGTCATCGACGAACTGGCCGACCTGATGCTGTCCCAAAAAAAGGAGGTCGAACCTCCGATCATCCGCCTGGCCCAGATGGCCCGGGCCGCCGGCATCCATCTCGTCCTGGCCACCCAGCGCCCCTCCGCCCAGGTGGTGACCGGCCTCATCAAGACCAACATCCCCACGAAGATCGCCTTCCAGGTTTCGAGCCAGATCGACTCCCGGGTCATCCTCGACACGGGGGGCGCCGAGTTCCTACTGGGAGCGGGAGACATGCTGATCAAGCCCCCCGGCTCGGATGTCGTCAGGAGGCTTCACGGATCCTACATTTCCGAAGACGAGGTCCACCGGATCGTCGAGTTCTGGCGCCGGATGCCCCCGCCCGCCCCGCTTCCGGAGGAGGCGCAGATCCTGTCGGGAAGCTCCGGGAAGGAATCCGAGTCCGATCCATTGGGCTCCGGGGAGAACGACCCCGAGGAGGAGGGCCTCTACCAGGAGGCCCTGTCGGTGGTGGTGCGGCAGAAAAAAGCCTCGACCTCATTGATCCAGCGACATCTTCGCATCGGATACAACCGGGCGGCGCGCCTGATCGACCGGATGGAATCGGAGGGGGTCATCGGCCCTTCCGACGGCACGAGCCGGCCACGCCCCCTACTGAAAGGATTCGAGCACCATGACTGATTCGGGATTTTTCCCTGGGACCCTCCGAAGGGTTGGAGGCCGTTTCTTTCTTCTTCTCTCCGCCCTTCTTCTGTTCGTCCTTCTTCCCGCGCCCGACCGGGCCCGGGGAGCCTCGGAGAAGCCAGGAGAGGGGGAACTCGGCCTTCTGATCAAGAACGTCAAGGCCGGAGCCGGCTTTACAAGCGACTTCGTCCAGACGCTCGGGGCGCCCGGAACCTCCGGCAACCGCTCGGAAGGCGTCCTCGTCTACCGCTCTCCGGGGCTGATGATCCTCCACTATTCGGACCCTCCCGGCCAATGGCTCAAGCTCGACGGAAACCGGATGGCGCTCTATGTTCCCCAGAACCGGCAGGTGCTTCTCAAGACGATCCGGAAGCACCGGATCCCCGAGACCCCCGCCATTCTCCTGGCCTCCATCCCCGAGATATCGAAATGGTTCTTCGTCCGTCCGGAAGGCACCGGATCCGAGAAGGAGGGGGACAGGATTTCCATTGTCCTCATCCCCCGCCACCCCGATCCGCACCTCGCCCAGGCCCGGCTGACGCTCCTTAAGGGCAAAGGGGTCCTGACCGACCTTCTCTTCATGGAGCAGAACGGAACCCACCTCGGCATCCGGCTCCGGAAGTTCAGGGTGCTCTCCCACGTTCCCGCGCAAGACCTGACCGTGACCGTTCCCAAGGGGACGACCGCGGCCGAAGTTCCGGGGGCCTTCTGATGCCCCTGTCCGGCCGCTCCCCGCAGTCGTCCCTGGAGGTCATCGCCCTCAAGGGCGTTCGCCAGCACAATCTCAAGAATTTCGACCTCGAGATTCCGAGAAACCGGCTGGTGGTCATCACCGGCCTCTCCGGCTCGGGCAAGAGCTCGCTCGCCTTCGACACGCTCTACGCCGAGGGACAGCGACGCTACGTCGAATCCCTTTCGGCCTATGTCCGCCAGTTCCTGGAGATGATGGACAAGCCCGACGTCGATTCCATCGAAGGGCTTTCGCCGGCGATCGCCATCGACCAGAAGGTCACCTCCCGGAACCCCCGCTCCACGGTGGGCACCGTAACCGAGATCCACGACTACCTGAGACTCCTCTTCGCCCGGACCGGCCATCCCCACTGTCCGGTCTGCGGACGCCCCGTCACGGCCCAGACCATCTCCCAGATGGTCGACCAGATCCAGTCCCTTCCCGAAGGGACACGCTACATGATCCTGGCGCCGACCGTCTCCGGACGAAAGGGGGAGGCCCGAAAGGAGCTCGCCCGGATCGCCCGGGAAGGGTACACCCGGGTCCGTCTCGACGGCCGCATCTATGATCTGGAAGAGGTCCCCGAGATCGACAAGAAAAAAGCCCACAGCCTCGAGATCGTGGTCGACCGGCTCTCCGTCCGGGCCGACAACGCACAGCGCCTGGCGGACAGCCTCGCCACGGGGCTTAGGGAGGGACAGGGGCGGGTGATTCTCCATCTTCCCGAAAAGCCGGGAGAGCCCGGCGTCTCCCTCGACCAGATCCTCTCCGAGACCGAGGCCTGCACGGTCTGCAACATCAGCCTTCCGGAGCTCGCCCCCAAACTCTTCAGCTTCAACTCCCCCTATGGGGCCTGTCCCGAATGTCTGGGCATCGGGGTTCTCATGGAGGTCGACCCCGCCCTCCTGATCCCCCACCCCGACCTTTCCCTCGCGGAAGGGGGGATCCGGATCCTGGAGAGCCGGAACATGACCGCGGTCCGGACCCGGCTCCTGCGCTTCATGGAGGAACGGGGGGTGAAGCCGGTGACGCCCTTCTCCAAGATGGATCCGGCCTTTCTGGAGGAGATGCTTCACGGAACCTCGGCCCATCCCCGAACGGAGCTGTCCGGAAAGCCGTCGGGCCGGGGAGGCTTCGAGGGTCTGGTTTCGATCCTGGGCTCCCTTCACAAGAGTACCCAGATCGGCGCCTGGGCAAGGGGGGAACTCGAGTCGGTGCTCTCCGAAAAACCCTGCCCCTCCTGCCAGGGGGCCCGTCTCAAGCGGGAGAGCCTCGCCGTGACGGTGGGCGGCATGAACATCCACGAACTCTCCTCGCTCTCCGTCCACGACGGCCTTCAGTTTTTCGAGCGCCTGACCCTCACGGAAAAGGAGGAGCAGATCTCCCGGAAGATCCTCCGGGAGATCCGTGGGCGCCTGTCCTTCCTGGCCGAGGTGGGGGTCGACTACCTGACGCTCTCCCGGTCGGCCCAGACCCTGTCGGGAGGGGAGTCCCAGAGGATCCGGCTCGCCACCCAGATCGGAGCGGGGCTCACGGGGGTCCTGTACATCCTCGACGAACCTTCGATCGGCCTCCATCCGCGGGACAACAAGAAGCTCCTCGACACGCTGTTCCACCTTCGGGATCTCGGGAACTCCGTCGTGGTGGTCGAGCATGACGAGGAAACCATCTCCCTGGCCGACCACATCATCGACATGGGTCCCGGGGCCGGACGTCTGGGCGGGGAGATCCTGGCCCAGGGGACCCCGGCCGAGATCATGGCCAATCCCCGGTCGATCACGGGAGCCTATCTCTCCGGGGCCCAGTCGATCGTCCGCAAATCCCCCCCGAGAACCCCCAAGGGCGTCCTCACCCTGGTCGGAGCGACCGAACACAACCTCAAGGGAATCGACGTCTCCTTTCCCCTGGGACTTCTCACCGTCGTGACCGGTGTCTCCGGATCGGGAAAAAGCACCCTCGTCCTGGACGTCCTCTACAACAGGCTCGCCCGCCTTTTCTACGGAAGCCGGGAGCGACCGGGCCAATGCAAGGAGATCCGGGGGGTGGACCGGATCGACAAGGTGGTCCACATCGATCAGTCCCCCATCGGACGGACCCCCCGCTCAAACCCCGCCACCTACACCGGCCTCTTCACGCCGGTCCGGGAGCTCTATTCCCAGGTGCCGGAATCGCGGGCCCGGGGATACGATCCGGGACGCTTCAGCTTCAACGTGAAGGGGGGGCGCTGCGAAGCCTGCCAGGGGGACGGGGTCATCAAGATCGAGATGCATTTTCTGCCCGATGTCTATGTGGTGTGCGACCTCTGCCGGGGAGCCCGCTACAACCGGGAAACCCTCGAAATCCACTACCGCGGACGCTCGATCGCCGACATTCTCGAAATGACGGTCGACGACGCCCACGACTTCTTCGGGGCCGTTCCGTCCATCGCGGGAAAACTCGACACCCTTCGCGAGGTCGGACTGGGGTATATCCACCTGGGTCAGTCGGCGACGACCCTGTCCGGCGGAGAGGCCCAACGCGTGAAGCTGTCACGGGAGCTCGCCAGACGTGCGACCGGCAACACCCTCTACATTCTGGACGAGCCGACCACCGGCCTTCACTTCGCGGACATCCAGAAGCTCCTCGACACCCTCGACGCCCTCGTCTCGACGGGCAACACCGTCGTCGTCATCGAGCACAACATCGACATCATCGCCAATGCCGACCACCTGATCGATCTCGGCCCCGAAGGGGGTGAGCGCGGAGGGCGCCTCGTCGTCACGGGAACTCCCGAAGAGGTCATGCGTCATGAAGCCTCCTACACCGGCCAGGCGCTCCGGGAACATGCGGCGCGAAGGGATGCCAAGAAATGAGTTCCTCCTCCGGACCAGCCTTCCTCCTGGGGACCCCGATCCGGATTCTTTCGGCTGCGCTGGCGGTCAACATGGCCCTCTCCGGCCTGAAGATCGTCTGGGGCCATCGCATCCACTCGGTGGGCATGCTGGCAGACGGCTACCACTCCCTTCTCGACTCCCTCTCCGACCTTCTCTGCCTCCTGGGCTCCTTCGCCGCCCAGCGCCCCCCGGATGCAGACCACCCTTACGGACACTCGAAGTACGAACCCCTGACCCAGGCGGCGGTCGGACTGATTCTCTTCTTCACGGGCTACGAAGTCCTCTCGCACAGCTACGACCAGTTCAGCTCCCACCGGAGCCCCATCGTGGGCTTCTCCTCCGTTCTGGTGATGGGGGCCTCGATCGCCCTTCAGACGCTGCTCTATTACGGAGAAAAGCGGGTGGCCCGGGAGACGGGGGATGCGATCGTCGCCGCCGACGCCACGCACATCCGCTCCGATCTCATGGCCTCCGGCTCCGTCCTGATCGGCCTCTTTCTCTCTTCCCTGGGGATCGGATACGCCGATCCGGTGATCGGGGTCCTGATCGCCGTCCTGATCGGCCAGGCCGGCTTCCATCTCCTGAAGGAAGGGGCCAAGGTCCTCTCGGACCACTCCCCCTTGCCTCCCGAGGAGATTGCCGCGCTCGTCCGCGAAACCCCCGGCGTGGTGGACTGCCACAACATACGGGCGCGCGGCTCCCAAAATCGTATTACAATGGATCTGAACGTCCATGTGCCGAGGAACATGACCGTTCTTTCCGCCCACGAGATCGCCCACCGCATCGAGTCGCGCATCCGGGAGCATTTCCCGGCGGTGGTCGAAGTCGTCGTCCATATCGAACCCGATCAGGAGGAATCCCATGACAGCGCCGTCTCCCATTGACACCTTCAATCCCCGCGCCCCCTTCGCCATCACCATGGGGGATCCGGCCGGAATCGGCCCAGAGATCATCGTGAAAGGATGGACGCACAAGGACATCTCCGGCATGAGAAAGCTCGTGATCGGAGACAGCGACCTGATCACGGAGACGGCCCGGCGCTATGCCCCGGAGCTCCTTGTCCAGACCATCCGGGACCCGGCTGAAGTTCCGAACGACCCCTCGATCCTCTCCGTTCTGCCTCCTCCCGACTCCTCCGGCCTCGAACCGGTCCAGCCGGGTCAGCCATCGGTGGCCTCCGGACGATGGGCCTACGCCTGCGTCAAGACGGCGGTCGACCTCGCCATGGAACGGCGGATCGCGGCCATGACCACCGCTCCGCTGACGAAGGTCGCACTCCGGTCGGCCGGATACAACTATCCCGGCCACACCGAACTCATCGCCGCCCTCACGAACACGCCGCGGGTCGGGATGATGCTGGTCGGAGGACCGCTGCGGGTGATTCTCGTCACGATCCACATCGCGCTCCGTGAGGTTCCCTCCCGCCTCTCCATCGAACGGGAGGTCGAGACCATCCGCCTTGCGGGGGAAGCGCTGAGACTCCTGGGGGTCTCCGAGACGAAGATCGCCGTGGCCGCCTTGAACCCCCATGCCGGAGAAGCCTCCCTCTTCGGGGACGAGGAGGAGAAGATCATCTTCCCGGCCGTCATGGAGGCCCGTTCCGAGGGTCTCGACGTCGAAGGGCCCCTGCCGGCCGACACCCTCTTTCACAAGGCCTCACGGGGCGACTACGCCATCGTGGTGGCCCAGTACCATGACCAGGGTCTGATTCCCCTCAAGCTTCTGGGGTTCGGGAAGGCGGTCAACGTCACGATCGGCCTCCCCATCCTCCGGACCTCCGTCGACCACGGAACGGCCTACAATATCGTCGGCAAGGGGCTTGCCCAGCCCGGAAGCCTTGTCGAGGCAGTCCGTCTCGCCCGTTCCATCGTCGAACGCCATGGCCGCGAGACCCCGGGCGCATGACCCGGAAGAGTTCCCGATCCTTTCCGTCGACAGGCCAGGATCTCCCCCAGCGGGGGATCCCCCTCCAAAAAACTATTTTCCCTATAGGCATAAGTGTTTAAAAGCAGCCCACGCCTCCCGCTAAACTTTTCAGGATTTCTTCCGATGAGTCCCATTGTTAGAACCGTTGATCGTGTCCAAAAATTTTTCTCCAAGGAGATTGCCATGAAAAACAGATCAACCCTCCTTCGGGTCCCGGCCCGATGGAAGGCGGGGCTCCTTGCCCTGGCCCTCCTGGTGGCCGGACTCGCTGCCCCCGCAAAGAGCTACGCCGTGACCTCGGGTCCGGGCGTCTGGGATCTCATGATCTTCGGAAACTACGACTTGGTCTCGCCCAACACCGGAAATGCATACTCCTCCATTCCGGCTCCGCTCACTTCCCCGACATGGGCGAACACGATGCAGAACGGCTACGGGGCCGGCATCGGAACCGCCTACTGGTTCAACGACGTCCTGGCTCTGCGGGTGATGGCCCAGGGGAACTTCTATCAATTGAAGAGCCCTGCGACCGGATCGATGGAGTCGGCCCCCCTGACCGGCGGCCTCGAGGCGAAGCTCTACGGGGGACCGGACTACTACCTCTATGCCGTCGTCGACGCCGGCGCCGCCTACGAGCTCGACCTCCCGAACAACACCTCCCCGACCCTCTCCGGCAAGGGCTCGACCAGCGCCTGGTCCGCCTATGGGGACGTGGGGCTCGGGGTCAACATCGACTGGGTCTTCGTCGAGGTGAAGCTCGCCTATCTGCCGGACTCCATCCCTCATTCCACAACCAGCCAGAACGCCCTCTGGTATATCCCGGTCACGGCCGGATTCAATTTCTGAGATCCTTGCCATTTCCGGAGGGGCCATTGCCGCCCCTCCGGCATCCTTCCTCGGCAAGGGAAGCGGAACGATCCGGAGGCCCCATTTTTTACCACCGCATCATGAAGACAGTTGATCGATCGACGGAAGACCCCGTCCGAAACAAGGTCGAACGGTCGGTCAAACCGATGCCTCTTGCGAATCCCGCCGGGCTCTGATAGCTTAGAGAGAGCCGTGTGAATTACCCTGTCCACCACTTTCAAGGAGTTTCAATGAAAAAACTGGGATCCGTTGTCGGTTCTCTTGCTGCACTCATCTTTTCCTTTTCTCTTGTAGCCGCCCCGGTGTCCTTTGCCGCAGATGCCTCCGCTCCGGCCGCCGCCACCGCGCCTGCCGCGACACCGGCAGCTCCGGCCAAGCACAAGGCGCACAAGAAGATGCACCACAAGCGCCACTGGAGACACCATCGCTGCAACCACCACTCCAAGTACTACAAGCGCCATCACCGCTGCTACCCGCATCACAAGAAGCATCATCACATGAAGCACCACATGAAGAAGCACCACAAGAAACACCACGCGGCGAACTAAAAAAAAAGCCGGAGTCGAAAGACTCCGGCCTTTTCTGATTTCAGGGTTTTCCCGCTCCACACGTCACACCGCTATTTTCTCTCTCCCGCCCACAACCGACAGACCTACTTGACCCTCCCGGGGATCGCCGCCCTCGCCAACGCGTCCACCCGCTCGTTCTCCACATGACCGTCATGGCCGCGGACCCACTTCCAGACGACCTCATGGCTCTGGGAGAGCCGGTCGAGTTCCCTCCAGAGATCCTCGTTCTTGACGGGGGACCCGGACGCGGTGCGGAAGCCATTTTTCTTCCAGCCCTTGATCCAGGTGGTCATTCCGTTTTTGACGTACTGACTGTCGGTATGGACCGTCACCCGGCACGGTTTTTTCAGGGCTCTCAGTCCCGAAATGACCGCCAGCAGCTCCATCCGGTTGTTGGTGGTGGCGGGCTCTCCCCCGGAGAGTTCGCGCTCCGTCCCGCGACACGAGAGAAGGGCCCCCCATCCCCCGGGACCGGGATTGCCGGAACAGGCGCCGTCCGTATAGAGATCCACCTCGTCCATCAGGGCGTGTCGGCCGGAGACAGGGTTCCAAGGGCGTAATGGTAGGCGACCAGGGAGGAAAGAAGGTCGAAGCGGGCCGAGTCGACATTGACGCGGGCCCGTCTGAGGGCCGTCTCGGCATCGACCACATCCACCGAATGGGCCGTTCCCACGCGATAGGCCGCCTCGATCAGACGGTCGTTTTCTTCGGCATTGTCCAGAGCGGTCCGGGTTTCGCGCAGCCGTTCCCGGGCTTCCCGGACATCCTCGGCCGCATCCCGGACCCCCGCCATGAGGCGGACTTCGTCGTCTTCCTTCAGGTGCATCGACTGTCTCAGGTTGGCCCGCGCCTCATGGATCTGGTGCGTGACGAGCCCCCCCTCGAAGATCGGAACATTCAGCAATCCTCCCACGTTGAAGGTGGAAAACGGCGTGGTCGGAAGGCCGAAGAAGGAAATCGAAATCTGGGCCAGATAGTACTGGGCCGAGCCGGTGATGGTCGGATAGTTCTGCTCCTTCGAAGCATCGAGGCTCGCTTTGCGGCTTCGGACCGTTTCGGCATCGGCCAGGAGATCGGGGTGTTTCGGAAGATATTTGGAGATATCCGCTTCCGGGTTAACGCGGGACGAGACGGATTCCCCCGCCGGATCGGAGGCGACGAAGGGTTTTTTGTGGCGGAATCCGATCGCCCGCCCAAGGTCCACCTGGGCCTTTCTGAGACCGGTCACCTCATGGATCAGGTCGAGCCTGGCCGACTCATAGTTGACCTTGGCCTGGGTGACGTCGAGGCGGAGCCCTACCCCGGCCGCGACCCGCGCCCGGGCTTCGTCGAGATGGGATCCGGCGTCGATCAGGCTCTGGCGAGCCGACAGAACCCGATGCTGGGCCTTCAGAAGGTTGAAGTAGGCCACCTCGACATCGCGGATGACTCCCTGGACGCTCCGAAGTTTTTCGGCCTGCACCGACTTGAGCTGATGGCGGCTTTGACGAACCTGGGAGTGGACCCGTCCGAAGTCCAGCACGGTCTGGGTGAGTCCGACTGTCAGGAGGTTATAGTTGGCGTACTGGTATCCCGGAATCAAAAAGAATCCGAAAATGCTGTTTCCGATCGTGTCCGAATAGGAGGCGGAGAGGTTGGGAAGATAGCCGGACTTGGACTCGCCGATCCGCTCGCGCGACGCCTTGACCTGATCTGAAAAGGCCTTGAGCGATGGGCGTCTCTGAAGGGCCTCCGAAACGGCCTCCTTGAGGGAAATGGCCTCGCCCGAGGACTCTGAGGGGATGGAGACGGGAAGGTTCCCGTCCGGGGAGTCCGCCAGGGCCGGCAGGGCGAAGGAAAGCGCCCCCCAGAGAGCGCCCGTTGCCAGCATGATCCGTTGATATCTCACTCGATTCCTCCATGAACCACATCAGGTTGCGCTTTGCCCCCCCGGTGGGACAGCCTTTTCATCAGGAGAATCATGGGAATTCCCAGAAGGGCCATCAGACCGGCGGCGATGAATGTTTCGTTGTATCCGGAGATGGCCGCCTGGCTCATCGCCGAATTCGTGACCATGGCTCCGACCCGGGCCGGAACATCGGCGGCATTTCCGTGCATGGCGGACTGGGTGAAGAAATCCGCCACGCGCTGGTAAAAATAGGAGTGGTGCGTCACATCCGACTGGTAGCGCGCGTAGTAGTCCGCCTTCTGATGGTCCAGGAAATTTCCCAGGACGGCCACTCCCAGGGCGCCTCCGATCTGGAGCATGTTGCTCTGGAGACTTGAGGCGAGGCCGATGAAGCGGGGCTCGACCAACGTCTGGGGGATGGAGGAGAGAAGGGCGTTCAGCATCCCCATCGAAAGCCCGAAAACCAGCTGGGCGATGATGATCTGGCTCATTTTCGGGACATTCGTGAGGAAGGCGAAGAGAAACTGGGAAAAGGCCAGCATCAGGAATCCGCTGACCAGGAGGAGTCGCTTGAAGGTGTCCGATCCCTTCGCCGACAGGCTTCCCAGGATCGGCATCGCCACACCGGCCATGAGGGAGGACGGAAGAAGGACCAGGCCGGCGTCCGTGGCCGTGAAGGCGTTGAAGGTCTGGACAAAAAGAGGCAGGAGGAACATCCGTCCGAAGAGGCCGACCGCCCGGAAAAAATTGGCGATCATGATAAGGGAGAAGTCCAGATCGCGGAAGATGGAGAGGTCGATCAGGGGATGCCGGACGGCGAAGGCGGTCATGATGTAGGTCCAGAAGGCGATGGCGGCGACGATCCAGCATTCGTAAACGAAAAAGGCGGTCCATCCCCACCGCTCCCCCTCGGTCAGCCCCACGAGAAGAAAGGAGAGGGCCGTTCCCAGGGAAATGAAGCCCGCGTAGTCGAAAGGGACGAGGATGTGTTCCCGGTCCTTCTTGAGAACGAGGACGGTGAAGAAGAAGCTCAGGAAGCCGAAGGGGACGTTGATGAAGAAGACGTCCCTCCAGTTGAAGTTGTCGACCAGCCATCCCCCCAGGATCGGCCCGATCGTGGGGGCCAGGACGACGACGATCCCGAAGAACCCGAAGGCCTTGGGTCGCTCGGCGGGGGGAAAGGCCTCGGTGATGATGGTGAAGCCCAGCGGCATCATGATTCCTCCTCCCACCGCCTGGAGGATCCGGAAGACGATCATCACGTTCAGGTTGGGGGAGATGCCGGCAAAGAACGAGGAGATCACGAAGAGGAAGATCGAGCCCAGATAGAGATTCTTGATCCCGAAGACCGTGCGCGTCCAGGCGCTGGCCAGCGTGGCGACGGCGAAGGCCATGGAATAGGCGGTGATGACCCAGCGCACCTCGTCCTGGTTGGTGTCGAGGCTCCCCATCATGTAGGGAAGCGCCACATTGACGATCGTCGTGTCGAGGACCGGGAGGAAGAGGGAGAGCATCACCACCGCAAGCGCCCACCAGCGATAATGGGGTGACTCTCCGAAGAGGCTTCCGTCGTCCCCCTTCACCATGGGGATCCTTCCTTGATGTGGATCCGGATTTCGGTCGAGAGCCCCGGTCTCAGGACCACATCCTTCCCGTCATCGATCGTGATCCGGACAGGAACGCGCTGGGTGACCTTCACGAAGGTGCCCGAGGCGTTCTCGGGGGGGAGGAGGGAGATGGCCGCGGCCGAGGTCGGGAGAATCTGGTAGACATGGCCATGAAATTTCCGGCCCGGGTAGGCGTCGATCGTGATGTCCACCTTCTGTCCGGTCCGGACCTGGCCCATGCGCGTCTCCTTGACCTTGGCCGTCACCCAGGTATCCTTCGTATCGACCAGAGAGACCACCGCCTGTCCGCGGGAGACCACCTGGCCGACCTGGGCGATGCGCTCCGCCACCTGGCCGTCCAGGGGAGAGTGGATCGTATAGTTCAGCGGGTGGGACTCGGTGGTTTCCAGGGCCGTCCGGTTCACGAACTCGAGCTTTTTCATCTCCGTGAGCTGGGCCTTGAGGTCCTCATAGGCGGTCCGGAGATGGTCGAGATCGGAGACGGTGATGAACCCGCCTTTTCTGAGGGCCTCCCCCCGATCGAGGTCCCGTTTCGCATTGGCCAGCCTGACCTCAAGCGATCCCTCTTCCGCCCGGGTCCGGGCGAGATCCCCGAAGGCCGAGACATTCCGCTGGCCGATCGTCTGGAGGGCGGAGAATCCGGTGGTGTCGATCCTGGCCAGAAGATCCCCCTTGTGGACGGGATCGCCGATGTTGAGCGGGAGCGTCATGACCCGGCCCCGGGTGTTGGCGGAGACGATCACGATATTGCCGTCGACCATCGCATCTTCCGTGGACACGTAGTAGGCGTTGTAGCGAAGGTAGAGCAGGATCACGACGAGGGTGACGAAAAGGCCGACCCCACCGATGATGAATCCCTTCCGCTTTCGGGACGCGGGAACCGGCGGAACGGGCGGGGGGGATCCGCTCATTCTCCTCCTCCGGTTTCAAGTGACTCCTTCTTGTAGGCTGGCGGGATGGGGTGGGCGATCTCGGAGAGGGCCCGGTGGTAATCGAATCCCCGGAAGGTCGGGGAGGAGGGGTTGTGGCAGGTCTTGCAGGTCGACTCGTCAGGCTTGCGATTCAACCCGGCCAGTGCCGATTTCCGGGGGCTGATCATCACGGAAAAATGGGCGTAATCCTCCCCTGGCCCATGGCAGGACTCGCACTGGACGCCGTCGGTCATCCGGAAGGTTGAAAGAATCTCCGGAAGGGGCTTCCCGTAGCCGGTCACATGGCAGGACAGGCAGCGGCCATCCTTCGTCGGATCGGCGACATGGAGCCGTTCCGCGATCGCACGGGCTTCGGGGGAGGAAAGATCGCGGTAGGCGCGGGCATGGGGGCTTGCGGCCCAGACGAAGAACTGGCGACCGATCCGCTGGGACGAGTGACAGATCTCGCAGGTTTCAACTCCGACATACCGGTGCAGTATCGAATCGGCCTGGGCATGAACGGATTCAAGAAGAGCCCCGGCTCCTCCTGCCAGCAGAAGCATCACCGCCACGACTGCCTGTCTCACTCTCTTCATCCTGGTCATCCATTCCTTGACTTGAATAGTGTGGGTTAGCGTTCAGATCCGATGCATTCCGGTGAGGCCGGACATGAAGTGGTCCACCAGCGTCCCGAGGAACAGCTCCCTGTCCAGGGATCTCACCCGATGGCCCTGCAGGAGGTCCTGAAAAAGAAACACGGAGACGATCGGCCCCAGAAAGAAGGCGTCCTTCATGGCCGGACTCCGGTCCTCCGCTCCGGACGCCTCCAGGTATCGCTCGAGGATCCGCGAAAAACGGTTCATCGAAAGCTCCATGACCAGCCGGGGGAACAGTGGCTCGGCGCCGTCATCGAGAAGACGGTACTCGCTCAGGAGAATCCTCAAGACGTCCCGGTGTCGCTCCAACCCTTCGAAGGTCGCCCGACCGAGGTCCCGGAGAAATTCCCGGAAACTCCCGCTGTCCGGAGGGGTCTTGGCGAAGACAGGCTCCCAGCGGGCATAGCACTGCTGGGCCGGCGAGGAGTCCCGGCTGAATTTTTCCAGGATGATTTCCTGGAGCAGGGCTTTTTTGCTGGGGAAATAATGGTAGATGAGACCTTCGGTGATACCGGCCTTGCGGGCGATCTTCCGGTTGGTGGTCTGGAAGTACCCTTCGTCGGCGAAGCAGGACAGCGCCGCGTCGAGAATCTCGCGCTTCCTCTGGATGCACCGGTCTGACGTCTCGTCCTGTTCCCGAACCCCGGGGGGGTGAATATCGGTCTCCCTGGCCAAGCGACTCTCCTGCTTAATTGATTAACCAATCAATAAGGGAAGTATACGAAGGAGAACCTCCGGCGTCAAGGGAATCCGCCGTCGTTTTCTTCGATGCCGATGACTTTGCTATACTGAATCGGGTTCCTGCACATTCTCTCCTCAGGAGAGGGACAAATCCATACCGGGAAACGACCGATTGAGACCCATTCTTCCGCCTCTCCCCTTTCCAGAGCCCCATACAGGAAGCTGCACCCTGGCCCCCCGTCCGAGGGTGGGTCTTTCCACCGATCTTTACTCCCCTCCTCTCGAGGATCTTCTGGACGTTCTGTCGAGCGGTCCCGCCCCTGAATATCTCGAGCTCTTCCGGGGAAGAACCTCCGATCTGGCGGAGGCCCGACGGAGAATTCCCGCCGGGATCCCCCTGACCTACCACGGAGACTGCCTCTGGTACACGCAGGCCGAATTTCCCTTCGATCCGGCCTACCGGGAGGAGATGCAGCGGGCCAGAGCCCACTTGGAGGCCCTGGACTCCCCCTGGATGATCCACGAATGTGCCCAGAAGACGATGGAAGGATACGCCTTCGGGCTGTATGCCCCTCCCCTGCTCACGCGGGAAGGCGCCCTGGCGGCGCGGAGGGGAGCCCTCCACCTCCAGGAGAACCTTGGGGGACGTCTTCTGCTCGTCGAGACGCCCCCCTTTCCCCCTCATCCCACCGGCCCCATGGACCTTGGGGAGTTTTTCCACCTTCTGACCTGCGACACCCCCCTCGGGGTCGGACTCGATCTCGGCCACTGCCTCACCTATCTCATGGTGGCGGGACGCCCGGCCACGCCCTCTTCTCTCGTGGAGTGGCTTAGGAGCTCCTTTCCCTTGGGCCGGGTGGTCGAAATCCATGTGGGAGGGTTGACCACACGGAATTTTTCCACCCTTCAGGCTCTCGTCGACGACCATGCCGAAACCGTCCCGGATCTGCTGTTCGACTGCCTCGAGTCGGTCCTTCGGGAGCTGCCGCTTCCGTCCCTGGCGGGAATCGCCCTGGAGGTCGACAACAAGGCGCTTGGCACGATCGCACGGGAATTCGCCCGGTTCCATGAAATCGTCCTCCGGGAGGCCCGTCCGGGAGGACGACCTCTTCCGCCTCCTTCCTTGGCCCCTCCGGTCGCTCTCACCCCGGAGGTCGAGGCGCGCCTGCGAAGCGGGTACCGCGCCCTGGGGCTCTCCCTGTCGGGATCCTCGGACTCCCCTTACGCCCGATCCCTGTACGGGGACGAGATCTGGTCCTTCGGAGGCGCCATGTCGGCGATCATTCCCGAAACCCTCGCCCTGCTCGAACAGAGGGGAATCGACGCCCGTTCGTCCTTCGTCTCCTATTTCAACACCCATCCGAGAAGTCTCCTGAAACCCATGGATTTTCTCGAAATCAAGCTTCTTCGCGTCTCGGAATGGATCGAGACCCTTTGCAGCAAGAGTGGTCCGTCCTTCGCTCCCGTCCGGGCGGCCGCAGAAAAAGAGGTCCGGCTTCTTCTGGACGCCCAAACCCAATACAATGGAGACCCCCTATGAGACGATCCCGCGCCCTTCTCTTTTACTCGATCATCCTCGCTCTTCCCTTTTTCCTCGGGGCCTGCCGCCACCCCCAGACCGGGCTCCCGTCCCTCGAAGGCTCGACGGCCAGCTTCCAGGGACGCGTGCTCTGGAACGGGAAGCCGATCGGAAAGGCCACCCTTTTCCTGCGCCCCCTCTCCCGACCATCCGCCCGGGAAATCGAACTGATGACCCGGATCGACGGACGCTTCGAGGCGACCCTTCCTCCGGGGCGCTACCGCCTCCGCACCTCCCCCACGACCATGTGCCCCGTCAGGGGGGTGATCACCCTTTCGCCGGGCGTCAACCGATACCGGCTCGTGGTCCACGCCCTTTCCTTTCTGACCTGCCGGCCGGGAGAAATCCGGAAGCTCTGACCCGGATCGCCACTCAAGAGATCATTTTTCTTTACCGAAAAGTAAGGGCGGGACCCGAGGAGGGAACCGTCAGCGTGCTCCAGACCCAAGGAGACAACCTACAGGAGGAATTTTCTGATGGGACTTTTCGGACGTCCGTCCGCCCAGCCAGGCCGAACCGGCGACCAGACGAACCCTTCCCCGGAGAGGATCCGCGAAACGGAAGAGCTCGCAGCCCGCGCCCGGAGGGCCGAGGAGACGGCCAGCGCCGCACGCCTCGAGGCTGAAAACACGAAAAAGATGATGGAATTCACCCGGTCGGTCCTCACCCACGTCAAGGACTTCGGAGAGTCGATCTTCACCGTTCGGAACTCTCTCGTCTCGCTTTCGGAAACCATGAGCCGGGAGCGGAGTGCCATGGACGAGACGGACCGGATGGCCATCCAGGCCGCGGGGACCGTCGACAGCATCTCGAGCAATATGGAAAAGATGTCGAGCGCCTCCCAAACCGCGGCCCGTGAGGTGGAGGGGCTCTCGGAACGAGCCGGCCAGATCGGAGCGATCGTGAACGCCATCCGGGAGATTGCGGACCAGACGAACCTTCTGGCCTTGAACGCCGCCATCGAATCCGCCCGGGCGGGGGAGCAGGGACGGGGGTTCGCCGTCGTCGCCGACGAAGTCAGGAAGCTTGCCAGCCGGACTTCGGCCGCCACCCAGGAGATCTCGTCCATCGTCAATGCGATCCAGGGGGCGACCCAGTCGGCCAAGGTCGCCATGATGGCCCTCTCCGAACAGTCTTCGGCCCTCTTCTCGGCCGGAACCGGCGCCTCCCGGAGCATGCAGGACATGGTGGCGCAGTTCAAGAAGATGGAGGGCTCCATCGAGGGGTCGGCCCTCAAGGGATTTCTCGAGGTCGTCAAGATGGATCACCTGGTCTACAAGTTCGAGGTCTACCAGGTCCTCTTCGGACTTTCCGACAAGAAGGCGGAGTCCTTTTCGAGCCACCGGACCTGTCGCCTGGGGAAATGGTACTACGAGGGAGAGGGGCGCAAGCTCTCGGACAGGCCGCCGTTTCGGGATCTGGAGCGGCCACACGAGGAGGTTCACCGCTCCGGACAGGAGGCGGTGGCGAGGTTCGTCGAAAACCGGTTCGAGGAGGCCCTCGCGGCGCTCAAGGTCATGGACAGGGCGAGCCAGGAGGTTCTCGAACAGCTTGAGCGGCTGGGCGCAGGGGGAACATAGGCCCTTTGCCCGGCCGGGTCGATTCTCGTCCGGAGGCTTTCCCCTTTTTCCCAATTATGCTACCTTAGGCCCATTGCGAGTCACGACCTATTCAAGGATGTCAGGGATTAACGGCCAGACAAAGACAGAAAAGAAGATTCCGATGCAGATCATGACCTTTCCCCTCTCCCGGGAAGTGGACCTCGGCATCCGGATGACCGAGATCAGGCGGATCGAAACTCTCAGGGAAAACAGCGACCCGGGTGAGGCGCGACTGTTTTTTCCCCACGACTGGTTCGACCTGCCCCGTCCCGACAAGTTGACCGGACTCAAGGGAATCTTTCTCTCGTCATACCGCGAGGCCCTGATCGCCGTCCCGAGGATCGGCCGCATCCTCCGCCTCGCAGACCCAAGCCTTTCGGGGACCCTCCACGCGGACCATTCCTTCCTTTCGAAACACAAAACCGTCGAAGGGCCCGAGTTCTGGGTGCTGGACATTCCCCTCCTTCGCAATCAGTTTTCCGGGGAGGGACCGGCCGTCCCGGCTCCGGACAGGCAGACGGGAGAAGCCTCGGAACTTTTCCAGCAGATGGGGCAGACCGCCCGGGACATCCAACGCGTCCTTTCCCTGTCGTCCTCCATGGTCGACTCGCTCAAATTCATGGAGGGAAAGCTCCCGGAGACCTCCCAGGGTCTGGGCGTCATCAGCCAGATGACGGAGGATGCGGCCCACAAGCTCATGAACATTCTGGAGAGCCTCCTGGAGGATCACAACCAGATCCGGGCCATTGCCCAGTCGAAGGACGGACCCTCCCCCGACCGGATCGCCGGGATTCTCGACGAAGCCGACGAGAGGATCATGCACGGCTTCGAGGCCATGGCCTTTCAGGACCTTGTCGGACAGAACATCAAACTGATCGGAAGCCATCTGAAGGAGCTCGAGTCCCGACTGGTGCGGATCCTCATCGAGACCTCCCCCGAAGCGCACCGGAGCAGCGATGAATCCGGGACCTCGTCTTCCGCGGCGACTCCCCCTTCGACCCCGACCCTCAAGGGCGTGGGAGCCCATGGAGACATCGACCAGAACACCGTCGACCAGCTCCTGTCGGAATTCGGATTTTAGCAGGAAGGACCCCTCCGTTGCGGTCCCTCACGGACAAGCAGAAATCTGTCCTCGACTTCATCGAAGGTGAAATTCGGATCAGGCGACAACCCCCGACCATCAAGGAGATCGCCCGGCACATCGGATCAGAAAACACGCGTTCCGGCCTCACCCATCTCGAGGCATTGATCCGTAAAGGCTTCCTGGAAAGGAGTCCGGGTCAGGCCCGCTCCATCAGACTGACGGGGGCGGCCTTGGCCCTCTATCACGAATCCGCGGAGGACGACCGGGAAATTCCCTACTTTACCGCCCGTCCATCGGCCGAAGGGACGCCCTCCTTTCTCCCCGCTCCCTCCCCCCTTTTCGACCGTCCCCCCGACTTTGCCCTGGAGGTGGGACCGGGGAGATCCCTTCCGGAGGCGGATATCCGGGAAGGGGACATTCTTTTCGCCCAGAAAAACCCGGGACGGGACCGGGAAGAGATCGTCGTCGTCAGGGACCGGGAGTCGGGGGAACTTCTTCCCGGCCGTCTCCTCCGCCGAAAGGACCGATTTCTCCTTCGAACCCCCTCCCAGGGATCTCCGGAGCAGGACCTTCGAAAGCCGGACCTTTCCTCCCTGATCCAGGGACGGGTGGTCGCCCTGTTCCGGACCCTGCGGGTCCTCGACAAATCGTCAGAAACAACGGAGTCGTGACATGGAATCGCCCGGAACTCGAAGAAGGCCGACGGACCAGGATGAGGGAGAGGGGCGGGACACCTACCTTCCCGGAGTCTGCAACATCGACAGGAAGGGTCGTTGGATCCGCGGAGGCGGCGCGTTTCTGGGCCTGGTCTTCGTCGTCATCTACAACGAGCAGTGGAAGGCCGTTTTCACGCATCCGGTCCTCTATGCCGCGGGAATGGTCCTCCTTGCGACGGGAACGGCCCTTTCCCTGATCCAGGCGATGGCTTCCTTTTGCGTCGTCGACGGCCTTCTCGGGAGAACCTTCATCCCCGGCTCCCGGCAGAAGGCCCCGGTGGACGCTCCCGAGAACAGGGCCAAAGATCGCCGGAGGGCCCTTGTCCTGATCGGAGGCGCCTTCATCCTCGGCCTCCTCTTTTCGGCCGTCCTCCTGATCTCGGAAATCAACGCCGTACGGTGATCCCCTTCCCGGAAGAGTTTCTTCGATGCCCTCGATGGAAAACCCTCTGCTGACCCACCCCGTTCCGCCCCTTCTCCTGTCCGCGGCCCGAAGGCTTCTCGACGCGATGACGGTGGATCTGGATTCCTCGACCTTCTCGGCTTCGGGGGAGATTGGGGCCTTCCTCCGCCTCAAAGCCGGGGAGACGGAAGCCTCCCTGACCCTTCGCTCGGGCCCGACCGGCCTCCTTGCCTCCTGCTCCCTCTGCCGGACGGAAGGGGAGCTGCCCTGCACCCACGCCATCGCGGTTCTGCTCGTCTTTCGCGAGCGGAGCTCCTCGCGGGAGACCCGGAAGACCTCCGGGCGGACTCCTCCCCTTCCCTTGGGCCACCCCGCGAAAACGGAAGAATCCCTTCAGGATTTTCCCTGCACGACGCTTCTCCTGTCCGGCACCCGCGAAGCGCCCTTCTTTGTCGCCCTGACCCGGCGGATGACCCCCATGGACCACGCCCGCTTCCACCTTCTCGAATCTGGCAAAAAAGGCAGCGGGAAGGATCTCTCCCCGCCGGCCGAACTCTTTTCGGGAGCCTTCGCGCCACACCTGGCCAAGGGCCGGGACGGGAGTCTCATTCCCGGATATCGCCCGCGCAGCGGAGGCCGGGACGCCCTGTTCCGCTACCTGTCCCTTCCCGGGATTCGCATTCTGTCGGCCCGGACAAAATCCCCCTACCGGATCGAGTGCCCCCCCACCCCCCCCTCCGTTCGGATTGTCGCCCGCTGGAAGGATCGTCCGGGGGAGGAGGTGGTCCTCGAGGGCTCGGTCGAAATCGCCCGAGCCGACCGCTCCCTGAGGGATGTCCTCTGGATGAGCTTCGAAGGGGTCTCGATTCTCGCGGGAGGAGGCTCGCTCCTTTTCTTTGCGAGGGACTCCTCCCGGACGTCCCTCAACGGGCGTCTTCTGGAGCGCGCCGGAGACCCCCGCCCCCTTCCCCTCTCGGAATGGGCCCCCTTATTCGATCCCGGCAAAGCGGAAGAGGGGCCCGGGCTCCTCGCCTTCGACCCTCCCGACCTTGCCCCCCGGTTCGGGTCCCGCTCCCGGTGGACACCGGTCCTGCGACTCGCCGGCCGGCCCGGAGGAGGACTCCTCCTGACCCCTGAAATCAGCTATCCGGACAAGGCCTCCATCCCGCTCTTCGGACCCGATCGCCACCGCCTCGGGGATCACATTCCGGGAGGGGACCTTTCAGGGGATTCGGTCCCTTTCCTGATCGGACGGGACCGGGAAAAAGAGCTGATCGCCCGGAACCATTTCGAAAAGGTGGCCCGCCTCTCGAGCGCCGACGCCACAATTCCCGTCGATCCGGGCCAGGCCGGGGACATTCTCGACCGGGTGGTTCCGGAGCTTGAAGCCAAAGGCTTCAGGATCGACCGGAGCGCTCTTCACGAGGGATCGATCCTCCCCGGACCCGTCACGATCTCCCTGGGGATCCGGGACCTCTCCCCTCAGGAGGTGTCCCTCTCCGCCTCCGTCTCGACGGGAGCCGGGATATTCCCCCTTCCCGGACGTCCTCCCGATGAAAACTCCTCCCTCCTTCACCTTCCCTCGGGCTCCTCGGTCTATCTCGAGGGGGCGATCCGGGACCACGACCGGGAAATCTGCCGTCTCTTCACCCTCGACGGAGAAGGATCGGGGCAGGCCAGCCGCTACTACGTCTCCATGATCATGAGACTTCGCCCCGACCTTCCTCTGGAACCGGCCCCGGGAGTCCGCCTCGAGCCCTTCTCGCCCTCCCCCCTGGAGGATCAGGTGTTCGGGCGTCTGTCCCGCCTCTTTTCCGCCACGCTCCGCCCCTACCAGAGGGAGGCCGTCTCCACCCTTGTCTCTCTCCGGCGGGAAGGGCTTTCGGGAATCCTTGCCGACGAGATGGGCCTGGGAAAGACCATCAGCATTCTGGCCTTCCTCTCCTGGATAAGACAGGAGGCGGAAGATTGTCCGAATGCCGATCGCCCCCCCCTTGTCGCTCTCCCGGCCTCCCTCCTCTACAATTGGTCCCACGAAGCCGGCCGTTTCTGCCCGACTCTCAGAACCTACATCCACGCGGGCATGAACCGCCAGGCGAGACTTCCCGAGATGGAAAAGGCCGACATCATCCTGACGACCTACGGAACCCTCCGGAACGATCCGCACCTCTCCGAGGGTCCCCCCTTCTCCTGTCTGGTTCTCGACGAGGCCCACATGGTCAAGAACCCCGACTCCCTGACCCACCAGGCGCTCCTCTCCCTCCCTGCGCGACAAAAGATCGCGGTCACCGGCACTCCGGTCGAAAACCGTCTGTTCGACCTCTGGGGCATCATGAACCTCCTCACCCCGGGCCTCCTGGGATCGAAGCTCCAGTTCGAACGGCGCTTTCTCAGGGAAACCGGCCCGGGAGGAGAGCAGGAGCGGAAGGTCGACCTTCTCAGAAATCTGGTGGCCCCGCTCGTTCTTCGCCGGACCAAGGAGATGGTGCTGACCGACCTCCCGCCCAAGGTGGAGATGGATGTCTGGATCGATCCCTCCCCCGAGGAAAAAGCGCAATACACCTCTCTCAGGAAGCACGGCCGCCAGGAAATCCTTCTTTCGGAAGGCTCCCCTCACATGGCCACCCTGACGCTCCTTTTGAGGCTCCGGCAGTTCGCCTGCCACCCGGCGTTGCTTCCGCCAGACCTGCAGGGGGGGGTGACCGCCTCGAGCAAATTCGACCTCGTGTGTGCCAAGATCGAAGAGGGCGTCTCCGAAGGTCACAAGATCCTGCTTTTCAGCCAGTTCACGAAGGTCCTCGATCTCTTCGACGCCGCCCTGCCCGCGATGGGGATTTCCTCTGTCCGTCTCGACGGCTCGACCCCTCTCGAGGAGCGGAAGCGGCGGGTGGAGGCCTTCCAGTCGGAGGGGAGGGACAGCCCCATGGTCTTTCTGGCAAGTCTCAAGGCGGGCGGAGTGGGACTCACCCTGACCCAGGCCGACTACGTCTTCCACTACGACCCCTGGTGGAATCCCCAGGTGGAATCCCAGGCCAGCGACCGGTCTCACAGGATCGGGCAGAAGAAATCGGTCTTCGTCTACCGATTTCTTGTCCGGGAGACCGTCGAGGAAAGGGTCAGGACTCTCAAGGAATCAAAAAAAGATCTCTTCGACCGAATCATGGACTTCGGAGGAGAGGGAGCCGGGGACGACCCGCTGTCCGGCCGCATCTCCCTTGCGGAGATGCAGTCCCTTCTCGACGACGAGGCCGCGTCAGCCCCGTAGCCTGATCCCCGGGAGACGGGACTCTCCCGAAGGTGTACAATCATGACACATGTCCGGAAATCGACACGATGGAAATGACACCAAAAATGAAGGGATTTTTGTGTCCCCCGATCGAACAGAGGTGAGAATGAGCGGATATCTGGCAGGAAAGACCCTGGAAGAAGCCCTGGAAAAGGCCCGACATCACAACAAGGAGGGGCTCGGAACCCTATTGGCCCCCCACTGGCCGGTTGAAGCCGGCCCCGATGAGGTCCTGAAGGAGGCCATGGACCTCGTGACGACCATGGGACACCGGATGATTCGCGGGGGAATTTCCATCGACCCCCGGAACTTCGGGCTGGACGAGGGATGGATGGTCGCGATGGAACGTCTCGCTCCGCTCGTCACCCGGGCCGAGGAATATGGATATGGCGTCTGGCTCGACATGGAGGATCCCGAGTCGGCAGGAGCGACAGTGGATCTCTATCTGGGACTCCGGCCCCGATTCCCACATCTTGCCGTGACAATCCCGGCCCGCATGCCACGGGCCCTGTCGGACCTCGAGCTTATCCGGCAGGTCCGGGGACGCATCCGCCTCGTCAAGGGTCTGCCGCAGCTCGATGCGGGAAACCCCGTCGAAGAGCGCGAAGTGGCCGAGCGCTTCCGTCTGCTGATGGAAATCCTCTTCCAGGAATCCAACTTCTTCGCCATCGCCACCCACGACCCGGAGATGCTTGCGGCGGCCGGATCCCTGATGGAAAAATATTCAAAGATGTTCGAGTTCCAGATGTATATGGGGGTTGCGGACGGGGAGGCCAGGCGGCTTGTCTACGAAGGGGGCCATCCCACGACCCTCTACCTTCCGTTCGGGGAAGGGGCCAGCCGGCACGTCGACCGGCTGGTGGCCTCAGGAAAGATTCCGAAGGGCTAGGCCTTCTTTTCGGGAGCCGGGAGATTCAGGAACTCCCGGGTGATGTTGACCAGCATCGCGCGATGCTCCGGAAGTCCCAGGTTGATGCGGTATTCGTTGATGACCTTGACCCGCATATCCTCCCAGGCCGTCCAGCAGGCCTGGCAGACATGGTCCTGAACTTCCTTTCCGAAGGGAGACGGGAAGGGGGGTTCGGCGAGTCCCTCCGCATCGGCTCCGCATCGGGAACAATGCACTATGGCCATTCCAGTACCTCTCTTTCATTCTCATGGATGTCGGACTTCGAACGGGACGGGGGCTTCCCAAGGGGAGCGCCACCCACCGGACCATCATACCAGAATGCACCACCGGGAGAAATCGCGCAGGGGAGAGGCTCACGCGAGAAGAGAGGCTCCGGGGGCCCCGACAAAGTATCCCTGGACAAGGGCCACCCCGAGCCTTCGGACCTCGGTCATGACCGCCTCCGTCTCGATGGTTTCCGCGACGACATAGATCCCCTGTCTCCGGGAAATCTTCACCAGACTCTCCACGATAAGCCGGTCGACGTGGTCGTGGAGCGCCAGGTTCCGGACAATTTCCCCGCCGATCTTGACGAAGGAGACCGGCAGCTCCCGAAGATAATCGAACGAGGCGAATCCGCTTCCGAAGTCGTCGATGGCAAAACGCACCCCGATCGACCGCATCTCTTTCATGAACTGGACCAGATCTTCCAGACTCCCCACGGCCTCCCGCTCCGTGATTTCGAAGACGAGCATCGAAGGGGGGATTCCCGCGTCGCGAACCAGGGACCGGAGCTCCTCCAGACCATCGTGGCGCTGGAAGACCCCCGGGGAGAGATTCAGGAAAAGCGGAACGGAGCTTTTGTCCTGGGCATGGGCCTCGAAGGCTTTTTTTCTCACAAGCGCGTCCATCGGCCCGACGAGCCCGGTCCGCTCCATGACCTCGATGAACTCGAAGGCCGGCATCATCTCGGCCGGGCGGTCGGCCCTGGGAAGCCGGACAAGCACCTCGTGGGCAAAGATCGCCCCCGTGGCCGTATCCCGGATCGGCTGGAAGTAGGGAATGAAGCGCTCTTCGGCCACGGCCTTGCGCAGCATGAGGTAGATGTCCCCCTCGTGGCGGAAGGTGGCGGCCAGGTCGGAATCGGCCGGAAGGGCGCACTGGTTCTTTCCGGCTCGTTTCGCCTTGTACATCATGTTGTCGGCCATGAGAAAAAGCTCTCTCCCGTCCTGGCCGTGGCGGGGCCATGCCGCAATTCCGATGGAGACGAAGAGCGGAATGCCGGCTCCTCCCTCGACGGGAACGGAGATCCTGGAGACCCCTTCGAGGATGCGGTTGGCGGTGGACCACCCCTGCTCGATCCCCGTCTCGGGCAGAATGATGCAGAACTCATCCCCTCCGTACCGGAAGAGGATGTCCTCCCGACGGACGGTCTGCCGGAAGAGCTCCGAAATTCGGACAAGGCAGAGGTCCCCGGCCTTGTGGCCGAAGGAGTCGTTGATTCGCTTGAAGTCATCGAGATCGATCACCATCAGGACGAACCGCTGGGAATGGCGCTCGCTTCGCCCCACCTCGTAGTTGAGAAGATCCCAGAAGATCCGCTGATTGTACAGATTGGTCAAGGGATCCCGGGCGGCGTAGTACTCCAGCTTTTCCGTGTAGCTCGAAATGGCCCGGACAGACCCCAGAAGATTCAGGAGGCTCGAAAGAATGCCTTCAAAGACCTGACGACCAACCGGATCCAGCAGACGCGCCCCCTCGACACCGATCCCGGCCATGCCGACAAGCGGTGGATCCGGAAGGGAGAGCGTTCTGGCCAGCATTTCGAGCCTCTCTCCCCCCGCACCCGAAAGACGCCCCTCATCCCGCACGGATTCGTGGCGGATGGGGATTTCCCCGTAGCCGGAAAGCCACTCGCTCCCTGCGAGGCTCTCCCGGATCAGGGACTCCCCCCGAAGGCGCTCGGGCTCCGAGGGAGCCAGCGCCCAGAAGATCTCGCAGACCGGGGCCTCCTCCTCGCCGGGAAAGAAGACGAACAGGAAGCGGAGTCCGGCCGAAGAAGAAAGCCCGGACAGAAGTCGCCGGAGGTGGCCCCGCCAGTCCTTGATCACGCTCCCCGTCAGGACGAACTGGTCGAGGAGCCCCACCTGGAACTGGATCGCGCGGCGGGTCCGCGAGCTCAGAAAACCTGAAAATCCGAAGGCCAGAAGACCCGTCACGAGAAACAGGACCAGAAGGAAAAACCAGGTCTGCCTGTCCCGGGAGAGAGCCTCGCGCCTGAGGAAGAGCAGGGTCTGGTGGGAATGGATCCTTCGCGTGAGACGGGTGAGAAGAGAATAGATCTGGGTATTGACCCCAAGGGGAAGAAGGGCCGCCGTGGGAAGGCTCCCCCTCCGGACCAGATCTTCCTGTCTTTCCAGGTAGGAGAAGAGGGTGGCGACCCCCTGGAGCAGCTTTTTCTCGCCCTCGGTCAGGTGGTCCCCGTGACGGGAGAGGTCGGAGAGGACGGAGACCCCCTGAAGCCGCCACCCCCGGTATACGATCAGTCCGCTGGATCCTTTTTTTGCCAGGGAGGAGCGGGCCTCATCCATGGACCGAAGAGCGGTCTGCAGGGATTCGATCTCAAACAGGTCGGTCGCCAGGATCCTCAGATCCCCCTCCAGACGCACTCCCGTCCGGTGATCGCTGACCAGACGGACGAGGCCTCCGATGGCGAAGAGAAAAAAGAGGAGCGCAAAGATGGTCCAGACCAGAGGACTGACCATGCGGGCCGGAATGGATCGGTTCATCAAGGTCCCCACAGGCATTCATTCGATTCGGGGAAATCCCGATTTTGCCCCCCCGGAGTATACACCGGGACAGGGTCCCGGGAAAACCGATCCCTGACATTCTCTCTTGAATTGAGAAGGGACCAGCCTTTGCCATCCCTGATTCTGTTCGCTCCGCTCCGAAGCGACGACACGCTTCAGAGCCTCTTTCCCTCTGCAGGTCGAGCTTGTCCCGGAAACCCTCCAGACTGGAGCCCCAATGGAATAAAACAAGTTTTATTTAAAATATAAATTTTTAATATTTAATTTTTATTTTAATTATAATTTTAAATAAATCAAAAGTAATTTATTGGTGGTATAGTAAAAACAGGAAGCCAATTGGAGGAATAAAAACCCTTTTGATGGAGGTTGCCATGATCGGACCTACAGCCAATCCCGTCATGATCGTTCTTGTGACAACGATCTTCTTTGTCGGATTGGGATATATCTCCTATTTCTTCGGCAAGAAGGATTCCCATATGCACCGGTAAACCCTGAAATCCTTCCCCGAAGGGATTATTTCGTTTGGAGGAGAGGCGTTGAAAAGCCTCTCCTTTTTTGTCCCGACTCCGCTCCTCGGTTGCACCGACCCGGGACCCTGGAGTAGCATCGGAGGAACGAACGCTTTTCCCCTCCCCCGCATCCCCGCACCAAGGAGCCACGTTGGCAAGGGAACTTCCGATCTCCAACGGACGTCTTTACGTCTCATTCGACGAGTCCGCATTCATTCGTGAACTCACATACCCCCTCGTAGGGAAAGAGAATCATGTCGGAGGACGCCGCTGCCGGATCGGCTTGGCCTCGGGGGGGGGCCTTCGCCTGGCTCAGCCCGGACCACATTCTTTCCCGGTCCTATGGAGAACGGGGCCCGGTCATCGAGACGCACGTCAGGATCCCGGAGTTTCCCCAGCTCCGATTCCTGCTCACGGACTGGATCGACCCGTCCGAAGACATTCTTTACCGCCACATCCGGATCGACAATACGGGTGGCGGAAATTCGGAGGTTCTGCTCTTTCTCCACCATGACATGGACATTGCCCACTCCGACATCGGGAATACCGCGGCATTCCTTCCCGATCACCGGGCCATGCTCCATTACAAAGACAACGTTTACTTCCTGATGGCCACCCTTGAGGGAGGATCACCGTCGCTCGACCAGTATGCCTGCGGGGCGCGCCACGGCCACCGGGAGGGAACATGGAAGGATGCCGAGGACGGGCGGCTCGAGGGCAACCCCATCGCACAGGGAGCGGTCGATTCCGTCTATTCGGTCAGGATCACGGTCCCCGCGGGCGGCTCCGCGGAGAGGACCTCCCTCCTGGCCGCCGCCTCCTCCTACGATCTTGTCACCGATCTTCTGGCGAAGGCCGTCAAGACCGGAGAAAAGAGCTCCCTCTCCCGGACCCGGAGCTTCTTCGACTTCTGGATCGACACTCCGCCCGCCTCATCGGATCGTCTCCCGGAACCCTATCGCCGCCTTTTCCGCCACAGCCTCTTCATACTCAGGAATCACATGGCCGCCAACGGCTCCATCGTGGCCGCCGTCGACTCCGACTCCCTCTCTCTGTCGAGGGATACCTATTCCTACCTCTGGCCCCGCGACGGAGCGATCATTGCCCACGCCCTGGACAAGGCCGGATACGGAGACCTGACCCGCCGCTTCTACCGTCTCCTGCCAGGACTTCTCTCCCGGGAAGGGTACCTGCTCCACAAATACCATCCGACCCTTTCGCCGGGATCCTCCTGGCACCCGGCCGGTGTTCCCGGATCCCCGCCCTATCCGATCCAGGAAGACGAAACCGCCCTCTGCATCTGGGCCTTCGAGCAGCACCTCGAACGCTACCGGGACATGGACTCCCTTCACCATCTCTACCCCGCTTTCGTTCTTCCCGCCGCAAACTTCCTGGAGACCTTCCGGGATGAAAAGACGGGACTTCCCGGACCCTCCTACGATCTCTGGGAGGAGCGTCCTGGAGTCTGGACCTTCACCGTGGCCACGGTCTGGGCGGGACTCGACGCCGCGGGACGGCTGGCGGAACGATTCGGAGACAGTGCGGCTTCGGCACGCTTCGACAAGGCCCGCGACGAGATCGAACGCGGCGTCAAATCCCATCTTTTCGATCGGGAAACCCGGACCTTTTACCGGGGGCTTCACCTGACCCGCTCCGGATCCCTCGAGCCTGACCGCGTTCCGGATTCGAGTCTTTCAGCCCTGTTCTGGATCGGACTTCTCTCGCCGCAAGACCCCTTCCTGGCTCCGGCCATGGAGCATCTCTTCGACAATCTGTCCCATGGAGGCGCGGGGGGGATCATCCGTTACCGGAACGATCCCTACTACCGGAACGATCCGTCCCATCCGGGAAACCCCTGGATCATATCGACCCTCTGGAAGGTCCGGTGGCTCATCCGGACCGTTCCAGACCCCCTCCACTCCGACCGGATCCGCACCCTCCTCGACTGGGTGGTCGCCCGGGCGGGGAAGACAGGGATGCTGGCGGAGCAGTACCATCCGGAAACGATGGCCCCTCTGTCCGCCTCCCCCCTCACCTGGAGCCACGCCGAATGGGTACTGACCATGGTCGAGCTCTTCGAATCCGGCCAGGACCGCCATCCATGGGATGACATCCCGTGACTTCCCCGGCCCCGGTCGGGGAGGTCCTGAAAAGGCTTGAAGGCTCCATTCCGAATCCTGACATGGAACTCGACTATCGGAACCCCTTCGAGCTTCTCGTGGCGACAGTCCTGTCGGCGCAAACCACCGACAAAACCGTCAACCGGGTCACTCCCGCCCTCTTTGGACGCTATCCCGACCCACGGTCACTCGCGAACGCCGCGCCCTCCGACCTGGAGGAGATCCTGAGACCGACCGGGTTCTTTCGCCGGAAAGCGGGTCACATCCGGGATCTCGCCCAGGCCCTCCTTCAGAACTTCGGCGGAAGGGTCCCCGACACCCTCGAAGACCTCGTGACCCTTCCCGGTGTCGGACGAAAAACGGCCAGCGTGGTCCTGGCCAATGCCTTCCACAAACCGGCGATTTTCGTCGACACCCATGTGGGCCGCGTCTGCCGGAGACTGGGATGGAGCCGTTCGAATGATCCCGAGATCATCGAGCAGACCCTCGCGAAGATGCTTCCCCCGGAACGGTGGGCTTCCACCGCCTCGCGACTTCTCCTCCACGGACGTTACGTCTGCCTGGCCAAGTCTCCGCTCTGCCAGAGATGCGTTCTCTCCGACATCTGTCCCTCCTCAACCGCACACTGACCCTGTCCTTCCGTTGCACGACACCCGGACAGGAGTATAATCAAATCGAGAGACGGGTCGTCGTCCGGGCCCTTTGGGAAACGGACCGGATGGCGACCATCGGGCAACGTCAGAAACGTCCCGGATTCCAAGGAGGATCAAATGAAGGTGAATGAAGGGGCAATCGATCGTGCGGTTCGGATTCTGTTGGGGCTTGTCCTCATCTCGCTCGTCTATGTGGGGCCAAAGACTCCATGGGGCTGGATCGGCCTGTTGCCTCTCGCGACAGGCGTTATCGGTTTCTGCGCGCTGTATGCCCTTCTGGGGATCAATACCTGCCCCATGAAGCGCAAGGATTCCTGATCTAAAAAGGGAGAAGTCCCTTCTCCCTTTTTTTCCTTCTCCGGACCTTTTTCGAGCAGCCCTTCTCTTTCAGGCGCGCGAAAAAGAGTCCGGACTCCTGTTTTCTTGAACCGTCCGGGGCCCTCTGTTAGTATAGGAAGGACTAGACGGCTTTTTAATTTTCCATAAAAATCCGACATCGTCCTCCCCCGGAGCGCGGGCTTCTCAGATTCGCCCGTCCGTCTCCTTCACTGTTGACATGGACTCCTGGGTCCGGACTTTACCCAGACAGAAGGACTGTAGTTTTTGGACTATCCGATCGAGCGAATCCGCAACTTCTGCATCATTGCCCATATCGACCACGGGAAATCCACCTTGGCCGACCGTCTGCTCGACCTGACAGGGGCTGTCACGAAGAGGGAATCCCGGGAACAGATCCTCGACGCGATGGACCTCGAGCGTGAACGCGGCATCACCATCAAGGCCCACAACGTCCGCCTCAACTACAGGGCCAAGGACGGGAAGGACTATCTTCTCAACCTGATCGACACGCCGGGACATGTCGATTTCACCTATGAGGTCTCCCGGTCGCTGGCCGCCTGCGAAGGCGCCCTTCTCGTGGTCGACGCCTCGCAGGGCGTCGAGGCCCAGACCATCGCCAACGCCTATCTGGCCCTTGAAAACAACGTCCACATGATTCCCGTCATCAACAAGATCGATCTCCCCGGGGCCGATCTCCCGAGGACGCGCGAACAGATCGAGGAGGCCGTGGGCCTCGATGCGTCGGGAGCCATCCTCATCTCGGCCAAGGAAGGGATCGGGATCGAAGACGTCCTCGAGGCCATCGTTCATCAGGTCCCGCCTCCGGCAGGCGCCCGGGAGGCGCCCCTTCGGGCGCTCCTTTTCGACGCCTGGTTCGACGCCTACCTCGGGGCGGTCATTCTCGTCCGCGTCTTCGACGGACGCCTCTCTCCGGGGAAATCCATCCGGCTTCTCTCGACGGGAAGGGACTATCCGGTCCTCTCGGTCGGAGCCTTCACCCCCAAGCGGGTGGAGCTCGACTCCCTCTCGGCCGGAGAGGTCGGCTTCGTCGTCACGGGCATCAAGTCGGTCCGGGAAACCCGCATCGGCGACACGGTGGCCGACGAGGGCAACACCGAGGTCGCGCCCTACCCGGGATTCCAGGAAACGAAGCCCATGGTCTTCTGCGGTCTTTTCCCAACGGATTCGGACCAGTACGAGGACCTCAAGGAAGCCCTCGACAAGCTTCGGATGAATGATGCCTCCTTCACCTACGAAATGGAGACATCGCTCGCCCTGGGCTTCGGTTTCCGGTGCGGATTCCTTGGGCTTCTCCACATGGAGATCGTCCAGGAACGGCTCGAACGGGAATTCTCTCTCTCGCTCATCAGCACCGCCCCTACCGTCGTTTACCAAGTCCGTCTCGAAGGCGGGGAGGAGGTGACGGTGGTGAATCCCGCCGAGATGCCGCCTCCCAACAAGATCGAGACGATCTTCGAACCTTTCATTCTCGGCTCTCTTTACATGCCCACCGAATACCTCGGTCCGGTCATGACCCTTTGCCAGGAGCGACGGGGCATCCAGCGCGACCTTCGTTACCTCGACTCCCGCCGGGTCCAGGTCCAGTACGAACTGCCCTTAAACGAGGTTGTCCTGGACTTCTACGACCGCCTGAAGAGCCTGTCCAAGGGCTACGCCTCCTTCGACTACGAATGGCTGGGCTATCGGCCCGCCGAACTCGAGAAGGTGGACGTCCTCGTCTCGGGGGAACGGGTGGACGCCCTTTCCTTCATCGTCCACAAAGACAGGTCCTATTCCAGGGGACGGCTTCTCGTGGAAAAGCTCAAGGAGGTCATTCCCCGGCAGATGTTCGAGGTGGCCATCCAGGCGGCCATCGGCTCCCGGGTCATCGCCCGCGAGACGATCGGAGCCATGAGAAAGAACGTTCTGGCAAAATGCTACGGCGGGGACATTACCCGAAAGCGAAAGCTCCTTGAAAAACAGAAAGAAGGAAAGAAACGGATGAAGCAGATCGGTCGCGTCGAAGTTCCCCAGGAGGCCTTCATGGCCGTTCTTCGGGTTTCGGAAGGAAGCAGGGAAAAGTGACCCCCTCCCCCGACGAGCCAAATATCACCAAGGACGCGATCTCCCCGAAGAAAAAAGGGCTCGTGAGAGAGCTCACCGAAGGGCTTCTGACAGCCTTCGTCATCGCCGCCGTCCTCAAGCTTTTCATCGTTCAGGCCTTCCGGATCCCTTCGGGTTCGATGATTCCGACCCTCCTCGTGGGAGACCAGATCCTCGTGTCCAAGCTGGCCTACGGCGTCAAGAACCCGTTTCATGACCGCTATCTGTTCCGGACGGGACATCCCCACAGGGGGGACGTCATCGTCTTCAAGTATCCAAAGGACGAGACCAAAGACTTCATCAAGCGGGTGGTGGGGATTCCCGGAGACACCATCCGGATCGTCAAAAAACAGCTTTATGTCAATGGCCAGCTCCAGAAGGAGCCCTATATCCAGACTCTCGACCCATCGGTCACGGACCAGGTGCCCCGGGACAACTTCGAAACGGTCGTACCTCCCCATTCTTATTTCGTGATGGGAGACAACCGGGACGACTCCTACGACTCCCGCTTCTGGGGATTCGTGAAAAGCCGGAAGATCGTCGGCCGGGCCGTCCTGATCTATTGGTCCTGGAACAAGAACAGCGACTCTCTCCGTTTGTCCCGCCTCGGGAAGATCATTCACTGAGCGGGAACGGCGTGCGACAGGAGAATTCATGAGCGAAGTCCTTCTCTCCCGACTGGTCGAGACGATGGATCATTTTTCGTCGGCCCGGATCCTGGTAGTCGGGGATATCATGCTTGACCACTATATCTGGGGGCGGGTCGACCGGATCTCTCCCGAAGCCCCCGTGGCGGTCGTCGGAGTGACAAGCGACTCCTACCGGCTGGGGGGTGCGGCCAACGTGGCCCACAACATCAGCCGCCTCGGAGGCTCCGTCTCCATCCTGTCGGTGGCCGGTAACGACGGAGAGGGCCTCCGCCTCCGGGAGGACATGGAGCGCATCGGAATCGACACCTCGGGGCTGCTCTTTGTCCCGGGCCGCCCCACGACGACCAAGTCACGGATCATGGCCCACAACCAGCAGCTTCTCCGCATCGACCGTGAAGTCCGCTCCGAGATTCCGGAGGAAACCCGGAAGGAGTCGCTCGAGCTCTTTTCCCGCGCTCTCGATTCGGTCCAGGGGGTCATCTTTTCGGACTACGCCAAAGGAATGCTTGTTCCCTCCATGGTCCGAGCCATGATCGACATGGCCCGCGATCGGGAGATCCCGGTATTCGTGGATCCGAAGGTCGCCTCGATCGACTTTTTCCGGGGAGCGACGCTTCTGACGCCCAACCACCTGGAGGCGTCCCGCTCGGCGGGGATCGAGATCACCGACGAGGCCACCCTGCTTCTGGCGGGACAGGCCCTCCTCGACCGGACATCCTCCCAGGCCGTCCTCATCACCCGGGGAGAGGCCGGCATGACCCTGTTCGAAGGAGGAGACTCACTCCACGCCTCCCACATCCCGGCCGTCGCCCAGGACGTCTTCGACGTGACCGGAGCCGGAGACACCGTCATGGCCACGCTGACGCTCGCCCATGCGGCGGGAGCCTCCCTCCTCGAAGCGGCCGTTCTCTCGAATCTGGCGGCCGGAATCGTGGTCGGCATGGTCGGAACCTCGACCGTCAGTCGGGAACAGCTCCGGGAAGTGCTGACCCTCTCCTCGCTTTTCGAAACGAATCGAGGCGTCTTCCGCCCGGCCGGCTTCCGTCCCCGGGTTCGGCTCTGAAGGAGAACTCCATGGCCCAACCCTTCGACCATCCTTTTTTTGCGGCCTTCCCGGGGGCGATGCCCACCGAACCCCAGCCCACCGGAGAGACCGATGCGGAGGTCGTCGTCGTCATTCCCGCCCGTATGGCCTCGACACGGTTTCCCGGCAAGCCGCTCGTCCGCGTCAATGGGATCCCTCTCATCATCCACGTGGCCCGGATGGCCCAGAAATCCGAGGTGACGGACCGGGTCCTGATCGCGACCGATTCTCCCGAGATCCTGAAGGAGGCCCAGGCTCAAGGCATCGAGGCCGTCATGACGTCAAGCGGCGCCCATACGGGATCGGATCGGGTCGCAGAGGTCGCCCGGACACTCTCCACGCAGATCGTCGTCAACCTCCAGGCCGACGAGATCATGGGCGATCCCCGCATCATCGACCAGGCCGTCGAACCCCTTCTTAGAGACGATCGCCTTCCCATGTCCACCGTGCGGCGGACCCTTTCCGACCCAGCCGAGATCCTGAATACGAATATCGTCAAGGTCGTCTGCAACCAGAGGAACCTGGCCCTTTATTTTTCAAGGAGCCCCATTCCCATGGACCGGGACGGGATCGGGCCGCAACGCCCCGATCTCCGCTGGGACCAGCACCTCGGGATTTATGCCTTCCGAAAGGCGGCCCTGCTGGAATTCGCGCGTCTTCCGGTCTCCCCTCTCGAGGAGCTCGAGAAACTCGAACAGCTGAGGGCCCTGGATTACGGCTTTGCCATCTATGTCGCCCGGACGGATTTCCCCTCCTTCCGGATCGACACACCGGAAGACCTTGCGCTCTTTGCAAAAACATTTTCGAACGGATCCTCGTAAGAACCGTTCGAAGATCCATCGGATAACGGCGCAAAACCGAAAGGAGAGGGCCGGGACTTCCCGCGTCAGATCCCCTTCGCCAACGGAGGGGACACCCCGGCGCAATTCGCTATGAAATTCATCTTTGTGACGGGAGGAGTCGTCTCCTCCCTGGGGAAAGGGATCGCCTCCGCCTCGCTGGGTTGCCTCCTCGAAAGCCGCGGCTACAAGGTCGACTTTCTGAAGTTCGATCCCTACATCAACGTCGACCCGGGAACCATGAACCCCTACCAGCACGGAGAGGTGTTCGTGACCTCCGACGGCGCCGAAACGGACCTCGATCTCGGCCACTACGAGCGCTTCACATCGCTCACGATGGGGAAAAAGAACAACCACACAACCGGCCGGATCTATTATGACGTCATCACCCGGGAACGCCGGGGAGACTTTCTGGGAGGAACGGTCCAGGTCGTGCCCCACATCACCAACGAAATCAAGCGGGTGATCCTCGAGCGGGGAGAGGAAGCCGACATCGTTCTCGTCGAGATCGGCGGAACGGTGGGAGACATCGAGTCCCTTCCCTTTCTGGAGACGATCCGCCAGTTTCCCAGGGAGGTCGGAAAGCACAACGTCGCCTTCGTGCACCTGACCCTCGTTCCCTATGTCCGGGCCTCCTCCGAACTCAAGACCAAACCCTCCCAGCATTCGGTCCACAAACTCCGGGAGATCGGCATCAGCCCGAACATCATCCTCTGCCGGGCGGAAGAAGAGATCCCCGAAGAGGTCAAGAACAAGATCGCCCTTTTCTGCGACGTCGACTCCGAAGCGGTGATCTCGGCTCCGGACGTGCCTTCCATCTACCAGATCCCTCTCGAATTCTACCGACAGAAACTCGACCGCTATCTTCTGCGCCATCTCCACATGCGGATTCCTCCGGCCAGGATCGCCCCCTGGAGAGCGATGGTCGGGAGGATCCAGAGGGCCAAGAAGACTGTCACCATCGGGATCGTCGGCAAGTATCTGAACCTCAAGGACTCCTACAAGAGCCTCATCGAGGCGCTGAACCACGCGGGATTCCAGAACGGCATCCGGGTCTCGCTCGAATGGATGGACGCGGAGGCCATCGAAGCCTCGTCCGATCCCGCCGCCCTGTTCAGGGATCTCGGAGGCATTCTGGTTCCCGGGGGATTCGGCTCCCGGGGGATCGACGGAAAAATCCGCGCCATCACCCATGCCCGGGAAAACGGGGTTCCGTTTCTGGGGATCTGTCTCGGAATGCAGCTGGCCGTGATCGAGTTCGCCCGACAGAAGCTCGGGCTCACCGAGGCCACCAGCCGGGAGTTTTCCCCTCATCCCGTCGATCCGGTCATCGATCTCCTTCCGGAACAGCGATCCAATCCAGACCTGGGGGGAACGATGCGTCTCGGCCTCTACGATGTGGATCTCATCCCCGGAACAAGGGTGGCCGAACTCTATGGTGCCACCCGCATTCAGGAGCGCCACCGCCACCGTTTCGAGGTCAACGCGGACTATGTTCCCCGCATCAAAAAGGAAGGGCTTCACATTTCCGGCACCTACGGCGACAGAAAGCTTGTGGAGGTCGTCGAAATCCCGTCCCATCCCTTTTATGTGGCCTCCCAGTTCCATCCGGAATTTCGCTCCCGCCCCCTCGCCCCCCATCCCCTCTTTGGCGGATTTGTCCAGGCCGCCCTTCGCCACGCCGAAGGCGCCGGGATGGAACGGGAGACCCGATGAGTCCCGGACGCCGTACGGGCCCCGTCCCGATCGGGGATATCGCCTCTCCCCCTTTCAAGATAGGGGAGGGCCAGCCTCCGGCATTCATCCTGGGGCCCTGTGTGCTCGAATCGCGGACCCATGCCCTCGAAGTGGCCCACAGGATCGCTGAAATACGGGACTCCATGGCTCTCTCAGTCATCTTCAAGGCCTCATACGACAAGGCAAACCGGACCTCCCACCGGAGCTTCAGGGGAATCGGGCGCATCGAGGGTCTGACCATTCTCGAGGACATTCGCCGGCGATATGCCCTTCCCGTCCTTTCGGACATCCACGAATCGGTGGAGGTCCCGGACGCGGCACAGGTCCTCGACGTTCTCCAGATTCCCGCCTTCCTCTGCCGCCAGACCGATCTTCTCGTGGCGGCGGGAAGGACCGGCAAACCCGTTCACCTGAAAAAGGGCCAGTTCCTGGCCCCCGAGGACATGGGGCCCGCCGCGGCCAAAATCGCCGGGACGGGAAACGACCGGATCCTGCTCTGCGAACGGGGCGCCACATTCGGCTATCACAACCTCGTCGTGGACTTCCGGTCGCTCGCGATCATGGCCCGCACAGGTTATCCCGTGATATTCGACGGCACCCACTCCGTCCAAAGCCCGGGAGGAGCGGGGGATCGCTCCGGCGGAGACCGCATCTTCGTTCCTCTTCTTGTCCGGGCCGCCATGGCGGCCGGTTGCGACGGTCTCTTCCTCGAAACCCATCCCGATCCCGACCACGCGCCGAGCGATGGCCCGAACATGATCCCCCTGGGGGATCTCCCGGATCTTCTGGGCGAGGCGCTGGCTCTCCACCGACTCCGGGTCGGCGTCGGAAGCGACCCGGCCTTCTCCGCCGGGGGAGGAGCTCCCGCGTGAGTGGATCCTCCCCGGAAAAAGATCGCGAACGACTCGAACGGGGACGGCGCATCCTCGAGGAGGAGGCCCAGGCTGTCCGCTCCCTGGGAGACTCTCTTGACGGGACCTTCGCCCGGGCGGTGGAGGCGATCCTTTCGAACCCCGGGAAGCTGGCCGTCACCGGAATAGGAAAATCGGGTCATATCGCACGGAAGGTCTCCGCCACATTCTCCTCGACCGGCACACCGGCCTTTTTTCTCCATCCGGGGGAGGCCCTCCACGGGGATCTCGGAATGCTGGAGTCGAGGGATATCCTTCTGGCCTTTTCAAAATCCGGAGAAACGGAAGAGATCCTGGCCCTCATGCCTCTCCTCGAAAGAATGGAGATCCCCATGATCGCCATTCTCGGCCAGCCCGACTCCACCATGGGACGCAAAGCGGCCTGGACCCTCTCCTCTGCGGTCGCCCGGGAGGCCGGCCCCCTGGGCATCGCCCCCACATCGAGCACGACAGCCATGCTCGCCATGGGCGATGCGCTGGCCATGGTCGTTCTCTCCGAGCGGAACTTCGGCATCCGGGACTTCGCCTCCCTTCACCCGGGAGGCTCCCTGGGTCGGCAATACTTTCTCAGGATCGACGCCCTCATGCACGGGGGAGACCGTCTTCCCGCAGTCTCTCCGGACACCCCTCTCCGGGATGTCATCGTCGAAATGACCGCCAAGAAGCTGGGAATGACAACCGTCACCGATGGCGCAGGATGTCTTCTCGGCGTTCTGACGGACGGCGACCTCCGCCGGACCCTCGAGTCATCCCGATCGAATGCGGCCCCCATTCTGGACATTCCGGCCCGATCCATCATGACGCGGTCACCGGCCACCCTCCCCCCGGAGACCCTGGCCTCGGAAGCTCTGACCCTCATGGAGTCCCGTCAGATCACCAGCGTCGTCGTGACCGACGGGGACAGCGTCGTCCTGGGAGTCGTTCATCTCCATGATCTCTTGCGCGCGGGGGTTCCCTGATGGCCCGCATTCCCCTGCCCGTTCTCCGCAGGCTTCCCGCCATACGGGGGCTCATCCTCGACGTGGACGGGGTCCTCACGGACGGACGGCTTTCCTTCGGTCCCCCGGACGAAATGAAATCCTTCCATGTGCGTGACGGCCACGGCATCGCCCTCCTTCTCCGGTCCGGCTTCCTTGTGGGGGTCATCTCGGGCCGATCGGGAGCGGCCACCGAACGGCGTCTCTCGGACCTCGGCATCAGGGACTTTATCCTGGGAGTCCGGGACAAGTCCTCCGCGATGGACACACTCCTGACCCGCTGGTCCCTCGACTCCTCCCTTATCGCCGCCATGGGGGACGACGTCACGGACATGCTTCTCCTCGGAAGGGCCGGACTCTCCATCGCCCCCGCCGATTCCCATCGGTCCGTTCTGAGAGCCGTGGACTGGATCACGACGGCTCCGGGCGGAGCGGGAGCGGTCAGACAGGTCTCGGATGCCCTGCTCTTCGCACAAAAAAGAACCGGGAAAGGGACCGGAGAGGATCATCGATGCTGAACCTCGCCAATGCCCTGACCATCGGACGGCTTCTCCTCATTCCGGCCGTCATCATGGCCGACCATTCTCCTAAGGTGGGGCCGAGCCACCTCGCGGCCTTTTTCTTCCTTCTGGCCTCCCTCACAGACATCCTGGACGGCTTCGTGGCCCGCCGCTACAACATGGTCACCGCCATGGGTAAACTTCTTGATCCGGTTGCCGACAAGATCCTTGTGAGCTCCGTGTTGTTTCTCCTGGTGGCCCATGGCCTTCTTCCTGCGATTCTGGCGATCATCGTGGTGGCCCGCGAATTCGCCGTCTCGGGACTCAGATCGGTCGCGGCGTCCCGGGGCATCATCATTCCGGCCGAAAAAAGCGGGAAGGCAAAAATGGTCGTCCAGACGATCTCGATCGCCCTTCTTCTCGACAACAACCGCCATATGGCCATTCCCGGGTCGAACTTCCTTCTGAACTTCCACTGGATCGGACTTCTGACCTTCTGGATCGCGATTGTCCTGACGATACTCTCCGGTCTTCAGTACCTTCTCTGGTATCTCTGGGTCACGGGCCAGGACGACACCCCATGACGAAGGAGGCCCTCCTTGTCGCCTTTGCCTACCTTCTCGGCTCAATCCCGACTGGCCTCCTATTGGCCCGAATCCGGGGGGTCGACATCCGCAAGGCCGGAAGCGGGAACATCGGCTTCAGCAATGTCATGCGTGTGGTCGGGAAGGACCGGAGCGGGAAGATCCTGGGACTCCTGACCCTGGCGGGAGACATGGGGAAGGGCTTTCTGGCGGTCCGGACCGGATTTCTTTTCGGGGGGCCCCTCGACCCTTTTCTCGCCGGCCTTTTTGTTTTCCTCGGACACATCTTTTCCTTCTGGCTCCGGGGGAAGGGCGGAAAGGGGGTCGCGACCGGGCTCGGCGTGGCACTCGGGATAGATCCCTTCTTCGGCCTGCTGGTCTGCATCCCCTGGCTCCTCCTCTTTCTCGCGTCCCGCACCGCCTCCATCGCCTCGTTGGGAAGCTTTGCACTCATGCCTCTCCTGGCGGCTTTCTGGGGGCACCTGCCCGCCCTCAGGCGCCCGCCCCTGCCCACGGAGGGGACGACTCTCTTCGCCATCATGGCCATTTTTGTTTTCGTCCGCCATCGCGACAACATCGCCCGACTGATCTCAAAGAATGAAAATAGGCTATAAACTTTACAATAATATTTTTTTATTACAAACTAAAAATATATTATTAATAATAATTTAAAAAAAACCGTGATTGTCGTCACGCCATATACCCCCCTAATGGCTCTTGACATTTATTGGATTTGAGCCATAATCGTACCAGAGTGATCCAGAGGATTATCCGCGATCCAGGTGGTGCGGACATTTGGGAAGGACTCTCTTCCGACAGGCAGGAGGGACGTGAAATGGACACGAAGACGCTCAGGGAAAAAACCTTCACAGTTCTTGTCGTCCCCTCTCCGAACGACCGAATTCGCCGCTATGAAATTTCTGGCCGATGGATTCGGTGGGGTGGAGTGGCCGGCCTCGTCTTCATCGCCTTTGCGGGGGTTTTTTCCGTTCTCGCCTTCCTGCTTTTTGAAAAGGAAGCCCGGATGATCGCCCTGCAGCATCAGAGCCGGCTCCAGAAGGAGGAGATCGTCCGAATCTACCGGAGGCTCCAGGACATTCACTCCACGATGGTCGACGTGGCAAAACTCGAGCGCAAGGTCCGGCTGATCATGAACACCACCGAATCGAACAGCTCGAACGTCGTGCTGGGCCTCGGGGGGCCGGAACACTCCGTGGCTCCGTCGGTCCTCATTCAGAAGGGCCGTCGGGGAATGGACGACCTCATGACCGAAATGGACCGACAGATCGGGGACATTGAACACGGAGTCCTCAATCAGGAGGAATCCCTCGCGGGTCTCAAGCATGTCATTCAGGATCGACAGACTGAATGGGCCTTCACGCCGAGCATCTGGCCAGCCCATGGGGTCGTGACCTCACGGTTCGGATGGCGGACCTCGCCGTTCGGACTGGGCCGGGACTTTCATCCGGGAGTCGACATTGCGGGAGCGATGGGAACACCGATCATCGCCACCGCATCCGGGACCGTCTCCCTGGCGGGCTGGGATCAGGGCTTCGGGAAGACGGTCGTCATCGATCATACGGGAACCATCTCCACCCTGTACGGACACCTTGAAAAGGTGGCCGTTTACGAGGGAGAACATGTCAAACGGGGTGACGTCATCGGATACCTGGGGAATTCCGGACTTTCAACCGGCCCCCATCTTCACTATCAGATTATGGTCAACCGGAGCCCGGTCAATCCCAAACGCTACATCCTGAACCGCTTCTGATCATCCATGATCTCGGAGAGGGGTCTCCCCTCTCCGGAGCCTTCTGGTTAAAATCCTTTGTTTGTTCTAGAATGCCCCTGATGCTGTTGCATCTCTCCGGAAGGCGACTCTTCCGACGACACAACACAGGGTGACGCAGGGGGCCTGATTGAGCCAACGCACTCGGGGGTTGCGCCTTCGAGCCAAAATCTTTCTCTTTTCGGCCGTTCTTCTGGGGATCATCCTCTCCTCGAACCTTTATGCCATCACCAGCCTTTACGCTCTCCACCGGATATTTCTCGAAATCAAGAACCAGTCCGTTTCCGGCCTCCTGATGATTTCACAGATCCAGAACCGGGTGGGGGTCATCCTGGCGGAGGACAAGCGGTATATTCTCTTCGTTCCCCTTCCCCCCCAGTCGCCCTCTCCTGTCGAAACGGAGCTTCCACTTCTCCTGGCCCTTCTGAAGTCCCTTCCCCAGCCGGATGCCGCCACCGCCAACCTCGTACGCGGAACCCAGGCGGCAGAGGTCGGACTTCTTGATGCCATCGGGAAGGAACGAAACGCATTGGCCCACGGCAACCGATCGCTGGCCATCGCCATCAGCAGAGGCTCCACCGGCCCCCTTCTTATTTACATGGCCGGACTCTTGAGGGATCTCAAGGATGGGTACCAGCGGACGCTCGAGAGACGGATCGCCGAGACGACGGCCCGGGAAGAGCAGATGACGACGGTCAGCATCGAGATGACCGCGATCGGGTCGCTCCTCGTGCTTCTTCTTCTGGTCTCCTTCTCCCGGATGGTCCTCGTTCCGATCAATGCCCTCATTGCCGGAACGCGCCGCATCTCCCAGGGAGCCTTTCACAACCCCGTGACCCTCGACAACACCGATGAAATGGGAGATCTCGCACGCGCCCTGAACGAAATGGCCCATCGCCTGGGCGAACTCTCCCGAAAAAAATCCGAATTCGTCACGGTGGCCTCCCATGAACTTCGGACCCCGCTCACCAGCATCCGCGGATTCATCGCGATGCTCAAACGGCAGGCCCTGGGCCCTCTGAACGAGGAACAGCAAAAAAGCCTGACCGTCGTGGGGGAGGAGATCGACCATCTCGTCGATCTCGTCAACCAGCTCCTGGACCTGGGCCGAATCGAGGCGGGACAGATGCGGATCGATCTCCAGCCGCTGGAGCTCCGGACTTTTCTGGGGCGCATCATCGAACGGTATCGCCTGGCCGCCGAAGGATCGGGAAGAGGCTTCGAGGCCCATATCGACGGGGAGCTTCCGGAGGTCATCCGGACCGATGCCAACAAACTGGCCCAGGTTCTGGACAACCTTTTGGGAAATGCGTTTAAATTTACGCAGGAGGGGGAAAAGGTCCGATTTTCGGTCACCCGGGAGCTGAGGACGCTCCGCTTCGAGATCGCCGACACCGGCATCGGAATTCCCCCGGAGAACATTCCCTTTCTTTTCGACAAGTTTTACCAGGTGGCCCCCTTCGACATCCGGACAAAGGAAGGCCTTGGACTGGGGCTCGCCGTCACAAAAGGAATTGTCGTCACCATGGGAGGGTCGATCGAGATAGCCCGGAACGCTCCGAAAGGAACGATCTTCATCGTCTCCCTCCCCCTTTTATACGAGGAGGGATCCCATGAATAGCGTCCGCACAAAGTCCCTGTTCCGGCATGCGCTCTTCCTTCTGCTTCTTCCGGTGGTGGCCTGCCAGTCGCTTCCACCGGTCCGGACTCCTCCTTCCTGCCCTCCTCCCGTCGTCATTCTTCCTCCCTTTGCCATCGCAGAGATCAGCCATCACGACGCCCAGTACTTCGCAGGGATGTCCTACCTCTTTACGAAACACTACTACAGGGCCGCCCGGGCTCTTCTGAAGCAGCGATCGTCCCTCGGAGACCTGTCTTCCGCCGTCCGCGACAGGCTCGTCTTCGCCTGGGCCCTCGCCGACCTTCATCTGGGCCCCGGGAAGCGCCACGAAGGACGAGACCTTTTGAGAACCCTCAACGGGGAAAAAACGCCGACGGAGTTGAAGGAGGCGTCCCAGAGGCTTCTTGCGGATGCACAGGACGCCTCGAGGCTACGCAAGGAGCGGGCCCTGCTCCTCCAGAAGCTCACCCAGGTGAAGAAAACCCTGAAGGAGTTCTCGAATCTGGAAAAGTCCCTGAAATGAAGGCCCAGGGCCGCATCCTGATCGTGGACGACTACGCCAATACGCGCCTTTATCTCCGGACTCTCCTGACCCACGAAGGATATGTCGTCTACGAGGCGGGGAGCGGGCGGGAGGCCCTCGAGGTTCTGAAGGCCGATCCTCTGCCGGCGCACCGTTCCGCGATTCTTCTGGATCTGAAGCTTCCCGACACGACCGGCATCGAGCTGGTCGAACCCCTTCGTGCCCTGGCCCCCCAGGTGCCGGTGGTGCTCATGACCGCCCATGCCACGGTGGAGACGGCGGTCGAGGCGATCCGGAAAGGGGCGGCCAACTATCTCGAAAAACCGATCGACGAGAAGAAGCTTCTGACCCTGCTTGGCGATCTGACCTCGGCTCCCGTCAGACCGGAGAGGCCGAACCGGTCGGAAGAGGGTCTCCCCCTTCCCCTCCTCGCCGGGGAGAGTCCGGCCGTCAAAAGACTGGCCGAACGCATCCGGAAGGCCGCCTCCCACTCCATTCCCATCCTGATCACCGGTGAGTCGGGAACAGGCAAGGAGCTGGTCGCCCGATCCATCCACCAGCTCTCGCCCCGGCGCGAAGAGCCGTTCATCGCGGTGAACACGGGGGCGATCTCACGGGAGCTGGTCAACTCGGAGCTCTTCGGCCACGAAAAGGGCTCCTTCACCAGCGCCCTTTCCCGAAAGGACGGATGGCTTTCAACCGCCGGAAAGGGAACCCTCTTCCTCGACGAAATCGGAACCATGGACCTTTCGACTCAGATCGCCCTCCTCCGGGTCCTGGAGAACAGGACCTTCTATCGTGTCGGCGGGACGGAAGAGCTCTCCTTTTATGCCCGGATCATCGGAGCGAGCAACATCGACCCCCTTCTTCTCGTCAACCAGGGCCGCCTTCGGGAAGATCTCTATTACCGCATGAATGTCTTTCCCATCAACGTTCCCCCCCTTCGCGAACGGGGGGAGGACATTCTTCTCCTGGCACGCCGCTTCCTCGCGGAGGCCTTCGACAGCCCCGGAATCGCCATCGGCATCTCCCCTGCCGCAAGCGAAATCCTGAGGAGCTACCCCTGGCCCGGCAATGTCCGGGAACTCAAGAACCGCATGATCGAGGTTGCGGTGATCCAGGGAACGACCTCCCCGAACCGCTTCGATCTCGAAAAAGACATGATCGCTCCCCTTCTCCACCATCTCCCTTCCTCCACAGAATCTTCTCCGCTCCCTTCCCTGCCCCGGACGCTGAAGGAAGGGGAAAAGGACCAGATCCGGCGCGCCCTTTCCGAAGCGGAAGGGAACAAGAGCCTCGCGGCGAGAATTCTCGGCATCAGCCGAAAGGCCCTCTATGCCAAGATGAGGGAATACGGGATCGAAGAGGAGCCCTGATCCTCTCCCCCTCCTTTCTTCAGGAGTCCCACCACGGCCTCGAGATCATCCGAGGTCCTTCCATTTGATAAGTTCCCCCAGAATCCGAAGGATCGTCAGCACGAGAAGGATCCCCTGAAAAAGACGAATCCGGGAGGATCCCAGCCGCTTCGTGAAGCGCGATCCCAGGACCGATCCCACGAGGGCCCCAAGGACGATCGGAATCGTCGGCGGCGCGAGGCTTCCGGAGGCTACGATCTTGAAAAGGGAGGCGGCGGCGGCCATGGGGAACATGACCGCCAGGCTCGATCCCACCGCCACGTAGGAGGGGTATCGAAAGAAAAGGGTCAGAACGGGGTAGAAGAGGAATCCCCCCCCGACCCCCAGGATTCCGCTCGTGAGACCGATGGCCGACAGGACAGGGAATTCCAGGGGAGACCCGGCCCGGGCCGCTCCGGACGGATGCTCCGAGGGACGGAATAAAAGGAGAAGAAGCGCGAGACAGGTTTCGGCCAGAAAAAGAAGAAGGATGAGCCGCCCGGAAAACCGGTAGGAGAGGAATCCCCCGATGGCGCCTCCGGAGAGGGCCGACAGGGCCCAGAGAACGATTCTCCGGATCGGGACATGGGCCGCCGGTCGGTGGACGAGAATTCCCATGAGCGCCGCAAAGGTGACCTGGATCATGGAGATCTCGGTGGCCTGGAAGGGCGTGATCCCCTGGCCGACCACCAGAGGAAGAAGAAAGAGCAGGGCGGGAAGGAGCACCACGCCTCCCCCGATCCCCAGGAGCCCCGACAGAAAGCCCGACACGCCTCCCAACCCGAGGTAGATCCCCACGAGAACAGCCCCCTGTACCATTCTTCCCTTCCTGGCCCCCTCAGGAGCTTCCCGTATAGATCGTCAAGGTTTCGACGGACTCCCCGGGCAGACTGCCCAGGGATCCGATGGTCCCCAGCGTTCCTCCCGTATTCAGGATGGCGTCGAGGCCGAAGAGGGAGATCGTCTGATCCGACCCGGCGACCATAAAATTACTGGCGGGATCGATCGCCAGAAGCGTGGGGGGAGCCGTCAGGGAGAGTCTGGTTCTGGAAAGAGGCGAAAGGGTGCCCCCTCCCGAGTCATAAAGGGCCGTGATCGAGTAGATGTCGACCGCGGCGGATGCCGGGTCCGGAAGGAGGACGGCCTCGGGCAATGCCGCCCCCGCCAGAGGGCTCCCCCCGGAGTAGGACACGGGCAGGGTCCATGTGGACTGGGGGGCGAGGGGGCCGCCGGACAGAACATTGGACTGGGGCAGAAGAAGAAGCGTGGTCGTGGCGGACGGTCCGCTGCCGGTCACGATCCCGGCGAGAAACATGACCCCGTCCGCCAGGGGCAGCAGAAATCCTCCCGTGAGAGAGGCCGTTTGACCGGAGATGGGCTGGCAGGAGGATGGAGTGATCGCCCCGCCCCCCGTCATCTGAACCAGGGTGTTGGCGTCAATGAGGGCGAGGCACCCGCCCGGATCCGCCGGAGTGGTCATGAGCACAACCAGGACCTGGGGGGTCACCGTCGCAAGAGCCCAGGGAGTGTCTCCCGCGGGGAGATTCACCGTCACAAACGGGGCTGCGGAGGAAAGAGGCAGGGGAGCGATCTGGAAGAGCCCCTGGCTCCCGCTCCGGACGAGAAAGACAAGGTCGTTGTCCACGTCGGCACTTCCCCAGATCGTCTCTCCCGAAGGGATGGAAAGGCTCGACAATGCGGCGGGAGATCCGGAAAAGGGAAGGCTGTAGGCCGTTGCCCCTCCTGCGGAAGCGCCCGATTCGCCGGCCACAAGAACCTCGGGAGGGGTGACGGGGTTCGAGGGAATTCCGCAGGAGGAGAGCCCGAGAAAAAGGAGTGTCAGGAACAGTCCGGGCCCCCTCTTCACGGACGGCTCCCGTCGGTGTCCGCAAAGCCCAAGAATCGGGCCATGGGCGCCGATCCCAGGGCCCCGATGGCAATGGTCCCCACCACGACCGAAAAGACGATGAGGGAGGCCTGGGGGGGAAGAGCGTCGTGGGCGAGTCCCAGAAGGGCTCCCGCCATGATCCCGGTCTCCCGGACGACGGACATGAATCCCATCTCCTGAAGAGAGAACCGGGACCTTCGGTCGAGGGGAAGAAGAAGAAAGACGACCAGGGGACGGACCAGAACGACGAGGAAGAGGACCAGCAGCAGGAGACGCATCCAGGAAATCCCTTCCGTCGACCCCGGGATCAGTGTTCCCATGACCAGAAAGATGAAAAAGCTGGCCAGGTAGGCGACGAGATCGTTCACCGTCTTGAAGGCCTCTCCCGAAAAGGGGGAGGCCTCCTTCTTCGCGGCCTCGGAGGCCCGGCCCACGACCATCCCGAGCACGAAGGCGCAAAGGAGGGCCTGGCCATGGAGAAAGAGGGAGAGACCGAATCCCGCGAAAAGGGCCGACAGCATCAGAACCGGCAGATTGTCCCGGAAAAGGCCTATTTTCCGGTGGGTGGCAAGAAGGATGACGGCCATCCCCAGTAAGGCCCCGGAAAGAGCGCCCCAGAGGAGGGAGAAGGAGAAGTCAAGGAGCGTCCCCGAAAGGGATCCCTCCGGTCGGGAGAGCGAAAGGATGAAGAGGGTCATCAGGCTTCCCGTGACGTCCCCCAGGGCGCTCTCGGCCACCAGTGTCTCCGAGACCCGGGGAGGGATCGGGAGCTTTCGGAGGATCGGAAGGATGGAGGCGGGATCGGTCGTGGACAGGATCGCCCCCAGGAGAAGCCCTTCGTAAAAAGTCATTCCGAAGAGGCCATGGAGCGCGAGGGCAAGAAGAACGGCGGTCAGAACAATCCCCATGGACACCAGGAGGGCGATGGCGATCCCGTGGTCGCGGACCCGGTCGATCCGCGTCCGGATCCCGGCTTCGTAGAGGACGAGAAAGACGGCCCCCAGGAGAAGCACATGGCCGGCTCCCATGAGGGACTCTCCGGAAAGGACCCGAAGTCCGGTCGGACCGAGCAGAAGCCCGAGCAGCATGAACCAGAGAATGTCCGGAGTGCGGAGCCTCTCGGAAAGGCGGGAGAGGAAGAGGGCCGCAACCAGAAGTCCGGAGAGAAGAAGGAACAGGAGTGAGGCTTTTTCCACAGGATCCTTTCATGGCCACCGATATACCGGAGAATAGTTATTCGTGTATAATAGCCTCAAACGGATCTCCAAATCACTTTCCACGCAAGGAGTCCACACCCCATGCCCGTCTATTCCCTTGTGAGCCGGGATCCCGACCATTCCGGAGAGTTCGACCTCTGGCATCCGGAACGGATCCCCGAGGAGGAGTTCGGCGAACTCGTCCTGGAGGCCATGCAATGGACAAGCTCCGCCACCTGGCGGGAACAGATTCTTGAAGTGGGACGTTACCTGATCGAGAAACATGGCTTCTCGGAAGCCGGTGGTGTCTACCGCGTCTCCTATCCCTCCGACTGGTCCAAGCAGACCGTCGGCGACCGTCTCAGGGCGCTTCTGGCCAGGGACCGTTCAGACTAGACCGCACCCCCCGCGAGGCCCGAAAGGCCCGAAAGGCCCGAAAAAAAATAATGAACAGCCTGATCCATGCCGACCAGAGCCTTTTTCTCTGGGTCAACAATACACTTGACCGCTCCTGGCTCGATCCGGTCATGGAGGCGGCCACCGCCCTCGGAAACGGCTTCTATCTTTTCCCGATCGGCCTGGCCCTCATGGCCCTCTTCGCCCGAAAGAACTTCCGCCGCGACTTTGTCCTCTGGGCCTCGACCTCCTTCGCCTCCTTCATCATCGGGACAACCCTCAAGCATCTGGTCCACCGCGACCGCCCCCTGGCCGCATTCCATTCGGCCATCGTCTCCCATGCCGTCACAATCCATGTTCTGGGCCCCTCCCTCTACGCCAACTCCTTTCCCTCGGGCCACACCTTTACCGCATTTTCGACCGCTTCGCTTTTTTCCGGCCTGTATCCCCCCCTGGCCATTCCTCTCTTCGCCCTGGCGACCCTGACGGGCCTGTCCAGGATCTATGTGGGAGCCCACTTCCCCCTCGATGTTCTGGGAGGGGCGGCCATCGGCCTTCTCTCAACCTTTCTGGTCATGCGGTGGATCGCCCCCCGGTGGGTCCGGGCAGACGCCACCCCGGACGGCCCGGGGCCGACTCCATGAATCTCCTCGATCTCCCTGCGAGTCAATGGCCGGATAAATTTCAGGAACTGGGGGAGGCCTCCTATCGCGGCCGCCAGACCGCCCATTGGGTCTTCCGGAAAGGGATCACCGATCCCCGGGCGATGACCAATCTTCCCCCTTCCACCCGTGCCCTTCTGGAAGAGGAGAGGAGGCTCGGGATCCCTTCCCTCGAATCGGCACACACCTCCGTGGACGGAACCCGAAAGCTGGCCCTGCGCCTCGCGGACGGACCGGTCATCGAATCGGTTCTGATCCCTCGCAAGGGACGCATGACCCTCTGCCTGTCCACGCAGGCCGGATGCGGCATCGGGTGCCGATTTTGCCGTACCGCCGCCATGGGACTCATCCGGAATCTTTCCCCCTCGGAAATACTGGGGCAATGGATCCAGGCGATGCGCCTCCTCGGATTTCCCACGGACAGGGCGAAGGAGGGCCTCAGCATCGACCATGTGGTCTTCATGGGTATGGGAGAACCCCTGGCCAACCTCGATGCCCTGATTCCGGCCATCCGGAGCCTGACCCATCCCGACGGCATCGGGCTCTCCCCCCGGAGAATCACCGTCTCGACATCGGGTCTCGTCCCCAAGATGCGCCTTCTGGGCGAAGCCAATCTGGGAATCCAGCTTGCCGTGAGCCTTTGTGCTCCCGATGACCTTCTGCGGCGGGAGATCATGCCGGTCGGCCGGATCTACTCCATCGCCGAAATTCTGGAGGCATGCCGGGAGTTCCCTCTCCGGAACCGGGAGCGCGTCACCTTCGAATACGTCCTTTTGAAGGGCAAGAACGACCGCCCGGAGCAGGCCCGGTCACTTGGACGTCTGTTGGCGCCCTTTCGCTCGAAGGTCAACCTCATTCCCTTCAATCCCTTTCCAGGATCGCCCTTCGAACGGCCGGAAGAGGAGGTCGTGCAGGTCTTTGCCGATATTCTTTCGGGATTTCACATTACGGCGACAGTGCGGAAGTCCATGGGTCCGGACGTGCTTGCGGCATGCGGCCAGCTGGCCCGAGAAAGAGTCGCATCGGCCGGAGCCGAATACTAAGGAGGAGACCGTTCCGTGAGCCAGACCCAACCCTTCATCATGAAGGTGATTCTGTACCTCGGTATTGAATTTCTCCTGATTCAGGGAGGAATGACCCTCAATCTCTACGGGTCGAGACACAACATCGGCGGGCTTGAAATGGTGTCCTGGTTCGCCATCACGGGCAGCCTTGCGGCGGGGGTGGGATTCGGGGCCCTTCTTTCGGAGGCCCGTCCTGAGCCCGAGGCGGGACGGGATCCAGGGTTACTCTGGAGAGTCTCTCCCCAGCTTCCCTGGATTTTCGCCCTGTTTCTGATGTACGGAGAATCCTTTTTCTATTTTCCCAAATTCTGAGTCGAAGGACTCCTTTTTAAGGCTTGACCGCGATCCCCTGCTCCCTGTGTCGGGTGAGGGCCGCATTGAGTGCCTCCAGAAACTTCTGGGGTTCGAATTTCACGACATATTCATCGATCCCGAGCTCCCGCCCCTTCCGCATGTTCTCCGTTCCGCTCATGGAGGAGTTCATGATGACGGGAATGTTCTTCCATTCAGGGTTTTCCTTGATTTTCTTCACAAAGGAATAGCCATCCATGACCGGCATCTCGACGTCGGAAATGATGGCGGCCAGCTCTTCGGGGTTTTTCTTCCAGATCTGCGCCATGGCCGATAACCCCTCTTCCCCGTTCCGCGCCAGCGCGACCTTGTAGCCATCCTTGTCCAAAGCCTTGGACAGCATGTTCCGCGCGACCCCGCTGTCGTCGACCACGAGGACGGTCTTCCCGGTCGACTCCGCCCTGGGCAGGGATTCGAGGTCGTGCTCCTGTCGCGAATACAGCCCCATCTCCTCGACGATGCTCTCGAAATCGAGGATCAGGAGAACCTTCCCCGCATCGGGCCCGTCGGAGAGCTTGATCGTCCCGACGACGCTCGAATCCTTGTGCGTCGCCGAGGAAGGGAGGTTGATCGGGACGATGCTCTTCCAGGAGACCCGCCGGATCTGGACGCTCTGGTGGACGAGAAATCCGAGACGGATGTTCGAAAACTCCGTCACGATCACCTGGGAGGAGGTGATGCCGGGTGGCTCGGTCACCCGCATCCACCGGGCCAGATTGATGATGGGGATGACGATCCCCCGAAGATTGATGACCCCGTCCTGAAAAGGGTTGGCGTTGGGAACGGGCGTGATCTCCGGAAGCTTGATGATCTCGATCACCTTGGCGACGTTGACCCCGTAGATTCCCTCCAGGACTTTCTCGGGATTGTTCTTGTCCACCTGGAAGATGCGGAAGTCCACAAGCTCCATCTGGTTGGTCCCGACCTGAAGAACGAGATTCTCGATATCTGTTTTACCGCTCATCGTCCCTGGCTCCTGACAAGGTGTTTTTTTTCCGGCCTCCGGCCATCATTCCTAGGCCTTCGAGAAGACCGACCGGATCAGCTGGCTCATCCGGTCGGACCGGCCGACAACGATCCCCAGAAATTTTTTCAGAAGATTGCCGGAGGCGACATCCTTCATATGGGACACGCTCTGCTCGATCTTCTCCGAAAAGTCCTGCATTTCTCCGATCCGGCGCTGGACGTCCTCGATGCTCTCCCGCATGGCGCCGAGTTCGGATCCGATCGACTCCACCGTCTTCGAAATCTCCTCGACGGACTTTCGCGTCCGGTCTGAAAGCTTCTTGATCTCCTCCGCCACCACGGCGAACCCGCGGCCCGCTTCCTTGGCGTGGGCCGCCTCGATCGCGGCGTTGATCGACAGGAGGTTCACCTGGGTCGAGATCTCCCGGATCTCGAGCCCGATGCTGGAAATCCGCTCGAGAACCGTCTGGAAACGTTCAAGGTTGGCGATCGACTCCTGTCCTTTCCGGATCATGGTCGAGACATCGATCCGCTCCATCCTCGTCCGGAGGATGTCGGTCATGGACCCGATGTCCCGGTCGTGCATCCGGTTGATTTCCTCAAGCTGGACAATGTAGTTCCTCACAAAAACAAGATCCGCCTGAAGCTCGCCCAGCGCGAGACGCTCCTTTTCGCACATTCCGTCACCCATGGTGCCCCTCCCTGTCGGTCCTTCCGTCAACGGTCTGTCTCAGCGGAATCTCAGGTGAAGATGTTCGCATCGAAGCCGACTCGCGCCTTCCCGATCCACTCCAGAAACATCCGGGCTTCTTTTTCCTTGAAAATCGATCCGTGCTGGGGACAGATCATCCGGATCGGAAGGTTCCGGATCTTTCCAAGCCAGTATTCGATCGCCCGCGAGGTGGCCACATAGCGGACATGAAATCCTTCCATATGCCGGACATGGTCCTCGAAGTTTTCCACATAAAGGGGCGTTTCACCCTTGGGATAGATCGCCGCGCCCAGGTCTCCCGTGAAGAGGATTCCCGACGCATGGTCGAAGACGTGGAAGTTCCCGGGAGAGTGGAGAAAGTGGGCCGGGATGAAATCCAGACGGTTGCCGGAGGGAAGGGCCAGGGACCCGCCCCCGTCCGGGATCCCTTCGATCCGGTCCAGGGCCGTCACTCCGTAGTGCAGGAGAAAGCGGATCCAGAGCGCCGAGACGTGGACACGGGCCGGGGTCATGTCCATCCAGGACGCGAGTCCGCCCCCCACGTCGGGATCCTGGTGACAGAGGAAGATGTGGTCGATCTTCTCCGGATCCACGAACTCGCTCATGTTCACGACGACCCGGGAGAAGACTCCGAACCCCCCGGGATCGAGCAGGGTCCCCCGGCCGTTGTCGACGATCAGGTACTGATTCGTCTGCACCCCCTCCTCGAGGCCGGTCTCGTCGCGGCCGAGCCAGACGAATTTGTGGTTGGGGGAATCAAAGACGATCTCCGATGCCATCGCACCTCCTCCTCGATGTTGACCGACGCCCGATCCGAAAGGACTTCTCTGAATGGATCCGGGTCAGTGTCCTTTTGTCACCTTTTTGAGATTCCCGTTGAGTTCGGCCACCAATGAATCGAGTTGCCCCCGGACGGCCGACACATTGCGGGACTGCTTTTCCGTCACCCCCACGATGCCCTTGAGGGTCTCGGAGAGAATCGACGCATGATCGACGATCGAGGCGAAGACCGTTCCCACCCCCTGGGCCTTTTTCTGGCTTTCCTCGACCTTTCCGAGGGTTCCACGGATGAGCGTCGCCGTGCGGGTCGTCTCCCCCTGGGTCTCCCGGATGGTCGAGCCGATCTCCTTGGTGGCCCGGATGGTCCGTTCCGCGAGTTTTCTCACTTCGTCGGCCACCACCGCGAACCCCCGCCCCTGCTCCCCGGCCCGCGCCGCCTCGATCGCGGCGTTCAAGGCCAGAAGATTCGTCTGGCTCGCGATGTCGTCGATCACCTCGACCACCTTTCCGATCTCCTGGCTCCGGGTGTTGAGCCCGTTCACGACCTCGGCAAGGGCGCGCATCGCCTCTCCCGCCTCCAGGACCTGGGAGAGGAGCGCTTCGAGGGTCTGGCGTCCCGCCTCTCCTTCGGAGCGCGTCTTCTGCGACTCGGCCGCCACCTTGCCGGTCGCCGCCACGATTTCCCGGATGCCGGAATCGAGCTCCCCCATCGCCGTGGAAAGGACCTGGGAGGAACGGCTCTGAGATTCAACCGAATTCTCGAGCATCTTGTCGGCCGTAACGTCCCGGAAGAGGGTCATGAATCCCAGGGGCCTCCCGGACACGGGATCCGAGAGCGCCTCGGTCGTGGAGAGAAGGGAGATCCCTCCGATCTCCATCACCTGGTTTCGCCTGACCTCTCCCGGGCGAAGCCCTTCGAGAATCTTCCGGATCCGGTCCGGATCCTTGTGGAACCGGTGAATGGAGCCGTCCATCACCTCGGAGGAGGAGACGCCGAAGGAGCGCTTCATTTCTTCCTCCATGGCGGAGACGATCGACTTCATGGCCTGGTTCATGTAGAGAATCCGATTTCCCGTGCGGCCGCTTCCCGTCTCCGTCGACGCGATCGCGATCCCCAGATCGGGGACCGCGTCCAGAATCTTCCGGAGGATCCTGGGGTCGTTTAGAAAATCCTTCTCGGAACCCTCTGAAACTGAGACCGCCTGCTTCTGCCCTTCCTCGCGACGACTGCCTCCCCCAAACAAACTCATGGAACTCCTCCGGAAGTGATGAATTGTTAGGAGCCGGAAACGCTCACCATGATACTCTTATCGGGACTTTTTTCAAAAGCTGAACATGAGCCACGGGTTATAGGGATTGAGGATGCGGGGGAGGGATCTCGGATGTCCAAATGAAAAAGGGAGAGGCCCGGGAAAACCTCTGATTTTCCTGTGAAGGGCCGGAGTCCCAGGCGACCGGAATGACTCCTGCGGAAAAATGCCGCGCAAGAGGCCTCGCCTCAGACGATCACCGGCTCGAAGCTGGCCAGGATCTGGACAAGACCCGGGATCCGCTCCTTGGCCCACAACCGTCCTCCACGGACATCCAGTCCCTTGAGAAGATGCAGTTCCCGCAACCGTCCCGGAGGGTCGAGCCGATCGAGGATCTCCCGGCCGACCTCCGGAAGGAAGCTCCAGTCCGGGATCTCCCGCTCAAGGACACTTTTCATGATTCGTTCCGTCCAGCGCGGAATGAGGGGATCTTCCTGCCCTTTGGCCATCTCGAGGGGATTCTGGGACCAGACCCCCGACACAAGCAGGAGGAGCCTTTTCAAACCGTTGCTTTCGAGCTTCCTGAGGGATTCCCCCAGAAGAGAGGCCTGCCTGACCCCCGAGAGTGACTGGGAGACCGGAACGACAGGGGTCACCCCTTCCGGGAGGAGAAAGAAAAGGGGCACCGAGATCGCATGGTCCACGCCATGGATTCCTTCGGCGATGGAGATCCCCCGTGTGCGGGCGGAAGCCATCATACATCGTGCCAGGACAGGGTCTCCCGGAGGGTCGTACTGGTAATGATGGCCGAATCCGGCAAAGTCACGGGAGGAGCAGTGCTCGGGGGCGGCATCGACAAGGGTCACATGGCGGGTTTGCCACCCCGGCGTATAGGCAATGACCGCGGAAAAGGGTTCGGACGAGCGGGAGAAAAGCTCTTGCCGCAACTTCACGAACCCTCCCAGCATCTCCCGATCGGATCCAGCCTTCCAGGAGGACAGGAGATCCGGGCTGTGCGGCGCCATCACCGGCCAAATCTCCATCATCCCTCCTCCGTCTGGGCATTCCAGGGGGCTCCGTCCGGACGTCGGACCCCGACTACGGGACGTCCGGCCGGCCACTCCACGAACGGTCCCTCCGGGCTCGCCGGAAGGTTTTCCCCGATCCTCGGGTCAATGAGGGTGTCACCGCGTCTCAACCGGCCGAAGGACTTCGTGTCCCTGTCCCGGTTCCGGTTCAGGAGACGCAGGCGAATGAGGGATCTCCCGTCGCAGAACAGCCCCCACGACAACCCTTTTTCCTTGTGAAGCGGGGAAACGAGACGCAAGGTAGGCCTGCTGTCCCCCTCGACCCTGCCCTCCCTCCGGGAAAGGAGCAAATAGGTCATCTTCAGGGAATCCTTGACGTGGCCCAGAGAGGCCGCGGTTCGGGTGAGGGCGGACGAAAAGGCCATCGGTCTGTCCTCGTGGCACCAGTCTCCCGGATCGTCGAGGGCCGGACAAGGGCCTCTCCGGTCGTTCGGACAGGGAGCGTCCACGCGAAGGTCCGGAAAGAGTATCATAAGATCGTCCCCAAGAGAGAGCAGGGAACGGGATGAGCGTTTGTCCGCCGGCTCGACGAGGACCATCATCCCTCCCGGAGACAGTCGGGTGAAAAGGGTGGCGAGCAGTTCACGGAACTCCGGCAGACGCGCTTCATTTTCCGCCAGAAGGTTGGCCATAGAGAGAAGATCGATCCCCCCCTCCACTTCTTTGAGGAGCTCCTTTGTCTCCGGAAGGAGGGCCGGAAGGAGACGAAGGCGGATGGGGCCGGAAGGACTCCACAGATCCGAAAAGTCCTGGAGGACGGCCATGGAGCGGTCGACGCACAGAAGATCGATCCCTGCCGCGTTCTCTGGAAGAAAACCCTCCGAAAGCCCACGGACAAACTCCCCGGTTCCGGTTCCGAGGTCGACCATCGACAGGCGCTTTTTTCCTTCAAAAGCCAGGAGGTTCCTGTTCCTGATCTCCCGGGAAATCGCAGCTCCCTTTTCGAAGCCCACCGTTCCGAAATACTCCCCGTAGGCCTTGCGGGATTCGGGATCGTCCATATACCCGGCGTCGAGGGTTCTTTGGGTGAATCCACGTGACAGCGCCTCGAGAACGGCCACCTTTCGACTCTTTTTGTTTCTCATCGCCCTCTGCTACAATAAATTTTTGACAATCACGACCGGGCCGGCAAAAAACCACGGCCCTTTTTCCTCTCATTTCCTACCACAAGATTGGATTCGAATGAAATATCAAGCTCCCCGTGGCGTGAAAGATCTCCTCCCCCCCGAATCCGAATTGTTCCGCCTTCTGGAAGACGAAGTCCGAGAGGTCTTCGGCCGTTCCGGGTTCAGGGAAATCCGGCTTCCCCTTTTCGAGTCCGCCGACCTTTTCGCCCGATCGATCGGCGAGTCGACCGATATTGTGGAAAAGGAGATGTACCTGTTTTCCGGAAAAGGCGGAGAGTCTCTGGCTCTCAGACCGGAGGGGACTGCCTCCCTGATCCGGGCGGCGATCGAACACCGGCTGGCGGAGCCGGGACGTCTGGAAAGACTTTTCTACCAGGGTCCGATGTTCAGACACGAACGTCCCCAGGCCGGACGCCTGCGGCAGTTCCATCAGGCCGGAGCGGAAATTCTTGGCTCGTCGGACCCTGACGACGATGTGGATCTGATTGCCACGGTCAGCCGCCATGCGGGGATATCAAGGGTCCCGGCCTCCCGTCTTCTCATCAACAGCATGGGTTGCCCCGAATGCCGTCCTGGCTACCGGGAAATCCTGGTCGATTACCTCGAAAAGAACCACGACCTTTTGTGCGAGACATGCCGTCGCCGCACAAAGACCAACCCCCTCAGGGTTCTCGACTGCAAAATTCCTTCCTGCCAGCCGGTGCTCGAGTCTGCCCCCCACCTGGTGGAATTTCTCTGCCCGGCCTCCAGAAGCCATTTCGACAGGGTCTGCCGGGGTCTTGAAGGGGAGGGCATCTCCTTCACCGTGAGCCACAGACTCGTCAGAGGGCTGGACTACTATACCGAAACGGCATTCGAGTGGGTTTCTGACGCATTGGGAGCTCAGTCAACGTGGGCGGCCGGCGGTCGCTACAACGGGCTTGTCCGTCACCTCGGGGGTGGCGATGTTCCGGGGGTCGGGTTGGCCATCGGAATCGAAAGACTCTTCCTGCTCAGGGAACTTGCCGGAACGCTCCCCCAAAAAGCCGGAGCGGCCGTCCATCTGGCGGTCCATCCCCTCGAGGAGGCGGCAAGGCCTTATGCCCACAGGATTCTCGCTTCGCTCAGAGACAATGGGATCTCGGCGGTCGGCATTTTCGGTCAGACCCGTCTCAAAAAGGCCTTCCTCCAGGCGGAGAGGGAAGGAGCCCTCTTTATCGGGCTCCTGGGAGGCGACGAGCTGTCGACCGGGACAATCACGATCAAGCATCTGGCGACGGGAATCCAGAAGTCCCTGCCGACATTCCCTCCCGAGAACCTGGCCAAGGCCCTTCGAGAGCCTTGGACCCCGGATCCGGTCTAGGACTTCCCGCCCAGAAGATACACCGTCGCCGCCTGACTGTACTGTCCGGGGTTGGGTGTTCGGGCATTCACGGTCACAGTGAAATTGTGCAGACCGGGAGGGAGATCCCGCCCGGAGTTCACGGTGAAATAAATTTTCCGGTGCTCTCCGGGCGGAATGGCGACCTTCGTCGTTTCGAAGGCGACGCGATCGGAGGGCAATCCGGATTGGGCGATGGTGAACTGTTCAGGCCTGGGGGTCTTGTTGTAAAGTCCCACCTCGAACTGGTCCAGTCGACCGGGGACCTGACTGACCGTCACATGATAGGGGGAATAGGTCACAATCCCGTAGATAAAGAGAGCCAGTGGAAAGAGACTTCCGATCCCGGCCACGACAAAACGGACGGTGCCCGGAGAAAGCTTCCGCCCCTTCATGGCCCCGTCCGTATCAACATAGACCCCGTTCTTGTGAAAGGTCAGCAAGGACGGAAGGCCCCTCTTGGCCGAATAGTCTTCGCAGGCCACCACGCATTCACCGCAATTGATGCACCTCGAATAGTTTTTCGTATCCCTCGGGTCGATATCGATAAAGCAGGATTTGACACACAGATTGCACCCGGTGCACTCGTTTCGGCGTTTGTGGTCAAAGGCCACCTTCAGTGTGTCGTCCGTCTTGAACATGTGCTGCCAGAGAGGGTAGGGGCAGACCCATTTGCACCAGTAGTGCCGGACGAGGAGAAGATTGAGAAACATCACTCCCCCGATTCCGAAGATCAGCCAGTAGGCGGTATGGTTGCGGCCCGTGACGAGATCCTGATAGAGAGTCTTCGGAGGGATCACATAGGCCGTTATGATCACCGACACGACGAGGGAAAACAGGGTCACGCCCGCCAGGAAGATCGACCACTGGACTCCCTTCCTGAAAAAAGAAACCTTCCGGATCCGAGGGGCGGAAAGAGAGACCTCTCCGATCCCGGGCCCAAGCGTTGCGGACCCGAAGGCCAGCTTGGCCAACCCGTTCGTCCACTCGGCAAAGGTGTTCTGAATGCAGGCCCAACCGCAATAGACCATCCCGAGGACGGCATAGACAGCCGTCATGGCTGTGATCACAAAAAGCCAGAAAGGAAGGATCAAAAAGAAATCGCTCCACCATACCTGGTATCCGAACAAAACGAACCGTCCGGTCGAAAGGTCGATATGAAAGATACCGGTAAATGGCAGGGTGATCAGGAGCAGGATGACAGCGATCTGTACGGCGTAACGAATATGGGTGACCCGGATTTTTTGGGTTTTGACTGGCTGAGTGCCGATTTTCGGCATCGGTATGAGAGGTTGCGTCTGTTCCATGGAATGAGGGCTCCCGTTCCTTGAGTGAATGAGCCGCCCCCGGAGTTCCTACTCCTCGGAATCTTCGTCCCGTGGTCCCTTGCCGTGTCCCGTCTGCTCCAGCTCCCGCTTGAAATACCAGGAAATTCCAAGATAGAGAAAGACGGGGACCAGGACCCCCAGCAAAAAGAAAAGGTAGGCAAACCAGGGAAGTCCCAGAGTAACGTGAACATACCGGGGAAGGTAGGCCCAGGACAAATCCGGTAGGCCTACGATCCCCAATCCCCATATTGCCCCCAGGAGAAGGGGTTTGTAAAGTCTTGTCAAAAGACGGCCGCTTTTCAATGATTTCCCGACTGGCGGAGCGTTCCGGCCGATGGCGACATGCCAGGCATGATTCCGGCGGGAGTCTCTTCGCGCTCGCTGGCCGGGAGTTGACGCCGTCCCTTGGCCACCTGGACCGTCATGTAGATGTTATAGGCAAAGATGATATTGGCCAGAAGGACGAAAAGGCCGAAGATCCCGACCATTTCCATGTAAGGGGCTTCCACGGGCTTGATATCGGCCACATTTCCGTGGAGAAGGATCATTCCGCCCTTGTATCCGGCGATGCAAAAGGCGAGGACCATTCCGACGAGACTGATGTTGTGCATCCAGAAATGAATTTTCAGAAGTCGGTAGCTGTAAAGAGGACCATTGAATATCTTCGGGACAATAAAATACATCGAACCGAAGATCGCCATTTCGACCCACCCCAGAAGATTGATATGGGTGTGTCCGAGCACGATCAGATCGGAGGGGCCCCCTGCGCCGGCCTGGACGAAGTTCCGAAAGGTTTCCACCCCGCCCATCACCGCACCCCAGGAAAAGCCGATAATCGCGTACAGGAGACAGGCGTAGTAAAACTTCATGATGTAATCCTTGATCTTTTCATCCCTCGTCATGACAGACTCCTCCACCGTTCATTTATCGTTTTGCATCCATGCAAAGGCGAAACCCGAAAAAGTCCGAGGCATAGAATGGCCAGGTCGGATTTCTGGCGCTGACCCGGGCGCTGTATTGATCGCTCTTCCAGGATCCCCCACGCAACACAAAGTAGGACTTTCCCTTGACGGGATGAAGAGCTCCCGTCGCATCGACCCGATAGGAATAGAACCGGGCCTTGTTAGCCGTGTTTCCCGGATAGGGTCTATACTTCGAGCTCGTCCATTCAAAGACATTCCCGGCCATGTCGAGAACGCCATAGGGGCTGGCTCCCATGGGATACCGGTTTACGGGGGAGGTGTCTCCGACAGTATAATTCGCATTGGCTCGTCTGGGATCCCAGACATCACCCCACGGCCACATTCTCTTGTCTACGCCCCGGGCGGCCTTTTCCCACTCCTCCTCCGTACACAACCTCCCGCTCCTGAATCGCGCATAGTCCTTGGCATTGTCCATGGACACAAAGGTCACAGGGTAGTCGCCCCTTCCAGGAGGATAGGTTCCGTGTTTCCAGTTGGCGGGCGGAATATAATGGGCCCCGTCAACAAATTCCTTGTACTCCCTGTTTGTCACCAGGGTTTTCTCAATCAGAAAAGGGGGCAGGAAAACCTTGTGCACCGGTTTTTCGTCGAAGTTGGCGAAGTTGTCTTCGGAACCCATCCAAAATGGACCCGCCGGGATCAGGACGAATCCCTGCGGAATTTTGTACCCCGAAGCGTCAACATTGATCTGGGGGGTCGGAGCGAGATTTTTCCCTTCCTGGAGGCTCTTCGATGCTGCGCTGAGTTTGGATGCGTTCGTCCCGGGAAGGGCTTCCGTCAGGACTCCCCCCATCGGACGAAATTCTCCGGGGGCGGTGCCATGCTTTCGGACCCCTGCCGTCGAAAGACGGACGATCCTGTTCGACGCCAGTCCAACGACATGAACGGCCCCGGCAATGAGAATGAGAAGGACAAAGGTGATTGTAATGGCCTTCCAGGGGAGCTGCCAGGGGGACATTTCGGCGGGGGCCAGATCGTCGTCGTCAGAACTGATCCGAGGGGATGCCTTCTTTTCTAGATTGTCGGAGGGAGTTTTACTTTCAAGTATTTCCTTATTTTTTTCCTCTTCCATCCTGCTCAAACCCTTTCCTTCGCGGGCCGCGTCATCGTCTCCAAACCCTTTTTGGGGTCACGGGACCAGACGGTGGCAAAAACATTGAAGACGAAGGTCCAGTGACCGATCCCCATCAGAAGGGCCGCCAGCACGAATCCAATTTTGTGATAGGGCTGATAGACGGCCCTCGCCAATGGATAGACGATCCCCTGATCGAGCATCCTGTTTCCCTCCAGAATGCCGAATGTCAGAAGAACGCTATAGAAGGCCAGGACCCCCGAAACCATGAAAACGAAGCTCAACTCCCCTAACATCTGGCTCCATATCTGTCTCCCGGAAAGTCTTGGAAGAAGGTAATACACCATGGCCATGACAACCGATACCACTCCTCCGATAAGGTTGATATGGGCATGGGCCAATGGGTCCACCAAATGGCCGGCCTGTCCGGTCATATGGACCCAGTGGCGAATTCTGGGGGTGGACTGGAGAAAACCCTGGAGCGTTCCGACAAACAGACAAAAAACTCCGAAAAGAATAAACCGAAGTCCCAGCCGATCTGTCGGACTGTTTAACCGTTCTGTCTCGCTGGCCTGATTCATGATGTCCCTCTTTTCAAATTCAGGAAACCCTTTCAGGGCCCCTCGATCTGGGTCGGCCTTCTCCGGACTTCCCCGAGGAGCGTCTCCTCCGGATGACCTCGCCGACATATCCTCCCAGGAACGATACCTCCGGAACCGTTATGAAGAAAATCATCATGAAGGGAGCCACCGGTATTCCAACCGTCTGTCCTGAGGGATGATAGACTTCATACAGATAGGAGAAAAGCAGGTATCCCATCGGAGGCACGGGAGCCAGCAGCTTTCCATAGGGTCCGATGATGTAACCCGTGACTAGGGAGACGGCAAGCGGTGCAAGGAGATAAGAGAAGAGGATGCCTGTTCCAAAAATGTGATGAAACGCCCCATTCGTCAAACCAAAAACTTTGTCTGCCACCCAGAACAGCAGGAATCCAGAGGCAATTCCAACGATTGCGTTGATCCGGTTTAATTTCTTTTTCAAACACGACCTCTTTGAAAAGGCTGATATCGAAAATTACTTTCCTTTGGGTGCCGGGGGGTGGGCTTCCGCCTGTTCGTGAGGGGGTTTTTGTGTGTCTCCGTCTTCATCGTTGAAAATAATATACTTGATATTTTCATCAAACTGGCCATTTTTGTAGGCCCAATAGATCCCGAAGACAATAATCACAAGTGAAACAAGACCGGTTGCCGTCCACAGATAGGCAACAATCCCTTCTGGCAGTTTCATTGGTAGCTCCTTATATTTTGGCTAACTCCCAAAAGCCCCTTACTTGGGAGGCTTTGGATAATTCGGGGAACCAGGCAACGACTTCAGGCTCATCAAGAGATCGACGAGTTCGTCTTTCTCTTTCGGCGACAACTTGCTGAAAGTTGGCGCGAACTTTCCTGCATGAGCCGTCCCTGGAACAAGGGAGCCTGGATTGTCGAAATAGCGGTGAAGCCAATCGGCAGTGCGCCTCGTTCCTTCCCCGTCCATGTCAGGACCGTCATAGTCGCCTTCACCATAAACGACATGACAATCCCGGCAACCATATTTCTGGAAGACCTGATAGCCGGCATCTGATTTTTTTGAAAAAAGGTAGATGTCGTTTGTCGTCCAGAAGGTCACCACGTTCATTCGTGCCAAAACGTAAAGAACAACTGCTGACAATACCATTAATCCTGAAAGGAGAAATACGACTTTTTCGCCCGTTTTCATTCGGCCGTTACACCAGGATTCTCATTAATAACTGAATAATGGCAAAGGATATAACGCTGATAATACCGACAAAGCTCATCGCGATGATGACCTGTTCTCCGCGTTTGAGCTTTTTGAAGGGACCGATGATATAGCGGGACATGATGGCAAAGGTGATAACCGAGGCCGTGAGAAAAGTAAAAATCACAACAGAAACAGACATTTTAATCGACATGCAACACCTCGCAAACCCGATTGTACACCCGCCTGACAAATATCCGCAACCTTAAAGCAATAAAAAAGGCGGCCTCCGCAGGAAACCGCCTTTTTTATGTATACGGGGCCCAAATTCCCCGCCAAGCTTCTTCATAAAGCCTAAGGATTATTCAGGCTTCACATCGTCGATGAAGAAGGAATAAATGAGTGCAGAGAAAAGCATTATCAACGTGATGCTCCAGAAAACGATAGGACTATTGACATTCCACAAAGGACTCACCTCCCTTTGGATTGTGAGTGGAACACAAAGAAGTTGCCGGGCCTAGCCGTAACGAATATTCCTTAAAAATCCCGAGCAACTTCCGTTCTTTTCATCAACAAACCGACCCAGGTGAAGAAGATCGACACATAGATCGAATTAATCACATAACCCTGATCCCACCACGGACGGGCCAAGTTGGGCGAGGTATGGGCTTTCAAAACGGGAACTCCCTGAACAAGCCAATAATGAAGGTGTCCTGGAAGCTGGGGACGCGCTCCGAACAGGGGAAAGGTCAGAAGTTCCGCCGTGACCACTGTCATCACAAGAAGAAGAATGATGATGCCCGGGATATTGTTCGTCCCCTCGAGCATTCCATCAAAGCGTTCATTCAAAAGCTCTTCGACATCAGCCATAATGCCTCTCCTTTCAGAGGTATTCATGGGACCACCATTTCGGTCCGATTTGAGTGTCAGCTATACCCGAAGCCGAGCTCTTTGAAAGAGTCATCAAAGAGCTCGGCTCCTATTGAAGAACTACTTGAGGCTCATCATGTAATCAGCCAACGCATTCAAATCTCTCTTAGAAAGATAGTTGAAGGCGGGCATCTGAGACATGGGCTGAACCGCGCGGGGGTTGGCGTGATGGACAAGATGCCACCCCTTGATGGGCAGACGGCTCCCGACATGGAGAAGATCCGGAGCCTTACGGTCCGAACCGAAAACGGTCGGGGACTCTCCGACAAAGTCCGAAACCCTGGGAGGGGCACCGAAATACTGCCAGTCCTGGGTCTGTTCAGGAAGAAGGGTATGGCACCACCAGCATCCTTCCCGGACAAAGATAACCTTTCCCTTTCCGATCATGGTCGGACGATCCTCACCCGTCATGAAGGGATCTTCGATGGTGAACCCGCTCTCCGGACCGTAGTCTTTGGACTTCTGGATGGCTGTTGCGGAGGGGGGAACCTTGCTCATCTCCATGGCCGGAAACAACACTGTAATGGACAACGTCACAGCAAACACAGTTCCGGTCATCATAACGCCAAATTTGTACTCGCGAAATGCCATCTCGCACTCCTTAACGCTCTTGAGTTTTAATCTGTCTTCCATTCAGGAATGAAAGACATTCCAGATGCGGAAGTGATCCGCACCCCAAGAAAAGGAGGCCGGGGACCCCGGCATTCCTTTCCCATCCGGACACCCTATTTCTTGCGAGAAGGATCGAATTTCGCCCGTCCAGCAATCCCCGACATACAAACAAGCAACAGCACCATGCTACCGATAGCAGTCGAAGTTCCCATAAAGGCCGCAAAGGACGCAACTCCCTGACTGGCGCCCCCGGGTGTCATTCCACAACAATGGCTCGGATCGGAAAGCTCTTTAAGTTGTGCGCTTGAAAGCGATGTAATTGCACTTAACATCCACATACTGGCACCTCCCAAATTTTTAGGATTCAGACCTTTTGACTCCACAGGAAAAGCGCATGATCACCAGCCTTCGCGCTTTCTGTGATAGGAGTAGGAGTAAAGCCCGATAAGGGCACCAGCAATCGTGGAAAGCACCATGATCCAGTAAATCCAGATGTAGGATTCACGCCATGTTTCAAACCGATGGGCACCGAACCACTCCTGCAGACAAAACCCGACAACTGATCCGCTTCCCACTGCCGAGAAGGCTGCACCGAGCCAATAGGCCACGATACCTTTCTGATGACTTTGAGCCACGACAACCCCCTTACAAATGTAGATAAGGAATAAGTGCCTTGATCCGCACCGATCCTTGCGGACCCGTATTTTTGAGGGCATTACACCTCGAAGAATACGCTTTGGAGAAATCGTTGTCAAGACAATCCTCAAGCGAGGCTCCTAATTTTTTCTGTATTTTTGCAACAGAGATTTTTAACTGGAATACCCGGGAGCGACTTGTCTATGATGGTTTTATGGCACTTCCTTTAAAAAACTCCTTATTTTCATCCGACTCCTCCGAAGGCGGCCACCTTCCCGCCAAGCGGAAGTTTCGAGACTTCATACTGGGCATGAATGACGGGATGGTGACAATGGTCAGCTTCCTTGGAGGACTCACCGGGTCCTCCCTCCCCCGTCCTTCAATCCTTTATGCCGCCCTGATGACGGCCATCGCGGGAAGCCTTTCCATGGCGATCGGGGGATATCTCGGCTCCCGGACACAAAATGATATTTTCAGGAGAGAGATGGCCCGGGAAAAATGGGAGATCGAAAATATCCCCGACACAGAACGCCAAGAGGTTCGAAACCTTTTTCTTTCCTTCGGCCTCAACCCGGAACAGTCCGACCACGTGACAGAGAAGATTACATCGGATCCTTCTGTATGGCATCGCTTCATGGTCAGGGAGGAACTGGGCATTCATGAGGAAGACATCGAGAACCCCCTGAAAGGAGGGCTTCTTCTTGGAGGATCCTTCATCATCGGGGCCCTTCCCCCTCTTCTTCCCTATTTTTTCCTTTCCAAAATCGGATCCGCATTTACGGACTCGCTTCTCTTCTCCTGTCTGGCCCTTTTCCTGACCGGAAGCATCAAGTCCCGGCTCTCAAACGAGCCACCCCTCAAGGGTGCGGGAGAAATGGTGATTCTGGGCGGCATCGCCGGGGTCGCAGGACTCTTTATAGGGACGATCCTTCCCCGTTTCCTCTCCCTGATTCACTGAGACTGGGTCATTTTCTCGCGCGCTATGTTAGAATGATCAACAATTGGAAACTTTCCTTCCTTAAATCCCCTGGAGAACCCTCCGCATGACCGGATCATCCATTTCCCGACCCGTATCGGTTTATGCTCCCGCCTCGGTCGGAAACATTGGCCCCGGATTTGATACCCTCGGAATGGCCATAACAGGCATGGGGGATCGTATTACGGGCGAACTCGACCACTCCCTCGACAAAGACAGGATCGAATCGATCACGGGAGCCTGGACGGCGCTGCCGACCATACCGGATCAGAATACCGCCAGCATTTCGGCCCGGATTCTTCTCGACCGTGCAGGAATCAAAACCCCTTTCCGGATGACCATTGCAAAGGGTGTTCCAGGATCTGGCCTTGGGTCGTCTGCCGCGTCGGCCGTCGGAGGCGCCTTTCTGGGCCATCTTCTGTCAGGACAAAAATTTACGGATGCGGAGATTCTGGATGCGGCTCTCACGGCCGAATCCGAAGTCAGCGGCGGAGTGTTTCTCGACAACATCTCGGCCTGCCTTTTCGGAGGAGTGACCGTCAGCCATGGAGCGAGTCGCACCGCCTTGCCGGTGGGGCCCATCGAAGGGGTGCATCTTGTTTTTGTCGTTCCTAAAGCGACAGTCAAAACCTCAGAGGCCCGCCGGATCCTCCCGGACATGGTTCCCAGAGGTGACGCGGTGGGAGCCCTTGCCAACACCGCCGGCATATTGGCGGGCGTCATGAGGAAGGACCCTGACCTATTTTGTAGGCGCGTTTCGGATCCCCTCATCGAACCCTATAGGAAGAATCTGATACCGGGATTCGACTCCCTGAAGGAAACGGCCCTTTCCTCGGGGGCCACAGGGTTTGCGATTTCCGGAGCCGGCTCAACAATGGTCGCCCTTACTCCCGACAAAAAACGAATCGAGGCCATCAAAGACTCTCTTCAGGCTGTCCTGAACACCCTGAGGATCGAAGCCTCCCTGTTCTTCTCGACCATCGACCCGAAAGGAGTGCGCATTGCTAATCCCTGAGCCAGTTTACAATATAGAGAAATCCTACGACGACAATTATCGCGATGGACCGGTCTTCCACGGGCGCATTCCTGCCTCCATGCCGTCGACTCGCCCGGTCTCCTTCCTGGGAATAACGGCAAACAGCCGCCTCGGCATTCCCGCGGGACCTTTGCTGAATTCCGACTGGATCGGATTTTATGCCACCATGGGATTCGACCTCCTTGTTTATAAAACGGTCAGAACGCACGCCCATCCCTCCTACCCGCCCCCCAATTGCCTCTATGTCTCGGTGAGCGGAGACCTGACTCCGACATCCCTCTCCACCCCGCTGATCGGGACGCCGCGCATGGAGCCCGCATCGATGCGCGACATCACGATCACCAATTCCTTCGGAATGCCAAGCCAGGCTCCGGCTGTCTGGCAGGAGGACGTCTCCCGGGCCAGAAAAAAAATCGGGCCGGGGCAAGTCCTGATCGTCAGCGTCGTCGGAACCGAAAGGGAGGGGGAATCCATCGCGGAGAATTTTGCCAGGGCCGCAAAAATGGCCAAGGAGTCCGGAGCCCAGGCCGTAGAGGTCAATTTTTCCTGTCCCAACGTGAAGGGGACAGAAGGACAGATTTTTCAGGATCCCGAAACCGCCGGGACAGTGGCAAAAACGGTGCGGCGGGAGCTTGGTCCGGACTATCCTCTGATCGTCAAGGTGGGCTACATCGGAAGCGATGCCGAGGCGGACCGGCTTCTTCGGGAGATCGGGCCCCATATCAATGCGATCGCGGCGATCAATACCCTTTCGGCAACCGTGATCAATCCGGAAGGGCGTCCCGCTCTCCCAGGACCCGGGCGCGAACGCTCCGGAGTCTGTGGAAACGCCATCCGAAAGGCGGCCCTGGAAGTCGTCTCCAGACTTTCCGGGAGAATTTCTTCCATGAAAATTCCCCTTTCGGTCATTGGCGTGGGAGGTCTGATGACGGTCGAGGACTACGACCTCTTTTTAGCATCGGGAGCCGACTTTGCCATGACGGCAACGGGGGCGATGTGGGATCCCTATCTGGCCTTCCACCAGAAACAGCAGAATCTTAGATAGGAAGTCCTGGACGGCTGAAAGTCAATCCTGGTGTGTTGTCTTTTTGGAAGGATCAATACGGGGTCCCGGATGAGACACTCCTT
>JAMCWM010000014.1 GCA_023481175.1 Nitrospirota bacterium
GGGAATAGACAGTCCCAAGAGAAGGACGTTCGTTTTTCAAAGAGGGAAGGGTTTTGATCTGGTCGTACAGAGAAAGACTGACTCCATCCTGTTTCCAGGAATCTCTCCTCTGCTCCAGAAAATGGTTATAGAGCCAGCGGCACTCTTCCATCTGTCGATTCAGAAGAGTTTCCTGTTTGCGGGTCGGATACAGCCGAAACTTGTATGTTTTTCTCATGTTGTGCATCGTATATCGTGATACACAAAACGTCAAGAGGCATTCATCCTCCTCTTGGCAAAAACGCCTAAGAGGGGGTATTCTGCCTTGATTACTGATAAAGTGTCCGTAGGATCTTCTGCTTAACCAATTTGAGCTTTGTTCTTTTATGGAACATCCGGATATGCAATATCAAGCATGGAAAAAAGGGAGGATCTGCAGAGGTACTTCTTTTTGGTGAGGCGGTGAAGCAGGCGGGGTTCGGGACGGACCGGGACAAGCCGGACTGAAAGTGTCAGGCTAGAACCTAAGACCCTTGAGGGAGAGAGTCAAACAATGAGAAAAAGGACCCTATTCTGACGCGTTTTCGGGCCTCAGGTTGACGTCAGGATAGGGTATACCCCAAAATGACACGCATCGAATCATGCGTCTGTTTCAGGAGGAGCGATTTCCCCTGCTCCCGGGTTTAGCCCCTTGATCAGGCCCCTCTCCCCACGTTTTTAAGGTTGGAATGGACCCAAAACGGGGTATGATGACAAGGAATCCACATTGCGGAAGGAGGTTTTGATGAAAACGTCCAGTCTCAAAGAATGGACTTACGAGGAATTCATGTCGCTCCCGGAAGGGGGTCCCTTTCGCTACGAGATCATCGATGGAGAGCTTTGCATGACCCCGTCCCCAAGTCCACGGCATCAAGAAATTTCCAGAAACCTTCTCCGCGTCATCGATGTCTTCCTTCTACAAAAAAATCTGGGGAAAATTTTCGCCGCCCCCTGCGATGTGGTCTTTTCCAAAGATCCGCTTCAGGTGGTCGATCCGGACCTGCTCTTTGTCTCGAAGGAGCATTTGTCCATCATTGGCGAGAAGAACATCCAGGGCGTTCCGGACCTGACCGTCGAGATCCTGTCCCCGACAACGGCAACGAGCGACCGACGGGTGAAACATTCCCTCTATGAACGGTTCGGGGTTCCCGAGTACTGGATCGTGGATCCGGCAACGAACACGATCCAAGTGTTCCGTCTTGTCGACGGGCACTATCCGGCTCCAATCGAATACGGCAAGAGTGATCGTCTCGAATCCCCCCTTTTCCCCGGGCTGTCGATTCCCCTCTCCGAAGTATTTTCCTCCTGAAGGCTCCCTTTTTGCGTCTTGAGGAGGTCCCTGTCGACCTGTGAGAGGGAAGGCCCCCCTCCCAAACGCATTCGTCAATGATTTCTCTCCGGAGGAGTCAGAAAATGAAGGGAGTCATTAAGTTGCAGAAGATTCAAAAATTTACTAAGACGATCATCGTATGTCTGTTTTTCCTGATTTTGCCAGCAAAGTCTTTTGCTTTTTCGGTAGGCTCAACCCCTCCATCCGCCAGTGTGAATGGGAATACCCTCCAGGGAATACAGCAAAATCAACAAATAGGGGGTGGTTTTTCAATACCATGGCCTTGGGACTGGTCGATTTTCCAAAAGTCCAAAAAACCTCCTCAAACACAGCCTCAGAATCTAAAAAATGCTTTACCCCCAACACAAGTTGAGAACCAGAAGTAACCATTCAGGGCCAGGCTGATTACGGATGGAACTGCCTTCGGCTTCGCCTCCTCTCCTCCATCTCCGCAAATAAGGAATCTTCTGTCCCGACAAGAGCCCATAATTGCTCGAACAGTGCCACTATTCGATTGACCAAACTCATACATCCGTCGTACAAACCTGATGGTCAATTCTGATACAATTTCAAGAAAGGAATGGGTTACTTACTGGTTCGTCCAGCAACGCGGGGGAGAAATACAGGCATAAGTTGTCCGATGCCCAAAACAGGCCTAATGTGGCCAAACGGACAATTTATGCATGTTTTCATACAACAGCAGAAGAGATAGACAAACAATGGTCGGGGCGACAGGATTTGAACCTGCGACCCCCTGCTCCCAAAGCAGGTGCGCTACCAAGCTGCGCCACGCCCCGAAATAATTCCGACAAAATGTTATTGTAGCAGATCTTGAGGGATGACTACCAGACTGATCATCAACCAAAGAAGGAATGACCTTCCCCTGATGCAGCCCCTTCGAAATCCATTATTTCTGGCCGGAGCCCTCTGTGTTCTGGTTTTCTCCCCGACTTTCTCCCTGGCCGATGAGATCCTGCATGAAGAGCATTCCCACTACCGGGACCAGATCCGGCGGATCCAGGATGCGCTTGAGAAGAAGAAGAAAGAAAATGACTTCCAGACTCTTCTGGCCGATGCCCGACGGTCGGCGCGGTGGATATTCAAGGAGACGCGGGCGGCCGAAACGGTCAAACGCCGTCTGGACCGACACATCGATCGGGAGTTTTTTGACCTCGACCTCCCCGTTCTCATCCACCCTCTTCCCGTCCATCCGTTTTTGATCCAGAAGACGACCTCCCATTCAAGCCTTGTCACGGACTTTGAGAAGGGGACGATCACGGCCCGCGTTTCCGTCCCCTTTTTTGAGGACAGGGGCCTGAGAAAGGCCCGGAACGAAGCGGTCTTTCTCTCCATTCTCCTCCTCAGGGACGGAATCCGTCATCTTCCGGTCAGAGAGTTTGTCCCCCTCGTGAAAACCCTTCCTCCGGAGGCCTCCCTGCCCGGAGGACCGATCGAGCAATACCTGATTTCCCGAGGGCTCACCTCTTCGAATCTTTCCATGGACATTCACACACTGGCCGCCGGGGGTGGAATCGCCCTGGCCAAGATCGTCATTCCCTTTCCGCTGCACATCGGGGACAAACTGGCCATAAATATTGAACGTTCTGCCGGCGCCACGGTCCAGCCCGGTCTTCTCCATCCTTCCGTCCATAAGCTTCCTCCCACCGGTCTTGTGGTCGACGCCCGCCGTTTGCGGATCCACCCTTTCCGGGACCTTGTCCTCCTTTCGGAAACCCGCCGCATTCTCATGATTCCGGACGAGGGACGTCCCTCGGAATCCCTCCCCTTCGGATGGGCGGGCTGGAGCGACGGACAGAACACCGAAGCCCTTCAACAAAGGGTCGGACTCAATCCCCTGGTTGTCAGGCCGGAAGAGTTCGTTCATCATCAGGTCTTTCTTTTATCTCGGAAAGATGCAGCAAAAATTATCGCGGATCTCCTCCCTACAAGGCTTCTTGAAGCGGGACATATTCTGGTTCTTGTCTCACCCCAGAGACTGATCCGGCCTTCCGCCGTGCCATCACCAACGAATGGACACTCTCCGTGAAAATGTCTCCGATCTCTTTCTGGAGCCTCTTGCTCTGTCTTCTGGTGACTCTTCCCGGATGCGCCCAGCCCGAAATCATCCTCGAAGACCGGATCGAGCCACCCATCAAGCTTGGACCCGTTCACAGGATCGGAGTCCTCGTCTGGCCTGTCGGGACCGAGGAGCAGCGCCTCCTTGAAGGGACCATTCTCAGGAATCTCGAAGAGGTGCCCGGACTCCATCCCGTGGCCATCACCTCCGAAAAACGTTCCTCCCAGATCCCCCTGTCCGTCCCGGAACTCGCCCATCTTTCCGGCTCGAACGACCTCCTCATGGTCAATATCCTCTCCCACACAGTCTCCGACCGAAGGATCATTGCCGGAAACTGCGCCGCCCCGCCCTGCCAGACGATCACCGTCCCCATGACAGTTCGGACCAACACCATCCGCCTCCATATCCTCTTTTTGCGGGCCTTTCCCTTTCACGTCGAACTCGACCGGAAGGTGACGGTCAGAAACACCTCCAAGAAAATTCCTTTCTCCCTTTTCCAAAGGAAATTCACTCCCCAGACCACCCTCAACCTCCACCTCTACGCCAAGATTGCCCAGCATATCCGGTATCTCTTCAGCACCCTCCGGATGACCGTCAAGAGGCCTTTCTATCCGTATGACACCCCGTCGGAAAAGGCCTACCGGAGCCTTCAGGCCAAAAAGCCCGTTCTGGCCCTTTTCTTCCTGAACTCGGAATACGGGCGTCTGAAAAAGGAGAACAGGCCGGTCCCTCCCAAGCTTTATGCCGATCTTGGGGTGACCTATGAAGCCCTGGGCGTCTACTCCCTGGCCGACTATTATTACCGGAAGGCGGAAAAGCACATGAAGTCCGAAACACTGAAAAAATTTGAACACCAGATGAAGTCGATGATGGTCTACTTCATCGGCATCAACTTCTTCGAGAAAGGGGAGACTCATGCTCAACACGCTCCTTGAGGACCAGGCCGGGGATGTTCTCAAGAAGTTCCGGTACGGGAGAAAAAAATCCCTGAAGGAGGTCGCAGGACTTACCGGACTCCCCGCGGACCTTCTCCGGAGCCTGGAGTCGGGGGAGCGTGTCCCCGAGCCCAGCCAGCTGGTCGCGCTGGGAGAGATCCTGGGATTCGACGGGGCAGAGATGGCCTCTCTTCATCTTCATCCGGAGGCCACTCCGGAGGTGCCGGCTCCCCCGGACTTTCTTCCTGTCCGGGAAAGCTTCGGAGGATATGCGGTCTGGTGCACGGTCCTCCGCCATCCAGAGGACCCGCACAGAGCCCTTCTCGTGGATACGGGCGGAGGAGGCTCCATTCTTCGCGAGACCCTCAGGCGCCGCGATCTCAGGATCGAGGGAATCCTGCTGACACATGGCCACGGAGACCACGGAGGGGGATTTGTGGGCCTGCTTCCGGGAGACGATGTTCCCGTCCTCCTCTCCCGGAAGGATCGTCCCCTCCTTCCGGAGGCGGCTCTGTATACAGGGCCCCTTCTCTCCCCCGAGGAAGGATGCCGGGAACTCGTGCGAAAGGGGTGGCGCATCGAGGTGACAGAGGCTCCCGGTCACACCCCGGGGTCGGTTGCCTACTACACCGAAGGGGTCCTTTTCGTTGGAGATACCCTGTTCTGCGGATCGGCCGGACGAAGCGATACCCCCGACGACTTTCCGACCCAGCTCGACTCCATCCACCGTCTGGTCTCAGGATATCCCCCCGATACCGTCATCATTTCGGGCCATGGACCCTTCACAACCATCGCCCGGGAGAAATCCCACAATCCTTTCGTCCGGTCCAGGGAATTCCAATCGGGACATTCCCAGAAAACAGAATAAAAAAAGGGGCCGAAGCCCGATGATCCGCTCCGACCCCTGCGCGACCCCTGTGAGAAGCTGTCAGGATAACAGGATGGTGACCTCGTCACCGGAACCCCGAACGTCAAAACAGCTGACCTTTTCACCCGGCCGCGACGCACATTCCCCGGTTCGGATATCGAAGCTCCATCCGTGAAGAGGACAGGAGACCTTCTCCCCGCGGAGCGTCCCGTCGGAGAGATATCCCCCCCGATGGGGACAACGATTTTCGATGGCATGATACTGTCCGTTGATCCTGAACAGGGCGATCTCCTGACCTTCGGCCATGACAAGCTGCCCCTCGTTGTCCTTTGCGGAATATGTCACAGTCACACTTTTCATCGAACCTCCATATAGTCTCGTTAAGATGACGGATTTGCGCCGGATTCTGCCGGATAAGACCGCTCCGACAAATCTTTTTCGATCATACCCTCCCTTCCTCCTTACGCGCAAATGGAGGCTCAAGGGTGCTTTGTTTTTTCTCCCATGGCGGTGGTATGATCTTGGGAAAACGCATCCTGAGACCCCTTTTTCCTCACAAGAGGGGAACCCCTTCTTTATGGGCCGGCAGTTCCAGTCCCCTGGTCCGGTCCGCGAGTGCGATGAGGGACTTAACGAGACTGAACAACCAGAAAGGGAGCGGAAAGACCTCCGATGGACAGAGAAGAACAACTCAACAAATATCTTGACGACCTGACCTTTGACAAGGACCCCATTGTGGGAGAGATCGCCCTTCTGACCAAGCAGCACGGTCGCTTCCATCCTGGACGCTCGGGGGGACTTCTCATGGCGATTCTGGCCACGACCGCCAAGATGGACCATGTCTTCGAATGGACCGCGGGATACGGATCGACCACCATCTGGCTCGCCAAATCCCTTCCCGAAACGACCACCCATGCCATCGGGACGGTCAGCGACGAAAACCTTCGCCTGATTTCGAACTATCTCAAGCGCGCCGGACTTTCCGGACGGATCCAGGTCTCGAAGAGCCAGGGGCCCGACCACCTGATGGCCCAGGAATCGCCACAGAACCTCATCGTTCTCGACCTCCAGCAGGAGCGAACGAAGCTTGCCGACTGGTGGGTGGCGGTCGAGAAGAAGCTGGCCCCGGGCGGCATGCTCATCTCCCTGGGAATGATGCCCCCCGAGACGGGCGGCGGATCCCGGTCCCTCCTCGCCTCTTCCGTCGAAGCCTTCAACCACAAGATCCTCGGGAATCCGAATTTCCTCACGACCATCCTTCCTGTCTCCGAGGGAATGCTGGTCGCGAGCCGGCTTTCCTGACAGGATTCCCATGGAATCCGAAGCCAGACTGATCATCGCCTCGGGAGAGCAGAGTCCCGATCTCTACTACCGGACTGGATTCCTGACGCCCGATCCGTATATCTATGCCGAAATCGGGAACGAAAGTTTCATGCTCCTCTCCGATCTCGAGCGTGACAGGGCCCGCAAGGAAGGGAAGGCCACTCACATCCTCTCGACCTCAGAATGGGAGGAGCAGGCCAGGAAGGAGGGAAAACGCGGTCTTTCGGCCATCGCGGCCCTCTTTCTCAAAAGCCGCGGCATTTCGACCCTGACCGTTCCCTACGACTTTCCCTTCGGCCTGGCCAAAAGCCTCCTTTCGGAGGGATTTTCGGTTTCGCCCGCCGAGGGATCCTTCACTCCTCAGAGAGCCCTCAAGTCCCGTGAGGAGGCGGACAAGATCCGGAAGGTTCAGGAAGGGGTCGAGCAGGCCCTCCGGACCGTCTCGGGCCTTTTGAGAAAATCCACGGTCCGGGACGGGTGGATCTATCTCGAAGGCCTGCGCCTCACCTCGGAAAAGGTCAAGTTCGTCCTGAAGGAGGAACTCCTCGGACACGACCTCATCGGCCAGCACACGATCGTAGCCGGGGGAGAGCAGGCCTGCGATCCCCACAACGAAGGGTCAGGCCCCCTGCCGGCCCATCTGCCCATCGTCTTCGACATCTTTCCCTTTTCGGAGAAGACCCGTTACTTCGCCGACATGACCCGGACCCTTTTCAAGGGCGCGGTTGCCTCCCGGCACCGCGATCTTTACGAGGCTGTCCTTTCGGCCCAGGAGCGGGCGATCGCGAAGGCCGCCCCGGGGGTCGACTCCTCCCTTCTGCACCAGGCGGTGGAGGAACGGTTCGCCGAACTGGGATATACGACCGGGGAGGTTGAGGGCCGCATGGAAGGATTTTTCCACGGAACGGGCCATGGCGTGGGACTCGAGATCCATGAAGCGCCCCGCGTGGGGAAAACCGGCGTTCCCCTTCTTCCCGGCCATGTCATCACCGTCGAGCCGGGGCTCTATTATCCCCGTCTTTCCGGAGGGGTCCGCATCGAGGACATGCTCTACATCACCCCGTCGGGAGCCGAAAACCTCACGACCTATCCCAAGGACTGGTCGTCGGTCGCGATTCCCTGATGGGCTCCCATCTCCTTGTGGGGTCCGGCGGGGAGACGGGCCAGGCGCTGGCCAAAAAACTTTCGGACCAGGGTGCGACGGTTTTTGTCACCACCCATCGCCGTCCCCTTCCCGACCTTCCTCCCTCCCGTTTTCTCCCTTGGGATCTCGAGGCCCCGGAACAGTCTCTCCCCGACCTCGACCGCGCGCTCGGACAGGAACCGCTCTTAAGCCTCTCCCTCTTTGCCCATCCCCCCTTCCGGCGGAACTCCGATTCCCTCAAACCCGGCCCCGATTTCCCTATTGCCTCCCTGATCCGTCTTCTCGACCATCTTCGGCCCCGGCTTGAACCCAAGACTCCCGTAGTTTTCTTCTTTCCTTCCCTCTCCCGCCACCGGGCCGACGGCTACCTTGCGGCCCGTCTCTGGATCGGGGCCCTGCAGGGACTTTTCGGGGAGTTGAGCCGGAACCGGAGGGGCTTCCTCGTGACGGGGATCGACACCCTGATCACACCTGACCGGACCACGCCCCACATCACCCCGGAGATGGTGGAGCGGATCGCTGGGCGCACCTCACGGGGCCGGCTCGCCACAGCCGACGAGATCGCCGATTTTGCGGCCTGGCTGATCTGCTCCCGAAGTCCCCTCTTTCACGGCCAGATCCTCCAGACGGAAGGCGGCCCTTACTTCTGATGGCCGGGAGCGGCCCCAAAAAGGGAGATCTCGTATTGTGTCTTTTGTCTCTCCAACTTTTCGATAAAATAACTCATTTCCATTATTACAAAAACTTATTCTAAGGCGGCAACGAATCTCCCCCTCATCCTTTGATGACAGGATGGGAACACCAAGATCCTTGAAGATTTTACGTCTAAATGGTTGTCTATCTCATTATGGCGAGGGATCGCCGAACGGCGATTTTGAGGAGGATTATGCCATCAGGAATGTCGACCGCCTTCTTGAAGAGGAAGGAAGCCATGCTCACGAAGATGCCGGAGAAGGTCAACCCGCCTCATAGAGCGATAGGCTCTTCCCTGAATTTATCCCCTGCGGCTTCAAGAGCATCATTGCGGTTTAATTCGAGAGCTTCCTTCAAAGTCACCCGAAGGCTCTCCATCAGTTCCTCGTATGTTGGTTCCTGGCAGTTGACGCCCGGAACCTCCTCTATCCAACCGATCCATCCGTTCTCGGATTCTTTGACGATGGCAGTAAAAGTATCCAACTGGATTCTCCTGGTTTTACGTTTTCTGGTTTCCAGATTTTTCGATGACGACAGCGTAACGCATGGGACCTCTCAGAATTTCCATTCTTCGAAACTCAGTGTTCCCAAATTGTTCCCAAAAGTCGATTTTCAGAGGAGGGATTTTCTTAAATAAGGCTTGAATTTTGGTGGAGGGTAGGGGATTTGAACCCCTGACCTTCAGGGTGCGATCCTGACGCTCTCCCAACTGAGCTAACCCCCCAAAGAGGCAAGAACATCCGATAGAGACTACCACAAGGGGGGCACGACTTCAATCGGCTTTCCACAGGACCCGTCGTCCAGAAAGTTGAAGACGCCCTCCGGAAAAGGCCGCCAGGGCTTCCACATAGGCTTCGTGCTCGACGGGAAGCAGCCGTTCGACGAGGGTCTCCTCCGTATCCTCCGGAAAGACGGGAACGCTCTTCTGAAGGATGATCGGACCATGGTCCATGAGAAGATCCACGAAATGAACAGTCACTCCCGTAACTCTGACCCCGTAGTCAATGGCCTGCCTCTGGGCGTGGAGGCCGGGGAAGGCCGGAAGGAGGGAGGGATGAATATTCAGGATCCGGTCGGGAAAGGCCCCGATCAGGACCGGACCCACCAGTCGCATGTATCCCGCCAGGGCGATCGCATCCGCTTTTTTGTCGTGAAGATGGGCAAGGATCGCCTTTTCGTAGTCGTCTTTCGACGGGTAGGACCTGGGAAGAATCTGAACGGCCGGCACGCCAGACTCCCGGGCCTTTTCAAGGACCGGAGCCTTTTCCCTGTCACAGACAAGAAGGACCGGATCGATCCCGGGAAGCCGTCCCGAGCGGACGGCGGAAAATATCGCCATGGCATTCGATCCGCGGCCCGAGGCAAAGACGGCAAGCCGAAGAGGTCTATGCTCCGGCATAGAGAACCTCCTGTCGGCCGGCGACGACTTCCCCCAGGCGCCAGAAGGCCTCTCCCCGGGAGGTGAGGAGGGAATCCAGGGACGACGAGGCATCGGGAGAGACGATGACGACGAGTCCGATCCCCATGTTGAAGACCCGCAGCATCTCCGGAAGGTCGATCCCTCCTGCCTGGCGGATATGGGAAAAAAGAGGCGGGACAGGCCAGGACCCAAGGTCGATCCTGACCGAGGCATTGTCCGGCAGGATCCGGGGAATGTTTTCGGTAAGCCCTCCCCCCGTGACATGGACGAAGGCTCCAACGGGAAGCGCCTTTCGAATGGCCGCCATGAGACGGACATAGATCCGGGTGGGGGTGGTCAGGAGCTCACCCCAGGTCGTCCCGGGCTCAAAGGGAACGGAGACCCCGGGATCGACCGGGCCCTGCTCCAGAAGAACCCGGCGCGCCAGGGAGTAGCCGTTGGAATGAAGCCCCGACGAGGCGATGCCGAAGACATGGTCCCCCGGCCGGATTGAGGCCCCGTCGATAATCTTCTTCCGGTCGGCGATCCCCACGCAGAAGCCCGCGAGATCAAAATCTCCCGGGGCATACAGCCCCGGCATCTCGGCGGTCTCTCCCCCCAGAAGAGCCATCTCGGACTGAAGGCACCCTTCGACCACTCCTTCCATCACCGGAAGCGACTCGTCGATTTCGAGCCTCCCGGTGGCAAGGTAGTCCAGAAAAAAGAGGGGATCGGCCCCCATGACGGCGATGTCGTTTGCGCACATGGCCACGAGGTCGATCCCGAGCCCCGAAAAACGCCGGGCCCATCGGGCCACCAGAAGTTTTGTCCCGACTCCGTCCGTTCCCGAGACCAGGACCGGATCTTCATAGCGGGCAAAGTCCGGCCTGAAGACCCCGCCGAATCCCCCGATTCCGGAGACCACTCCGGTCCGGTTGGTCCGTCCTGCCAGAGGCTTGATCGCCTCCACCCAGCGATTGCCCCGGTCGATGGAGACGCCGGAACGGGCATAGGCCCCTTCCTCCTTTTCCTTGGACAAGATTCTCTCCCCATGAAAAATCGGATTTATAGACGATTCTTGAAGTTGGTATATATTTTTGGGATTATATCTCCCTGACCGGCATGATCGCTGATCATAGCCCAAACGACCCCGCATCAACAACAAGGCCCCCAGGGGGCCAAAACCAAGGATCCGGCGATGCATTCCTGGCTGAAACGATCTGCCTCTTCCCTTCTCTCCCTCTGCCTCTCCTTCGCCTTCCTGACCCTTGTCTCCTGCGGAAACGGGAACATGCTCGGAAATGGCACGGGAAACCCCGGAACGGCCCTGGGGGCGCTTGAGGTGGCCAACGCCGACATCGCCAGCGGAAACTATTCCGGGGCGATCTCCGTTCTCGCGCCCTACTGCCCGAACAACAACTGCGTGAACTCCGACATCGCCAACGCCGACGCCAACGCCTACGTCGCCCTGGGCAACACCGCGGCCGGGGCCTCGGTGACGGGAGTCTCGACCGTGACAGGCGCGAACCAGGGCGGGGCCACCATCACCCAGATCCTCTCGAAGGTGCTCGGTCTTGTGCAAGGAAGCCCCAGCGCCAACCAGGTGATCCAGGGGGTCGACCAGGCCATTCCCTGTCTTTCCGCGAACTCCTGCTCCACCACCTATCTCGACAACCTGGCCACCGCCCTCCAGGTCCTTTCAAATACCCCCTGCTCCGGTTCCAGCACCGTCGCGACCAACTGCCCCGACTCCTCGACCATCCTGCTCGCCTCGGCGGTCTATCTCCTGGCCGTCGCCCAGTACGAGACCGGGATCGTCTACTCCACCACCGGCGGATGGCAGCAGTGCCCCAAAAATGGCGGAGGATTGGGTAGCTGTACATCTCTCTCTTATTCAAGCCTTGACAGTGACTTGACAAGCGATCCTACGCGCCTGAATAATATCGCCGCCATCCTGGGCGCCACCTGCTCCGGGTGTTCAGGAAGCACCCCTACAATCACGATGACCACCACGACCGTTTTAAATGTCCTTCCCTACTTTCTGGCCTCCCTGGGATCGTCGACCAACATCGACACCTCCTTCAACCAGTTCCTCAATGCCCTCAATGCCTGCAGTCAAAATGGGGGTTCAACCTGTTCCTCCAATCCGTCCGGGACCGCCCCGACGAGCCTTACGCTAAGCGCCTCCGGACTGGCCTACTACCTGAGCCAGCTGTGATCCCTCAAGTCCGGGCCGTCACCCGCCGAAAAGACAACAGGACGATTTCGCACCCTTTATCCAAGGACCGACGATGATCCGACGACCTGATTCCCTCAAAACCTTTCTTCAGGCCGGAGCCCTGGCGGGACTTTGCGCCCTGGCCCTCCTCCAGGCCCCGAAGCAGGCGATAGCCGGCCCCTCGGGAGTCGCCGGAACGGCCCTCTTCCAGCAGTTCCCCCTTCTCTACCAGGGAGTCCTCGTCGAAGGGATGGGCGGCGCCTTCACTGCCGTGGCCGACGATTCGAACGCCCCCTTCTACAATCCGGCCGGACTCGACAACATCCAGAGCTCCTCCTTCCAGATATTGAACATCTCGGCCGACATCTCCTACCCCTCCCTCTACCCGACCCTCTACAACGGTGTCAGCGGGGCCGGTAACAACAATCAGAACTACATCAACGCCTTCAGCAGCGTCGCCGGTCAGAGCCTCTATGCCCGGGTGGGGGACTACTCGAACTACACCACCCATGACTTCGCCATCGGCCTTCTCTCAAACAACCAGATGCTGGGAGTCGCCAACGCTTCTCCCACCACCACCAACCTGGGCTCGCTCGCGGCCCTTTCCGACTCCGGGGTCGTGATCAGCGGCGCCTACGGCTTCTTCAATCACCATCTCCAGGTCGGCGGCACATTGATGGGCCTCTACCAGATGTTCGAAAATATCCCGTCGCTCTCCAAAACCCAGGCCAGCGCCCTGTCCAGCACCCTTTCCGATAACCTCTCCTACGGGTTCGGGCTGGTGGGCAACCTCGGGGCCATCTACCACTTCGATCTTCCCCTCAACCCGACCCTGGGCGCCTCGATTCTCAACGTCGGAACGGCAAACTTCGGCAATGCCGGCTCTCTCCCCCAGCTCATCAACGCCGGCGTCGGCATCGACCCGGACATCGGGTTCGGACGGCTTCTGGCCGACATCGACTATGTCGACGTCACCAACTATCTCTATTACACCGGGGATTCCCTCTGGCTCCACACCCGCTTCGGGGTCCAGTACCAGTTTCCGGAGATCCTGACCGTGTCGGCGGGTCTTTACGAGGGATATCCCACCTTCGGCGTCGGCATCGACCTCTGGGCCGTCGAGGTGAATGCCTCCTATTACACGGAGGAGGCAAGCCCTGTCCCCGGCCTGAACCCCGACCACATCGTCTCGCTCCAGGTGGCCTTCGGCTGGATGTAGAAAGGCCCCTGATTTTCCCGACAAAAAAGGCGCCGTCTGGCGCCTTTTTTGTTCCGTCCTTGTCTCCCGCGCGCTGGATCTCCCTCCGGTCCCTCAGTGCTCCCGATGCCTCTGGCGGACCTCAGGAGGCGGAGGTTCCTCCCGAAGACGGGTGGACGTCCTTGGTCGTCCGGGCGATGCGAGATAGAGCGGCCGCGGCCGCCTTCTGCTCCGCCTCCTTCTTCGAATGGCCCTGCCCTTCTCCCCAGACGCTTTCCCGGATCAGGACCGCCACGTCGAAGATCTTCTGGTGATCGGGTCCGGACTGGCCGATGATCTTGTACTTCGGCAGGGTTTCCAGCTCGCGCTGGCAGTATTCCTGGAGTTCGGTCTTGTGGTCGGCGATGCTGTCCGTCCGGGAGGCCCCCTCGATCACCTCCCGGAATTCCCGAAGGACGAAATTTCTGGCAGCCTCGAGCCCTCCGTCCTGGTAGATCGCGGCGATGACCGCCTCGAGGGCGTCGGAGAGAATGGAGTTCTTTTCCCGTCCCTGGGTGATCTCTTCCCCCCGGCCGATCAGAAGAAAGCTTCCCAGACCGAGATTCCGGGCGACCTGGGCCAGGGTGGGCTCCGAGACGATCCGACCCTTGAGCTTTGAAAGGACTCCCTCCGGGGCGTCGGAATAGGTCTTCATGAGAAATTCGGCGATCACGAGACCCAGGACCGTATCCCCCAGAAATTCCAGCCGCTCGTTGTCGCGACGCACCCCGCCCTTTCGGAACTCGTTGGTGTAGGACTTGTGGATGGTCGCCTCCTCAAGCCGTTCCAGGGAACGGAAGCGGTATCCGAGACGCTCTTCAAGAACCGGGAGATTGTGCATCCATTGGGACCGGGGAAACATTGTCTGTCCTCAGCAGGAAAAGGCGACCGGCCCTTTCAGCCATCAAGCCGGGAAATCACGAGGGAAGCGTTGGTGCCGCCGAAGCCGAAGGAGTTCTTGAGAATCACCTTGACATCCTGCTTTCTGGCACCTTCGGACACGTAATCGAGATCGCACTCGGGGTCTGGATTTTCGAGGTTGATCGTGGGCAGGATCAACCCGTGGCGGAGTGACATGAAGGCCAGGGCCGTTTCAACGCCTCCGGCCGCGCCAAGGAGATGACCCATCATCGACTTGAGCGCCGACACGGGAATCTTTGCCGCCTGATCCCCGAAAACGGTCTTGAGGGCCTTGGTCTCGATCTTGTCGGCAAAGGTCGAGGTGGCATGGGCATTGATGTGGTTTACTTCAGAGGGGGACAGCCCCGCATTCGACAGGGCCATGCGCATGCAGCGGACCGCTCCGCCGGCATCGTCGGGGGGAGCGGTGATGTGGTAGGCGTCTCCCGTCATCCCATACCCCAGAATCTCCCCATAAATGAGAGCCTTGCGAGCCTTTGCCCGTTCGAGAGACTCGAGGACGACCACGCCGGCCCCTTCGCCCAGCACGAACCCATCGCGGTCACGATCGAAGGGGCGGGAGGCATGCTCCGGATCGTCGTTCCGGGAGGAGAGGGCCCGGGCCGCAGCAAAGCCAGACACGGTCAGAGGGGTGAAGGCCGATTCGGCTCCTCCGGCCAGCATGACATCCGCATCCCCCCTTCGGACGATGTGATAGGCATCCCCGATGCAGTGGACCCCGGTGGCGCAGGCCGTCACCGCACAGGAATTGGGGCCCTCGAGCCCCAACCGGATCGCGATCTGCCCCGAAGCCAGGTTGATGAGAACCATCGGAATGAAGAAGGGAGACACCTTTCGCGGCCCTCCCTCCACCAGCTGGGAATGGTAGTATTCGATCCCGCCGATTCCGCCGATTCCCGATCCGACATAGACCCCGATCCGTTCCCGCGTGGCGTCGCTGATTTCAAGCGCGGCATCCTCGACCGCCATCTGGGCCGCCGCCATGGCGTAATGGATGAAGGTGTCCATCTTCTTGATTTCTTTTTTGTCGATCCACTGTCCCGGATCGAACCCCTTGACCTCTCCGCCAATCCGGACAGGAAGCCCGGAAGGGTCAAAACGCGTGATCGTTCCCACCCCGGACCGGCCCGCTCGGGCGGCATCCCAGGTTGCCTGGGCGGTATTGCCCAGGGGGGAGACAATCCCCACACCCGTGACGACAACCCTCCGATCCTGGAGGGGAGGGATCCCCATCAGACGCGCTCGCTGATATAGTCGACTGCGTTCTGGACGGTCGAAATCTTTTCCGCATCCTCGTCAGGGATTTCGATCCCGAACTCCTCTTCCAGGGCCATCACCAGCTCGACGGTGTCCAGGGAATCGGCGCCAAGATCTTCCACGAAATGGGATTCAGGATGAACCTCCTCTTCCTCGACTCCAAGCTGTTCCGCAATGATTTTCTTGACCCGATCATTGATCGCCATGAAAACAAACCTCCTTGAAGGATTTTTATGATCCGGAAAGAACCGCCGGACCTTGCCGTTTACGGCATGAAAAGACCGCCATTCACAGGGATGACTGCCCCCGTGATATATCCCGCCGCCGGATCGACCAGGAAGCGCACCGCATGGGCGATCTCCTCTCCCCGGCCGAAGCGGCGAACAGGTATCCGTTCCAGAACCCCGGTTGTCACGTTTTCAGGAAGTCCTGCCGTCATGTCTGTTTCGATGAAGCCGGGAGCCACGACATTGACGGTGATTCCCCGGGAGGCCACCTCGAGGGCCACCGATTTCGTGAAGGCTTCGAGCCCTCCCTTGGAGGCCGCATAGTTGGCCTGACCGGCATTTCCGGTCGATCCCACGACCGACGAGACGGAAACGATCCGTCCATACCGCTGCTTCATCATGGGACGAAGGACCGCCTTTACCATCCGGAAGGGACCCATCAGATTGACGTCGATCACCTCGCGGAAATCCGCCTCGTCCATGCGCACGAGGAGCCGGTCACGGACAATCCCGGCATTGTTCACAAGAATATCAACCCTACCCCAGCGATGCAACACTGACTCGAGGGCCCCCTCGATCGAAGCCGGATCGCTCATGTCGAGAACGACCGGATCCCCTCCTTCTCCTCCGGGGAGAGCACGAATTCTTTCCTTGAGGGCATCGGCTCCGGAGCGGCATCCAAAGGCGACCCGGATCCCCGCTGCGAGAAGCGCCTCTCCGATGGCCCAGCCGATCCCGCGGTTGGCTCCCGTGACCAGGGCGACCTGCCCGGCAAGCTTCGGAACTCCCTCCCTTTCCTTCACGCTTCCTCCTCCTTGCGATCAGTCGTCTCCCACAGAACCTTCTCCGGCATGGACTCCATACCGCGCTCGATACGCTTTCCCAGGCCCGTGAGGACCGATCCCGGCCCCACCTCCACGCACCGGGTCACCCCTTCCCCGAGAAGGGCCGCAACCGACCGTCTCCACTCGACGGGACTCTCCATCTGGCGAACAAGGAGTTCCCGGATCTCCCGGGCGGCCTCGCCGGGACCTATGGGACGGGCGGTGACGTTGGGAACGATCTTGACGGAGAGGGGGCCGATGGCGACCCCGGCCAGGAGATCCTGCATCGCCAGGGCTGCGCTGTGCATGAGGGCGGTATGGGAGGGGACGGAAACCGACAGGGGCACGACCTTTCGGACCCCCGACTCCTTCAGGAACTCGATGGCCCGGAGCACCGCCTGGCGTGATCCGGCGATCACGCACTGTCCCGGACAGTTGTCGTTGGCGACCGACACCACTCCGGCCTCACCGGTTCTGGCCTCCCCGAGAATCTTCTCGACGCGGTCCCGTTCCGGTCCCAGGACGGCCGCCATCAGGCCTTCCCCTTCCGGGACGGCCTCCTGCATGAAACGTCCCCGCTTGTGGACAAGACGGATGGCATCGCCGAAGGAAAGGGCTCCGGCCGAGACAAGGGCCGAATATTCCCCCAGACTGTGGCCCAGAACCACGTCCGGGACAAGGGTCTCCCGGATCCGTCCCAGGGCCAGGACACTGGCCAGGAGGATCGCCGGCTGGGTCCAGAAGGTCAGGTCCAGGGATCCGGCCGGCTCATTGCGGGAAATGGCCAGAATATCGGCCCCCAGAATCTCTCCCGCCTCGGCAATCCGGCGTTTTTCCTCCGGACGGTCGAAGCCGTCGAGCATCCCGGGATACTGGGATCCCTGTCCGGGAAAAAGAAAGGCGGTTTTCACGCGCGACTCCGTTTCTGTGTCTCGGCTTCCCATGTGAGGAGGCCCGATCCCCATGTCACTCCGGCCCCGAAGGCCGTGAGGAGAATGCGGCTCCCTTCCTTCACTCTTCCTGCCCGCACCGCCTCGTCGAGGGCCACCGGAACAGAGGCGGCGGAGGTGTTGCCGTAGTGTTCGATATTGACCACCACTTTGTCCGAAGGAAGCCCGAGACGCGAGGCAAGGGCGTCGATGATCCGGATGTTGGCCTGGTGGGGAACGAGAAGGTCGATCTCCCCGGGAGAGATACCGGAGGCCGACAGGACCTCCATCACCGACTCCTGGAGTGAGCGGACCGCCATCTTGAAGGTCTCCCCCCCCTTCATCCGGATGTACGGGGCCACTTCCGTCCCGGACCTCCGGCTTCCTCCTGCCGGAACATGGATCATCTCCCAGTAGCGGCCGTCGGCCCGAAGGCGAAAGGTCTCGAGACCCCGCACCGCCGTCGTCGAGGCCTCGACGACCACCGCCCCGGCCCCGTCTCCGAAGAGGATGCATGTGCCGCGGTCGGACCAGTCAAGGGTCCGGCTCATGACCTCGGAGCCTATCACCAGAAGACGCCTCGCGGCCTTCGACTCGATCATGCTCTTGGCCACGCTCATGGCATAGACAAAGCCCGAACAGACGGCGTTCAGATCGAAGGCAAAGGCGTTGTCGGCCCCGAGGCGGGCCTGGACGAGACAGGCAGTGGAGGGAAAAAGAAGGTCGGGGGTCGCCGTCGCGAGCAGGATCCCGTCGATCTCCGAGGCCGAAAGGCCCGCGGCATCGAGAGCCTTCCCGGCTGCGGATACGGCCAGATCGCTCGTCGCCTCTTCCGGAGCGGCGATGCGCCGTTCACGGATTCCGGTCCGCTCCCGGATCCAGATGTCGCTGGTGTCGAGATAGGCCGCGAATTCGTCGTTCGTCATGACCCGTGAGGGGGCATAGGAGCCCGTTCCCGTGATGACGGCCACAGGTGCCCTCAAGAAGCGGACTCCCCGACCGCGATCCCGGCAATGTCCTGCGCGATGGTCCGGGTCAGGCCCGACTTGGCCAGCCTGTCGGCCATGCCCATCGCATTCGAGATGGCAAGACTGTTGGAACGGCCGTGAGAGATCACGAAAAGTCCGTTCACGCCGAGCAAGGGAGCCCCTCCGTATTCGGCATAGTCGAGCCTCTTTTTCATCCGGGAGAGGGAGGGACGGAGAAGCAGTCCCCCGATACGCGACCTCAGGCTTTCTCCGGCGGCCTCTCGCATCATTCCGAGAATGGTTTGTGCGAGACCTTCGGCTTCCTTCAGGACCACGTTCCCGACAAAGCCGTCACACACCACGACATCGGCCTCGCCGGAAAAGATATCCCGGGATTCGACGGGACCGGAAAACCAGGAGACGCGGCTTTCGCGAAGGCTTTCGATGGTCTTCTGGACCAGTTCGTTGCCCTTGCTCTCCTCTTCTCCGTTCGAGAGGACAAAAACCCGGGGGTCCTTTTTTGAAAAGAGATGGCGGGCCAGGATCCGCCCCATATGGGCAAAGGAGACAAGGTGGGACGGCTTGCAATCGACGTTGGCGCCCCCGTCCACCAAGATGAAGTGGCCGGAAAGGGAGGGAAGGATCGTTCCGATCGCCGGGCGCTCCACACCCTCGAGCCGTCCAAGGACCCACATGGCCGAGGCAAGCGAGGCCCCGGAATGTCCCGCGGACACAGCACCGTCAACCTCGCCCCGCTTGACGAGTTCGGTCGCCATCCAGACGGTGGAGCCACGGCGTCGTCTCACGTCGGAGGCCTTTTCAGTCATGGCGATCACGTCCTTCGAGTCGACAATCTCGAAGGGAGCCGAGAGGGAGAGGGCCCGGATCCTTTCCTCAAGGATCTTTTGGTCCCCCACGAGAACCGGATGCGTTCCGAAGGTCCTGTAGGCCAGGTCTGCGCCGGAAACCAGCGGATCGGGGCCAAAATCCCCTCCCATCGCGTCCAGGGCGATTTTCATTGGCGAAGTCGGTCTTTTCCTCAGCCGTTCTTGACGCGGAGGACGGGACGCTTGTTGTAGGTCCCGCAGGAAAGGCAGGCATAGTGCGGCTGCTTCGGCTCACCGCAGGACGGGCAGGTGACGATGGCTCCCAGGGTCAGCTTCTTGTGGGTGCGACGCTTGTCCCGTCTCGAACGGGAGATCTTGGTTTTTGGATGTGCCACGAAAGGACTCCTTCAAGGTTCGTATGTTTGTTGCCGGGGATTCCCGACGAATCCCCCGTCGAAGAGTGACAGGCCCGCCGTCAGACCCGGCGCCGGTCCGCTCATTCCTCCGGAGAGCAGGAGCAGCGGCCCGTATTCCTGTTTTCCCCGCATTCGGGACAGAGTCCTTTGCAGTTCTCGTCACAGAGAGGGTAAAAGGGCAGGTCGGTCAGGACAAGCTCCCTGACCCAAGGCCCCAGGTCGACCCACCCGTCAGGTCCGTAGCGCTCAAGCAGGTCGGCCGTCGCGTTCTTCTCGTGGAAGAAGAGGGTCCGCTCGCCGACCTCTCCCTTGCGGAGAAAGGACTCGAGGCAGCGCACGCACGTCAGCGGAGTTTCGTAACTGACGGTCACGTCGACCATCACATCGGTCCCCTCGCGACCAAGGGTTCCCGTGATACTCCCTCTCATCTCCCGAAACTCGGCCTCCGTCTCCCTTTCGAGAAAGACGCCGGGAGCCCCGGCGATCTCCTCGGAAAGGGACAGGCCGAGGACCATGGGTTCCGTAAGCCGAAGATCGGGTATTTTGTCGATATGATATTTAAGCATCACAAAACGGCTATTCTATCGGTCTAGGATCATTGTGTCAACCATGGACCCGGGTCGTCCAAGAAAATCCCCGATCCATTCCGGAAGACCCGACACCGGGAGAAGATGCCGCTCGCCGGATTGCCGGACCTTGACCTCGACCCGGTCCTCCCGAAGATTTCGCTCCCCGAGGATCACCTGAAGAGGAAAACCGCAAAGATCGGCGTCCGCAAATTTCACGCCGGGGCGGGCCTCCCTGTCATCAATCAGAACCTCTGCCGGAAACCGTTCTTCGATGATGGACGCAATCCTTTCGCCCCTTTCGGCCATCTCCTGATCCTTTCCCCCGAGGGGCAAGACACAGACCGCCCACGGCGCCATCGCCAAAGGCCAGATGATCCCTCTCTCGTCGTGGGACTGCTCGATCGCCGCAGCCAGGAGGCGACTCACGCCGATCCCGTAGCACCCCATGTGAAAAAGTGTCTCCCGTCCATCCGGATCGAGAAATCCCGCCTCCATCGGCTGGCTGTAGCGCTGGCCGAGATCAAATACGTGTCCGACCTCGATCGCCGTCGTCCGTTCGAGCAGGGCCTGGCAGTGGGGACATCGGGTCGTCTCTCCCGCAAGTTCGACGTTCGACGCCCAGGAGCAGGAGGGGCAGTAGACCACGGTATCCTCTCCGGAAGGAGCCAGGACCATGAACTCGTGGGAGGAGGAGCCGCCGATCATGCCCGTATCCGCCTCCACCATCCGGACAGAGAGGCCCAGTCTCGAGAAAATCCGGAAATAGGCCTCCTGCATCACCCGGTAGCAGGTCGTCCCCTCCTCCACCGAGCGAGCGAAGGAGTAGGCATCCTTCATCACGAATTCCCGCCCGCGCATGAGACCGAAGCGGGGACGCATTTCGTCCCGGAACTTTGTCTGGATCTGATAGAGGGTCACAGGCAGTTGCCGGTAGCTCCGGAGGAGCCCCCGGGCGAGGTCGGTCACCACCTCCTCGTGGGTGGGCCCCAGGGCAAAGGAGCGATCGTGGCGGTCCTGGATCCGGAAAAGCTCCTTTCCATATTTTTCCCACCGGTCGGTCGACTGCCAGAGCTCGGCTGGCTGGAGAGCCGGCATCAGGACCTCGAAGGCCCCCGCGCGGTCCATCTCCTCCCGGACGATTGCCTCGATCCTCCGGAGAACACGGGTGCCAAGCGGCAGGAAATCATACAATCCTCCGGCCACCTTCTTGACATAGCCGCCCCGAAGCAACAGACGGTGGCTCACTACCTCCGCCTCGGACGGCTCCTCGTGAAAGGTCACATAGGGAAGACGGGTTGTTCTCACGAATTCTCCGCCGACAGGGCGCGTTCCGGCGCCATGGGCAAATCGACGCGACGCCCGTCCGGGGTCCGGAGAGATGTCAGACCGGAGGCCCGCATCATCTCGACCTTTTTCTCGACCTGGGCGATCAGGAGTTCCTCGAGATCGGCGGAGGGAATCTTCTTCACCACCTCCCCGTTCTCGAAAAAGATGCCGACTCCCTGTCCCCCGGCGATTCCCAGATCCGCTTCCTTGCCTTCCCCGATTCCGTTGACGACACATCCGAGGATGGAGACATCCATTGTCTCCTGGACATGGGCCAGCCGTTCCTCGACCCGGGCCGCCAGCCCCACCACATCGATTTCGAGGCGTCCGCAAGTCGGACAGGCGATGACATTGACCCCCCGCTTTCGGAGTCCCAGGGACTTGAGGATCCCCCAGGCCACCTTGACCTCCTCCGCCGGGTCGGCCGCCAGAGACACCCGGATGGTGTCCCCGATGCCGTTCGCCAGGAGAAAGCCAAGCCCCACCGAGGACTTCACTGTTCCCGACAACAAGGGGCCCGCTTCGCTGACGCCGATATGCATGGGATAATCGCAGCGCTCCGAGGCCAGGCGGTAGGCATCAATGGTGTCCAGGACGTTGGAAGCCTTGAGCGAAATCTTGATATCGGCGAAGTTTTCCTTCTCGAGAAGGGCCACATGTCGCATGGCCGATTCCACCATGGCCTCGGGGGTCGGATGGCCGTAATAGTCGAGAAGGTCCCGCTCGAGCGAGCCGGCGTTGACGCCAATCCGGATGGGAAGGCCCTTGTCCTTCATGCGGTCCACGATGGCCCGTATTTTGGTCTGGCTTCCGATGTTTCCCGGATTGATGCGTACCCCATCCACCCCTCCTTCGATCACTGTCAGCGCCAGATGGTAGTCGAAATGGATATCGGCGATCACGGGGATGGGAGAGCGTCTGCGGATTTTTCCAACGGCTTCGGCCGCCTCCTGATCCACGACGGCCAGACGAATGATCTCGCAACCCACCTTGGCCAGGTCGTCGATCTGCCGAAGAGTTCCCTCGATGTCACGAGTGTCGGTCGTCGTCATCGATTGGACAGCGACCGGCGCCCCGTCTCCGATCGGGACGGATCCGACCATGATCCTTCGAGTCTTTTTCCTCTTTATTTCCATGAAAACACTCCTTATCTCGCCGTTCCGAATACGCGCATGATATCGTTATAGAAAGCAAAAACCATGATCGTCAGCAAAATGACAAAGCCGACCTGCATCGACAGCTCCCGCACCCTGAGGGAGGGCGGTTTTCTCAGGAGGCCCTCGGCCGCCAGAAAGAGGAGATGCCCCCCGTCCAGGACGGGAATGGGGAGAAGGTTCATGACCCCCAGGGTAACACTGACAAAGCCCATGAAAACGAGCAGGTTCGAGAGCCCCGACTTGGCCGCCTTTGCCGACATCTGGGCGATGAGGATCGGTCCGCCCAGATTTTTCGGAGAGATGTCACCGGTGACCATCTTGCCCAGGGAGATGAGGTTGATGGAGGCGATCCGCCAGCTTTTGAGGACGGCGAGCCCCAGCCCCTCGGAAAAGCCGTACCGGACTGTCACGAAAGTTCCGGAGGGGCCGACTCCGATTTTTCCCTGCTTTTCGGCCTCGCCGAAAAGATTTTTTCCCGCCTCGATGCGCGGAACGATCCGGAAGGAGAGGGTCTTCTCGCCACGGAGGACGGACAGCAGCACCTCATGTCCCCCCTTCCGCTCGATCATCCTCCGGAGATCATCCCATCGGGTAATGGACTGGCCGTTGACGGAAAGGATCCGGTCCCCCTTCTCGAGACCGGCCACAGCGGCGGGCGATCCCGGAAGAACCTGACCCACAACGGCTTCCATGACCGGAAGACCGGTCCAGAAGACCGCAGCGAAGAGAAGGATCGCCAGGATGAAGTTTGCCACCGGTCCAGCCGCGGCGATCATCATCCTCTTCGAGACGGGAAGGGCGGAAAAGGAATGGGGAAGATCCTCGGGAGCGACCTTCTCCGGGTCGGTCTCTCCCAGCATCTTCACATATCCCCCAAGGGGGATCCAGGAAAGCCGGTACTCCGTCTCTCCCACCGTTTTCGCAAGGACCTTGGGCCCGAATCCGATCGAGAATTTTTCGATCTTGACCCCGAATCTCTTGGCGACGAGAAAGTGGCCCAATTCATGGATCAGGATCAGGACCCCGATCACGACGATAAAGGAAACGATGGCTGTCAAGCGTCTCTGCCTTTCATAAGGGGAGAAATCAGGAAGGAACGGGGGCCGGACTCTGGATTTCGGAGCGCGACACGGCGTCCTTTGCAAGAGAGGTGGCACGGGCGACCGCCCTCCGTATGTCCTCCAGGGAGTCCGGGACGGTCCCGGGAGCTTCCGACAGCACCCGTTCCCAGATTTCAAAAATGCCGGTAAAGGGAATCCGACCCTCCAGAAAGGCCTGGACGGCCACCTCGTTCGCCATGTTCAGATAGAGGGGACCCTGCCCGGCCCGGGCGATCGATCGGGAGGCAAGGCGGATCGCCGGAAACGTGTCGTGATCGGGAGCATAGAAGGTCAGCGTCCCGGTCCGGGCCAGATCCAGAAAGGGAACACCGACGGGAAGCCGTTCCTCCCCGGAAATGGCATAGGCGATCGGTCCCTTCATGTCGGGGATCCCCATCTGAGCTAGGACCGACGCGTCCTCGAACTCGACCATCGAATGAATGATGCTCTGGCGATGGACCACTACCTCGATGCGGTCGGCAGGAAGATCAAAAAGCCATCGGGCTTCGATCAGCTCCAGCCCCTTGTTCAGGAGCGTGGCCGAATCGATGGTGATCTTGGGACCCATTTTCCAGGTCGGATGGTTCAAGGCCTCCTCCCGGGACACATTCTCGAGGTCGGTGCGGGTCTTCCCGAAAAAAGGCCCCCCGGAGGCCGTCAGAATGATTTTCCGGACCCCGGACCAGGGATGGCCCCTCATGGCCTGGTAGATGGCGCTGTGCTCGGAGTCGACGGGGACCAGGCGGGCGCCTTTGGCCCGTATCCGATCGATGACCGTCTGTCCCCCCACGACCAGGGTTTCCTTGTTCGCAAGGGCCACCGTACGGCCGGGACGGATCCCCTCCCACGTGGGAGCCAGGCCCGCTTCCCCCACGATGGCGGAGAGGAGCACGTCGGCCTCCGGAAGGGCTGCTACGGCACACGCACCCTCCGTTCCGGCCACGATCCGGACTCCCGTCCCGCCAAGCTCCTCACGGACCCGGGAAAAGAGACTTTCGTCGACCGAAAGGAGTTCCGGACGAAACTCCCGAGCCTGCAGGAGCACCTGCTCGAGGTTTTTTCCGCAAGCCAGGCCCCTTATCCGGAAGCGTCCCGGATGGGACCGGACAATGTCCAGGGCCGATCGCCCGATCGACCCCGTCGACCCGAGGATGGAAAGGCCGACCCGGCCCCCTGTCTTTTTTTCGTTCGGCATTTCAGTCCTATCCTAGACGATGACGGGAGAGCTCAATCCTTCGTAGAAAATAAGGACTCCATACAGGACAGGTGCATTGAAGATCAGACTGTCCATCTTGTCCAGCATTCCTCCGTGCCCCGGAAGAAGATGGCCTGAATCCTTGACACCCGCCTGCCGCTTGAACCCCGACTCCACCAGATCGCCCAGCTGTCCGGTCATGGAGAGAAGAAGGGCAATCCAGAAAATGGCCATCCGGGACAGCGGAGCGGGAAGCCAGGAGACCACAAGGACGCTGAAAAGAACACCGGCGACGGTTCCACCGATGGCCCCCTCCCAGGTCTTTCCGGGCGAAATGGCGGGGGCCATCTTGTGGCGCCCGAACATCTTTCCGAAAAAATACCCCCCGGAATCGACAATCCACGTCAGAGCCAGAAGATACAGGATCCATCGGGCCCCTCCCGGAATCCCCCGGATCAGAAGAAGGGTTCCCAGAAGGAAAGGGATGTACATGATTCCCAGCCAGACGATCGGAAGCTCTCTCATGCGGGCCACCCCTCCGGAAAGGAGTGTCCCCCCCATCACGGTCAGAAGAAGAAGAGCCGCCACCACCTCGAGGGTCTCCGGAGGAACCGCTCCGGTGCCTTTGAGATAGATCACATAAAGAAACCCGGCCCCCGACGTCAATCCGAGCCAGACCCCGCTGTCAAAGGAAAGGTTGGGGAAAAGCCGGTAGAACTCATATTGGGCCAAAACCACCAGACCGCCCAGGACAAGGAAAAAAAGGAAGGGGGTCGCCCACAAGACCAGAGCCACGATCAAAGGGATCGCGACCGCCGCCACGACAAGTCGCCGGACAAGCTCCATCAGCGGTCCGTCCCGCCGGATGTGGCGACGGATCCTCCACCCTCGGCTCCAAAGCGCCTCTGACGTTCCTGGTAGTCCAAAAGCGCCTGTTTCAGATCCTCTTCCCCGAAATCCGGCCAGTAGATGCCGGTGAAATAGAGCTCCGTATAGGCGATCTGCCACAGGAGAAAATTGCTGACCCTGTATTCCCCGCTTGTCCGGATCAGGAGATCGGGGGGGGGAAGGGCACAGGAGTCAAGATAGCGTCCAAAGTCCTCCTGGCTGACGGCGGCCGGATCAACCTTTCCGGCAATCGCATCCAACGCCATTCGGCGGGCCGCCGAAAGAATCTCCTCCCGACCCGAGTAAGACAGGGCCAGAGTCAGATCCATGGCCATCCCCCGGCCGGTACTGGCCTCGACCTGTTCAAGGCGGCGGAAGACGCTTCGGGGAAGGCGGGTCCGGTCCCCGATCGCCCTAAACCGGATCGATTTCTCGACCATGAGGGACTCTTCGCGGTCCAGGTAGTCTTCGAGGAGATGCATCAGGGCATCGACCTCAAGGTTGGATCTTTTCCAATTTTCCCACGAGAATGCATAGAGGGTCAAATAACGGATGCCCCAGGCCCGGCAGGCCGTCACCGTCCGCCGGACCGCCTGTGCCCCCTGGCGATGTCCCGCGACCCTGGGCAGATGGCGCCTCTGAGCCCACCGTCCGTTCCCGTCCATGATGATGGCCAGATGGACCGGAGGACGGACAAGCCATTCGGGAGTCTCCCGGGTCCGGTGGACCATTGTGTCCTGCCGGGGGATCATTTTGACCGTCCGGCTCCGGAGGGACGGTTAAGGAGAACGGGAGAATGTCCACCCGGCCGGAGGAACCGGCTGACCGTTTTCGGAAGATGAAAATACTGGAGAGTCCCTTCTTTCACGATCAGGTTCTGGATATTCATGAAGTTGAAGACCGGCTCCGTGCTCACCACAAGGGCCGGCATTCCGGTCGCGGGATCTTCCATGATAGCGATATCCCGGATAAAGTTCTTGACCCGGCTCAACTCACCGACGAGGGTCCAGTTGACGCCTGTCCAGCGGTAGAAGTAGACCTGGCCATACTGGAAACCCTGGAAGTTCCCGAATCCCGAGGACATGGGAATATTCTTGTAGACGACAGCAATAGGTCTCCCTGGATCTCCCGGGGGAACAAGGACGAGGATCCGTCCTTTGACCCGGACACTTCGGGACTGGACCGGCAACAGCGCGTGGGGTCGTCCGAAGACGAAATGGTTTGAATATCCTCCGAGAAATATCGGACTTTTGAATCGAAGGTCTCCCCGGCTGTCATAGTATTCGAGGTGATTGTCGTCGGCAATTTTCAGAAAGTCGCTCTGACCTCCCGTGCGGACCGGCAGTGTCCCGAGAAGGGTAATGGCCTTGGGCCATTCAACCCGGTCTCCCTTTTCAAAGTGGTCGAGGTTCCAGCGAAGAAAATGAATATGGCCCAGGAAGGCGTTGTTCACTCCCATCTTCTGGCCGATCAGCCGGGTGCTGCCATCGGACAGCTTCACAATCCGGATATACCAGGGAAGATGCTTGGCCACGCGACGGAAGGTGGTGCCGTCGTAGTCGAGCACATAGGAATCCGGCTGCCCCCCCACGATGTTCGTGACGGCGATCTGGTCCAGACCCGGATGCTCCTTGTCCGGAGGAATGACGGGACCGGACGAGATGAAGACGTGGCGGTTGGCTCCGACCCGGGGATCGGACTCCCGATAGTGGGTCCGGACTCGACTTTTCCCGATCGTTCCCACGATGATCCGGCGACCGTCGGAAAGGGCCGTGATCCTCCCTTCTCCCGGAATATAGCGTCCTTCGGTCAGGAAGAAGGGAATGAAGGGAAGCTGGACTGTCCGGAAAGGAACGGAAAGAGGAGGAAGCTTTGCGGCATGAAGGTCGGGCGAGACCCCGGCCAGAAGATCCCCTCCCCCCGACAGGGGATGGACTCCGGTCAGGCCGGTCTCGAGGGAAAAGGCCTTTTGGCCCGAAATCCCTCCCGCAATTTCCAGGTTGAGGAGAACATGGTCACCCAGCAGGGTCGTATCGATCAGGATCAGGCTCTGGGCTCGAAGATTTCTGGCGAGTCGCGCCCGGAAGGAGGGATCCGACAGCTGGCCCTTCCCCATTTTCCGGATGGCCAGGTCGACACGGAAGGGATCGACCACCGAAAAACGCCGGGATTTCTGAAGGGCTCGCGTCAGATGGCTCATGACGCCGAGATCCGCATACCGGGAAGCCGGAACGAGAGCCACCCGGACCAGGGACTCCGGCATCCGGAACAGGTCACCCGCTTTGACCGTCCCTTTTCCCGAAAAGACCCCCCGGGAGGAGTCGGGAGCGACGGACCGGAGCTCGACCCAACCGACCCTTTCCTCCCGGTGTCCGATCACAAGCCCCGTGTAGAAATCCCGAAACGGTGGACCGGGGCGGTAGACCATGACCACGGCGCCCGGATAGAGGCCCTGATTCTGGCCCCGGTCAAGAGTCACCTGGCGATCCGGCCCCGTTTCCGCGATATGTCCCTGGCCAGGAGGGAAAAAGGTCTCGAGGATATGGACGACATCGGAGGCCCTGGCCAGGACCTGCTGGCCGGAAGCCCCCTTCACCGGGGAGGACCCGGTCCCGGGGGGGGAGAGCCCGGCCGATTGAGAGGCCGCAGGGAAAAAAGCCGAAAGAGCTCCGGCGGACAGGATCCCCGCCAGCGCCATCATCATTCCGGAAAAAGGACGGATGCCTTGCCCCAATCGCATTGTGAACGACGTCTCCTTTTTCACACGATTCCCGTGATCATTCCGTCGGGAGATAGACTGACTCGGGAAAAGGCCGGGTCCCGGGGAAGACCCGGCATCGTCTGGGTCTCTCCGGCAATGGCCAGGAGAAATCCGGCTCCCGACAGGATCCGGACCTCCCGTACGGGAAAGACGAATCCGGAAGGAGCTCCCAGCATTGCCGGGTCATGAGAGAGCGAGGCCCATGTCTTGGCGATGCACACGGGAAATTCTGCAGCGGGGGTTCCGGAGATCCGGGCGAGCTCGGAACGGGCGCTGTCTGACCAGGAGACCGAAGCGGCCCCGTAAATCCGCGTTGCCACCCTCTCGACCTTCTTCTCGGCTGAATCCGAGAGCTCGTACAGGGGTTCCCAGGAAGCCGGCTCCCTTTCCGCAGCATCAAGAACGGCTTTTGCAAGGGTCTCCGCACCCTTTCCGCCCTCAGCGAAATGGGTCGAGACGACGGCATCCGACGCCCCGGCCCTTTTGGCGGCTTCGGCAATCACCCTGTGTTCTTCGGGGCTGTCCCCGTCCAGGCTGTTGATGGCCACCACGACGGGAACACCGAACCCTTTCAGAATGGCCACATGGCGCTCCATGTTCGGGGTTCCCGCACGGACGGCCCCGGGGTTGGCCACAAAAAGCTCCGGAGGAAGGGCGCGGCCCGAACGGACCTGCCCTACCCCTCCATGCATCCGGAGCCCGCGAGTGGTCACGACCAGGACGGCCACGTCCGGCCCGCGACCCGACACCCGGCACTTGATGTCGAAAAACTTTTCCCCCCCTAGGTCGGAGCCGAACCCCGCCTCCGTCACCACGACATCGGCGGTTTCAAGGGCCACCAGGTCCCCCAGCACCGAACTGTTTCCGTGGGCGATGTTGGCAAAAGGAGAGCCGTGGATGATGGCGGGAGTCCCCTCCTGGGTCTGCATGAGATTCGGCCAGAGGGCCTCCCGGAGAAGGGCGGCCATGGCCCCGTCCACCCCGAGGTCCGAAGCGCGAAGCAGGCGGCCGTCCCGGCTTCGCCCGAAGGTGATGGCCGAGAGACGGGCGGAAAGCTCTTCCCAGGAGCGGGCCAGCGCAAGAATGGCCATGATTTCGCTCGATACGGCGATCTCGAAGCGGCTCTCTCTCGGGACTCCAAATCCGGGCCCTCCCAGTCCCAGCACAATCCGCCGGAGGGCCCGGTCATTGATGTCCACGACCCGGCTCCAGGTCACCGACAGGGGATCGATCTCCAGGGGGTTACCGTGGTAAAGGGAGTTGTCGATCGCGGCGGCCAAAAGATTGTGAGCTGCCGCCACGGCATGGATGTCCCCCGTCAGATGAAGATTCAGGACGGTGGAAGGCTCGATGGTCGATCGCCCTCCTCCCGCCCCGCCCCCCTTGATTCCAAAAACTGGCCCCATGGAAGGCTGTCTGAGGGTAACCACCGATCGCAGGCCGAGTTTTCCCAGACCCATGGCAAGGCCGATGGAGGTCGTCGTCTTTCCCTCCCCGGCGGGCGTGGGCGTCATCCCCGAAACGAGAATGTATTTGGCCTTTCCCCCGGCGCTGCGGCCAAGGAAGCGCGGATCGATTTTTCCCCGACCGGGCCCGTAAGGGTGATAATGGGATGCAGGGATGCCCAGATCACGGGCGATTTCGGTCAGATCGCGCAGGGGTGGGGCACAAAGGGACAACGGGACAATCTCCTTGAAACTCAAAAATTCCAACTTGAAAGGGGTGGATCGCCGGAACCGGAATACGGGACCTGTTCCAAAAAAATCTTGTCGGGACAGAATATCTCACACGGAGGTTTCAATAAACTCTCCCGCCACTATGCTGACGCTGTCATGGGGGGGGTCCGGTCTCGCGACCGAAAATTCCTCTTTCGCCAAGGCTGCGCGAAGGCCTTTGGACCTTTGCGCCTTATCGGGATCGTAGGAGGCTTTGACTTCGGACAGTTCCTGCCCTCGTTGCCCGCTTTGCGGGCACGTGATTGCAGCACGTCGCATGGAAAATATTATAGTGTGGCTCGAGACAAGAAGCAAAAAATGGTCCGATTGCCCCCCTCTCGGACTACGGCCCAGGAAGGGGAATCCGCGGACAGGAGTTCATTCGCGAGGGACCGGCTCCGGCTCAGGAAGCCGCCGTCTCCCCTTCGGAAAGCCTCTTCTGCCTCCGGGAGGCGGCCCAGGAGGCGGCAAGGATACCGGATTCGTAGAGGATCAGAAGAGGAACGAACATGATCATCATATTGAGGAAATCCTGTGTCGGGGAGAGAATGGACGCCAGGACGGCATTGCCGACGACAGCCCATCGGCGGCTTCTGCGAAAAGTGTCGGGAGCGACCAGACCCCGGTCGGAAAGAAATCCCATGATCACAGGGAGTTCGAAGATCAGTCCGAAGACAAGAAGAAAACGCCATTCGAATGAAATTGTCCGGTCCACGGACATGAAGGCCCTCAGGCCCTCCCCCTCTCCGAAATGCACCAGAAAGGAGAGGGCCGTCGGAAGGGCGACAAAAAAGGAAAAGGCCACTCCCAGCAGAAAGAACAGGGAGCCGCCCCCTACCCACAGGAGGATCGATCGGCGTTCGTCCCGGTAGAGTCCGGGAGAGACAAAAGCCCAAGCTTCGTAGAGGACTCCGGGAAAGGACAGGAGGAGACCTCCGTAAAAGGCGGTTTTGATCGTGATCCAGAAGGCCTCGGTCGGCGTGGTGAAGACCAGGGGCGTTCCTGCCAGTTTTCCCAGAAAGGCGACCATCCTCTCGGAAAAGGGAAAGCTTGCGGCAAATCCCGCCCCCACCCACACAAGGCTCCTCAGAAGCCTTCTCCGAAGCTCGACGGCATGCTCCATGAACGGGAGAAATCTCCCCTCTTCCTCCACGGTCATTCCGGAAAGGAGGGAAACTCGTTCGCTGGCTCTCCCCCCTTCTGAAAGGCCTGGGGCCTGGGAGACCAGTTTTCGGGAACGGGAGAAGAGAGTCTGGAGGAGGCGGCATCGGCCATCAGGGAATCCCTCACTCCCCGCATCTCCTCAAGAACTGGCGTAAAGGCGCGGCGGAATGCGACGAAGGTCCGGGCCGTCCGCCGTGCCACCGTCGGCCACTCCGATGGCTTGACCAGGACAAGGAGGAGTACCAGGATGAATAAAAGATCCGGCAGACCGATCCCCAGCATCTCTTATGAACTCTCCCCCATCTTGCTGAGCTGGGCCTCTCCGTGGATGATTTTTTCCTTCAGGTCACGTTTTTCCCATTTGATCCTGTTCATTTCGTGCGTTTCTTCCTCGCTCCTGTATCCTTTTTTCACAAGGTCGGACAGGCGGCTTTCCAGACTGTCATGGCGGGACTTGAGAGCGTCGAGCTCGTACTTTTTCTTCTTCAGTTCGTCCATCGTCACTCCTCCTTATCGGGTTTCGATGTCTGCGGACGGAACCTCCCGGACCATCACGAGACCGTCTTCCGTGGGGTTCTGGTAATAGTTCTTTCGGACACCCTGCAACTTGAATCCCAAAGAATAATACAGAAATCGGGCGATCCTGTTCGACTCCCTCACCTCGAGATAGGAGAACCGGACTCCGGAGGCGTCGAGATTTTCGAGAAAGGACGAGAGAAGCTTTCGGCCGAAACCTCGTCTCCTGTCACAGGAGCGAATGTACAAAAGATGGATTTCGGCCTCGTAGTCAAGCACCCACCCTCCCACCATCCCGAGAAGTGCGGCCCTCCCCGGATCGTAAAGACCCTCGAAGCGTCCGAGTCTCCCCGATGCAAGCTCCATGACAAGGGATGGTCCCGCTCCAAAGGCCTGGCGGTCCTCCAGAGGCATCGTCTCGATGAATTTTCCGACCACCTCCGGCCAGAGTCCGGTGGTCAAGTCCACGGAACGCAGACCGGAAAGGGAAGGGACCGGATTTTCCGACAAGGGTTCTTGCATTCTTCGAACTCCCGGGGTCGGACTGTGAAAGACGGATCATTCCATGGAATCGGCCTTATCTTATCCCGCCATCGGCCAGGCCGCAAGCGTGGCTGAGACCATCCTCAGGCGATGACCGAATCGCGGCCATAGAGAAGGGTGCTGCCAGGGACATCTCCCTCTTCTCGGGCTCGCCAGCTCCGGATGGCAAGACGTCCCATCGTTCCGGCTCCGGGAAGATCGTGAATCAGCAGGGGATGCTCCCTTCCGAGGTCCATTTTTTCAAGATGCACCACCCCCGGTCCGACGATTCGCCCCTTCCCCGGCGGAAGGTTTTCTAGAACCCGTTCCGGCGGGACCGCCCGCCCGGAAAAGGTCTCCCCCGTCCCGGAAACCGGAGCGGCGGGCTTGGACGGATCGAAAAGACAGGCATTCACCTCCCTCCGGCGGGCATCGAGAAGGACCACCAGAAATTCCTCTCCCCTCCCGCCCGAAGCCCAAGCCTGCTCTGCCAGGACGAGAAAGGGGGAGACGACGAGATGGGGACACCCTGTCGCAAAGGCCAGCCCCTTGCAGAACAGATGACCGACCCTGATGGAGGTATAGGTCCCGGGCCCGGCCGAGGAAGAGACAAGGGCGATCGATTCCTTCTTTTCTCCGGCCATAGCAAGAAGGGTCTCGAGTCCCTGGACGAGGATTTCGGAAGCGCCGCCGGGTCGGAAGACCGACAGGCGGACAAGCACCTTGTCCTCCGAAAGAAGGGACATATCCACCACCTCGGTCGAGGTCTCCACCGCAAGATGGATCAAGAAAGGACCTCCTTTTTGCCGATTTGTTTCTCCAGAAAGGCCAGGGCGGCGCGAAGATCGGTCACAGGGTGGTACGTGAGACCCCGTGGGGGATTCCGGGATTTCCCGGTCGGAAGGGGGGGGCCGATCATGTGGGCAAAGCCCAGCCTGGCCGCCTCGACCATCCTGTCATGGAGCCCCGGGATGCGCCGGACTTCGCCCGCGAGTCCCACCTCCCCCACCACGACCCAGTCCGAAGGAAGCACCCGCTCCCTGACATTCGACACAATGGCCATGGCGATTCCCAGATCCAGGGCGGTTTCTTCGAGATCCACCCCTCCCACGACATTTAAGTAGAGATCCATGCCTGAAAGATCGATCCCGATCTTGCGAACCAGAACGGCTGTCAGGAGCGAAAGCCGGTTTGCACTCACTCCCTGGCTCACCCTCCGGGGCATCGGCAGCGAGGTCGAGGCCGCCAGGGCCTGGAGTTCGACAAGGATGGGCCGCGATCCCTCCATGCCACAGATCACGACCGATCCAGGCCGTCCGGCTTCGCGTCCCTCCAGAAAAAAGGCGGAAGGGTTGACGACCTCGGCAAGGCCGGTCTCTTCCATTTCGAAGAGTCCCACCTCCTGCGTGGGGCCAAAACGGTTCTTGGCCGTCCGGAGAACCCGGAGAGGCTGTCCCCGCTCCCCCTCGAGGTAAAGCACGGTATCCACCAGATGTTCCAGCACCCGCGGACCGGCGATCGTTCCGTCCTTGGTCACATGACCGATCACCAGAGTCGACACCCGGGAGCGCTTCGCAAACTCGAGAAGGGTCGCCGCCGTCTCGCGAAGCTGGATCACCGATCCGGCTGATTGGGTCCATTCGGGGAGGAAGACGGTCTGGATCGAATCGACGATGAGAAGATCGGGCTTGAGCCTTGCGGCCTCCGAAAGGACAAGGGAGAGGTCCGTTTCCGGAAGAAGAAACAGGCGGACAGGATTTTTCTTCCGAACCTCCAGTCGATCGAACCGCATCCGGATCTGTTCCGGAGACTCCTCGCCGCACACGATCAGAACCGTTTTTTCACGCGCGAGGTGGGAGACCATCTGGAGGACGAGAGTCGATTTTCCGATTCCCGGATCTCCCCCAAGAAGGATGAAGGATCCTGGAACAATGCCTCCCCCCAGGACACGGTCGAATTCCGAGAGACCGGTGGAGGTCCGGGGAGTCTCTCCTACGGAGACCTCCGAAATGGCTAGAGAGCGGGAAGACTCGGAGGAACGGTCCTCTGCCTCCCGGACGTATCGTTCGACCCTTCCGCCGGGGGTTTCTTCGGGAACGAGGCCCTCCGGAGCCTCATGGCAGGCCGGGCAGAACCCCATCCATTTCGGCGAACGATAGCCGCAGGACGGGCACCGGTATGTTTCCTGTTCCTTTTTAGCCAAGGATTCCCTCTTTATTCCTGTGATACAATGCCATCCATGCGCGTCGCACGATCCTTTTCCGAACTCAGGACCCTGCTTCCCCCGTCACGGACCGGCCGGATCTGGCTCGTTCCGACCATGGGAGCCCTTCATGACGGCCACGGCGCCCTGATCGACCGGGCCCGGTCGGAAGGCGGGTTTGTGGCCGTATCGATCTTTGTGAATCCCCTCCAGTTTGGTCCAGGAGAGGATCTCGACCGTTATCCACGGACGGAAGAAGCCGATCTGGCCTTTCTTGAAAGGCGGGGGACCGACCTCGTCTTCCTGCCTTCCGCCAGGGAAATCGTCCCGCCGAAGCGCCAGGTGACCGTGTCCTCCGGTGCGGTGGGACGACTTTTCTGCGGCGCCTCGCGACCCGACCACTTCGATGGAGTCCTCACCATCGTTCTCAAGCTCTTTCATCTTTTCTCCCCGGAGGGTGCCGTCTTCGGAGAGAAGGACCGCCAACAGCTCTTTCTGATCCAGACCATGGTCCGGGACTTCGATCTCCCTGTCAGAGTTCTGGGACATCCGACCGTCCGGGACGTTGACGGACTGGCCCTGAGTTCGCGGAATCGCTATCTTTCTCCCGAAGAACGGAAACAAGCCTCCGTTTTCCCGGCCCTTCTCGACCATATGGCCCGACGATGGAGCGACCTGGCCGGACGAAACCCCGGTGAGCGTCTCGCCCTGCGCTCCGAACTCGCCCGGAATCTTGAAGAAGCGGGGTTCAGGGTGGACTATGTCGCCATAGCCGACCGCCAAACCTTCTCCCCGGTCTCCGGACCCGAGATTCCCGTCCAGGCCTTTCTTCTGGCCGCAGTCTTTCTGGGAAAAACGCGACTTATCGACAACCGGGAGCTTTCCTCAAGTGTATGACCATCCGTCGGGAGCCCTTTACCTTGTTTCGACCCCCATCGGAAATCTGAAAGATATCACAGTCCGGGCCCTCGATGTACTGGGGAAGGTCCACTTCGTCGCCTCGGAGGACACCCGGGTCACGCGCCATCTTCTCGACCACTACGGAATCCCGACGCCCTGCGTCTCCTACCACGAGCACAACCGGGAGGAAAAGATTCCTGTTTTTCTTCACCGGATGGAAAAGGGAGAATCGATCGCCCTCGTCTCTGATGCGGGAACGCCTCTCGTTTCCGATCCCGGCTCGGCCCTCGTCTCCGAAACGATCGCCCGGGGACTCCCCGTCCACCCCGTTCCGGGCCCCTCCTCCATTCTGGCAGCCCTTTCCGCCTCCGGCCTTCTGGAGGACCGTTTTTTTTTCGGAGGTTTTCTTCCCCGAGGAAAGGGAGACATGGAAAGACTTCTCGCGGACCTGGCCCGACGAACGGAGGTTCTTGTCTTCTTCGAGACACCCAAGAGGATCGGCCGGACTCTCGAGACGATGGAAGAGGTTCTGGGACCGGAACGCCGGGTGACGGTTGCCCGGGAGATGACGAAGCTCCACGAAAGCTTTTACAGGGGACGGCTTCCCGAGGTCCGGACCCTTCTCGCCTCGGCCCCCCTTCTGGGGGAGATGGTCCTGGTCGTGGAGGGAGCCTCTCCGGATCAAGAATCCATGGAAGTCCCTTCCGCCGTCCTTGAGGCTCTGAAAGATCTCGATGTTTCCAGGGCGGACAAGGCACGCTTCCTTTCGAGGGCCTACAATCTTCCCAGGAAGATCGCCTATCGTCTCGCCGAAAAAAACTTTGCCAATTGAGTTCAGGCCTTTTTGACGAGGATCTCGAAAAGACCGTCCGGCCGCTCGGTCACACCCAACAAGGCATGACCTTCCTCCTGGACCGACCGGGGCACATTGGCAATAGGTTCCCCCGGATCGAGGATAACCGACAGGGTTTCCCCCGATTCCATCGCCTCGAGCTTCAGCTTGGTCTTGACGAAGTTGAAGGGGCACTTGACCCCCCGAAGGTCGATCATGGCGTCGGGAGGATTTGGCGTTCCGGATCTTTTTTCCTGGTCCATATCAACAATCCCTTCCTTTTCTTCGGAGACCGGTCTCGTCGCTTATGTTTGTGGGCCGGTCTCCCGTTCACACCTATTCTCCCATCAGAAACCGCCCAACCGATACGGGAGAGTCGACCTGGGCACTGACCCGTTCCCGGAAGTGTCGGACAACAACATTGCGGGCGTACCACTCGCTGCAGTCCCGGAGAAGGAGAAGTCCCATGTTCTTCGCCGGATCGACAAAGAAGGGATCGGAGACGCGGCAGGCCGCCTTCACCTCCGCAAGGGAGTTCGGTCCCGTTTCCCAGAAGGGAAGCACCATGAGATTCTTCCAGTTTGACGGATCGAGGATCCGGGCGATCTCCTCAAGCCCCCCGAGCGAAAAACCGCTTTCTGTCCAGAATCGGCAAAAGCGGAAATGATTTGAAGTAAGGGACTGGGCCCGGGGAACAAGTTCCATCGAGATCTCCCGGATGAACCGGTTCATCCGGAGAAGCCCTCCGTTGGCCAGGGCCTGGATGGGAACGGGAATGTCACCAAGCGGGAAGACGCCTCCCAGAAAAACGGAAAAGCGGATATGCACCTCGTTTCCGACCTTCACCCCACGTTCGCGGAAGACCTGAGGAAGACCGGAGGAGTCCTTACCGTAGCCTCCTGGACGCTTCCAGGCGAAGACCCCCTCGGACGAACCGGCCACAAGCTCCCCTTCGACAACATCCCGCTGCCACCTCTTGTTCCGGTAGACATAGGAAATATCGAATATCTGGGTCTGGTTTTCCGGAACGGGAACCCCGGCCTTCCGGAAAAATCCGGAAGGCCCGACGAACTCCGAGGGAAAACGCTCCATCAACTGGGTCAGAACGAATTCTGCCTCAGAATCCTCCACCCACCGTTCCAGAGCGGATCGAACCTCGCCCATGGGGGACAGGGAGAGTGCGGCAAGGACTTCCCTGACCCGTCCCAGATTTTCCCCCGGAACGATGACAAGAAAACGTCCCCAGGAAAAGATCAGGAAGACAAGCCCCAGCAGGGAGGTCTCCTTGAGACGCCCGGCCCGCAGGAGAAAAACATCTGAAACGATCTCCTTTTCGGTGTCGGCCCTCTTCCAGAATTCCCCCAGATGCATTTTCTCGGCCGGGGCCACCGCCTCTTCCATAAAATCGCGGAATCTGGCAATATTCGACCCGAGTATCCCGTCCGGCCAGATCATCCGGAGGGGAGGAGAGGACAGAATCACCTCGTAGCTCCGATAGAAAAGGGCCATGTTCGACCCGCTCACCTTGGCAAGGGTCTCGAGTTCGTCTCCGGGAAGAAACGCAGAACCGAACAGGGCCCCCTTCAGGGGCCTGTGACTCAGGATCAAAGTGGATTCCTCAAGAATCGAAAGTTCCAAAGACCGGAAGACAGCATACGGATTTTTTCTATCCTTGGTCTCGCTGGCAATCTATGGGCTTGTCCGGATTTACCTGGGAACGCTCCGGAAGACCTACTCCCATTGTCTTGCTTACCGGCAAAGGTATGTCCGAGACGAAGGAATGCTCATTTCCTTCTGGCACAACCAGCTTCTGGCGATGCCCTACCTCTACTTCGGAAAACCTTTCAGGATTTCGACCCTCGTCTCTCTCTCGAAAGACGGCGAACTTACGACCCACATTCTCCGCCGGTGGGGGATCGGAACCGTCCGGGGCTCCTCCACACGAGGAGGTATCTCGGCCCTCAAGGAACTGCTTCGACTTGCAAAAAATCCCCATCACCATCTCGTCCTGACTCCGGATGGACCAAAAGGTCCTCCCTTCCAGATCAAGGACGGGCTTCTTGTCCTGGCCCAGAAAAGCGGTCGGCCTATCATTCCCTTGGCCGTCTCCTTCCAGCGCTATGTCCAGCTCAACAGCTGGGACGGATTCCTCATTCCCCTCCCCTTTACAAAAGCTTACTTCGTTTGCGGCGATCCTGTCCATATTACGGAGGTCCTGGACGAAGAGGGAATGGAAGAGGCGCGGAAACGCATGACCAAATCCTTGCAGGACCTCAATGCCCTAGCCCTATCGATGCGGACACCCAAAAGAGGCTCCTGAGGGGCTCTTGAATTTGATCAAACCTGATCTCGGGACTATGATACAATCCTTTTCATCCCATGATCTTGTCGGTCCTTCGCAAACGATCCTTATTCGGATCTTACCATGGAGGAGTTCCCGTGCTCCGATCGTTTTTTTCCTTGCGCGTCCTCACCATTTTCTCCATCGCATCCCTGTCCGCCTGTGCCTATCAGCTTCCCCCTCAGCCAACCGCCTTCATCACCAGGCAGGAACCAGACCTTCTCTCTGAAATCGTAAGCCACAAACCGCTTCCCATCGGGAGGGTCGCCGTCCTTGGAGGACAGATTCTAAGGCGCTACGACGCTCCGACGGGTCGATACTTTCTCATCCGGGATCTTCCCCTGGACAGGGACGCCTATCCCCATCCCCCGGCAGGCAAGATCTTTCTGGACCCCAAAAACGAATTCATCCTCTTTACTCCCGCCATGCATGTCATCGGGGAACACCGCACGAAAAAGCGCCGCTCGGCAGGCGCCTTCGTCGTCTTCGGACGGGAAGAGAACCGGACCATCTCCATGGGACCCGGCCATATCCTCACGGCTGTCGGAGAAGTCCGGGGAATGGCCCTGTTTCCGAAAGGAAAAAAACACCGACGCTATCTTCTTCTGGTGAGTCAGTATGTCATGCTGTGGTCGAAGGCTCGACCGGAAGATTATCCCCTGGTCGTAAAATAATCCTTGAACTTTTCCCCGGAAGGGGAATTCTTATTGCTTCGACTTAAAGATGAAAAAGCAGGCGATTCCCCCATTCCTTAACTTCATCCATAATCCTTGTCATGACACCGGCATCTCCGTATAATCGGCAGGAGATTCTCCTTCCTTCGCTCGGGTGGCGGAACAGGCAGACGCAGCGGACTCAAAATCCGCCGGTGGTGACACCATAGGGGTTCGATTCCCCTCCCGAGTACCAATGCCAGAGGGACCCATTGGGCAAATTGTAAAATAATTCCCTCAAAATTTTCCTGACTTTGTCACCCTTAGGGTCCGTCCGACTATTACTGATACGCGGATTGTCATGAAACGATTGAGTTTCAAGGATCAATTATTGAAAATTGACTTACTTATTATCGGACAGGCCCTTACTACGAGCACTGCTCCTTCCGGGGGTGGCATCGCCACAGGCTCCATGTCTTCATCGCCCACGCCTTCCTGCAGAAGATCCGCCTGAAGTTCTCAAAAAAAAAGTCTTCCTGACCCTTCCCCAGATCCATCGCCTGACCGTCGATGTCCTTCCCCGCCTGGAGTTCAGCGGGGCCGACGCCCTCGAGATCCTCTCCTACTACCGGCACAACAACAGGAAATCCCGCCTTTCCCGGGAGAAAAAGGCCCGTCTCCAGTACGACGTTCCCAGAGCCAGGGCCGGAT
>JAMCWM010000013.1 GCA_023481175.1 Nitrospirota bacterium
TGCACCCCATGCGCGAGTGCAAGAAGTTCGGTTCCAGAGGAATTGTGAATCGAGAAAGGTAGGAGTAGAAATATACGGGGGTGGGGGGAACGTTAGGGGAATTTTGGTCCGTGGAAATTCAGGCTAGTGATGGCCAGCAATGGCTGACGCCCCTCGGGACTCCCTCGAAAGAAAGAGTGAGTTGAAGGACTTCACGCCAGTATCGATGAGGTTTGCCGGAACATCGGCAAACCGGGTGCGCCCGGAAGGGTAAGTGTTTGATGCGCCTTTGAACTGCTCAAGCCGTGTGAATTCGAAAGATTCATGCACGGTTTCTCGGAGGGTTGGGCTCAGAAATGGGCCCCGCCTATCCTACAAATTGATCATCTGAAGGGGGGCACCCCCTGAATAGTTACTCTTTTTATTTCTATTCCAATTCCTCCGTCTTTACCTCATGTTGCTCGGTCGATTCATTGAACATTTCATGCTGAGCTCTGCTCTGAGTCTTCAGATTATAGGATTTCTGCATTTCTGTCGCCCGGTGGCCGAACCATTGCAAGGCAATGAGAGAGAGCACAACCATGGCAAGCGAGGCAGCAAATTGAAGCGTCTCAGCCGCCTTGGTCCAAAGAACAAAATGTTGCAGAAACGTTGCTCCCATGATGACCACAATGACGCTCAGGATTTTGCTTTCGAGATCTGTCAGGGATTCTATGCCAAGGGCCACGGCAACGTTTAACGGAGAAATGAAAAGACTGTAAAGGCCGACTCCGACCAGATAAAAGACGACGGCTTCGAGCATCGTGCTAACAACATTCAGGTTCAAGCTCATCGAAATACCGTGGGAAGAGAACTTTCCCGTCAACACGCGTGCCCAGGCGGCATACAAGGCTTCCATTGCCTGGACGGTCCCGATCAGGAACAAGGAAAAAGCTGTCATCATGACGGCAAGGACCGCAACGAAAACAAGGTATCGAGAGCGCCCAAGAAGATTGGTCAGCGTCTTAACGAAAATGGGTTGTTCAGTAGTATGATTCATCGAAACCTTCCTGTCTAAGAATCTGAGTGATTCAGGATGAGTGACAGACTTCGAAATTTTCTGGATCGGCTCGGCTTTGGACAGGAAAGTTTGATGTCTTGCGGGGACAAGTCCCGGCGTCTCACCTTCTGGTGGGGGAGCGACGAGTGCGGATTCCTGTCCATGGCCTCTTTCCCCCCGGGACCGACCCTCACGAACCCCGATCGGGCTCTCTTGAAGGCGGCAGGAAGGAATTCCCCTCGTTCACCGAGGGGAGGATGCCAGAGATTGTCGCGTGAAGTGTTTCGGCCCTCTGCCTCTTCGCATTCTGTTCCGAAATTTTCAGGGAATCTGACGGTGAAAGGGGATTCGATGAATCACCGGATAACGGTTATTGTACCGAATGTCGCGCACCTTAAACAGTGTAGAAACATTGATTTTTTTGTATGAAATCAGGGGTTTCCGGACAGTTTTGACGAATTTCCGGGGAGAGAACATCTGATCCGGAGTCCGGCAGGGCAGGGAGGATGCGCGAAGATTCCGACCCCATTGGTTGTTTTCCTGGTCGATCCGTTTATCCGTCGCGCCGTAAACTTCGGCTGAACGGTCTATGGATATAAGGCCAAACCGCAACGCGGCATTGGCAGAATGGATTCCAGAGCACACCTTCGAGCCTTTTGGTTCGCCCTTCGAGCGACGACAGAACAGGAACGGACGATGCCACAATTCGTCCGGGGCCTTCCGGTTCGTGTCCACACGGGCGCCCGACCTCGAGATGAAGCGACCTGAGGCCGGAGAAAAGCGGCCAGGCTTGTCGGCTCGGCCGATCTCCTTCCCGTCTGGAAGCACGATCCGGGAAGGTCTGGCTCTCGGGGACCGATTCCCGGACCCTCCGGCAGGCCCTCCAGGATCCCGACCGGGCCATCGAGATGAGCGCCTGTTCCCGCGAATTCCACAGTCTGCGTGCCAGGGATACGGTCAAAATTCTCGGGGGGATGAAGGAGGCGGTCGACGTCCTCCGGTTTCGCAGGGAGGGCTCCGGTCGCCCATGAGTCGTCCCTCGCCAAAGGCCAGGTCGACTCCGCCCCGGACCGGGAAAGGACGGGTCCGTCAGGACTTTTTTCTCGTCACGGGGAAAAGGATCCGGTTTTCTGTTTTCGGAAGATGCCCCGTTTTTATCCAGGCCGACCGGATCTCCATCGACAGGGAGACCCAGGCAAGAAACCCGAGAAAGGCCCCCGCCAAACGCAGCCCTTCGAAAAATCTTCCTCCCAGAAGAAAGGAGAGAATCACCAGGGCGATGCCTGCCTGATAGAGGAGGTAGGTCGACACGGATCTCCTTTTGTCGAGAAGGGCGGCGGGAGGTGTCAGGTCTCCCGCCCCGTTCCGGAGGATGGAGAGGAGCCGGGGACCAAGATGATAAAGGTGGGCCAGGAAAAACTGCCCCACTCCCCCGACGAGGAAGATCATGAGAATCCCTGCCAGGGGAAGAGGAAGGGGGCCCAGGAAGGCAAAGAGAAGGAATCCGCCGGCAATGAGCCACGCAAGAGAGGATCGAAGAAACCAGAGCGGATACGGGTTTATTGGATGGGACTTGAGAATGGCCGTTCCTGCCGGACTCCCATAGAGGAAGAGACCGGCCACTCCAAGCGCATAGGCCGGGGGAATCAGGAGCGGAAGGGGCATCAGCATACCCGGGAGGGCCAGAAGGATTCCGCAGAGGACCAGAATCCACCCCTTCACTGAATGCTCCGACATGACGGAGCGTCCAAGAAGCGGTCCCGAGGTCCGGAGAAAAACGGACATGACGAGGAGGGCGAGCCATCCCCCGATCATCATGAGGGCATGGGCGGGAGGGGCCAGGGTGAGAGAGAGTCCGAAGGCGGGGTGGAGGAGGGTGGCCAGCATCAAAATCCCAAGCAGTGTTCCAGCCACGAAAAAGGCAAGGGCCATTGCCGTCATGAGGTCGAGCCCGAGGCCCCGTGGTCGGGTTCGCCCCCCTCCGGCCGCGATCTCCCGGAGGACTCGGGCCAGAAAATATCCTCCCGAGAGAAGGACGACCACCCCTCCGGCCAGGGCGACCCTGAGATCGGGAATGATCCATCCCCCCACAAAGAGAAGAGCCCCGAGGATGGCCCCTCCGATCGGTCCGCGGTCCCGGAGACTTTTCCCTACCGGAAGGCCCGCCGCCGCGGGGAGGACATGGACAAGGACGGAGAGGGCCGCCAGGGTCAAAAATCCCAGTCCGAAGGCATGGACCATGGCAAAGAAGAGGGGGGAGCCGACCGCTCCCTTGCGGAGCGCGAAAAGAATCAGCAGGATCCAGGCGGTCCCTTGAAAAAGATGCATCGCGAGGAAGCCGGTCGGCGAGATGAAGCCGACCCTTTCCCCCTCCAGGAGAGCCCTGAGAGATTTCCTGAAAAACAAGCGGTCTTGGTCCACGAAAAATCCTTCCGGTCGTCATCAGAAAGAAGGCTCCATCCGGGAGCCCGGGTCATTCGGGAAAAATTCCCCTCAAAATTCACGATAGCCCCAAAAGAGGCTCCCGTCCATGGGGGGAACGGGAGAGGACGGAATGAGAATCGGGACCGGCGAATCATGAGGGGCCTTCAGGAATAACCTGTGATTTTTCTCCATCCAGATTCCGGCAAAAAGGAATACGCCTCGGACGGACTCGACCATCGGAGGTTTGCCCGAGAGATAGAACTCCGTCCGGGCCCATTCCCGGTTCCCGATCGTTCCAAAAATGCGGGAGGGCACCAGGGATCCGGGATCCTTCTGTCGCTCTGCTGTCGGAGGGGCGACTTCCTCTGGTAAAATCTCCTCGAGGAATAATTCGGATGTTTTCGGGAGAGTTCTTTCATGGCGATCCGTAAAAAGGGGAGCTTTCAGCGGTTCCGTTCAGGGCAAAAAGAAAAAGCAAGGGTAGGATTCATGGGCAGTATTACAGTCAAAGACCGGTCCGGGTCCCGGCCATCGAAGAAGCGGGACATCCTCTCCGGGTCATTTCCGTGCGAGACAAAAATCAAATTGAAGCAGAAGGGCCCATCTGCTATAATAAAGCGTTTTGCATAAGGAATTCTGTGTTTTTCAAGAAGGACTCACGCCTCGGCACCCGGCCCTTGAGACGGAGGGCCCGAAATGCCGCCTTTAGATGAAGGAGTTTTGCAAATGACAGAAAAGACGCTGGCCATCATCAAACCGGACGCCGTCCGCAAGAAGTTCTCGGGGGCGATCCTCGCCCGGTACGAAAAAGAAGGGTTCCGGATCCGCGCCATCAAGATGCGCGCCCTTTCGAAGGCCGAGGCCGAAGGCTTCTATGCGGTCCACCGGGAACGGCCCTTTTTTTCGAGCCTTGTCAGCTTCATGGTCAGCGGTCCGGTCATTCTTGTCGTCCTCGAGAAGGACAACGCCATCCTGGACCATCGGACGCTTATGGGCGCAACCGATCCGGCCAAGGCCGAAAAGGAGACTCTCCGCGCCCTTTACGGGGAATCGATCGAATATAACGCCGTTCACGGGTCGGATTCGGGAGAGACGGCCGCCTTTGAAATCCCGTATTTCTTTTCCACCGTCGAGCTCATCGGATAAGACATGGCCTCCCCCACGGTCCTGATCGTCGGGCGGGGTCCGGCGGCGTATCTTGCCGCCCGCCTCGCCGTTGTCCGGGGGTACGTTCCCACTCTGGCCGTCCGTTCCGGATTCTCGGGACCATCGCTCTATCTGGGGGGAAGGGAGGGAATCTCCGCCCTCGTGGAAGCGGAGAGCTCCTTTCCGTTCGGGATGGGGGAAGCCTCGTCCGATCCCTCCCTTTCCCTGCTTCTCTATCTCGGTTCTCCCCACAGAAGGGTGGGATGCCGTCTCTCCGGCCCCGTTTCGCCCGAGGAGATGGAACGCTTCTTCCCGGGGCGGGAGATTCTGCAAACCGCCTTTTCTCCGGAGCTCGATGGCCGGATCCTGCTCAGTTACCGCAAGACGTCGGTCCGGGCCCCCCTGGGAGAGCGGATCGTGAACTGGTTTCTGGAGCCGGAAAGACAAAAGGAGTCTCTCTCCCGGGCCCTCCGGAAGCAGGTCCCGAAGGTTCTTCCCCCCTGGAGCCCTCTTCTCGAGGACATTCTTCCCTTTGCGGGCTTTGGCTCCCGGACTCCGGATTCGGCAGAATCGCTGCGCCTCCTGACCCAACTGACCGAATCCCGGGGAGTCGTTCTCACCGGAATCGGCGTCTCTCCGGAACTTCCGGGGGTCGAGACCCATCTTTCGACGAGCGAGCCCGTCCTTCTGAAAAAGGCCAAAAGGGGCCGGGGCTTCGTGCTTTCGGGCGAGGATCGCTCCTTTGACCGGGTGCTCGCCCTGACGGGGACGCCAGATTTTCCCCTGACGACCGCCTGTTGCGACGTCGACCCGGAACGGCTTTCCCCCCTGTGGCCCTCCTGTCTCCTTCTTCGGGACTCCCCCGGACGGGTTTCCCTGCTCCTTCGGGACGCGGGTCAGACCGGATCGGGGATGCGGGCCCGCCTCGTGGTCCCGGGGACCCGGGGGAACCCGGAAGAGGAGATGAGGGAGTGGGTCGACCGCTGGAACCGGGAGTCCCTGTTCCCCTTCCTTCGTCCGGGGTCCCTGGAGATGGCGGAGGAAGGACCGATGCTGGCCTTTGCTTCCGGTCACTCCCCCTCCCTCCGGGAGGTGACCCCGCTGCTCTCGGTGGCAGGACATCTTGCCGAAATGGTGGACCCGGCCCTCCTTCCCGTCATTCCGGAAGATTTCTGGGCCGATCTCTCCCTGGCCCTTCCCTCGCTCAGGCCCTCCCGGGGGGCCTGAAGCCGGCTGCTCGTGCCAGGGGACAACGCTGACCGCTGAAAGGACAAAGGCCCGATTCATGAACCTCTCCCCCAGGGAGTCTCTCGACCGTCTCTCCCGCGGTGTCGTCGATCTCGTCTCTGTGGAGGACCTTCTCCGGAAGCTCGAGCACTCGAAGGCGTCGGGAGTCCCCTTGAGGATCAAGGCGGGGTTCGATCCGACAGCCCCCGATCTCCACCTGGGCCATGCCGTCCTTCTCATGAAGCTCAGGGAGTTCCAGGATCTTGGCCACCAGGTTCTTTTCCTGATCGGGGATTTCACGGGAATGATCGGGGATCCCACCGGCCGCTCCGAGATCAGGAAACCTCTGACCGATGCGGAGATTGCCGCGAATGCCGCCACCTACCGGGAGCAGGTCTTCCGGATTCTCGATCCGGAACGGACGGAGGTCGTCTTCAACAGCCACTGGATGAAGGCCCTGGGCGCCGAGGGACTCGTCAGGCTGGCCGCCCGGCAGACGGTGGCCCATTTTCTCGACCGGGACGACTTCCGAAAACGAATGGACCAGTCCCTCCCGATCCACCTCCACGAACTTCTCTACCCCCTGATCCAGGGATACGATTCGGTCGCCTTGAAGGCCGATGTCGAGCTGGGAGGGACCGACCAGCTCTTCAATCTCCTCGTGGGCCGGGACCTGCAGCGCTCCTATGGCCAAGAGCCCCAGGTGGTGTTCTCCCTTCCTCTTCTGGTGGGCCTCGACGGAGAGAAAAAGATGAGCAAGAGCCTGAAAAATGCCGTGGGGATCCTGGACGAGCCCTTCGACATGTACGGCAAGCTCATGTCCATTCCCGACTCGGCCATGGCCTCCTACGCCCTTCTTCTGACCGCCATTCCGGAGGAGGAGATTGCGGCCTCCCATCCGCGGGATGCCAAGGCGAGGATCGCTTTTTCCATCACCGAGCGGTTCCATGGAAGCGACCTGGCCCGGACGGCCCAGGAGCGGTTCGTCCGGCAGTTTTCCCGCCGGGAGATCCCGGAGGAGATTCCGGAGATTTGCGTTCCGGCTCCCGGACCGGTCCGTCTGTCGACCCTCATGGTCCGCGCCGGCGCGGCCCGCTCGGAGAGCCAGGCCAAGCAGCTGATCCTCCAGAAGGCCGTGGATCTCGACGGAACGACCGTGACCGACCCCTTTGCCGAAACCGTTCCCGAAGGACAGATCCTCCGGGTCGGAAAACGCTTTTACTGTCGGCTCGTCCGGGGCTGAAGTCCTCCCGGATCGGGGCAGATCTTGCCCGATCGGAATGGCTGGGAGACAATAATTTCATGGACACTCCGAGCCCTTCCAGGATCCCCGCCGAAGAGTTAAACAAGACGTCTCCCGAACCGGAGGATCTCTGCGAGGTCCGGTTCCCGGTCCTGGGGATGACCTGCGCCGCCTGTACCCGCCGGGTCGAAAAGGCCCTCTCGAAGGTCCCGGGGGTGGACAAGGTCGCCGTCAACCTTGCCACGAACCGCGCCTCCGTCTCCTTCGATCCCTCCCGGAGTTCGCCCTCGACCCTTCTCGATGCCGTCTGGGGGGCCGGATATACGCCGGTCGCGGAGCAGGCCGATTTCTACGTGGAGACGCTCTCCGACCGGGCCGCTGGCGACAGGATCACGAAGACGCTCGAGGCCCATCCGGCCATTCTTTCGGTCCTGGTCCTTCCGGCCCAAAGCCGCATCAAGGTCTCGTGGCTCGCCGGGGATCTCACCACCGGCGCGATTTCCTCCCTTCTGGCCCGGGCGGGCCATCCCGGGGTGCTCCTCGAAGGGGAGGGGGGAAGGAGGGAGGAGACTGCCGAGCCGGTCCGCGCCCTCCGGCGGGCCCTTTTGCTCTCCGGAGCCCTCTCCCTTCCTGTCCTTCTGGTTTCGATGCTTCCCCCCGCGCGGGAGGCCCTGCTCCGACTTCTTCCGGGTCCGGAGCCCTTTTCGCTCCATTTTCTCGAATTTCTTCTTTCGGCCGCCGTCTTTTTCGGCCCAGGAGCCCGCTTTCTCCGGCCGGGGCTCTCCGCCTACCGCCACCTTGCCCCCGACATGAACAGCCTCGTCATCACCGGGACCGGCGCGGCCTTCCTCTACAGCAGTCTGGTCACCTTTGCCCCCTCCCTGTTTCCTCCGGCGGACCGCCATGTCTACTTCGACTCGGAAGCGGTGGTCATCACCCTCATTCTTCTGGGACGCACCCTCGAGGCCCTGGCGAAGGGGCGGACAGGCCGGGCGGTGGAGGCTCTTCTGGTTCTGGCGCCCGAGACGGTGACCCGGATCGAGGGGGAGTCGGAACGGGAGGTTCCCGTCCGGGAGCTTGCGCCCGGGGACCGGGTTCGGGTGCGGCCGGGGGACCGGATTCCCGTGGACGGGACCATCGAAGCCGGAGAGGCGCACATCGACCTTTCCATGATGACCGGAGAGCCGGTTCCCGAGCTCAGAAAAGCGGGGGACCGGGTGGTCTGCGGAACCGTCGACACGGACGGACTGCTCACGATCGTGGCGGAGGCGGTCGGCTCCGAAACGCAGCTGGCCCGGATCATCCGCACTGTCCAGCGGGCCCAGGGAGCCCGCCTCCCCGTCCAGCGTCTGGCCGACCGGGTGGTGGAGGTTTTTACTCCGGCCGTCCTGGCAGTTGCCGGTGCCACCTTCGTCCTCTGGCTGTTGTTCGCTCCTTCGGCCTCCCCGCTGTCACTGGCCCTTCTCTCGGCGGTCTCGGTCCTGGTGGTGGCCTGTCCCTGCGCCATGGGGCTGGCGACCCCCGCCGCCGTCATGGTGGGGACGGGCCGGGCGGCCACCCTGGGGGTCCTGTTCCGAAAGGGAGAGGCGCTGGAGACACTGGCGGCGATCGATACGGTCCTTTTCGACAAGACCGGGACGCTCACCCGGGGGCGTCCCCAGGTGGTCCGGTGGTCTCCGGAGGATCCGGCCGCCCTCGATCCCGTCCTTCGCCTGGCCGCCTCCCTGGAAACCTCCTCCTCCCATCCCCTGGGGCGGGCCCTGGTCTCCCTGGCAAGGGAGAGGGGCCTGGAGCTGGCCTCTCCCGCAGGCGTCCGGGCGATGGTCGGCCGGGGTCTCTCGGGAAGAGTGTCCGGCCACGAGCTTCTGGTGGGGAATCGGGCTTTTCTTGAAGAGCAGGGCGTAAGTCCAGAAGCATTTTCCCCGGAGACCGACACTTGGGAAAAAGAGGCCCTCACCCCCATCTATGTCGCGATAGACGGGAAGGCCGCGGGCCTGTTCGGTGTCTCCGACCCGGTTCGTCCGAAGGCCCGGGAGATCGTCTCGTCACTCGATCGCCGGTCGATCCGGGCGGCGATGGTGACAGGGGACAGGGAGGCGGTCGCCCGGGCCGTGGGCCGCCAGGTCGGGATCACGGAGATCTATGCCCGGGTCTCCCCCGAGGAGAAGGGCGGACTGGTGGCGGGACTGGTCGCCAAGGGCCGGAAGGTCGCCTTCGTGGGAGACGGGATCAACGACGGGCCGGCCTTGGCGGCGGCGACGGTCGGGATCGCCCTGGGCTCGGGGACGGATGTGGCCATCGAAACGGCCGATGTCACCCTGGCGGGAGAAGGGCTCGAAAAGGTTCTCCTGGCGATCGAGATCTCCCGGGCCACGATGCGGACGATCCGGATGAATCTTCTCTGGGCCTTTCTGTACAATATCCTCCTGATTCCCTTTGCGGCCGGAGTGTTCCGGCCGTTTTTCGGAATCGGCCTCAATCCGATGCTGGCGGGGGCGGCGATGGGCCTTTCGAGCGTCTTCGTCGTCGGGAACAGCCTGAGGCTCGGGCGCCTCGGACCAAAGGGATCCTGAGGCCGGTCCGCCGCTATCTGTCCTGTCTTTCATTGACATTCTCCCCTCCCTCCCTCTCGCTTCGCTCGCCGCGAAAGCGGAAAGGAAGAGGATTCCTTCCTGCCAACTCCCCTTCTTTTGACGGGGATGGATCGGCGGACCTGAAAGGTCAGGCCGCCGACTCGGAGGTTTTCGCCTCCGAACAGGCGCATCGGGCTTGCCCAGCCCTGAGAATATTCTTTGCGGCATTGACATCGGCGTTCTCCGCATGACCGCAGACCCCGCAGACGAACGCCTCCTGCGTCTTCCGATTTTCCGGAGCGGCATGGCCGCAGACGGAGCAGGTCTGGCTCGTGTACTGAGGAGGAACCCGGACCAGACGTCCTCCGTTTCGGGACAGCTTGTCGCCCAGGAGGGTCAGAAAGATTCCCCATCCCTGGGAGAGGATGGAGCGGTTCAGCCCGGATTTCTGGCTGACGTTCTTCCCGGGGGACTCGACCGTTCCCCGGGCGGAGCGGGACATGTTCCGGATCGGGAGGTCCTCGACATGGACGACCGCTTGGGTTTCGCCGATCGCCGTCGAGGTCTTGTGAAGAAAATCCCGA
>JAMCWM010000027.1 GCA_023481175.1 Nitrospirota bacterium
CCAAGATGCTCCAAAACCACAAACCGCTGATCATGAACTGGTTCGAGGCCAAAGGCACCCTTTCCAGCGGAGCCGTGGAGGGCCTGAATCTCAAGGCGAAACTGACTATGAGAAAATCGTTCGGGTCTCGGTCCACAGATTCGCTGAAAATTGCTCTTTACCATACACTTGCAAATTTACCTGATCCACCGGGTACCCACGGATTCAGCTGAAGAGCCAAAAGTGGAAAGAGATTCACGATTCGGGCTTGGAGTCTGGTCCTGTTGGCCCATCGGATCAGCAACCCACAAATAAGGATCACAGGACGAAAAGTCAAGAGGGATTCGGAAAACCTGAACATCCCTTTTACCTTCCGAAGAGCGTATCGCGTTTTCCAGACAAATACCCGGTCGGGAACGCTCTCCAAGGAGTACTTCGTTGTCGAAGCCATGGCCAGGCCAATGCCGGCATGGATCATGGGTGGCCGGATCTGGCGGGGCGCTTGATATCCTCGCGCGGGAGAGACCGGAGGGTCGGGAGCGGCTCCCTTGGCTTCCCCCCGGCGGAGAGTGTACTCTTGGGGAAATGAGATCTCCCCTGGGGAGGCGCCGGATAACTTCTGACGTGAGGACGCTTGATGATTCCCCGCATTCTTTGGCTTGTCTATGGATATCTGCTGGTCTTTCTGACGGGAGGGGCGCTTCTCATGACCCTCTTTGTCGCCCCCTCCCTTTTCGCGCACCTGGGAGTCCGGAAGGCGGGGGAGGCCGTGTCGGTTCTTTTTCCCGGATACTTTCACCTGCTCTTCACGGGAGCGATCATCGAAGTCTCTCTTCTCCTGCTCCTCTCCCGGATTTCCAGCCGGAAAACAAAGATCCTTCTTTGGGGATGGACGGGCGGCCTGGTCCTTTCGGGAGCCCTGGCTCTCTACCTGGGACCACACGCCCTGGAGCTGAAACGCCTGCACGACCAGATGCCGGCGGACATGGCCCGGTCCGAGGCCTTCGCCCTGGCCCATCGAATCACCTTTCTCCTCAATCTCTCCCTCCTCCTGGGACTTCTGGCCGCCACTCTCTCTCTTCTTTCGGGGACGGTCAACCCTCCCCCGGGAACAACTCTTCCGGTCCCGCAACCAAAAAATCCGGCCTGAACGACGGGTTGCCCGCGGGATCCCCGAAGCCCCAGAGAACTCCGCAGGTTCTGACACCTGCCCGGAGCCCCGCCTCGATGTCCACGGCGCTGTCTCCGACCATGAGGACCCGCCCGGGATCGACGCCGCGACCTTCCACCACGTGCAGGATCGGCATGGGGTGGGGCTTTCTTTCGGAACAGGTGTCCCCTCCCACGATCTCGGCAAAGAGGCGGTCGGCCCCCAGCCGTTCGAGAAGGGACCGGCAGAGTCCTTCGCGCTTGTTGGAGACCACGGCGGAAGGGACGCTAAGACGGGCGATCCCCTCCGCCATCCCGTCATAGAACCGGGTGTTGTCGGCAAGATGTTTCCGGTACCATTCCAGGAAAAGATCGATCGCCCTTTCCACCGTCTCTGCAGAGGCCTCCTTCGGAAGAGCTTCGGTCACGAGGTGCCGCACACCCTTTCCGACCATCCGTGAAAACCGGTCGAACGGGACGAGGGGGTATCCCAGGGCCCTCATGGCCACATTTGTGGCCTCCACCAGATCCAGGCGGGAATCCACCAGCGTCCCGTCCAGATCCCAGAGAATCAGTTCGTAGTCTTCCAGCCGCACCTGAGGTCCCTCCTTCACGTGTGTCCTTTTCTGTTTGCCTCTCCCTCTCCGGAGGCCTCCCGGAGGACATCCCCCAGGCGATTGAAGAGGACGACCAGAAGGACGATGAGCCCCCCCGAAGCCAGAAGCCACGGGGCGCTGTTCATCGTCTCGAGGGACTGGCTCTCCGAGAGGATGTTTCCCAGGCTGGGATGAGGCTCGGACAATCCCAGCCCGAGAAAGGAGAGACCGGCCTCGCCCACGATGAAGGCCGGGATCGAGAGCGTGACGCTGACCAGAAGATAGTAGCGCATGTTGGGGAGAAGATGGCGGAAGATGATTCGGGCGGGGGAAGCTCCCGCCGCCACGGCCGCGAGGACAAAGTCCCGGCCGGACAGGGAGAGGACGAGCCCCCGCACCACGCGCGAGAGGGAGGCCCACCCGATCAGGCTCAGAGACCCTGTGATGATCAGGGTGACCGCCTCGCTCGACAGTCCGTAGGGAACGATGGACCGGAGCCCCATCAGAAGGTAAAGGGCCGGCACGGCCATGACGATCTCGGAGAGGCGCATCAGGATGCGGTCCGTCCATCCTCCGGCATATCCCGCGACCAGCCCCACGACAGTTCCGATCGAGAAGGAGATGGCCACACCCAAAAGGGACAGCAGGAAAGAAAAGCGCATGCCGTAGAGAAGCCGGGAAAAAAGATCCCGCCCGAAGAGGTCTCCTCCCATCAGGTAGAGGCGGCCGGGCGAGCGGGCACAGAGGAGATGACGGGAGGAGTGGAGGAATCCCCACATCGTGTAGGCCTCTCCCCGGCAGAAAAATCGGAGGGGAACCGTCCGTCCGGAGGTCCCATACCGGCGCCTCACCGGATCCCTGAGGGCGAGGATAGGAACGACCAGACCTCCCGGCCCCATTTTCGGCCAGACCGCGGGGGCGTAGGGGAGGTCGAATCGCACGGAGTCATAGCGGTAGGGCGCCAGAAATTCCGCAAAAAGGCTCGTGGTTCCGAGGATGATCAGCAGAATCCCCGACACTCCCACCCTTCGAAGAATGGCCCCTGCCCTTTGCCTCATGCCCGTTCCCTGACCCGGGGATCGAGAAAGTAGAGCATCATGTCGGACAGAAGGTTCCCCAGAAGAAGGAGGACCGCCCCCATCAGGACCCCCCCCATGACCAGGTAGAGGTCACGCGTCATCACCGCATGGAGCATGAGGCGCCCCATCCCCGGCCACCCGAAGATCATCTCGGTGAAGGCCGCCCCGGAAAGAAGGCCCCCGAGCTCCATTCCGAAGAGGGTCACCAGGGGATTGACGGCATTCCTGAAAAGGTAACGCCAGAAGATGACCCGTTCGCGCAGGCCGCGTCCCTTTGCAGCCGTCATGAACGGCTGGGAGAGAATCTCCAGAACCGAAGAACGCATGAGGCGGTAGAGCACGCCGAAGCTTCCCAGGGCCAGAGTCAGGGCGGGGAGGATCAGGTGGTGGAGCAGATCGAGAAGGCGCCCTCCCGCCCCCGTTCCGGCCGCGAAGGCCGACCGGGCGCCTCCGATCGGAAACCACCCCGTCTTTTCGGCGAGAAGAAGACCCAGCAGAGCGAGAAAGAAGGAGGGAACGGAGATCGAGAGGTAAGAAAAGGAGAGCAGGACCCTGTCGAAAATCCGCCCTTCCCGGCGGGCCCCGAAGACCGCCAGGGGGAGGGCCGCCCCCCAGGAGATCAAAACGGCGGAGACCGTCAGGAGGAGGGTCATGGGGACCCGCTGGGCGATCAGATCGGAGACGGGGACATGATAGGAAAAGGAATACCCCAGATCCCCGTGCAGAAGGGCCCGCATCCAGCGGAGGAACTGGGAAAAGAAAGGAAGCCCCAGACCGTACTGCTCCTTCAGGGCGGCGATCACCCGCGGCGATATCTGGGGATTGAGGGCCATCTGGGAAAGAAAATCCCCCGGGGCGAAGTCCATCATGACGAAGGAAAGGAAGACAATCCCCAGGAGCACCAGCGCCATATGGGAGAGACGGAGAAGGAGGGCTCTTATCACCGGATCACCAGCCGGGCTTTCTGGGTCACGAGGGAGATATGGGGGATCACCCCGCCCAGGGGAGTGGGATGGATCCCCCCCAGGGTCTTGCGGACGGCCGTGATGGCGTCGGGGCTCACGAGGTCGACCATCGGAACCTCCCGTGTGGCGATTTCCTGCCATCGGTCGTAGATTTTTTTTCGCCGTTCCGGGTCGAAGGTGGCGACTCCCTGATCGAAGAGCCGGTCCACCTCGGCTTCCCAGGGGGTGGAGGGAGTTTTCTCCCCGGGATTCCAGAGGTGAAGAAAGCCCGAAGAACGCCAGACCGTCGCATTCCCGTGGGGATCCAGGGACCCGGTGAGTCCGAACAGGAGCATTTCCCACTGATGGGAGGAAAGGACCATCGTCGAGAGCATGTTGAACTGGAGAGGGACCACCCGGATCCGCATCCCCAGGGGAGCCAGCATGGCCTGGACCATCTGGGCCATGGAGATCCGCTCGGGGGATTCGGTGTTGGTCATGAGAAGGATCGTGACCGGGTGGCCGGAGGCATCGTAAAGGCGTCCGTTTTTCCGGACGAACCCGTCTTTTTCCAGAAGGGCCCGGGCGCGGGGAAGGTCTTTGTGGTAGCGGAAGACCGCCGGATTGAAGAAGGTCTTGTTGGCCGGGCTCACCGGACCGGGGATCGGCGCCCCCAATCCGTTATAGATCACGTTGACCAGAGCCTTTCGGTCGAGGGCGTAGGCGATCGCCTGCCGGAAACGCCGGCTTCTGAACCAGGCGACCTTGTAGGACGGGATGGGGGCCTTGGGGTTTTCATTGAAGGTCAGAAAGGTTTCCGCCTGGGACGGCCCCCGCACGAGAAGCCGGAAAGCCCGGGAGCCGGCCGCATCGGAAAGCACAGGCACCTGGGCGGGGCTCACCCCGATCAGGTCGCTTTTTCCGGCCAGGAAGCGGAGAAGTTCGCTGTTCTGGTTGGGAATGATCCGGAGAAGGACGCGGTCGAGATAGGGCAGATTTCCCGGAATCGGACGCTTCAGGCCTCTGGGAGGCGTATAGAGGGGATTGCGCACAAGGAGGAGGTACTGCCCGGGAACATATCGCTCGAGACGGAAGGGGCCTGTCCCAACGATCCCCGCCGGCGGCGTCCGCACCGACCAGGCGGTGTTGAAGCGTCCGGCGCTGACGGCCCCGGACAAAAGATGTTCGGGAAGGATCTCCACCCCCAGCTCTTCCAGAAGGGGGGCGAAGGGCTTCGCCGTCTCGAAGACGACCGTCCTGTCGTCGATGGCCCGGACGGTGAAGGGCTTCCCGTCGACCGTGAGGATGTCCCGCACGGCGGCGGCCACGGCCGGATTGTAATAGACGCGGTTGAAGGTGAAGACCACGTCCTGCGCGGTCAGCGGAACCCCGTCCGACCAGCGGAGTCCCTTCTCCAGAGTAAAGGTCACCCGCAATCCGGACGGGTCGATCCTCCACCGGTCGGCAAGATCCGGCTTTATTTGCCCGTCATAAGGGGAGACCCGCGTCAGGCCGCGGAAGAGATAGCCCAGGACCTGCGTGCTGGTCGTCTCCTGGGCCAGGGCCGGATTGAAGGTCTTGGGATCGGAGAGAATGTCGAAGGTCAGGCGCCCGTGCAGGGGGGAGGGACGGGGAACGAGGGAAAAGACCCCCTCCGTCCCTCCGGCTCCTCCCCGGGAACAGGAAGGAAGAAGCAGAAAGAGGACGACGAGCCAGTGCCGGAGTTTCAAGGCGCGCCAAAACCCGTCAGGGTTTTTTGGCAGGAACGGCCGGAGCCTGTGCCTTGGAGGGAAGGGCCGGAGCCGGAAGCGCCTGGATCGGGGCATTGAGAAGCAGGGAGGAGCCGACGGTGTTCTGCTTGAGCAGGGCCAGGGAGAGGGAGGTCACCATGAAGATGGTCGCAAGAACCACCGTAACCTTGCTCAGAAAGGGAGTGGCTCCGCGGGCCCCGAACATCGACTGGCTTGAGCCGCCGATCATGACCCCGGTTTCAGCCCCCTTCCCGGACTGGAGAAGGACCGCGGCAATGATGAGAAGCGAGGTGAGAACATGGATGATAGTGATGAAGATGCTCATGAAACGATTCCTTCCTGCAAACGATGAAATGTCACTTTCCGACCGGATCCGAAGCGTCTTTGCTAAGGGTGGCCGAAGAGTCTGTCGAAAACCCGGAGGACCGTTTCCGCCTCGAGAAAGGCTCCTCCCACGAGGAAGCCGTGAACCGTCCCTTTTTCGTAAAGCCCGGAAACGCTCTCGTCGTTGACGGACCCCCCGTAAAGAAGACCTGAAGCACAGTCCTCTCCGAAGGTCTTCCGGAGGTGGGAGGCGACCTCCCGGATATCCCCGAGATCGGCCGTCCGTCCGGTCCCGATGGCCCACACCGGCTCGTAGGCCCAGTAGACCGGGGTCCGGACTCCCTCCTCGCGGCACTTTGTGACCCGCTCCCAGACCGGGCCGACCTGTCGGCTCCAGACCGCGGCGCACTGTCCCAAGTCGCGCTCCTGCCGGGTCTCTCCAAAACAGACGACCGGAACGAGGGCTGAAGACAGGGCGCGGGCGGCCTTTTCGGCGATGGCCCCGTCGGTCTCTCCAAAATACAGGCGCCGTTCCGAGTGTCCGAGGAGAACGCCGTCGACAGCGAGGTCCTTCAGCATGGCGGCGCTGACCTCGCCCGTGTAGGCCCCCTTTTCGAAGGCGCACATGTTCTGGGCCATGATCCCGATGGGAAGGTTCCGGCTCCGGCACTGCCCTCCCAGATAGTCGAGGTAAGGATAAGGAGGGCAGAGAAAGAGGCGGATCCCCCGGTCCCGCCAGATCTTCCAGCGGTCCTCTCCGGACAGGGAGTCCAGATATGTGGCAATCTCGCCCCTGGTCATGTTCATCTTCCAGTTGGCGATCATCAGCATGGCCGCTCCCTTTCTCAGGTGGCGTCGGGGATCACTGAAAGGCCGGGGAGCTCCTTGCCCTCGAGAAGTTCGAGGGCCGCACCCCCCCCTGTCGAGATGAAGGTCATGTTGTCCGATTCCCCGGCCCGGTAGACGGCCAGGGCCGTATCCCCTCCCCCGACGATCGTCAGAGCGTAGCAATTTGCCACCGAATGGGCCATGGCAAAGGTCCCCCGGGAGAAGGCGTCCTCCTCGAAGACCCCCATCGGTCCGTTCCAGAGAATGGTCTTGGCGTTTTCCAGAACCTCGGAAAAGAGACGGACGGAGGCGGGCCCGATGTCCAGGGCCGTCCAGCCCGGCGGAATCTCCTGGTAGGGAACGATCTTGGTGGGGGCGTTGCTCTCCCGGCTCTCTGCCACGACGCAGTCCATCGGAAGATAGAACTTGACGTTTTTTGTTCGGGATTTTTCCATCATCTCCCGGGCGACCTCCACGAGGTTCTCCTCGACCAGGGATTTTCCGGTCTCGAGCCCCATGGCCCGATAGAAAGTGAAAGCCATGCCGCCCCCGATCACCATCTTGTCCACCTTCTCGTGGAGGTTGGCGATCACTCCCAGCTTGCTCGAGACCTTTCCGCCTCCCAGGACCGCCACAAAAGGCCGGGTCGGATTGGTGATGGCCCCTTTCAGGTAGGAGACCTCCTTCTTCATCAGGAAGCCGATCGACAACTCCTTGACGTAGTGGGTGATTCCCACCACGGAAGCGTGGCTCCTGTGGGCGGTCCCGAAAGCGTCGTTCACATAGACGTCGGCCAGGCGGGCCAGCTTCCTGGAGAACTCCTCGTCGTTCGACTCCTCCCCCTTGTCGAACCGGAGGTTCTCCAGAAGGAAGACCTCTCCGGGAGCCATCTTCTCGATTTCACGCTCCACGGCCGGCCCCACGAGTTCCCCCGTATAGTGGACCTCTTTCGAGAGGAGACGGGAGAGCCGCTTTGCGACGGGCGCCATGGAGTACCTGGCATCCGGAGCCCCCTTGGGACGTCCCAGATGGGAGGCAAGAATGACCTTCGCCCCCTCGTCGATCAGGTAATTGATGGTCGGAAGGGCGGACCGGATGCGGCGGTCGTCGGTGATGTGCATGTCCCCGTCCAGGGGAACGTTAAAATCGGTCCTCAGGAAAACGCGCTTGTTATGGACCTCAAGCTGGTCGACGCACTGCTTCGATCGCTCCACCCTTCCTCCCTGGTCAGAGTGTTCGGGACATCCCGGATTTGTTCCGGCCTCAGGCAAAATGCATGCAGATGTAGGTGACAAGGTCGCACACCCGGCAGGAGTATCCCCACTCGTTGTCGTACCAGGCCAGGGTCTTGACCATTCTTTCCCGGACCACCCTTGTCGAAAGTCCATCCACGATGGCGGAATGGGGATTGCCCCGGTAGTCGATCGAGACCAGGGGAAGGTTCGAAAAGGCGAGGATCCCCTTGAGCGGACCGTTGGCCGCGTCTTCGAGGACACGGTTGACTTCGGAGACGGTGGTGGGAACCCTCATCTCGCAGGTCAGATCGTTCAGGGAGACATCGGGTGTCGGGACCCGGATGGAGGTTCCGTCGAGACGTCCCTCCATCTCGGGAATGACGAGCCCGATCGCCCGGGCGGCCCCGGTGGTGGTGGGAATCATGGAGACTCCGGCCGCCCGGGCCCTCCGAAGATCCTTGTGAGGCAGGTCAAGCAGCCGCTGGTCGTTGGTATAGGAATGGACGGTAGTCATGAACCCCCGTTCGATCCCGAAGGCCTCGTGGAGAACCTTCACCACGGGGGCCAGGCAGTTGGAGGTGCAGGAGGCGTTCGAGATGATGTTGTGCTTTCCGGGATCGTAAAGGTTTTCGTTCACCCCCATGACCAGGGTGCAGTCCGCCCCATTGGCGGGCGCGGTGATGAGGACCTTTTTCGCTCCGTGTTTCAGGTGCCCCGAGGCGCTCTCCCGGTCCTCGAACCTTCCGGTCGACTCGATCACCAGATCCACGTGGAGGTCTTCCCAGGGAATCTTGGAGGGATGGTTTTCCTTGAAAACCCTGAGGGGACGCCCATCGACCACGATCGAGTCACCCTCCACGGCGACATGCTGTTTCATGGCCCCATGGACCGAATCGTACTTCAAAAGATGGGCCAGATGTTCCGGGTCTGTCAGGTCGTTGACCGCCACGACCTCGATATTCCCCGAAATACAGGTCGGACACCGTTCCAGCATGGCCCGGTAGGTCAGCCGTCCGATGCGCCCAAAGCCGTTGATCCCGATACGTACACCCATTGATCACCCTATCCCTTCAACATTGTTGACACCCCATCCGGCCACACCCCGCCGGGAAACCTGCCTTCTGCCTCCGATTATGCGTTTTTTTTCGACTTCATTCAAGGAGAAGGAGCTTGCAGAAGCCTTCGGGACGACCCATAATGGAGAAAAATCCCGTTCATTCCCGCGAGGACAGGAGATGATGGTTTCGATGTCAGGATTGCGCGTTTTCACCCCGCCGGCCCTGGCGGGGCTCCTTCTTCTGGGTGCCGTCGTCACGATTTTCCCGACCCGGGCCCGGGGTGCCGACACGGAGGCCGCCCTCATCGCCTGGGGCCATACCATCGCCATGCAGGGCAACGGTCTCCCCGGAAACACCGCCTGCGCCGAATGCCACCGGATCAACGGGGGCGGGATGCCCTCGGTGGGAATCCCCCGGATCGCCGGCCAGACCGAAACCTACATCTACCGCGAAATCCGGGGCGTCCAGAAAGGAACCCGCTACTCGCCGTACATGGATGGCATCGTCCAGAACCTCTCGCGTCGGGATATCCGGGCGGTCGCTCTCTACTACTCGACCGTCCGCACCCCCAAGCTTCACGATCCGGCCGAATACGATCCCTCCCTCCGGGAACTCGGCCGCAGGATCGCCCACCGGGGTCTCTGGGACAGGAACATTCCCGCCTGCATCCTTTGTCACGGCCAGGATGGCCGGGGGATCCCGCCGAACTTTCCCTATATCGCCGGCCAGAGCACGACCTATCTCACGGGCCAGCTGATCTCTTTCGCCGTCGTCAGGAGGAAGGACGACCCCGAAGGACTGATGCGGGGGATCGCCTCCAAGCTCACCCATCAGGAAATCAAGGCGGTGGCCCAGTACTTTGCCAGCCTCGATCCGCCCGTCTACGGAAAGATTCCCGAAAAAAACCGGCCGGACCGCCTCCGGCTCATTCCCGAAAAGGAGACACCGACCCCATGATCCCCCGACGTCTGGTCCTCTTGATTCTCCTCGCCACCGGACTTCTCCTTGTCCCCCGGCAAACCGGGGCCACGGGAAACCGCAACTTCCAGTTCTTCGCCCCTCCCGCGGAAGGGACCCTGCCCAACGGGCCGCTCGGACGGCTCATCCGCCAGGGGGAACTGATCTTCATCCATACCGGACAATACGCCCCTCGCTACGTCGGAAACGACCTCACCTGCGAGAGCTGCCATCTCGACCGGGGGATCAAGCCCTATTCGGCCCCGCTCTGGGGGGCGTACGGCACCTACCCCCGTTACCGGACCAAGAACCACCAGGTCAATACTCTCGAAGAACGGATCCAGGGCTGCTTCCGGTTCTCCCTCAACGGCACTCCTCCCCCGGTGGGCGGAAAGACGATGAAGGCCCTGATCGCCTACAGTTTCTGGGTGTCCCGGGGGGCCCCGGTCGGTCTTTATCTCAAAGGCCAGGGGATCGTCCGCATGTCGAAGCCGGCCAGAGATCCAAGTCCCATTCGGGGCAAGGCGATCTTCGAATCCCGCTGCTCGCTCTGCCACGGACTCGACGGCCAAGGCACCCAGGCGGACAACAACCAGGTGGCCTTTCCGCCGGTCTGGGGTCCCCGATCCTTCAACAAGGGAGCCGGATTCTTCAATGTCCGGGAGCTGGCGGGATTCCTGAAGATGAACATGCCCCTCTCCAAGGGGAAGTCCCTCTCGGACCAGCAGGCCTGGGATGTGGCCGCCTACATAGACAGCCAGCCCCGCCCCGGGGATCCCCGGAAGGTCGGACCGAAAAAGTCCTGATCTAGAGACCCGCGGCCTTCCTGGCCTTCAGGTCCTCGTCGAAATTGTCGAAGGGCTTGAGGTAGTTCTCGAGGAAAAGCCGCTCCTTGGTGGACATCCGGTCCCGGACCCCCAGATACCAGCGCCCCACAAAATAGACGTACTTGTCCTTTTCCCCGAGCTGGGAAGGAAGGGAGACCCCCGGCTTGCCCGAGAGAGAAGGGGAGCCCCCCCCGGGAGCGGGGCCCTTTCCCAAGACGAAGGCCAGAAGAAGCAGAAGGACCGCCACCACCGCCGCCCCTCCCCCGATGAGACCCCATTCCTTTCGGGACGGTTTGAGTGTCTGGGCCAGGGCCTCGTAGGCCCTCCTGTTCCGGTCGTCGATCTCCCGGAATTCTTCCCGGATCGTCTCCATCAGGCGGTCGCTTTTTTCGGAAAGCTTTCCGATCTCGGCCCGAACCGGACCCATGACGAACTCCGATGCGGCAAGATCCTCCGAAAGAGCCCGCAGAAGACACTCCTCCGGGCTCTGCCCGAGGGAGCGCGCCCTTTCGGAAAGGTGGCGATTGAGGATTTCAGGAAGTTGAACGGTGAGAGACACCGATCCCTCCCCGGATGCCAAAGAACTGACACTGACCGGATCCCGGTCCATGGGAGTCTCCTCCAAGAAGGCCGCGCTGAGGGCGAAATCAGACAAGAGTCAGGAAATGACGGAATATCGTCTATTTTACCAGCTTTGTCCGGAACCTGCGAGCCTCCCCCTCAGGGAGCTCCGTTCAGGTTGTAAAGACCGGCATCGGGGAGAGGGGTTCCGGTCGTCGCCTCCGTCGGGGGTTCCTCGCCTTTCTTGTACTCCTCCACGACGAACTTCGTGGCCGTGAGCGGAACGCGAAGGCCCGTGTCGGGATCGATCCGGACATCGACGATGTCGTCGGGAATCCGGAAGGTCTGGTTCGGGGGATAGTAGGGAAGGGAGCCCTTCATGACCTCCATCCAGATGGGAAGGGCGGCCTTGGCTCCGAATTCTCCGTGGCCCATAGTCCGGTGGTCGTCCATGCCGACATAGACCCCGACCACAAGGCTAGGAGAAAACCCGATGAACCAGGCGTCCCGGAAATTGTTGGTCGTCCCGGTCTTTCCGGCCAGGAGGACCCCCAGCGAGAGCGCGTCCCTCCCCGTTCCCTCCCGGATCACGCTCTGCATCATGGAGGTCATGAGATAGCTGTAGGCCGGGTCGTAGACAGGACGGGGGTCGGAGACGAATTTGTAAATCGTGGTCTTGTGGTAGTCGAAGACGCGGTCCACGGCATGGAGGGGCTCCCGGACGCCTTCGTTGGCGATGACGGAATAGGCCCCGGTGATTTCAATGGGCCGGACCGTGGCCGAACCCAGGGCCAGGGTGAGATCGTGCGGAAGCGGGGTCGTGATTCCGAGCCTTCGGGCGAAGTCGATCACCGATCCCACCCCCACCTTCCGCACAAGGCGGATGGTGGCCAGGTTGATCGATTCCGCAAGAGCCTTTCTCATGGGGACCGGGCCCAGAAAATTCCGTTCGAAATCCTTCGGCCTCCAGACCCGGTGATGAATGCGGTCGAAAAAGACCAGAGGCGAGTCGTTCAGGATACTTCCCGGTGCAAACCCTTTCTCCAGGGCGGCCCCGTAATCGATGACCTTGAAGACCGATCCCGGCTGCCTCAGAGCCTGGACGGCCCGATTGAACTTGCTTCGCTTGAAGCTGTATCCCCCCACCATCGCCAGGATCCCGCCGGTCTTCGGATCCAGGGCCACGACCGCCCCCTGGACAAGGGGAACCTGATCGAGGGATCCCTCCAGGATCCAGCCCGACTTCCCCTTCGTCCTGGCCAGGATGTGGGCCATGACCACATCCCCCGGCTTCAGGATTTTCGAGAGAGAAAAGGGATTTATGATCTTCCTGTCCCGGTCGACATCGGGGCCGGAAAGCACCGTTTTGGCCCACTGGGCGCGCTCGATGGCGATGCGTCCCAGATGCCTGTCCAGGGAAAACCAGGCATATTTCGGCCCGACACGGAGAATCGTGACCTCGGATCGGGACCCGGTCAGATCCTCAAGAGCGGAGGGATCGGTCGCGGAGCGGGTCTCGCGCACCACCTTGACCAGGGGTTTTCCCCGGATCACCCGGATCGCTCCCCGGAATCCCTGTCTCCGGTCGATGGCCCGAAGACCCTTGCGCAGGGCATGGACCGCCTGGAGCTGGATCCTCAAGTCCAGGGTGGTGAAGATCCGGAGCCCTCCTCCGAACAGTTTCTTCGCCGGCATCTCCCGTTCCAGCTTCTGTCGGACATACTCGAGAAAATAGGAACTCGGGCTGGCCGAATGGATGGGAGGAACCAGCTCGAGGGGGGCGGCGTAGGCCTTCTTCTTCTCCTCCGGGGTGATGTAATGGACCTGGGCCATGCGGTCGAGAACGATCAGCTGGCGGCGCTTGCTCGCCTCCGGATGAAGGAAGGGGGAAAACTCGATGGGAGAGCGGATCATGCCGGCGATCATCGCCATCTCCGGCAGAGAGAGGTCGGAGAGGGATTTTCCGAAATAGGTCCTGGCTGCGGCCGAGACTCCGTAGGCCCCTTCTCCGAGATAAATCTGGTTCAGGTAAAGCTCCAGGATCTCGTCCTTTGTCAGGACCTTCTCGATGCGGTAGGAAAGAATGGCCTCCCGAAGCTTCCTGATGAAGGTCTTCCGGTGGGTCAGGAAGATGTTTCTGGCCAGCTGCTGGGTGATGGTGCTGGCTCCCTCGCGGAGATATCCGGCCAGGGCGTCGGAGATGGCCGCCCGGATGATGGAGCCGTAGGCCAGGGCCCCATGGTGGTAAAAGTGGACATCCTCCACCGCCAGAACGCTGTGGACGACCATCGGAGGTATTTTCCCCAACGGGACGTATTCCCGCCGCTCCTTGTAGAAGGAGCCGATTCTCTGGCCGTTCCGGTCATAGATGTGGGAGGTGGTGAAGGGGACGTAATGGCGCAGGAAGTCGACCGACGGAACGCCTGCGACGACACGTTTGTAAAAGTAGTACCCGGCCGTTCCGGCCGTCCCTGCGACGACCAGGAGGACGATGAGAGAGACGAGAAGGATTTTTTTCAAGGCCGCCCGAAGGTCAGAGAGATGCTTTAGAAGAGAAAAGCGGGATCTTCCCGCCAGGGAGAAATCCCGCCCTCGAAAAAAGGAATGAATCCATCAGAACATCAGAATAATAATGGCATGAAAACGTCAATCCAAAAACCCGTTGCCTTCGCGCGCATGCCGTACCGGAAAGGAAACCGGAACGAAGGGGAATGCCTTTACCTCTCGAAGGTCTTCATGATCGTGAAGGCGGTCAGGAGGGCCACTCCGGTCAGAACGACGAACACCACAAAAAGGGTCAAGTTGGCATAGTTGGCATCGGTAGGATTGAAAGAACCCATCTTGTAAATCTCCATAATCCCTCCCCCAGAAAGTCGTTCGTTGATTTCGGTGAGATGCCGGCGGGCATCGGGTCCCGGGACACGATGACACTCATTCCCAGATCCATAGGCAAAGGACAATATACCCCAGAGAGGGAAAGGGGTCAACACCCGAAAATCAGAAGAAAAAAAAGACCTCCCCGCCCGGCCTTTCAGCCCGCCCGGATCTCGCGGTCATGGGCGATGAAGTCGGAGAGAGTGAAAAAGGAAAAGAAGGGAATCCCCAGTTCCCGGAAGCGGTCGCCCCCTCCCTCCTCCCGGTCGACAAGGGCCACAACCTCCAGGACTTCGTATCCGTTGTCCCGGCACGTCTGAACGGCGCGAAGACCGGAGGATCCGGTGGTCACGACATCCTCCACCACGATGACCCGGGCCCCGGGAACAAGATCTCCCTCGACCGGATTCTTCGTTCCGTGGCCCTTCGTCTCCTTTCGGACCACGAAGGCAGGAATGGGCCGTCGATAGAGCCCGCTCACGAGCGAAGTCGCCACTCCGATCGGGTCGGCCCCGAGCGTCAGCCCTCCGATCCCGTCGGGATCCCGGTTCGAGATCCGGTGGAAAAGGAGGTGGCCGATGAGATACTGGGCCCGGCAATGGCCGAGGGTGGTTTTCTTGCAGTCGATATAGACCGGGCTCGTCTTCCCCGAGGAGAGGGTGAAGGGAGAATCGGGGCGATAGAGGAAGGATCGCTCGTAGAGGGTCCGGAAGAGCTCCTCGCGGTCGGCCGCGAGCCGGGAGTCCCAATCATCGGGAGGAACGGGCTGGAGATGGGTGAGAAGTTCAACCAATGAGGTGGCCTGCAGGTCTTGTCTGCCCGGATGTCCGGGGCTCGCATAGGGTTGGGGGTCCGGACGGGTCTTTACTCCGGATCTGGCTGGAAAAGCCATTGTCTTAACAATGGTGCCGAAGGCGGGACTTGAACCCGCACGGGTTTCCCCACACGCCCCTCAAACGTGCGTGTCTACCATTCCACCACTTCGGCACGATCTGGCATTTTCTTTTCAGGGCGAAAAACTTCTTGATTCTAATGCCTTCTTCTTCCGAAATCAATATCAGGGATCGTCCCGGTCCGGAACGATCTTCTCCCGGGGAGGGGACAGCCTCCCGGACCTCCACGCCGCAAAGGCCAGAACGGCACCGGCCAGGGCCACGCCCGACAGGACGAGGAGGGTCCGGTCGATGCCCAGGCGGTCGAGAAGATGGCCCGAAAGAAGCTGGGACAGGGTGGCCCCGGCCGACACCACCGCCCCCGCGAGGCCCTGGAGAAGGTTGAATCGTCCGGTCCCCCTGGCGAATCCCGCCACCAGGACAGGAAGGACCACCGACATGATCCCCATGACCGTCCCGTCCAGAAGCTGTCCGGCCAGGATCCCCCCCGTCGACCGCGTCTCCGAGAGAACCCCCCCTCGAAGGGAGAGGACCAGGAGACACAGCCCGAGGAAAACCGCTCCCGTCCCGGCCCTCCGGACCAGGGCGGGGGCCAGGAGGGAGAAGGGGACCATGACGGCCTGGGTCACCAGGACCAGAAAGGCCATGACCCGCGCCGGCGAATCGGCGAGGTCGATCCCGGAAAGCTTGTCGCCCGCCAGGGGAAGCATGGCGGTATTGGCGACGAAGAAAATCAGGAGGACCAGCAGGAAAAGACAAAGGGATTTTGTGAAGATCCGGAATATCGGGAGGGCGTCCCCCTCTTCTGCTGCCTCGCGGGCCCGCCGGGGGTCGATCGCCCCCCCCGGCACCCCGAAAAGGATCAGCCCGGCCAGCAGGGAGGAAAGAGCGTAGTAGACAAAGATGGCGAAAAAGTTTTCGTGAAGGGCGATCAGAAGAACCGAGGCCGCCCCGAAGACCGATCCCGCGTGGCCCGCCCCCTGGGCTTCTCCCGTCAGACGGGGGAAGCCTTCGGAGCCGACCAGCCCCATGGCCACGGCTCCCAGGACCGGCATGAACCCTCCCTGGCCCACCCCCAGAAAAAACTGGGCCAGGAAGGCCCGTTCGAAAGAGGGATGGCCGTAGAGGAGCAGGCAACCGGCGGCAAAGGAGAGGGCCAGCGAGAAGAAAAAGGCCCGTTTCGAGACGAGGCGGTCGGCGATGTGGCCCGCCACCGGCTGGAAGAGGAGAAGGACCAGGCTCCCGAAGGCCAGGACCATCCCCACCTGCCCCGATCTCCAGTGCTCCCCCAGCAGGAGGTCGATGCTCATGAGGGGCATGATACCGGTCTGGATGTCCCCCGCCAGAAAATTGGCCGCGAGAAAGGGAAGACGGCCGGGGACGGGATTCCGTCCTTCCCCGCCCCCGCTCATCCCCTCTCCATCTCCACGGAAAAATCCTTCCCTTCCCAGCGGCGGGAAGCGGTCCAGAAGAAGGTGAAGGCCACGGGGGCCTCCTGGGATTGGGGAATGAAAAGGTCGACATGGCCGCATCCCGCCGCCGGCAGAAAAACCGCCTCCCGGTCCCCGACGCTCTTCCAGCCGTCGAGGGAGAAGCGGAGCCGGAAGGGGGCCAGGCCCAGGAGACGCAGGGTCTGGCCCGGACGCATCCGCCGGATCTGGCGGTTGAACTTCCAGATTTCGAGGTCCCGGCGTCCCCGGCCTTCCTCATAGCGACTTGCCACCGAAGGAATCTTGTCGAAGACGGCCCCGTCATGGACCGACCGGAGAAGACGGATATATTCGGCATGGGCCCAGGCCAGGGGGTTCGCCGCTCCGGTCGCCCGTCCGAAGCGGCAGGAGGAGCCGGAGAGGTCGGGGACGTCCCAGACCTGTTCGGGAATCAGCCCCCCCGAGGTCGCGAATCCCTCCATGGCCCTCAGATAGGGGGCCGGGTCCCGTCCCGCGGCCAGCTCGTAATGTCCTCTCTCCCCCGTCAGAAGGGGCCAGGCCCGCCCTTTCCCCCAGCCCAAAAAGGGCCCGCCGTCCTCCCGCTGTCCGTATCCGTCGTGGTTGTAGCGCCGGAAACAGGGCCCGAAGGGGGTCTCGACCCGGAGAAGGGCGTCGGTAACGGCGACCGAATCGACCACGAGGGGATCGTCGGCCCGCCGGATTCCGTACCGGACCAGATCCAGGAATCCCCCGTCGACGATCTCGCGGGCCGGAAACCGGAAGGGTGACCCCGGCGGCTGGTTGGCGAGCTCGAGCCAGGTCCGGTCGACCTCTTCCTCCGGAGAGGGGTCTCCCGCCGACGTGGGGAGAATCCGGACATAGTGCCGGGAGATTCCCGGCACGAGCGTTCCTGCCCGCGTGGTCGTCCAGCCGTCGAGGCGGCTCTCGAGAAAATCCGCATAGTCCAGGAAAAACTGGCCCTCCGCCGCGTCTCCCCGGATTTGCGCCCAGAGTCCGGCAGAGACCAGGGCCGCGATCATCGCCGCGAAGGTCGAGGGAGAGTAACCCCGGGCCTCCTCCCAGCGGTCCTGCTGGGTGGAGGGGCCGTGGCGCACGAGGTAGGCGGCGGCGGAGAGGACCATGGGGTAGGGATCGAAGGCCTTGAGGCCGTTCTCCCGGAACAGTCTCCACGCCAGGATCACCGGATGGGCCACCCCGTCCAGCTGGATCCCCGTCCAGTAGGGAGATCCGTCCACCCAGAAGTTCTGGTGGAATCCCCCGTCGGGAAGCTGGCTGGCCGCAAGGTAGACCAGGGCCCGGTAGGGGCTTTCGGCGTCCCCCAGGGCCAGGAGGCCCAGGGCGCTGTGGCAGAGATCCCGGGTCCAGACGAGATGGTAGCCTCCCAGCCCTGCCTGATCGTCGTGGAAGTCGCCCCAGGGGATGCTCTGGGAGGCGATGATCGCTCCGGGATAGAGCTTGTCCTCGTGGGACCGGAGAATGTTGTGGCTGATCCGGTAGAGCCGACCCCCGTCGCCTCCGTGGGCCCCCAGGGGAAGGATCTTGTCCGTGACCCGGCTCCACTGCTCGAGAAAGCGCCCCTTCTGTTCGACGAAGTGGATCCCCAGGGACTGGAAAAGGGTGGTCAGGGCTCCATGCTGACCCGTTCCGAAGGAGAGGCCGACTGTGAATTCCTGGGAGCCTTCGATGGCAAGCTCCCCCACTCCCGCCACATTTCCGTCGGTGGCCCGGTCGAACTCCCAGCGGAGGGTCCGGTGGCGGAAAAGGTCCGTAACCCCGTCGCTCTCCCCCACGAAGCCGCACGAGAGGCGGCGGAAGGGGAGGGTCGCCCCCAGAGCCATGAAGACCCCGTTCTTCCACCCCAGGAGACCGCTTTTTCCGGCGTGGAAAAAGCGGCGCAAGCTGTTTCCGGCCCCCCCCACGTCAAGGTGGGGTTCGACAAGGACGAAGAGCCGGAGACGGGGAAGCAGGGCGGGGTCGCCCTCGAGGCGGACGCGAAGCAGAAGGCAGGGCAGGTGGGGATCCCCCATCACCTCCTTGACGATCCGGTAGCGCCCTGCGGGATCGAAGGAGACGATCCGGTAGCCCGGGGCCTCGGTCTCCCCGAAAAAGGAAAGGTCGTGCCGAAGGTCCCGCCGCTCCTCGTGCACGAAGGTCCCGTCGGTGACGAGGAACTCGAGGTCCCGGATCTGGGGACGGTCCACCGTCGGATAGTAGACCTCGTTCACGATCCCGTGGGAGAGGGTGTACCAGAGGTTCGAGGCGGTGTTGTAAGCCGTTCCGATCCCGTCCTTGCGGCTTGATGTCCAGCGGGGCGGCGTTCCGGGATGGCCGAAGGCCTCCTCTCCCCATTGTCCGGAATCCATAGGACCTCCCGGTAGAAAAAAGTGCGGTCTGTCGTTTTCGGCAAGCGTGGCAAAGCAGCCGACTTTGGTCAACCCCGTTCGGGCTTCCTTCATGGCTGCCCCCTCTTCGGCCAAAACTCTCTGAAGGCCCGAAAGAAGGGATTCCAGACCGCCGAGGCGATTCCGCCCGACAAGGCGGCCGGAGGATCACGGTCCGGACGGCGGTCCCTCGGACAGCTCCCGCATGTAGCGGACGATCTCCTCGTCGGGAACGGTCGCCCGGAGGGCCAGCCGGAGGATCAGAAGGCTCAGGAGCCCCACCAGGCCCATGTCGGCAAAGAAGGGAATGGTCCCCCGCCCTCCCAGACTCCCGGGCCCAAGCTCCGACAGGACCCACATTCCCCCGAAATAGGGCAGGACCCACCAGCTGTGGGCCAGACCCCACTCCTCCCGGAGGCTCCCTTCCCTCCTCCGCCCGGAAAGGAACCGCCCGAAGAGAGTTCCCAGGAGGACAAGAAGAAGAGCCAGGAGGGTGAAGCGCAGGGTGGCAAGCCCCGACCAGAAGACGATCCAGTTCGACACCACGAAGGCCAGCGGGGCTGTGAGTTCCGCCTTAAAGAGACGGAAAGGCCGGGGAAGGTCCGGCATGGCCTGGCGGAGCTGGAGAAGAATGACCGGACCCAGGCAATAGGAGAGGACGGTCACGGAGGAGATGTAGGCCACGAGCCGGTGCCAGGACGGGAAGGGAAAAAAGAAGAAGGATCCCAGGAACCAGGACAGGAGAAGGCCGGCCCAGGGAACCCCCTGGCGGTTGATCCGGGAGAGGAGACGGGGGGCGCTGCCCGTCTCGCCCTGGGCCATGGCGATGCGGGCCGCCGAAGTCAGGTAGATGAAGGCCGTGCCGGCCGGGGAGACCAGGGCGTCGGCGTAGAGGACCAGCCCCCACCAGAGGGCCCCCAGGGAGACGGCCAGGGCCGCGAAGGGGCCGGTGACTCCCGAGAAGGTGAGACCCCGCCAGCCTCCCTTCGAGAGCGCCCCCGGGTCGACCGAGAGGAGAAAGGCCGCCTCGAGGCCCATATAGAGGAGGCTTCCCACGAGGACGGAGCCGATGACGGCTATGGGAATGTTCCGCCCCGGATTCTTTGTCTCTCCCGCCAGATCGACCGCTTGACGGAACCCGAAGAAGCTGAAGATGACCCCGGCGTTGCCCACGGCCAGGAACATTCCCTCGAGGCCTGCGCGGGGCATTCCGACGGAGAGGTTTTCCGGGTGGAAGGAGAGGAAGAGGAGAAGGCCGATAGTGGCGAAGGGGATGGCGAGCTTCCACCAGGTGGCGGCGCTGTTGATCATAAGGACGAGCCGGATCACCAGGAAGTTGAGGGCGGTGATCGCCCCCAGAAGCAGGATGGCGATCCCCGTCCCCCGGGGAGTCAGAAGGCCCGATCCGGGATCGACGAACCCCGGCAGATAGTTGTTGGCGTAGGCCAGGATCGCCATCACCTCGACGGGGGGGACGGAGACGTAGGAAAAAAAGAGGATCCAGCTCCAGAGCTTTCCCAGGAGGGGACCGTTTCCGATGTGGCTCATGTGGATGATGGCCCCGCTCCGGGGAACGAGAGGGCCCAGTTCGGCGTAGACCAGCCCCAGAAGGAGAATGGAGAGGCCTCCGATCGCCCAGGATCCGAGCGACAGCGGACCGGCCTCCCGGGCGGCGTTCAGGGGACCGAAGAGCCATCCGGAACCGATGACGGCACCGAGGCTGGCATAGAGAAGGCCGATCGGCCCTCCTTCGCGGCGAAGGGATCCGGAGGTCAAGAGGGACTACCCTCCGGTCGTCGGCCGGAAGGAATTTCCGGGAAGGACCTCCCTGAGCTTCCGGATCAGCCGCGAACGGGCCGGAAGGCCCGAAAGGGGAACGAAGCCCTGGGAGGAGGTATAGGCCGGAGCCTGGCCCTCCGTCAGGACCCACACGACCAGGCGGCGAACCTCGGCCATCGTCGCCTCCGGCAGGTCGGGGCTCACCATCCAGAACTCCACGCCGGTCACCGGCCAGGCTCCCGGGACGGACCCTCCCCCCACCAGGGACCGGTTGTAGCCCTCCGGAAAGGAGGTCCGGGAACCCAGCCCCTCCACTCCCGATCCGATCGAGCGGACAGACGGGATCACAAACCGGCCGGCATCATTTTCGAGCGCCACCGGAAGGAGATCCGACCGGCCGAGCCATCCCAGCCCCACATAGCCGATCGACCCTTCCCGGGCGCGGACTTCCGCCACGACCGAACGGGAGCCGGAAACGGCCCGTTCCCGAGGGTTCCGGGGCCATTCCGGAAGGAGGTCGCGGCCCACGTTCTCCCTCCACCACCGGCTGGAATGGGCCAGATAGTCGGTCAGGAGAAAGGTCGTTCCCGAGGCGTCGGAGCGCACGACCGGGCGGACCGGAAGATGGGGAAGGGAGCGGCCGGGATTCTCCCGCCGAAGGAGGGGATCGTCCCAGAAAGCGATCCGGCCCGAAAGGAGGCGGGCCAGGAGGGGGCCGGAAAGACGCAGGGGTGTCCGGCCGGCCGACGCGGGAAGGTTGACGACCGGCACCACACCCTCGAGGGCCACCGGAATGAGGACAATATGGCCCTTTTTGGCCAGCTCCCGGGAGGAGAGAAAGATGTCCGAGGCGCCGATCGACACGTTCCCCTCCGCCGTGCCGGCAATCCCGGCCCCCGAACCCGGGGCCCTGACCCGGAGGGTGACCCCCGGATGATCCCGTTCATACCCCCGGGCCCAGGCGAGATTCGCGGGATAGAGCATGGAGGAGCCGGAGAGGATGAGCTCTTCGGAAAAGGCGGAGGAGGGGGCAAGGAGTCCCCCTCCCAACAGGGCCAGAAGGGTCCAAAGGCGGAAAGGGCGACGAAGAAGCATGGAGGCCTCCCTGGGTTATCCGGTTTTATCATTCGGCCCCGCGGGGCCGGCGGGCTGTCCGGATCCCTTTTTTCCGGTCCGGGGGTTCTCGGGCTGGATCGGCCGGGGCCGGGGCGTGCCGAGTCCCGAGAGGAAGTACCCGGAGTAGAAGGTCGCGATGCCGAAGAGGAAGATCTTGAGAAGAACCATCATCGTCATGCTCTGGACGAAGAAGAGCACGACGTCGACGAAGGTCACGACAAGGCCCAAAAGCTGAAGGGCCCGTCCCAGGGGATAAAGCAGGTCACGCACGGGCATCCCTCCTCCGGATCTCGGAAAGACACAGGTCGGCCAGCTCCCGGGACCGCTCCGGATCGGGAGGCCGGCAGGCCACGGCCAGGACGACCGTGTCCTCCTGGCGGGTGGCCGGAACGGTGAGGGGCCGAATCGCCGTCCGGGTGGCCACGTTGGTCAGGGGGCCTCCGGTCCGGGTGGCGATCCGGTCGTTCACCGTCGCGTCGTCGGTCAGGGCGAAGACCAGCCGGAAGGAGGACTCGTCCCCCTCGAGGTAGGCTCTCCGGATCCAGAGGATCTTCCCCTCCTCCGAAAGCCGCGCGAGCTCCCCTTTGGCCTCGGGAGAAATGAGGGTGACCCGGGCGCCCGCCTCGAGGAGACGACCGATCCTCCGGCGGGCGACGGAGCCCCCTCCCACCACCAGGACCGGCTCACCGGAGAGGTCGGCAAAAAGGGGAAAGTATCCCATCAGAGATATCCCCGCCTTTTCCAGTAGTCGAGCAGGATCCGGGCCTTTCCGGAATAGGGGGAGGCCTTCCCCTGGCGAACGATGGTCTCCATGACCGAGGCCGCCTTCTTTCTCTTCTTTTCCCGGAAAAGGGACTTGGCGTACCAGAACTGGGCCCGGGTATAGATCTTGGAGTCGGGATACTTGAGAAGAATCGAGTGGAACCGGTAGGCCGCCGCCTTGTAGAACTTGGTCCGGTAGTAGAAATTGCCCACGTAGAAATGAAGCGCGGCCTTTCTTTCCCGGCAGAAGGCGACCTTCTTCTCCGCCTTTTCCACATAAGGAGAATCGGGATACTCGTCGATCACCTTCTGGAAGTCGGCCAGGGCCTTCTCTGTCGGCGTCGGATCCCGGTCGACCTTCCCGATCTGGTAAAAGTCGCACATCCCGATCCGGTACTGGGCGAAGGCCGCCAGGGGATGGGTGGGATGAAGCTCCAGGAAGCGCTTGTATTCCCCCCGGGCCTCGATGAAATCCCCCTTGAAGTAAAAGCGGGAAGCCTCGTCAAGGAGAGCCGATGTCCCGAAGGCCTTCGTCCGGAAGGAATGGGTCGGCTCGTCCTTGGGAAGGATGTTGGTGAAGGGGTTGTACTTCTGGAAGGCATCGCTGAGACTCGCGCATCCTCCCAGCCCCGCGATCAGCAGAGTTCCCGCCAGAAGACCCGCCAGACGTTTTCCCGTTTCTCCCACCCTGCGTCCCCTCCCTTGACGGCCTTCCTCTCCGGCCGCACAATGACAGTCATGCCCACACCCTCGTTTCCTCTCCGGAGCCATCCATGACGCCGCGACCGGTCTATCTCCGGACCCCGGGACGGGCCACCGGATCCCGCCTCCTCGACAACAGCGAGCTTTCGGCCCTCACGGGAACGTCCCCCGAGGCCATTCTTCGCCTCACCGGGATCCGGACCCGGTCCTACGCCCCCTTCGAGGACGAGGTGACCCTGGCCGTCCGGGCGGCCGAAGACCTCTTCCGCCGCCTTTCGGGACCCCGGAGGCCGGATTTTCTGCTGGCCGCCACCACCACGCCCCGAAGCTTCATCCCGTCCACCGCCGCCCGGATCTCGTCCTGCCTCTACCCCGACGGAGGTCCGCCGGCCATGGACGTGGGGGGATCCTGCGCCGCCTTCATGACGGGACTCTTCACCGCCCGGAGCCTGGTCGCCTCCGGCATGGCCCGGGAAATCCTCCTCGTGAACACCGAGCGGAAGACCGGCCATGTTTGCCCCGTCCATACCCCGGAGACGGCTCTCCTCTTCGGGGACGCCGCCTCGGCCGCCTGGATCTCCGCCGATCCGGAGGGGCCGGGGCCGGCCTTTCTCCTTCGGGACATCCGGATCGGAGCCGACGGCAGGAACGCCTCCCTCATCACCTACGCCCCCGATCCGGAGACCGGACGCAAGATCCTGGCGATGGACGGCCCTGCCCTGTTCCGGCAGGCGGTCCGGACCCTCTCCCGGGAGATCGGATTCCTCCTCCGGGATCACGGCCTCCTGCCCGGAGAGGCCGGGGCCTGTCTCCTGCATCAGGCCAACGGCCGCATCCTGGACGGGATCGCGAGCCGTCTGGGTCTTCCCCCGGAGCGGATTCCCCGGACGGTGTCCGTCTATGGTAACACGTCTTCGGCCAGTCTGGGGATCACCCTCGGGGAATTTCTCGAAAAATCTCAGGATCCGCCTCCGGGACCCCTGGTCCTGGGAGCCATCGGCGGGGGAATCACCTGGGGGGTGGGGCTTCTCGAACCGGCGTGAGGCCCGGAGGGGGCCATCCCCCATCGCTTTCCGGTTCCCCGCATTTTCCGCTTGAGGATCAAGCTTCCCGACCCTTATTCAAGTCTCACAATTGCCTTTGACATAAAAAACGAATGCAGTTTACACTTTTTTTATTTACTGGCGTAAAGTTCCGGCCTTCGAGCCAGGGAAGGTAAGGGTTCGAACAAGAACAGGAGAACGGTTTCCTTGGAAAATACTCCCTTCAGCGCCAACGAAGAATGGATCAAATCCGCACGGGAGCGTGCCAGAAAGCAGCATACGACGCTCAACGAGGCCTTCCGGAAGCGGCTTCTCGCGTATTCCCGCCAGGGTCAAAGGGAGGAGGAAGCCTGTCGGGTCATCGACGAATTGCGGGGCCGTGTCCGCCTTGGGCGCAAATTGACCCGGAATGCGATGAATGAGCGCTGACAGGTTCATTGAGAAAAACTTCTCCAATTCAAGGACCCGGGGATCCTGATCAATCTCCCCTTCCCTTGTCGCTTCCCTCTTCCCACTGGCGGATCTTCCGGTGCAGGGAGGTTCGGTCGACGCCCAGGCGGGCGGCGGCCCGGGCGATGTTTCCCCCGCACCTTCCCAGGATCTCCATGACGTAATCCCGCTCGAACCGGTCCCGGGCCTCCCGGAGGGGAAGCTCCGGCTGGCGGAGCTCGTCCGGGGCCGATTCCGGAAGATCGCCGGAAAGCATCCCCCGAAGGTCGCCCTCCTCCACCACCGGCCCCGGAACAAGGATCAGGAGCCGCTCCACGAGATTCTTGAGCTCCCGGACATTGCCCGGCCAGGAATGGTCGGAAAGGCGCGCCAGGACCTTCCCGGAAAACTCCTTGGGACGGTGGCCCGACTCCCGGCAGAGAAGGCGCACAAAGTGGTCGACCAGCTCAGGGATGTCCTCCCGGCGCTCCCGGAGGGGGGGAACCGGGACCTCAACCACGTTGAGGCGATAGTAGAGATCCTCCCGGAAAAGACGGGCGGCGATCATTTCGGGAAGATTCCGGTTCGAGGCGGCCACCACACGCACATCAAGGGGCAGGGAGCGGCTTCCCCCCACCCGGACCACCGCCCGCTCCTGAAGGACCCGCAGGAGCTTGGCCTGGGTCGCAAGGGCCATGTCTCCCACCTCGTCGAGGAAGAGGGTCCCCCCCGAAGCCTGCTCGAACTTGCCCTTCCGGAGCGAGAGGGCGCCCGTGAAGGCGCCCCGCTCGTGGCCGAAGAGTTCGCTCTCGATCAGGGTCTCGGGAATGGCGGCGCAATTGACGTCCACGAAGGGGCCCGACGCCCGGGGAGAGGCCCGGTGGATGGCCCGGGCCACCATCTCCTTGCCGGTCCCGTTCTCGCCCGAGACCAGCACCCACCCCTCGGTGGGGGCCACCCGGGCGATGAGCTCGCGAAGCCTCTCCATGGCGGGAGAATGGCCGACCAGTTCGGACTTTTCCGCGACCCTCTCCCGGAGGTCCCGGTTTTCCCGTTCGAGGGCGCGATGGCGGAGGGCGTTGCCGGCCACGGTCAGGACCCGGTCGAGGGAGAAGGGCTTCTCGATGTAGTCGAAGGCCCCCGACTTCAAGGCCCGAACCGCCGTTTCGATGGTCCCGTGGCCGCTCATCACCACCACCGCCGGAGGATCCGGCTCCTTTTGGATCTCCTCCAGGAACACGATCCCGTCCTCCTCCCCCAGCCAGACATCGAGCAGGACGAGGTCGGGGGGATCGCTCTCCAGGATCGCCCGGGCCTCTCCCCGGCTTCCCGCCACCGACACCCGGTATCCTTCGTCCTCGAGCACCGAGGAGAGGGTCTTTCGCAGCGCGGCTTCGTCGTCCGTCACAAGGATATGCTCCACGCTCACTCCTCCGTCCGGAATCCCGCCTTCCCGGCCGGGGGGGCCGGTTCAGGAACGGGAAGGTCGATGGTGAAGACCGCGCCCGAGGGATGGGCGGGGGTATGGATGATCGTCCCGCGGTGCTCGCTCACGATCCTCTGGACGATGGCAAGCCCGAGCCCCATTCCGGCATCGCGGGTCGAAAAATAGGGAAGAAAGATCCGGTCCACGGCCTCGGGGGCAATCCCGGGCCCGTTGTCCTCGATCACGATCCTGAGAAGGCTCCGGGCGGGATCGCAGGTGACGGCGACCCGGATCCGGCCCTCTCCCTTCATCGCGGCGATGGCATTTTCGAAAAGGTTCGAAAAGACCCGGCGGAGAGCCTGGGGGTCGATCCAGATGTCGGGAAGGTTCCGGTCGATCTCGACCTCGAACTCCACCTCCCGGTGGGCCGACCGGTAGAGGACCACGCTTTCGAGAAGGACCGGCTCGACCGAGGCCAGGACGGGCCGGCTTTCCGGAAGCCGTGCGAAGGTCGAGAATTCGTCGACCAGGTGCTTGATCCCGGCCACCTCCGAGATGATGGTCTGGATCGACTCCTCGAAGACCCGGGCGAGATCGGCGGCGTTTTCGGAAAACTTCCGCCTGAGACGCTCGGCGGCCAGCTGGATCGGAGTCAGGGGATTCTTGATCTCGTGGGCGATGCGCTGGGCCACCTCCCGCCACGCCAGGGCCTTCTGGGCGTTCAGCAGGGTGGTCACGTCGTCGAAGACGACCACCGCCCCCGCCCCGGGGTCTTCGAAGCGGTTGTACCGCATCCGGAAGGTCTGGGGAGGTTCGGTCCCCACCGTCACCTCCTCCTCGACGTGGAGGCCTCCCGACAGGAGCACCCGGTCGATCCAGGCATCGAAGGTGTGAAAGACGGGATGGATCACCTCTCCCAGGGGTCGGCCCAGGACGAAGGAGCGGGGGATTCCCAGAATCTCCTCGGCCGAGCGGTTGAAGGTGGTGACGATCTTCTCCCGGTTCAAAGAGAAGACCCCCGTCCCGATGTGTTCCAGCACCTTTTCCATGTACTCCCGCCGGTGGGAAAGCTCCCGGTTGGTGTTGGTGAGGGTCTCGCTGGAAAGGGCGAGGTCCGAAGTCATCTGGTTGAAGGATTCGACCAGCCCCCCGAACTCCTCTTCCCCGGTCAGGGGGACCCGGACCGAAAGATTTCCCCGCGCCACCTCGTCGGTCGCCTTTTCAAGGGCCAGAAGAGGGCGCGTGATGCGGCGGGCCAGATAGAGACCGAACCAGACGGCCCCGAAGATGATCATCATGGTGATCATGAAAAAGACCAGGAGATAGGACTGGCGAATGGGATTGCGGAACTGGCGGAGCTCCCGGTAGTCCGAGAAGGCGTGGGTCAGGGTGGCGAGCTTGCGGGAAAAGGCTTCCGGAACGAAGGCATCCACCACCAGGACGGCCCGTCCTCCCCCCCGCCCCGAAAAGGTCACCGGCCAGAAGGCCCGGACGAGATCCCCCACTCCCGTGCGGGTGATCCGGGTCTTCCCCGCCCCGGAGACCGTTTCGAGATCGCCTTCCTTCGGGGCGTCGAGAAGACGCACATTCAGATCGACCGCCCGGGCGAGGAGCGTCGGGCTTCCGGGAGCCATCCGGTAGACCTCGAGTCCCGACAGTCCGAGCTCCCGCTTTTTTTTCTCCAGAAAGTCCCGGAGGCCGGTTTTCGGTCCCTCCGCCCGGGAAGCCAGAAGATCGGAGAGGACCCGGGCCGTCCGGAGGCTGTCTCGCCGGACCTCGCGATAATACTCGCGGGAGACGGAGGCCGAGGCCCGGAGAGAATCGGAGACGGGAAAGGAAAACCAGCGCTGGACGGAGGTGTTCAGGAAGCCCGACGCTACGATGAAGAGAAGCAGGGAGGGGATCAGGACCATGAGGAGAAAGGAGCCGATCAGGCGCGCCTGGAAGCCCGACCCGAAGCCCGACCCCGACCGGTTCCAGTAGACCTTCGCCACATTCCGGAGAAGGACATAGAGGAGAAGGACGGCCAGAACCACGTCGATGTTGAAAAGGAAGACGACGATGACCCTGGCCATGAGGTTCGACGTTCCCGGACGGGCCGCGTGCTGGTACTCGAGACCGGTCACCAGAAGGAGGGCCAGAAGGATCGTTCCGACCAGAACGGGGAGGGAGAAGAAGAGCGTCCGGGATTTTTTCTCCGTCCCGGAGCCTGAAGACGGCCGTTCGTGGTCCATGGGTCAGGAGACTCCGGCCAGGTGGCCGAGACCCGCCAGAAAGGGACCCCAGTCCTCGGGTCGGCGGGGCAGCGGAACCACTCCCGAGGCGGTGAGGGTGAAGGCCCCCATGAGACCTCCCCGGCCTGTCTCCCTGACCCGCACCCTGGCCCGGGGGGCCGGGCCGGTGAGGCTGGCCCAGAGACGTCCCCGGATCCGTGACTCTCCCACCGTCACCTCCACCGGCCGGGCCTCGAGCAGCCCGGGAACCATGGAAAGGATCACCCGAAGATCCCGAAGACGGTGACCTCCCACTGAAATTTCGGACGAGGTGACCACCGCCCGGGCCCGGAGACGGTTGACGCGTCCGTGGAGATAGCTCCGGAAGGCCAGGGTGCCTTCCGGAACGGGAGTTCCCCCGGAGAGAAGGGGCACAAGGGATCGGAGGTCGACGGTCCCCCTCACGAAGAGGCTGGCCAGGGGCTCGGTGCCAAAGGAGAGGAGCTGGCCCTGGACCGAAAGCCGGCCTCCCGGAGAGCGGGTGCGGATCTCGAGATCCGGCACCCCGCCCTCGGCAAAGGTCGCGGTGGCCCGGAGGGAGGAAGAGGAGAGAACCCGGCGGTCGACCTCCGCCTCGAGCCTCCCCTCGGGAACCTCGAGACGGAAGCGGTTCATGAAGAGATTGGGACGGAGCGTGGCCCGGAGGGCATGGACGGTGACTCCCAGCCCCCGGTCGGCCATCCTGACGGAGAGATCGGTCCGGACAAGAGAGATGCGGCGGATGGTGGCCCCCCCGGAAAACCCGGCGGGATGGACCCCGGCCACCCATCGGGCGAGAAAGTCCCGGTAGTTGTCGCGCGGCCCCCAGGAGACGGCCGAAATCCGTCCCCCCTCCACCCGGAGGGAATCGAGGGAGATGACCCGGTTCAGAAGGGAGAGAATGTCGACCCGGGCCGAGATCTTGCGGACAAAGACCAGCGGCGGAACGGTTTCGGAGGGACCGGTTCCTGAAAGGGGACAGACCAATCTGAGATCGGTCACCGCGAGGACGCGTTCCGGCCAGTGGATCGAGAGGTCTCCCGAGGAGACCCGACAGCCGAAGGCCTGTCCCAGGGCGGTCTCGAGGCGGACCTTGAGGGATCTCTCCAGAAGACGCGTTCCACCCAGCACAAGGAGAACGACGACGGGGAGGAGGAGCAGGAGCCCCAGGCGCCATCCCCTCAAGGGACTGCGCCTCCCGGACGGGCGAGATCCCGCTGGCGGACGAAGAACATCTTGGTCTGGTAGAGGATGTCGTTCATGTAGTCCCTGTCTTCCGCAGTCATGGAGTCGGCCACTTTCGTCGCCACGAAATCCAGAAGGTCGATATAGAGACGGGCCGCCTCCATGTTGGCGGCGCCGCCCGGTCGTCCCGTGGCCGGATCGACGCCCAGGGCGTGGACGGCCATGGCCCCCAGGATAGCCGGGACGTGGCCCAGACGCGGCGGTTCTTTTTCGGCCGCTCCGGGCTCCGGGGGAAGGGAGGCAAGAATCCCGTTCTTGCCGCGGGCCGCGACATAGAGGTCGATGAGATCGAGATAGAAGCGCGCCTCCGAGGGGCTGAAACGCTCGTCGGGAAGGCCGGTGGCCGGATCGACGAAGAGGTGGGAGGCGACCATCCCGGAAAGAAGGGCCAGGAGCCGTCCTTCCCGGGCCTCCTCCGCCTTCTCCCGGAGGCTCTTTTCCCCATCGCTGTCTCCCCTGGGGCTTTCTCCGGGGGCAGGGGCCTCCGCCCGGGGCGATTCCGTCCGGTGACTCTCTTCCCGGGCGGCCTCCTCGTCGAACCGCATGCGCCGATCGTTTATAATGATGGAGGGTTCGGACTCCTGGTTCTTCTGGTCGCTCATGGCCATCCTTTCGAAGGGCGTGCCCGTGCACACATTCTGGAAGGTTTTTCTTCCCCTGCTGGTCGCCATCGATCCGCCGGGGGTGCTCTCGCTTTTCTTCAGTCTAACACAAGGCATGGAGGGGGCCCAAAAAAGAAGGACGGCCATGACGGCGGTGCTGACCGCCTTCCTGACCGTCCTCTTCTTCGACATCTTCGGGACCTCGCTTCTGGACTTCCTGGGCCTGACCCTCTGGGACTTCACCCTGGCCGGCGGTCTCCTTCTCCTTGTCCTTTCGGTGGCCGACCTTCTCAAGAATCAGGATCCGAAGGAGGCGGGACGCCCCTCCCTCCTGACCGGTCCCATCGGGGCGGTCCCCCTCGGGATCCCGATCATCGCGGGGCCGGCGACGCTCACCACCTCCCTCATCTTTTCGAAGACCGTCTCGGTCCCCTGGTCGCTTGTCGCCCTGGCGGTGAACATGCTCCTTCTCTTCGGGATCCTCCTTCTGGCCGACCGGATCACGCGGATCCTCGGCCAGACCCTGTCGATGGCGATCGGGAAGATCTTCTCTCTCCTCCTCGCCGCCATCGCGATCCACCTGATCCACCGGGGGATCAACGGCCTTCTGGGGGTTCCGGGGAGCTAGGATGGGCGGAAGCGGGACCTCCAGGAAGCGCTGATCGCTCCCGGATCGAAGCTCGACCTTTCCCGGGCTCTGTCGTCCGAGACGGCCACCTCGACCCTCGGAGAAGTCCTGGGAGTTGCCGGTGCCATCGAAGACGGGCTGTACGAGGCGATGGAGGCCCTTCTGTCGCGCCAGAAGAGCCTCGAGCAGGGCCCTGGCCCGGAAGCACCTCCAGGACGGGACCCTGGTGCTCTATGACGTGTCGTCGAGCGGACTACACGGGGGAACACTGCGAACTGGCGCACTACGGCCACAACCGGGACGGCAAGAAGCGCTTCCCGATCGTCTACGGGTTGTTGTGCGCCTCCGACGGCTGTCCGGTTGCCATCTCCGTCTACGAGGGCAACACCGCCGATCCGAAGACGCTTGCAAGCCAGGTCCAGAAGCTGCGGGAACGTTTTGGTCTCAAGCGGGTCGTGCTTGTCACCGATCGGGGGATCCTGACGCAAGTCCAGATCGACACGGTCCGCGATATCGAAGGATTCGACTCGATCACGGCGCTTCGCTCTCCATCGATCGCCGCACTGTGCGACCTGTGCGATCAGAGGCGCATTCCGGCCTCTCTCTTCGACACGAAAACCTGGCCGAGATCACGTCGCCCGACTCTCCGGGAGAACGCCTGATCGTGTGCCGCAACCCCTTTCTGGCGCACCGCCGGGCCTGGAAACGGGAGCAACTCCATCTGGCGACCGAGAAGGACCTGGAAAAGATTGCGGAAGCCACCCGGCGGGCCAAAAATCTGCTTAGAGGCCAGGACAAGACCGGGCTTCGCGCAGGGAAGTGGATCGACCGGCACCACATGGGCAAGCACTTCGAGCTGACCATCACGGAGACAGCATTTCCTGGAAAAGAAACCATTGCCGCTCCCGGTTCAGACAGCTGCAACGACAGCCTTTGCAGCCGCGGCAATAGCCGGTGCATTCGCGAGCGCCCAATTCAATATCTCACCCGGGACGTTATACTGTGGATCGTAGAAATTGACAACCGCTACCGAATAAACTTCGCACATCTTCGCTGAGGGCACAGAGGCCGACCAAGGGTTCTCGTTGGTCTGTCCGCCCTCGACACCGAAGGGCCCGGCCGGGAAGGTGTCGAGCAAATTGCCGAAAATGTCGTACAGACAGACCACTGTGGCTCCATGGAAGCCCGTCAATGGTCCCCAGCCACTCGTATCCCAAACCTTCGTGTTTGCAGATAAATTTCCAGCTTGGTCGATTGTGACGGTCGTCTGCATGAAACCCTTGCCGGTCTTTCCTATCTGGGTTTGACCACTGTCGATGGTCAAGGGCCATCTCGCCGCAGAGCAAAGACTCAAGTTTACGGTGTTGGAGGTCAGGCCGCTGCTATTTGTAACGCTTACGGATGCCGTTGTGCCAGGCGTGATCTGATAAGCTGATTGACCTTTAACCGGAACGAAAAAACTGATTTGAGTATCGCTCCAATTTTGAATAGTGAATGGAGCAATATCACCGGGCCCTCCCCAGTTCACCCCGTTGTCGGCAAAAAGGACATACCCGCTTCCCTGTTGAGTCCCAAAATTTTGCCCGTCAAGCACAATGAGATCTCCCGGACTTGCCTTCGTGGGGTAGAGGGAGTCTATGACCGGGGTCGCGACGGGAGGAACAGCGACAGGAGTCCCCGGAACGATTTTCCACAGTTGGTCGTCATATTCGGTCGACTTCTGGAGCGAGGAAACCAGCCCTGCCCCTGGCGCCGTGGACATACCAGCAATACCGATGACATTCCCGTTAAGCTTTGTCTTGAGAAAAAAGTAGCCGGATCCCAAAGGATCTGGAACAAATTGCCAGAGTTGATCATCGTTCCCCGTCGGCTTCTGGGGCCAGGAAAGCAAGGCCGCTCCGGGGGCCGTGGACATGCCTGAAATGCTGATAGCGTTACCGTCGAGCAGAGTCTCTATGAAAAAGTAGCCGGATCCCGCAGGATCCGGGACGTACTCCCAGAGTTGATCATCATTCCCCGTCGGCTTCTGGGGCCAGGAAAGCAAGGCCGCTCCGGCAGCCGTGGACATACCAGAAATGCTGACGGCATTTCCGCTTAACTTGTTCATGAGAAAAAAATAGCTGGCCATGGAAACTCCTTTGAATACGACTGTTGGCTTTAACCCCACTTATCTATCTTCGGTTTCCCAGCCATCCTGATTTGAAGGACGACCGGAAAAACCCCCAGAAGCGGCAAATCTTCGGAAGTCTTTGAGGCATCGGTCCAACAGCCAACTTCGGCACGCATCTCCCCACACCCCTTCCGAGGGCGTCGTGGCCAGATCGACAGGATTGGTCTATTGTCTTCGGGCCTGGAATATTCCACCGGACTGGAAAACTCGGCCTCAGAACATTATGTGCTACCGCCCCTGGACTCTATTATGGAGCTCAGGAGAAACCGGAGAAGATTCGACCGGATTTTTTCCTCTTTCAGAAAATGAGCCTCTTCGAGAAAGAATTTCAGGAGGGCGGTATCGAATTCGACCGAGTCTGGGGGCATGGGCTCTTCGCAAGTTCTGGAAGCCAACTCTGAGGAACCTATCGCCGGGCAGAAAGCGGAAACGTCGGACGACAATTTTGTATTCGACACGACCATGCTCGCTATTTTCCACTTCTTTGGGGAACGTGTTGGGACATGACCGTTTTCCGGCTCCAGACAGCAAGGCCCAGGAGTCCCGTCAAAAAGAGGAGCCCACACGGCGGCTCTGGAGTATCGGAAACTCCTCCCGTCCCGCCCGACGTCCCCAGATAGCTGACGCCGCTGGACGAGGTGTAGAAGGCTCCCGGGGTAATGGGGGTCAGGGTGAATAGGGAGGTGTTAAGAAAATATGATTCGGCGGAGGACGAGGCATAGGAGATACAGGTACTTTTCCCGCATGGATAATCTCCCCATGTTTTTCCTTCGGCGCCGGCGGTGGTACTTAATTCGTCGCTCACTGTCACCGTCGCCCCGGGATAGGTGTTCAGGACATAGGAAAAGTCGACGGGAGAAGCAAGAAGTCCTGTGCAGGATACATTTTTGCCTGCCCCACTCTGTGTACAGACAGTCTGGGTATTTGATGTGCCGTTTCCAAAGTTGTCAAAGATCGAAAGAGAAGACGTGGCCTCTGCCCCGGAAACGCTACCCCCTCCCGGAGGAAAAATTCCGTCGGTGGGCAATTTCGCACTCGTTGCGTTCACCGATCCCGTCAGATCCAGGTTTACCAGAAACTGGAGAGAAGTGCCTTGAGCAAAATTGTTTCCGATCTTCAGAACATCCGACCAGAACCCGTAATTGTCGGCCACTCCCGTTGCGTAATCCGTTGCGCTGACACTGGAAACAAGATGGATCGCGCCCAGATCGACCGTCGCAGTATTATGGGCCGATGAGGACCCTATCGTCGGAGGGTTTTGGCCAACACTCCCGTTGATGGTTTTTGACTGGGAATGGCTGATGGAGACGGATCCATTCCCAGGATAAGCATTGAAACAATTGCTTACCGGAAAACAAAAATTCCCATCCGATCCATTGCTCGGAGTATTCAGACCATATTGTTGCAACAAGCTCACTCCATAATCATAAGGTGACGCCTGGACCTCCCTTGGCTCGCCGACCGTCCACAAAAACCCCAGGAGAAGCAGTCCTCCCGCAAAGCCAACCATTCGTCTCATCAATCCTCCAGGGCATGAACGATTTCCAGAAAAGTCACAATTTTCCTCCCGGAAATCCATCGGAACTCCAGGGGATGTCCAGGCAGGATCATTCTATCGGGAGCAGAGGGGGGAAACGATCCCCCAAAAGGGGGATTTCGGGGGAGAGACTCAAAAAAGGGTCGAAAGCCCCGGACCCGGAATGTCCTCTGGGAACATCCTTTGTCCGACTCCGGTCGGAGAAAAAAGATCAGGGGTGACGGCCCCGGCCCTCACCCGTGATCTTCCTTGTCGGACAGGATCCTGGCTGTCAACTTGGTCCGGCTGCGGATCCCGGCCTTGTCGTAGATGGCCTTCAGATGGTCCTTGACCGTCTGCTCGGTCACGGACAGGCTTTCCGCGATCTCGCGGTTCGTGGCCCCGCGGACCACCATGAGGACGACTTCCCTCTGCCGGTCGGTCAAGTTCCAGGAGGAAAGGCTGTGAAGAACCGTTTCCGCATGCAGAAGGGGTTCAAAAAGGATCATGCGCCCTCTTTCGGGTGCCTCGAGCGTTGTCCTGACACGGTAGGGAGTCCCGGAGATCCGGAGAACCTCAGATCCGGAAGAGGCCGGGATCCCCGAAGTCAGGAGTTGCGGGTTTTCCTTCAGCAACTTCGCGGCCACGGCGTTGATCTTCATTTCTCCGTCCGGCCCCACCGAAAAAATCCCCGCATCGGAGGAGATCTGTCCGGACCGAATCTCCTCCAGAAGGTCGAAGTGATTGAGGACACGGGCCAGGTGGGGGGCCAGGGCGTCGATGATCAGGAGTTCGCGGTCCGTAAAGTCCCTGTTCGGCTTCTGGCGGTGCAGGCAGAGCGCCCCCACCGGATCACCCTGGGCTTGAAGGACGACGCCGGTTTCCCAGGAGATCTCGGTCATCCGAAGAAATTCCCGGCCGTATTCCGTGTCGGGAAGGCGGTACGCCGGGACGAAGTCCGTGATCCGGGCCGCCGCGTTGGCATGGTGAACCCATCCGGTCTGGGTGAAGGGATGGACGGCCGCATAGTGGGCCGTAAAGGCGCTCAACGCTTTTTCTGTCTGCCCCTGCAGAAAGTGACCCTCCCTCCGGAATCCTGTCCTGTCCATCGCCAGGTAGACGATGCTGGAATAGGGGACGAGAGATTTCAGTGTTTCAGTCACGGTCGCAAGAACCTCCTCACGGCCCGGGAGGGTGTAGATCAGGTTGGTCAAGGCCAGGAGCGACCGGCAGTCCCGGACGGAAAGATAGGTCCTCAACGTGTGACTCCTTCGAAAAACCGGATTTCCAACGAAGAGAGACGCCTGTGAAAGATGGAAATTCCTGATAGAAAGCCTTACAAACGCTATTGTGTCACGCTAACATTTTTTTATTTTTTTATAAAGAATACCACAGCAATTCAAAATTTATAATCTAATTTTACTTAAACAACTTAGATTTACGATTAAAAAGTGGTGGACAACGCCTGAAATTTCAGGCATTCTGTGGGGCATGGATCTCCTTCGGATTCCGAACCCCGTTCCGAACACCCCTCCCAGCAAGGCCCAAGGCCTTGTCGACAGGATTTCCGCCGCTTTCCGGGACCTTCCGGATTCCAGAAAGCCCGGGAACAATACGAAGTATTCGATGCACGATGCCGCCTGCTCGGCATTTTCGGTGTTCTTCACCCAGCGTCCCTCCTTTCTCTCGTTCCCGCGGAACTTGGAGCGAACGACCGGCCGCAGCAACGTGCACTCTCTCTTCGGCGTCCATCACGTTCCCACGGATGTCCAGATCCGGAACGTTCTTGATTCGGTCTCTCCTGCGGAGATCGCTCCTCTCATCGAAGCCGTGGGAGACAAACTGAAGGACGAGGGAAGCCTGGAGCATTACCGGGTTCTTTTCGGAACGATTCCCCTGGCGATGGACGGCACCGACATCTACTCCTCGGAGAGTCGAATTCATTGCCCTTCCTCCCATGTGACCCACCATTCGGACGGAAGCGTTCTTTATCGGCACATCGCCATGACTCCGGCTCTGGTCGCTCCCGGAGAGCCCCGGGTCGTGGCGCTTCCTCCGGAGTTCGTCGTTCCCCAGGATGGTCACGCCAAACAGGATTGCGAGATGGCCGCAGGCACCCGCTGGATCGACCGGTGGGGATCCCACTATGCGCCCTGGGGCCTTTGTGAATGACTCCTGCCTTCAGCCATCATGAAGCATGGTCTTGTCCATCTGAACGTGAGACAACAACCAGTCGTGGCTGATCCGATCGAAACAGGCTTCGATGTCCCCTTCGAGAACAAAGGAAGGACTGGTGCGTTTGGAGAGTAGGAAAAAAAGCTGGGCTCTCGCATCCGCCGTAGAACGTTCCGGTCGGAACCCATAGGAGTGTCCATCCGCCCGTGTTTTCTCCACCGGGTCCAGCACCCGCAGATGGAGCGCTTGCATCGCACGATCTTTCATAGTGGGGATTCCGAACGGCCGCATCTTGCCATTGCTTTTCGGAATGAAAACCCTTCGGAGCGGTTGGGATTGATACCATTCCTTCTTCAGGGTCGGCAGGGCCCGGATCTTCGATTCCGGGGTGGACCAGATCACTCCATCCACACCCGGGGTTGCCTTTCCTTGGTTTTCTGTCACCCGTTTCACGGCCAGAAGTCGACCGAATAACGAGCGTGTCAGAAGACGTTGCAGGGTCTTGCCCCTGTCCCAGTCTTCCTCTTGCGTGGCCTTCACAATGCGCCTCTGGAGTCCTTTTACCCGCTTCTCGACTCCGGTCCAGTCGATCTGGTCCCAGTGCGTAAAAGAGCGATGGGGCAACGTTGGCGGGGTCTCCGTCATCTACGTCAACCTTTCTCTTCAATAGTTCCAAAAGAAATTGTGATTGAGCATTATAAAAAGGGACACTTGTAATCTGGCCTCTGTGCTTCTGACACGGGGGGGTGGAGGGAGCAGGGACACACAGAGGTGGCAACCATGGCAATGTTCGGTGACAGGAATACGCACTTTCGGATGGTGGGTAAAGTTAAAAAACCTCGGACAGGGAGATCGATAGGCCAGGGAGAAGTGAGGATGCCAATACATCCTTTTTGCCAAACTCCAGAGGTGCCTGATAGCATCCATCGCTCATTTGGAAGATCTGGATGGCTTCCTTCTCCGGATCAACGATCCAGTATTCCGGAACGCCTGAGCGTTCGTAGAGGGAAAACTTCTCCCGTCGATCCCGCTTTTCCGTTCCTTCGGAGAGTATCTCCACGACTATATCCGGGGATCCCTGGATGTTCCGTTCTGTGACGATGAAGGAGCGCTCTTTTGAGACGAAGACCAGGTCTGGTTCGACATACTGGAGGGGGTTGAGGGAGAGGATCACATCGATAGGGGAAAGGAAGACTTCCCCGATGGGTTGATGGTTGAGAAATGTTCTGAAGTGGAGATAAATGTTGCCGATGATTCTTTGGTGTCTGGTATTGGGCGCAGGGGTCATGTACAGTTCTCCGTCGATCACTTCGTAACGCAAGGGACCTCCTTCGGGGAGAGCCAGATAATCTTCGTAGGTCCATGCCTGGAGTTTGAGCATCGTCATTTGGACCTCCTTCTCAGCGGGGATGTTACTTCTGGTCATAGCCCATCAGTTTAAGTACCCAAAGTATAATGGCAATTCCGCCCAACGTCAAAGCTATTCCAAGGCCAGTGGACTTTTTTGAGAGTTCCTTGTTTGTCTAGATCATGAACTGTAGGATAGGCGGAGCCCATCACTGAGCCCAACCCTCCGACAAACCGTGCTTGCGACTTTCACCGCACACGGCTTGAGCAGTTCAAAGGCGCATCAAACACTGACCCTTCCGGGCGCACCCGGTTTGCCGATGTTCCGGCAAACCTCATCGATACTGGCGTGAAGTCCTTCAACTCACTCTTCCGAGGGAGTCCCGAGGGGCGTCAGCCATTGCTGGCCATCACTAGCTCTCCTCGGTTAAAAGGTTCTCCACACGTTCTCTTTGCGAACCACCTGCATGGGAAGTCAGCCGGCTTTCGCCGTAGGGTCATGTCGTCCGAAGACTCAACCCCTATGCGGGCCATTACAGTCCGCCTTTCGCTAATGGAATGGTCAGGGAGGCTCTGGGGTGGGATCCCCGCTCCCCCTTGGGTATACTTGCCGGAACGAAAAAAGGGGAAGGCGCTCGAGAACGCCTTCCCCCCCAACACAAACCAGAGTGTTCCATTATCGTAGGAGTCGCGATGAAAGTCCAGATCTCGAAGAAAAAAACCGAAACAGCCCGTAACGAAGCCGCGATCGAGCGCGTTTGCGTGGATCTTGCGAAGAGCACCTTTCATGTCGTGGGTCTCGATGCCGACAGAAAGACGGTTTTCCGGAGAAAGTTCAACCGGAAGGGCTTTCTCGAGTGGCTGGGAACTCTTGAAAAAAAGGTTCTCGTGGTGATGGAGCGCATATTTCGCAGGTAGAATCAGTCCTCTCCGCAATTTTTTCTGTCGATTTTTTTGAAAAACAAGTCACTTTTTGTTCAAAATGCGATTTTCTGTCGGAGCTCTTTCTCTTCTCTGTTTTTTCGATCGTCTCAGAACTTTCTTT
>JAMCWM010000032.1 GCA_023481175.1 Nitrospirota bacterium
ACCGGAAATCCCAATCCGAATTTCAATGCGTCCAATGCGGGTTCTCCCTGAATGCCGACTGGAATGCGGCCATCAACATAGCTTCAAGGGCGTCAATCAATACGCCTATTGCGGTCTGAAGTGAACGCTTGAATCGCAACCCCCCACGACAACCGCTTTTCAGGTTTAGTGGAGGGTCGTTGATCCCACATCGTTTCACAATAGCAAGAGGGACAAAATCCGGTCAACCCGTCAATTCTTCACGGGATCGTGGCCCACGACCTTTTTGCGGACATCGGGCAGATAACCCAGATAGTCCACCCCTTCGGCAAACCGGAGCGTCGCCCGGTCGACCTGGTAGCGGTACTGGTAGGTCGCGAGGGCGGCTTCGGTGTTCAGGAGGTAGACCTCGGCCAGGGTCAGATCGACGATGGAGACGAGGTTCGCGGAATAGCGCTTGTTGGCGAGCACCAGGGCCAGCTTCGCCTCCTTGACCGCCTCGGTGTAGGCCCGGATATTGGCCAGGTCGGAGGTGGTCCTTGCCCGGGCCCGGACCACCTGGTAGCGGATGTTGTGGGCCCAGTCGGAGATCCCGTACTGGCGTTCCCGGGATTTTTCCCGCGCGCGCTCGGTCATTCCCCGGATCATGCCGCCCGTATAGATCGGGATCGTGAGGGTGCCTCCGCCGGACCAGAGTCCGGGCGAGTAGCTCTGGTTGGTCACGAGATTGCCCATGAAGCCATAGTTTCCGAAGGCCGAGATCAGGGGGTAGTGCTGGGCCCGCTCAAAGCGCATCCGTTCCTTGTCCTGCTTGAAAAGGTTCCGGTAGGCGTTGATTTCCGGGCGATAGGTCAGTCCCCGGGTGATGGCCTCGTCGGGCCGCACCAGGACCTCCGAAACCCGGCCCAGCCGACTGGTGAGGGTGTAGTCGGAGCGGCCGGCCTGTCCCAGCCCCATGGCGTCGTTCAGATGGGCGATCTGGGCCACAAGGTCGTCCTTTTCCGACTCGAGCAGGGCCAGGGCCTTCTGGTAGTCGACCTTGGCCAGGTCGTAGTCGAGCTGGGAGCGGTAATCCGACTGATAGAGCGCCTTCGTGAGATTTCTGACGAGCTTTCTCTGTTCGAGATTCTTTTCGTAGACCTCGATCAGCTTCCGGTCGAGAAGGACATGATAGTAGGCCTCCTTGACCTGGAGGATCACCCAGGCGTCCTGGCTGTAGAGCCAGAACTCGGAGGCCCTCTTTCCCGCCAGCCGCTGCTTCACCCGGTGCTCGAACTTGCCGAAGTCGAGAAGAAGCTGGTTCACGCCGAGAGTCGCGAGACCCATGGACTCGTTGGGAGCCGAAAGGGGTCCCATCTTGGCGTAGTCCATCGGAAAGACCGGGGTCACGAAGTTGAGATTGTTGATAAATTCGTTTCCGAGGCCGGGATTGGAGATCCCGTAGAGGGCCCCCGCCCCCACGTGGGGGTAGAAGTGGGACTTCGACACCTTCACACGGGCCCCCTTCTTCCTGACCGCATGACGGAACCAGAAGAGCTTCGGATGATGGGTCAGTCCAAAGTGGACGGCCTCGTCCACCGAAAGGGTCCCGGGAGGGACCTCCTCCGAGGAAATCGTCGTCTGATTTTCCGAAAGGGCCGGAGACGGAGACGCAAGGGCCAGGATCATCGCCAGGGCGAAAACGGGAACGAAGCCTCTCCGGCCCCTTGTCCCGAAAAAGTCCCGTCCGGCCCCGGCCGGTCCCCGCTCCCCCACTCCGGATTTTCTCAAAGCTCCCATCCCTGTCCTGTCCTTCCCCTGAGATCCGGCCCCGGAGAGTTCCGGAACCGGAGTCGCATTAAAGCTGGCGTGCGGGCCGGTACGGAACCGGCTTGTAGGGCACCGCCCTGACCTTCTCTCCCGAATGGACGTGCCATTTCCCGGCCAGGACCAGCTGGTCGCCGGCCTCAAGTCCCGAAAGGACCTGGACCCATTTGGCGTTGTCGATGCCGAGCGTGACCGGAACTTCCAAAGCCTTCCCGTCTTTCACGATCATGACCGAATAGGGCTTGTCGCGCCGGGCCATGACGGCCATTCCCGGGATGAGGATGGCATCGGGAAAGCGCTGGAGGTAGAAGGTGAACTTGCCGTACATCCCGGGATGGATGACGAATCCCGGATTGTCCATGTCGACTTCGGTGCGCATGGTCCGCGTCGTCGGATTCTCGGCAAAGTCGTACCGGGTCACCCGTCCCCAGAAGGTCTGGTGGGGAAGGCCCGCGAAGTGGACCCGAACCCTCTGTCCCCGGCGGATCAGGGGGGCCACGTCGGCCGGAACCCAGACATAGGCCCGGAGGGTGTCCACCTGCTCGAGGGTCACAATGGGCTGGGCCGTGGTGGTGGCGTTCGTCCCCTCCGAAATCAGCTTTCCCGGATCCACGAAGCGATGGGTGATCATCCCGTCGAAGGGGGCTGCGATGGTCTTGTAGGAGATGAGCGCCTCCTCGTGGCGCATCTCGGCCACCGCCTTCAGGTAGGAGGCGAGCTTCTGCTGGACCCGCTCCTTGGAGACGAGCGCGGGATGGTCGAGCCAGACCCTCTTGATCCGGTGGTAGGTGAGATCGGCGATCCGGACGCGGGCGACCGTCCTCTGGTAGGTCTGGTAGAGCTCCGGGTCCTGGATGTAGGCCAGGATCTGGCCCCTGTGCACGTAGTCCCCCTTGTCGACGTTCAGGTACTTGAGATAGCCGGGCACATGGGCGTAGAGGATCGCCTTCCGGAAGGATTCGATCCCCGCCGGGATCGTGGCCTTGTGATGCAGGGTCCGGAGGCGGACGGGCTGGACCTGGACCACGGGAAGAGAAGTCGCCGGGGGCTTCGGAGGAAAGATCCAGTACCAGACGAAAAGGATCAGAGGGCCCACGATCAGGACGAAAAAGACCCCCAGGACGATCCGGCGCGCCAGAGGAGGCAAATGGACGTCGTTCAAGTCGACCTCGGTCTTCCATTCCGGCCGGAAGGATTCGTGGTCTTCCCCGGAGGAGTGCCCGGATTCCGGCTCCGGCGCGTGGCCGGTCAAGGTCTCACTCATGCTCTCCCTCCCTGGCCCCTTCGATCCGGATCCCGTTCCTCGTCATTGACACCATTCGATTCCTCTCCCTAATATCAGCAGATGGAGCTTTTTCAAACACCACGACAATCTGCGGGGAACCTCCCCCGGTCCGTCACACAGGAGTCCTGATCCCATGATGACCCACGCCCCCGATACACGCCCGGCCCATACCCACGCCGGGCTCTTCGTTCCCGACGCCTCCCGGTCCCTGGTCTCCGTCTCCGGAGAGGACCGGATCTCCTTTCTCCAGGGTCTCCTCTGCCAGGATGTGGCGACCCAGACACCGGGAACCCTCCGCTACGGCTTCTTTCTCAATCCGAAGGCCCGGATCCTCTTCGATGCCTGGATCGCGGCCCGGCCGGACGACTTCCTGCTCTCGACCTCCGGGGACGAGGAGTCCTTCATCGCCCATCTCAAAAAATACCTCTTCTTCCGGACCAAGGCCAGAATCACCTCTCTCACCGGAAACTTCAGGAGCCTGACGCTGGTCGGACGGGAGGCTCCGGCTCTCGCCACGCCGCTCTTTTCCAAGGATCCGGCCGAGGACGGATTCCGGAGCCTTGCGGGGGGAGGATTTGCCTTTCTTCGACCCCACCCCTTCGCCTTCGAAAAGGACGCCGGCCCCTGGATCGATCTCTGGATTCCCGGGGATTCTTTCGGAGAGACCGTCCGGGAGCTCGAAGGACGGGTCCTGTCGGCCGGGGGCCTCTCCCTCGACGCCGGATCCCTCGAAACCTACCGTCTCGAACGGGGGATTCCCCTTCCCCCCGCCGAACTGAACGAAGGTCATTTCCCGGCCGAAGCCGGTCTCGACGCCGTCGCCGTCTCCTACAACAAGGGATGCTACGTCGGACAGGAGCCGGTGACCCGTCTCAAGTTCCAGGGCCAGCTCTCCCGCCGTCTCACCGGGCTGCTTGCGAAATCCCCGACCCTCCGGGAGACCGCCTGCCCCCGGCCGCTGTTTTCGGTCGTCGACGGCTCCGAAGCCGGGTCCATAACCTCCCTGGCCGTATCAAAGGCCGCCGGCGGCGTCGTTGGCCTGGGGTATGTGAAGCGCGCCCACTGGGAGCCGGGAACGGCGCTGATCGACGGGGCGGGCCAGACCTTCGAGGTCGCCGAATTCCCCTTCCTTTAGATCGTCCGACCCGGTCCCCCGGACATCATTCCGTCCTTCACCGGCTTCTCCGCCTCCTTCGGGGGAAGCCGGCCCCGCCTACCGGGAGGCCCTCCGGGCCTTCCACTTCGCTTCCCAGGTATGGAGGATCACGTAAAAGATCGGAACCTGGACGAGCGTCAGGACCGTCATCACCATCAGGCCTCCGATCACGGCCCGGGCCAGGGGTTCCTCGGCGCCGGAACCGACCCCCATCCCGATCGCCGTCGGAATCATGGCGAGAACCGTCCCGATTGCCGTCATGAGGATCGGCCGAAGGCGGGTGGCCCCCGCCTCCACCACGGCCCGGTAGAGGGGGGCCCCCTGCTCCCGGAGACGGATCGCGAACTCCACCAGCAGCACCGAATTCGACACCCCGATCCCGATATCCATGATCACCCCGATCAGGGACTCCACGTTGATCCCGGTCCCCGTGGCGTAGAGCATGGCGAAGACCCCGATGAGTCCGAAGGGCACGGACATCATGATGATGAAGGGATCGAGAAAGGACTGGAACTGGGCCACCAGGGCGAGATAGACCAGGGCCATGGCCAGGAGGACCGCGAGCCCCATCGAGCTGAAGGAGCGGTGCATCGAGGCCAGCATCCCCGACTCCCGCCAGGAATACCCCACAGGAAACTTCATCTTCGCGAGATAGTCGTCGATCTTGCCTCCGACCCCTCCGAGGGAGACGCCGGGATCATGGGTCACGTTCACCAGGATGTCGACGACCCGCTCGACATTGTAGTGAAAGATGGCCGGCGGAATGGTGATGCGGCGGATCTCGGCGATGTCCCGGAGATAGATAGGCGGATTCTTGGCCCCCGACTCCGTATAGTCCGACCCCTTGAGCTGGCGGACCAGGATATTCGAGAGGGCGTCCATGGAGGTGATCTTGTCCTCGGGATACTGGGCCGTCAGGAAGTAGGGATTCCCGGTGGTCTGGTCGACCCAGAAGTTCTCCCCGATGGCCACATCGGTCACCAGGCTCGTGATGACGTTCCGCTCCACGTCGAGCTCGGTCACCCCCAGAAACTGGGCCTTGCTCCGGTCGACATCGATGAACATCGAGGGGTAGTGGATGTTCTGCTTCACACGCACGTCGGTCGTCCCGGGAATCGTCCGGATATGGTCCGTGATCTTGTGGGCGATCTCGCCGAGTTTCCGGTAGGAGGGGCCCAGGATCTGGATGTCGATGGGGGCCTCGCCGGAGCCGGCCAGGATCTGGGTGATGATCGAGGAGGACTCGAAGTAGAACTCCACATTGGGAAAATGGGAGACCAGGTAGGGCCGGAGCTCGTGCTCGAAGTCCCACACCGAGCGTTTTCTCTCGTTCGAGGGGTTGAGCTGGACCAGGACGAAGGCCATGTGGCTCCAGAGATTGGTCGTGTACATGGCGTCCCACCCCGGCCGGACCCCCTCGTTGATCACGACGTGGACGATGTCCTTGGCCGGGATGATCCGGCGGATGGCGGCGTCCACCCGGGCACTCACGGCATCCGTATATTCGATCCTGGCCCCGTCGGGAAGACGCATCTGGATGATGAAGGCCCCGGTATCGTCGGGGGGAAAGTACTCCGAGCCGATCCGGGCAAAGAGGAAAAACGACCCGATGAAGGCGAAGAAGATGAGGATCGAGACCGGCCCCCGGTGGCGGAGGGCGATCTTCAGATAGTTGCGGTAGGCCTTCCGGAACCGGTCGAAAAAGGCGTTGAACCTCTCGACCCCCCGGCGGAAGAGGGATCGGCTGTTTTTGTAGGCGGATTCCGGCTTCAAGAACCAGGCGGAGAGGACCGGGACCAGGGTCATCGAGACGAAGTAGGAGGCCAGCATGGAGTAGGCCACGGCGGCGGCGAGCGGAGTGAAGAGGAATTTGCCCTTGCCCAGAAGGAAGAGGACCGGGGAGAAGACGATCATGGTGGCGATCGTCGAGGCCAAAACCGGCATGGCGACCTCGCCGGCCCCGTCGAGGGCCGCCTGGGCGGGCGCTTTTCCCATCTCGAGATGGCGGTTGGTGTTCTCGAGAACGACGATGGCGTCGTCCACGAGACGCCCGATGGCCAGCGCCAGTCCTCCGAGCGTCATGATGTTGATCGTCTGGCCGGTGGCGTTCAGCATGACAAAGCCCACCAGGAGCGAGAGCGGAATGGAGGTCGTGATGATGAGGGTCGATCGGACGTTCCCGAGGAAGATCAGGATCATGGCCGCGGTCAGCAGGATCCCGACGATGCCTTCGCGCTCGAGGGAGGCGACCGAGTCGCGGATATAGACCGACTGGTCGAAGACCAGGGAGATGTCGAGACTTTTGGGCAGGCCGTAGAAGGTCTTGATCGCGTTGCGCGTGGCGTCGATCACCTTGACGGTGTTGGCCCCCTCCTGCTTGAGGACGGGAATGTAGACGGACTTTCGGCCGTCGACCCGGACGGGGTTGGTCTGGATGCGGTAGGAGTCCTTCGCCACACCGACATCCTTGATGTAGACGGGCTGTCCGTGCTCCACCTTGATCGGGACATCCCCGATCGTCTTGACCGGGCCCAGGAGCGCGTTCACGAAGACGTTGTAGCTCATGGCCCCGATCTTGGCGAATCCCGCCGGCCAGACGATGTTCTGGCGGTTCAAGGCGTTGACCACATCCCAGATGGTGAGGCCCCGGGCCAGGAGGGCCGTGTTGTTGGTGTAGACCTGGATCTGCCGGGAGAGTCCTCCGAAGACGGGAGGAGCCGCCACGCCCGGGACCGTGCCCATCTGGGAGCGGACGTTGTAGTATCCCAGGTCGAACATCTGCATCTGGGTCAGCTCCTTCGAGGAAAGCACCAGATCCGCGATGGGAATGGCCGAGATCCCGAAGGGGATGATGATCGGGGGAAAGATCCCCGGAGGCAGGTATTTCAACGAGGAGTAGACGAGCGAAGTCACCATCGAGACGCCCGCCGACAGCGAATAGGACGACCGGAAGCGGATCTGGATCATGCTGATCCCCACCAGGCTCTCCGACTTGACCGACCGGATGTAGGGGGCCTGGAGGATGATGCGCTCCATCTGTTCGGTGATGTCCATTTCCGTGTTGTAGACATTCATGCCGGGAAAGACGGTCAGGACCTCCACCACCGGCAGGGGAATGCGGGGAAGGATGGAGACGTTCATGGACGAAAGACTCTGGGCGCCCAGAAGAACGATGGCCAGGGCCATCGCGATGATCGAATAGGGGCTCTTGAGCGACATCCTGACTAGAAACATGAACCGGCTCCCTCTTCCCGTCCGGACGGAAGGATCGTGATCTTCCGCCTCAAAAGATTGTCTTGTGAAGCTTCACGAGGACCGTCTCCGATCCGTCGAGCCCCTGGAGAATCTCCGTGTAGTCGCCGTTCCGATATCCCACCACCACAGGAACCTTGACATTTTTATTGTCCTTGAGAACATAGACGAAATTTCCGTGACGTTCCTCGACGACCGCCATGTGGTGGACGGAGAGGACATGGGGATAGACGTGGAGCCGGAGCCGGGCATCCACGAACATGCCCGGCTGGAGAAGATGCCGGGGGTTGTCGACGTCGATCTCGGTCCGCATCGTCCGCGTTTCCGGATTGAGCCTGAAGGCAAACCGCGTGACCCGGGCCCGGAAGACCCGTCCCGGAAGACCCTGGGCCCGGAGCTCGGCTGGCAATCCCCGCTTGACGAAGCGGACGAAATGTTCCGGGACCCCGACGTACAGCCGCATTTCCCCCACATCCTCGATCTTGACGATCGGGAGGGCGGGAGAGGTTCCCCCCGTTCCCCGGCTGACGAGGTTCCAGGGATCGACATAGCGATGGGTGACGATTCCGGAGAAGGGGGCGACGATCGTCTTGTAGCGGACGAGGGACCGATAGTAGCGCGCCTGGGCCTCCTTCTCCTTCCAGGAGGCCTCAGCCATCTGGACCCGCTGGAGGGAGATCACCCGCGGGTCCCCCTTCCAGACCCGGTATTTCCTGAGAAAGGTGATCCTGGCGATCGCCGCTTCGGCCAAAGCCCGTTGCCAGCTCTGGTAGAGCTCCGGGTCGTAGATGTATCCCAGGACCTGTCCCCGGGTGACCCAGTCCCCTTTGTCGACATTCAGGAACTTGAGGTAGCCGGGAACATGGCCGTAGACGACGGCCTTGCGAAAGCCGTGAATGACTCCGGGAATCTGAGTCCAGAGCTCGAAATAACGGTATCTGACGTGGCCGATGCGGAACCGCGAGGGATCGTAAGGGAGGGAGGCTTTTTCGATACTGGCCGACGGTGAGTTGGTCCGAAAGTGCCGATAAAACAGAAGAAGGACGGAGACCAGAAGCAGAAGGCTGGCCAGCACGGCAAAAAAAGCGTTTTTTCTGGAAAGTTTCAGTCTCACTGCCAACTTTCAGTCGCTTTCATAGCCTATGAAACATTTCATGCACCATGAAAGCTTTCATAATCTATGAAAATATTTTTCTGTCATGAAACCGGATCGGCCGGCTTCCCCTCGGAAATATTTCTGTCCTGTCCCGCTCCGTGGCCCATTGCGCCCGCCATCGGCTCAACGAGAATCCTATCAGAATCTCCGGCACAAATGGCTCAAGAATTTCTTATGGTGGCCATAACAATCAGGCTGTCCGCCAACGAAAACTCGTCGGAATATAGCACACGTCCCCTTGCCCTGTCCACCTCCGGTCCGGACTCCAGCCATCCAAAATTGGGGAGAGTTGCAAAACGGGTCGATGGAGAGAACGGCGGACAGACGTTCAGGAAGGGAAAATCTCGTTCGTGGCAATCGACAGGCCGGGCAGGAGAGGGGAGGAGATCTCGGCTCCCTTTCGGATCTCGACGGGAGCCTGGTATATCCCGTCGGACAACCGGAAGATCTGGACCGTTTCCTCCTCCGGATCCACGATCCAGTATTCCAAAACCCCGAACCGCTCATAGAGGGAAAATTTCTTTCGCCGATCCCGTATTCCCGTCCCGTCGGAGAGAATTTCCACGACCAGGTCCGGAACCCCCTGGATGTTCTGCTCGGTGACGATGGAGGACCGCTCTTTCGAGACGAATACCAGGTCGGGCTCCACGTACTGGAGGGGGGAATGGGAGAAAATCACGTCATAGGGAGCCACGAAAATTTTCCCTATAGGATTGGAACGAAGAAAGTTCCAGAAAATTCCCGAAAGATTCATCGATATTTCCTGATGTCGGGTATTCGGCGCAGGGGTCATGTAAAGCTCTCCGTCGATCACCTCGTAACGCAGGGGGCCCCCTTCGGGAAGCGCCAGATAGTCTTCGTAGGTCCATTCCTGGGGCTTGACGGTCGTCATCGGAACCTCCTCGAGCGATGGTGGAACCCCTCCATCATAACGCGGGTGCGATTCCGTTTCAAACTCGGGTCCCTGCCAGCAGCAATTCAAAATTTGAGGTACTGACTCACCCCAGGCCCGGTGGGAGGCCAGGAAATGATTCTTTCGGGAACCCGAAAGCGGGTGCAGAAGCATTCAATGTGCCGGAATGAGTCTTGGACAGGGTG
>JAMCWM010000018.1 GCA_023481175.1 Nitrospirota bacterium
TCGTGCTGGCCTCCGGCCTCTTCAACAAGCCCGTTGAAGTCCCCTGGTGGGGAGGACGACCCTTGCGCCTTGTCGAATAATCTCCCCGAATGTTAGGTTGATTCTGCTCCGTGGAAATCCAGGCTAGGAGCCTGAGAAAAAATCAACCGAGGCTCAAAGGCACATCTTTCATGCCCACAGACTACACGAAAACTTTGGCGGTGTTCATCCCCTACTTATGGGGCAAGGTCAGGACTTGACCCCTGTGATCTGTTTTTCCAGATCGGACTTGACCCCGACCAGATCGGTCTTTGTGGCGAGTTCGCCCGAGGCGACATGGCTCCAGGCGCGGGCCAAAGCCTCTGCCTGTTCCAGAGGGAACCCCGCCTCTTTCAGTTCTGTAGCAACGGACAACGTATCGAAGGTCATCGTTTTTCCTGATTCTAAGGGATCGGGGCCGCCTTTTGCAATCGAAGACTAACGTTTACAGTTGGACGAAAAATTGACCGAATCCGCAGCGCAAGCCCCTTGATTCATGGGGTGGTAACCATTCGCCGAACCCATCAGAGGGGGTCTGAGGTGAGGACCTGCCGGAAACGTCTGTGGAGAGGAAAGAGGTAGATGTCCTTGACGGGAAGGGCGTACTGGTTGAAGACGTCCTTCTTGCCCCGGCCCTGGGTCTTGCCGACATGGATCCAGTTGGCGGCCTTGTAGCAGGTTCCCCGGAAGCGGTCGCACTCGACGAAGGTCTCGAGGAGGACGGGGGCGAATCCGTAGCGGTTCTCCCAGTCCTTGGGGAGCCGTTTGGCGGCGAGGGCGAGGAGGCGGGAGGCAAGGTTTTTGGTGCGGATCCAGGGGAAGATGAGGAAGCGGGCGTTGTTGACGACGAGAGAAAGACGGGCTTCGCGGATCTCTCGGGACCAGCCGATCCAGAGGTCTCTGGGGGCGACCTTCCAGGCGGAGGCCCCGAAGCCGAGGCAGGCCAGGGGGATCTCTCCGGACCAGGCGATGTAGCGGATCTGGGCTCCGGGAAGGGTCTTGTGGCCGAGGTAGTGGTAGCGGTGGATGAAGTCGTTCCAGAGTTCGCTTTCGAGACGGGAGCCGACCGGACGCAGGGCAAGGTCCGGCCATCGCGGGAGGGGCCGGTCGTCGACCGGTCCGGGGTCGGTCCTGCCGGGATGGCGGATCGTCCAGGGACGCGGAGGCAGGCTTGTGGGGCTCTGTCTCCGGAGGGGAGGAAGAGTGAGCCGACCGTCCCGCTCCATGTCGAGGAGCGCCGCCCGACAGCTCATGTCCTTGAGGGAGCCGTTGGGCTTCGTCCACCCGAAGATCCGGCAGATGCGTCGCGAGAGTTCCGTCCGGTGGAGGGTCGGATCCTCCCGGATCCAGGTTTGGATCTGAAGGATCTCGTCGGGAGAGAAATCCCGTCCCGAATAGCGGATCATCCCGAATCCTGAAGGGAGTTCCGGATGAGAGCCCGGCGTTCGGAGGACAGGGACCAGGGGAGCCAGGGAGAGAGATCGGAGGGCGCCTGTCCCCGCCGGGCGCATTCCGACAGACAATCGGACAGAAGACGGCGGACATTGAGACCGGCCCTGTCCCAGGGGACGAAGAGCGAGTAGAGGGTCGCGGTCCGGGTTCCGCTCCATGGGGCCCCGACTCCGTAAAAGACCTTCCGGCCGGTGACGGCCCCGCGGAGGGCGCGCTCGGAGGCGTTGTTGTCCATCGGAATGCGGGGGTCGTCGACAAAGAGGACCAGGCCGTCCCAATGAATCAGCAGGCTCTGGAGAACCTTCCGGGCCACCGTCTCCCGGGAGCGTTCCATCCGGATCACTTCCTCCCGGGCCGTGGTCTTCATGTCGGAGAGAAGAGAGAGAACGGCGGTCCGGGCGGAAAGACTCCCCTGCCGCATTCGGGCGGTCTCGTGAAAGAGGGTGCCGATCCGGGAGGTCCAGGAGTCGGCCCAGGAGGCGAGAGCGGGTTTTTTGACGACGGCCTGGAGGAAGTCCCGTCGGACGTGGGCCCAGCAGAAGGCCAGGACCAGTCCCGGGATCTGCCGGGCGGTGGCCTTGTAGGCGCTGTACCGGTCGACCATCAGGACTCCGGGACGTCCGGCAAAGTGCTCGAGCGGGACTTTGGAACTGCGGGAGGGATCCAGGACGAAGAGCGACGTCTCGGGCGTCAGGATCACCCAGAGCCACCAGCGGGACGGGGCGGTCTTGGACCCGAAGACGTAGTACCGGGTTTCGTCGGCCTGGGAAAAGGAGGCCTCCCGGCTTTTCCGGACGATCGCCTCATGGAAGGGCTCCAGGAAGGAGGCGATCCGTTCGAGTCCGGAAGTGACCGTCCCGAGGGACAGGTCGAGCCCCCTCCGGTTCCAGTCGGCCAGAAGCCGGGAGAGAGGGAGATGCAGGAAAAACTTGAAGAAGAGGACCTCGACCCAGATCGACACCCCCAGCATGCCTTTGGGAATGAGGCGGGGCGGAGGGGGGGCGGTCACGATCCCCTTCCCCTCCGGACAGGAGCAGGTCTTGCGATAGCGGTTCCGGTGGATGACCCGGCGATGCGGACGGACCTCGATCTCGAGGATCTCGGAGGTCTCGGGAGGGCCGAAAGGGGCATAGGGCTTGTGGCAGGAGGAACAGACCGTCTCGTCGGCCGGAAGGTCGATCGTCTCGCTCACCGACGGAAGATGGTCGTGGCGTTTCCTTCCGACGCTCGGAACGCCCTTTTGATGCCCCCGGGGACGGGAGGGAGGAGGCGATCCGGTCTCCGGGCCTTGCGGACCTTTTCCCCCTTCGGCCTTTTTGCCGTAAAGGGCCTGGCGAAGACGACGGATCTCGGCCTCCTGATCGTGAATCCTGTCGTTGGCCTTCTCCAGAAGGTCCCGGTTGTGAAGGGCCTGGTACTTCCAGTAGGCGGCGTTCTGTTTGGGCGAGGTGGAGTGATCCCCCATGAGACCGGCGGTGTGGGAACACGTTCGGCAGGGTTCGGGGAGAAGGGACAGATCCGGAGTCACGATCTCGACGTCGGATCCGGAAGGTGGTAGGAGAAGAGGCTCCACAGTGTTCATGGATCATAGAAATACCACATTTAAAGCAAGGAGTCCAGTGCCTCCAGGAAAAGGGGGGACGGGATGGACGAATGCTTACATGGGGTGAGCACTAAGTCTCCGGAAATAACCTCGGAAAAATCGTTTCGAGCGTATCGACCGGAAACCGCAGAGATAGAGGCCCCTTTGGCGTTTCAGAAGCCAGTAAGCCTGCGGCAATAACATCATTGACGATGCGCCGCGCGCTACGCTCCGGCAGGCGGGTGATGCGCGCAGCCTCGCCACGGTCGAATTTCCCGCGTATAAACGCTTCTTCCAGAAGTCTTGCGGATTCGGGCTTGAGGGTTTCGCTGCGTTCGACATAGGCTCGTAGACGTTTCTGTAGAACCTCGAACGCAAAGAGACCGGACATGAATGTGACCTGATCGAGGCAGATGCGTACGAACCAGAGAACGAAGTCAGAAAGGGCTCGTTCGGACAGGTTTCCGCGCCCATCCAGATCCCCCTGCCGTGGCATATCGGCTAAATCCATCATCTGTTTGTATTCGCCCCTGCTCGTGAGGCCGCGAGCCAATCCTCTGGAAATGGACCAAAGACCATGCGCGCCTATTCCTGACTTCAGCGCCATCGCGTGGCTCATGAGCCGGCTGACACGTCCGTTGCCGTCGGGGAACGGGTGAATGAAATTGAACCGGTGATGCGCGGCTGAAAGGGCCATGACACAGCTTGCCATGCCGAGGTCGGCCAGGCGATAGTGGTCCTCGAAATAGGCCATGAAATCCGCGACACGATCGCTGGAAGGCGGGATGTGACGACCCACGATGACGTCATGTTCGGGGCATGAGCGCAATTCGCCGGGAACCATAGTGAAGTCGCGACCCGCTCCATGAACACGGAGCATCTCAGGCGGGAGATCCTTGTAAAATTCCCGATGCAGCCAGCGGATGAAATCGACCGAGGCTGGCTCGGGAAGACGACCTTCTGCCATCATGCTGTCGACCTGCCTCTGGACACGGGCGTGGGCGGCTGCCTCAAGTTGCAGGTTGCGGCGTTCTTTATCGTTGTTGAGTTTGCCCTCAAGTGCGCGCTCAATGTCTCGCGGGCGCGTATTATGCCCTTCAATCAGGTTGCTATAATAGGTGTTCATGATGCGAACGAGGTCGGCGAGATTAGCGGCGGTTTCGGGATTGAGCGTGCGTCCTAAAGTGGCGGAAGTAGCGGTGAGTTCCGCAATAACATTGGCAATCTCCTCCGACGGTTTTTCCAGGCGGGTCGGCTCAATGCGATAGGGTGTCTCAAAATTGGTCATTTTGGCCGATGTTTGTGTGTTCATAGTATTTTATTATAAAAGAAAAACTGGAATTTTTCTATATGCCTTGGCCGATCTTTTGGCCGATGTTGTATTTCGAGAATGAAGGCGATAAAAGCTATACCGGAACCCTTCGGAAACAGGGCCGCGATGTCTGGTCCGGCCTGACCAAGGCCATGAAGGGATTCCCCTTCCTCCCTTCCGACGCCTGATCTCCCTCTTCTGTCTCCCCGGTCATCCTTCCTGATTCTTCTCGAACCCTCCTCCCCCGATCTCTCCCAACTCCTGCGTGTTCATCTCGTGGGCCTCGGGACCTGAGTAGATACAAGAAAAGAATGGCAATCTCCCGCACTCATATCCTCCCCAAAATCTGACGTGCACCCGGAATGGAGCCAGAATTTCCTTTTTTCACAAAAATAGTGCAACATTAATTTCGTGAAAAAGGAGGTTTTGATGAAAAAAAACATCACGATCGCCATCGACGACCGGCTTGCCAGGGAGGCGCGGATTCTTGCCGCCAAGAAGGACACGAGCGTTTCGGGGCTACTGGCCGATTTTCTGGAGTCCATCGTGGAAAACGAAAACCGTAGGGAAACGGCGAAAAACCATTTTTTCAACTTGGCGAAGACGGGATACGACCTGAATTATTCGCAGAGAACATTCGACCGGAACGCGCTCCATGAGCGGTAGGATTTTTGTGGATACGAACGTTCTGGTTTATTGCTTCGACCGGTCCGCCCCGGACAAGATGAACACGGCACATGCGCTCGTGAACAATCTCTGGGACAACGAAAACGGGGTTCTGAGCCTGCAGGTGCTCAAGGAGTTTTTCGTGACGGTGACGTCGAAGCTGGCGGTCAGGATGGATCCCCAATCGGCCAAGTCGGCCGTCTTCGACCTCATGAGCTGGACGCTGGTTTACGAAGACCGCCGGTCCATGGAAAAAGCCTTCGAGATCGCGGAAAACTTTCGTCTGTCGTTTTGGGACGCAAACATCCTGAGCGCCGCTCTCCTGTCGAACTGTGAAGCGCTGTACACCGAAGACCTTCAGCATGGGCAGAGCATCGATGGCCTCCGGATCGTCAACCCTTTCCTATGAGGTCACGACGCAGGTCTCCCCCTACCGACATTCCTGAGGGGGGGGAGAGAAGATCGAGATGGCACTTCCGGATAATTCGTGGGTCGTTATTAAATGATAACGTAAGACTGATCTATCGAGAGAATTGAAGAGTGCATCCTGCTCCGTTTTCTGAGATGATAGGTTGTCCTAAAACCTTAACATCAAAAGAAAGGAAACAGGATGCAGATCATTACTATCCTCAATCTTGTCCAAAAATTCAAGTCCTTCGTCTACACCAAGGCCCAATGGGCTTCCGCGGAGAAACACGCCATTGAGATCTTTGTCGAGCCACGATCCAACAGTCGTCCGCAGTGTGGAAATTGCTTCAAACGGTGTCCCGGCTACGATCGGCTACCCACGAGATGGTTTCCGTTCGTCCCGCTCTGGGGAATCCCGGTGTTTCTCGTCTACTCGCCTCGGCGGGTGGACTGTCCCCGGTGTCAGGTCAAGGTGGAAAGCATGCCCTGGACGCTTCCCCACAACCCCAAGAGCCCGCTTACGGAAGCCTTCGCCTGGTTTCTGGCCCGGTGGGCCAAGCGGTTGTCCTGGAAGGAGACGGCCGAGGCGTTCCACACCACATGGGACGCTGTCTACCAGTCGGTGGCAATGGCCGTCTCCTGGGGCCGGGAACACATGAGCACGGCCGGGATCCTGTCCATCGGGATCGACGAGATCGCCCTCAAAAAAGGCCATACCTACATCACGTTGGTGTACCAGATCGACGAGAACTGCAAACGCCTTCTGTGGATCGGCCAGGATCGGACGATGGAGACTCTCCGCGGCTTCTTCGACTGGCTGGGAGCGGAAAAAAGCGCGAGTCTCAAGTTTGTCGCCTCCGATATGTGGAAGGCCTACCTGACAGTCATTGCCGAGAAGGCCTCCCAGGCCATACATATTCTCGATCGATTCCACATAATGAGTCACATGGGAAAGGCGATCGACGAGGTCCGGTCCGATGAGGTCCGCTCCCTGAAGAGCAAAGGGAAAAAACCTGTCCTGTCCAAGTCGAAGTGGATCCTCCTCCGTCGGCGGGAAAACCTCACCGACTCCCAGGAATCCCGCTTGTCGGAACTCTTGGGGTGCAACCTGAAAACGGTCCGGGCCTATCTGCTGAAAGAGTCCTTCCAGGCCTTCTGGGAGTATGTCTCTCCCGCATGGGCCGGAAAGTTCCTCGACGCATGGATCACCCGCGTTCTCCGATCGAGACTTGATCCCATGAAGAAGGTGGCACGGATGCTCAGGGGGCATCGCCCCCTGATTCTGAACTGGTTCCGTGCCAAAGGACAGGTCTCGAGCGGAACTGTCGAAGGCTTCAACACAAAAGCGAAACTGACCTCGAGAAAAGCGTACGGATTTCGGACCTTTAAATCACAAGAAGTTGCGCTTTATCACACACTTGGCAATTTGCCTACTCCAGATTTTACCCACGAATTCTTCTGAGGAGCCATCGAGATTAAGATCGCCGTCAGGAAGAGCTCCCTCCGGCTGTATTGCTCCAATCCTCAAGGTGCAATCCGTCTATCACGCGAAACGCCTGGTCATTGGTCACAAGGACCGCGCCAAGACTCTTCGAGTGAGACGCAATCAGCAAATCAAGCGGCGCCAGCCTCTTCCCCTTCCGTTCCAGGGAGGCGCGCGCCTCCGCATAGTGCTCCGCGGCCTCCTCATCCCATGGCAACACGTCAACGCATCGCAGGAATTCCCTGACCGCCGCATGAAGCCGCATGGCTTCCGGCCGCTTCGCCAGTCCGGAAAGAAGTTCGCCTTCCGTGACGGCAGAAATGCACAAGAAGGAAATCGGTACCTCCCTCGCTCTCTGCATCGCCACCGGATTCATTTTCAGCAAGCAGCTCACCGTGTTGGTGTCCAGCATATAGCGGGTCATTCCGTCCACCCTTCGAACGGATCGCGCTTCTGTTCGCCCTGATTACGGTCGGAAGAACTCAAAAAATCTTCGGGCACGTCCCCCCTCTTCAACAGGGCGAAAAATCCGTCCAGAGAGTCCGGTTTGCGCGACAGGATCACATCCCCCGTTTTCGGATCCCGGCGAATAAAAACCTCATCCGCGTTGAACCGGAACGCGACCGGCAGGCGAACCGCCTGGCTTCGACCATTCATAAACAACTTCGCAACTTGAGACATCGCCACCCCCTTCGCAAGAATCTACCATGATCTATCACGCTGAGATGTAATGTATCACGATATAGACTTCTTGTCATGTGAGCGGTCGGTCAAGGGTGCTTATATGGTCCCCGCCCTGGTTGCAAAAGGTTTTTCCCTTTTCGACGTGATTCGCCAATACATCGAACAGCAGAAGCCCCCGCACTGAAAGTCGAAGACAGGGACGCCTCCGTCGTCCGCGCTCTCCTTCCCCGGACTGAAGTCCGAGGTTTGCCGCGCACTGGGTCAAGTATTGATGTTTCGGATTTTAAAAATTATACTGGTCCAAGACTGGTCTGATTGGAGGGAATCGGATGGTAACCGTTGGAGCTTACGAAGCCAAAACACACCTTACCCAGCTGCTGGATCGGGTCGCCAAAGGCGAAAAAATCACGATTACCAGACACGGGATCCCGGTGGCAACCCTTCAATCCGCGGGTCTTTCGAAAAAGGCCTCTGTTCGGGATACCATCGACCAGTTGAGGGCGTTCCGGAGCGGTCATCTCCTTGACGGAATATCGGTCAGGGAAATGATTGAAGAAGGGAGACGATGATCTCCGCCCGATTTGTTGTCGACAATTCGATTGTCATGGCATGGTGTTTCGAAGATGAAAGGAATGAGTACGCAGACTCCGTCCTCGAATGTTTGGAAGCCGGAGAAGCGTTCGTGCCTGCCATCTGGCCCCTGGAGGTCGGGAATGTCTTGCTCGTGGCGGAACGAAAAAAACGTTTGAGCGAGGCCTCAATCATTCGTTTCCTGGCTCTTGTGAACAATCTGCCGATCACGGTCGAACAGGAAACCCCGGAAAGAATGCTCAAGGAGATCCTTTCCCTGGCACGGGAGAACGGACTTTCGACTTATGATGCTTCCTATCTGGATCTGGCGATGAGGCTCGGTCTGCCTATTTCGACGAAGGACAAGGTTTTGCTGAAAGCTGCGAAGAAATGCCAGATTCCGGTCTTCGCGCCCTCCGGTTCCCCCTGAAACTCGTGAACTCACCCGCTGCCAACGAAGGACAACCGTGGCTCGACCAGGGCGATTCGCTCAAAATCCGCGTCATCCTGCAACAGGGGAACCTCATGCTCGATCGCAATCTGTGCGATCAAACAATCGTGCGGGCTGCGAATAGTGAACCCCCGCCATCGGCAGCGGGCATACAAGGTGCTTGCGTTGATATGGGTTTCCAGGCTGGGAACGAGCTGCGGCAGAGAGGTGAAATGGGAGCGCAGGATTTCCAACTTTTTCGGATTCGCCGCACCCTGCAGGATTTCCTGAACAATAATCCAGATACAGACTACATCCCCCTCCTCCAATAGCGATCGCAACCTTTCCGTTTTCTCTCTCACCTGGCCGCGCAGGTAATCGATCCAGACCGTGCTGTCAACCAGCACCATGAGCCCGGCCCTTCTCCTCCATGCCGGCCCGCACGGCCCGGAGATCGTAGACGGGATCCAGCAAGTCTTTCCCGGGCAGAGTCAGAAATTGAACCTGCTTGCGGCGGCTGACGAGTTCCCGCAGGGCAATTTCCACCGCCTCACGTTTGGTGCGAACATGGGCCAATGCCATGGCTTCCCGTACCAGATCCTCATCCAAGACAATATTCGTGCGCATGGCATACACCTCCTGATGTGTATCATAACAGTCGGAGACAACAGTGACAACGTGCGATGTGAAAAGCGACTGAAGCTATCAGGTCGCAGTGTCGAAATTGTCCTCCTCCCCCGGAAGGTATAAAAACCTCTCGCCTAAGTTTCGATTTCCAAAAAATAATCAAAGCGTAGTAATATCTTGAAAGAATGAGTTTTTCATTTTTAGGTACGACATTTGGACCGCATCCGGGATCCCGCGCGCTCCCTTCCGGAGAAAATTCGGGCGAGACCCCGTTTTGCGCGACCCGGACCCGGAAGGGGGCGAGCTTCGACCACTCCAGGATCTCTCTCCGGGAGAATTCGGAAACGGTCAGCACGCAGAAGGCCCGGGAGAGGGCCGGCTTCACCACGACCTCGTAGTAGAGTCGCCGCATGGCCCCTCTTTCCTCGGGAACCTTCAGATGGATGAGGTCGTGGATCGTCACGACGAAGGGAACCTTCGAATAGGCGGGAGGATTGAACCCCGGGGTCAGATAGACTCCCGGCCGCTCCTTTGCGATCTGCCAGGAGACCCAGACCGGGTCCAGCGGCGACAGAAACAAGGAGCGGGGACCCCGAAAGGGTCTTCGCTCCCGGAAGCCGCGATGGGACAGTCTATTCCCAAACGCTCCAGAACGTGGCCGTGCGAGTGGATCTGGCGTTTCAGGCCTTCTTTCGGCGTGTCAAGAATGGCGAGAATCCCGGCTATCCCCGCTTCAAGGGAAAGGCGCAATACTCTTCCCTGACCTTTCCCCAATGGAACAGCGGGTGCGATCTGACGGGAAAGGGTCTGAGACGCTCGAAGGTCGGGACCGTTCCCCTCGTCCTCCACCGCCCGGTCGAAGGAAAGATCAAGACCTGCACCGTTCTCCGGTCTTCCACCGGAAAATGGTGGGTGACGTTTTCCTGCGAGAACGTTCCGGAAAGGGTTCTTCCGGCCAATCCGCTTCCGGTCGGGATCGATGTGGGCATCAGGACTTTTGCGACTCTTTCCGACGAGACGGTCATCGAAAATCCGAAGTTCCTGAAACGCTCCGCCAAGAGAATCGCTCAAGCCCAGCGGAAACTGGAGCTTCAGGAAAAAGGGACCAAGGCCCGGGAACGCGCCAAAAAGGTGGTGGCGAAGGTCCACGAACGGGTCGCGTTCCGACGAACGGACTTCGCCCACAAGGAGTCGAGGAAGATCGTGGATCGGTACGGACGGATCTTCGTGGAAGACATCACCGTCAACGAAATGAACTCCCACCGATGCTTGAACCGAAGCATCCGCGATGTGGCGTGGTCGCAATTCTTCTCCTTTCTCTCGTACAAGGCTGAAAGCGCCGGTCGGGAGTTTCGGAAGGTGAATCCGGCCCATACGTCCCAGACCTGTTCCTCCTGCGGACACCGGCAGAAGATGCCGCTGTCCGACCGGACCTATTCCTGTCCGTGCTGCGGAATGGAAAAGGATCGGGACCTCAACGCCTCCCTGAACATTTTGAGACTCGGGCTGGAGTCTCGGGGTTAGCCCCCGGAAGCCCCCGCACCAACCGTTTCTCATTAGGTTTGGCGGTGGGAGCAGTCACGTAGAGGAAAAAAGAGGACGTCATTGTTTCAGGAAAGGGTTGCGGCTTCTTCCAATCCTCTTCTTGTGTGATTCCAATGGTATCGGTTTTTTCTCCAAGTTTGTTACAATCCAGGTTATGCGGCCGATGGAGAAGGCCGGTTTGCTTTCAAGACTTGCCTGAAAGTGAGGGAATGCATTTTATCTTTACTCGTGGAGGGATGACATGGCGAGTGTCAGGGAGAAAATGGCTGAGGTCATACAATCCCAACCGGAAGATGCCACCTATGAAGAAATCATGCGCGAGCTAGCTTTTGAAAGGATGGTAGAACGCGGACTTTCTGATTCCCGAAACGGGCGTCTCTTCTCGAACGAGGAAATGGAGCGCCGGATCCGATCATGGCAGAAATAAGATGGACGGAGGAATCTGAACGTTGGCTTCGCAATATATACGATTACATTGTTGCCGATAATCCCGATGCGGCCCGGAAAGTTCTCTCCGGTATCTACGAAAAAGCCCGGATCCTTCAGAATTTTCCTGGATTCGGACACAAATATCGGACCGAGGATGAGGGTGAGGTCAGAGTATTGCTTTATGGGCACTACCGGATCGTCTATTTACTGAGATTTCCCGAGATCTTGGACATCTTGGGTGTATTTCATGGAGCTCTCGATCTCGACAGGTACATTCCGTGAAGCCGTTTTCTATGCAGTGGGATGTTCAGGAGCCACTCCCGCAAAGCTTCGTTCATGCGCGTTTGCCATCCCCGTCCCATCCGATGAAAGGATTCAATCAGCTTCGGCAATTTCTCTCCTACAAGTCCCGGATGTATGGAAAGAATGCGGGAAGAAATCATTCTGCAATCGAAGACTATCTCGAGGCGGAAGTGTAGAAAAATCTGGACAGCGGGAGTCTTTCGAAAGGGAGGAACGAAAGCGGAAATTTCGGGGATCAGTGGAAAGGAAAAGCGGTCGCACGACAGATAGGAGGAGATCTTGTGCGGAGCTTTTCCGACTTTAGGAAAGCGGAGCGCTAGCGCGCGATCTCCCTCTGGATCCCGAGAACCCGGGAAAGGTCCACTTCAAGGGCGTCGGCGATCTCCTCGGGCGAAAGGATCCCTTTCCGGAGAAGCTTCCGGATGTCTTCCTCCCGACCTTTCTCCAGTCCTTGCTCCCGGCCTTTCTCCAGCCCTTGCTCCAAGCCTCTTTTCATGGCTTCTTCTTCCAGCTCTTCGATGAAGGTGGGCATGCGCTCCTCCGCGTGAAGGTCCCTCACAAGCCGGACAAACCTCTCCCGGCCCTCGATCCTGTAATATACCACAAGATACCGGAGCACCAAAGCCAGCGCGCTGTCCGGGAGATCCTCCCCGATCGGCTCGAACAGGGCGACCATCCCCTCGAGCGGGCTCCGGAGAATATGTTTCATCGCCAGAAGGGCCGCGACCGTCTCCAGACGGCGCGCCTGCCCCCGGATCTCCCCGTCGTCGAGCGAGCCCAGGTCGAGAAACAGCGGCGCGAAGTCCAGGGCATAGGGCCGCAGAACCTCCGGGGCCCCGGTGTGCTCGAAGAAGCGGCGCGCGTCGGCCGTCTCCTCCCCCTGGTGCAGGACGAAGGGAAGAATCGGCGTCGGAGGACGCCCCGACCCCTCGTCCTCGCTCCAGAGCGCGACCATGTACCGGAGAAGCTGGAGGAAAAGCCCCGGGTCGGGTCGGGACTTGTGCTCGACCAGGACATAGATCCGGACAGGACCCCCGGAAGCTCCCAGGAGCCTCCCCGACAGCGCCAGGTCCAGGTGCGTCCTCTCGAAGAACGGCCCGACCCGTTCGGTCGGAACGAACTCCAGGCTGTCGATGTCGAGCGCCTTCCGGACCGGCTCGGGAAGAAATCCCCGGAGAAGATCCCGGACGAGCGCGATCTGGCCAAAGCTCGACTTGAAAAACCGGTCGTGGGGATCGGAGAGCCTGCCGTCCTTTCTGCTGGGAGGTCGGAAGCCGAAAAACCGAACGCCGCATATTACAGAAAAGGGCAGGACTTGTCATCCCCCAACACGGGGGAGATCCCCGGCACCTTCGGGACACGCCCCCGCGCATAGGGGGGGGCATGCCGACCCATTCCCCGGGGAGCTCTTCAGCCGATCCGGGGCCCCTTCCCCGTTGGCCGGATCCCGAGCTGCTGCCGGAAAAGCCAAATCTTTCCGGTCTCGGGATTCTTCTTCCTCTCCCGAATGGACATGGAACCAGGACAGAAGACTTGTCTCCCCGGGCAAGATATCTTTTTTAAGACCTGAAGGCCAGGGGGTTCCCGGTACCGCATGGATTTCCCATGGGGGACGGCGACCGGGCGGACACCCCAAGGGCCGGGGCCAGAAAGAAAGAGCGTCCTAGAGATGGATACCGAGGGTGAGGGGGACGATGAAGAAGGGATTGGTTTTCCCTCCTGTTCCCGTCATTCCGGAGGCTCCCGACTGCAAAGGATTCATGAGGATCCCGTAGGAGGCCTCGAATTGAAGAAAGTAGAAATTGAGGCCGACGGCGGCCTGGGCGTAGGGGGAGAGGCTGGTTCCGGAGAAGACGTTCGAGACCTTCTGTCCGTTGAAGGCGGCGCCTCCGTCGGCGGCGACATAGAGATAGACGCGATTGCCCCCTAGCACTTTGACCTCGAGCCCCAGAAGAATCGGGAGCATGCTGACGGCATACTGCCCGGCCTGCGGGGGAAAGGTCCAGACGTCGGCCTGGAAGCGGACGGCCAGGTTCTGGGCGAGCCATCCCGTGATTTCGAGTCCCCCCCCGTATCCGTTTTCGACCTGGTTGTTGATGAGTGGGAGATTCTGGGACACGGGGGTTCCGGTGGGGTTGTAGAGGGTGGTGGGGATCCAGAACCCCTGGAGGGTGACCCCGACACCGGGAAGGATTGCGGGGGACTCCTCTTCCGGGGACGGGGGGCAGGGGTGGTCGAACCAGCTCCAGACCGTTCCTTCGCGGGGAGTCACCGACTCGAGCGAGTCGCAGGAGAAGTCGTCGGCGGCCAGGGCCTGACCGGGGGCCGGGAAAGAGAGAAAGAGGAAGAGAAGAAGTCCGGCGACAAACCCTCCCCGCAGGCGGATGAAGGATTTCGGGGGGGGACCGGTGGGACACGGATCCATAGGGAGGACCTCCTCTCTGAATGGGGTTCATCCTTTCTTATCGGAAGAAGAAGGGTTAAAGAGGAGGGGGGTGGAACTTCCGTCAAAGTGTCTTCGGACAGCCCGCCTATCCGACGGTAGAGGCCAAGGCCGCGCAACTCCTGTAAGTCGACTATCAAGAATCACCCCCTCCCGGACGGAAACAGACGGAGCGCAGACTTTCTGTGTCTCGACTTTCCGAACCGGAACGGCCGATTGAAGGGGAAGGAAGGAGGAAGATCCGGTCTTAAAAACGAGACCGGGATCGCCGCATCGATGATCGGAAAGCCCCCGGGACGCGTCCTTCGTTCGCCGGAGCGCCTTCCCCCCGCCTTCGTCCCCGCGCGAGAGAGCCGGGGCCTCGATCCTTCGAGGGCCGATCCAGGGATATTGTCGTGCGCGAGAATTGCGGTCAGGTCTCCTGTTCCGGTTCGGGAACGACTCTTTTCATTTCCAGCCCGAAAAACCCCCAGAACCCCGCCACGGCGACCAGCCCCCCCACGATCTGCCCCAGGCCCAGGGGACGGTGAAGGAAAAGAGCCGTTCCCACGGCCACGACGATGGGCTGGCCGTTGGACCAGAGTCCGGCCCGGGACGGACCGATATCCCGGATCGCCACATTCCAGAGGAAATAGCAGAGGAAGAGGGCTATCGCAATGGAGTAGAGAAGGGAGAGCAGGATGATCTCCGCATGCGCGCCCCGGGGCGGAAGGATCCAGGAGGGATGAACGGGAACGAGGAGAGCGCCTCCCAGAAGGATCGGCGCGAGCGTCACCTGCATCATGCTCATCCGGGAGAGAAGCGATCGGGTGATCAGAGTGGAGAGGGTGAAGAAGATCAGGGAGAGAAAGGCCATCAAAAATCCCAGCCTCTGGGCGTCGTGCGCGGCATGTCGCGCCGGCTCTCCGCGAACGACCAGGGAGATTCCGGCGCCGATCAGGAGCATCATCCCCCACTGGAAGGAGGAGAAGGACTCATGGCCCCGGATATGGCTGTAGAGGGCGACCAGGACCGGACCCAGCGAAAGGATCAGGACGAGCGGAACGGGGTCGAGGATGGCGACGGCCCGGAGAAAGACCCACTGGTATCCGACGACCCCGACAAGGGAGAGCAGAAGGAGACGTCCCCAGTTTCCCGGGGAGATCCCGCGGAGAAAGGGAAGAAAGAAGGCCAGGACAAGAACGACCGTGGCCGCCCATCCGAACCGGAGAAAAAGGTAGCGTTCGGGATCGATCAGCCGGAGGGGCCGGTAGAGGACGACATAATGGAACCCCCAGAAGAGAACCAGCCCCCAGGCGGCCAGCGTCCCTCTTTTTCTGCGTCCCGGAAGGGAAGAGTCGGTGTTTGGTTGATCCATCCGGGCTCGATACTAGCGGGCGGGAGGGGAGAGAAGCGTCACGATCCGGAGAAAGGTCCCCCAGAACCTTCCCTCGAGCGGGCCGGCCGTTTTTTCGAGTTCCCCGAAGGCCTCCATGTCCACGAAGGGCTTGGCCAGGAGATCTCCCACCCGGCGGTCGGAGACGGTCTTTTCGGCGGCCAGGCTAAAAAGCCAGTTCCGGGCCTTGTCGTAGCGTGCCGACAGGGATTCCCGGGCCTTGGCCGACAGGGGGGACTTCATGGCCAGCTGCCAGCGGATGGAGAGCATCCGGTCGGCGAACATCAGGGCGGAGGTGACGGTCACATCGGAGGAGGGCAGGACGGTCTCGTTCATGCGTTTGAGCGTCATGATCTGCGGCCCTGTCAGGACGGCCTGCAGCTCTTTCAGAGCCGAGACGAACTGCATCCCCTCCTTCCCCTCCACCTCCCCGATCCGGGCATTGGCGGCGGCCAGCTTTTTCGCGGGAAGGTGCGTCCGGACGAGCATGGCTTCGAAGAGCTGGACCAGGCGCAGGTCCTCGGCATCGCTCTTGATGATCTTCTCCCGGGCCTTCAAAAGAACCTCCCGGAAGCGCCTGCGCTGGTCCGAGCTGATGGCAAGGCCCGAGTCGGCCTTCTCCCACAAGGCGACGTGGGAGACCAGGATCCCCATGAAGCGGTTGCCGGGGGTGACCTCCATGGGGGGCGTCTGACCTCCGACGAAGGACGGCGTCTGGGCGGGAAGGACGAGTCGGTTCAGGGCTTCGTCGGTGGCGTAGCTTTCCAGCGGGGGCGGAGGCGCTGAATGAACCGTCCCTGATCGGGCCGGCAGGGCAAACGCCAGGGCCAGGGCGGCCCCGCCCATAACAGGAAATGTCCAACGTGCCAAAGCGTGCGTTTTCACGACCCCCTCCTTCCCTTTTCTTGAGTCAGTCCGATCCGGACTTGTGATATGATCCCCTTAATCCGGCTACTTTATCATACATGACTCCGTTCCTCACCACCCCGAATCAAGGAAGAAAAAGAACGATGGACAAATCGAGGCTTCTTTCCGACCCCGACCGCTACTATGCCCAGGTTCCCGTCTGGGAGGCAAGACTCAGGCTCTGGCACTGGACCAACCTTCTCGTCTTCCTTCTTCTGATCATCACCTACCTTCTCTTCGACAACCACCGGATGCTGGGCTTCTCAAAGCCCAGCACCGTCCTCTTCCAGAAGATGCACGTCTACCTGGGATACCTCTTTACGGTCCTCGTTCTGGGCCGTCTCCATCTCGCCTTCCGCGGCCAGGTCTTCTCCCGGTGGCGGGATCTGGACCCCCGGTACGACGGAAAGGGATTCCTCCCGGTCATGAAGGAGGAGATCGCCCTCCATCTCCGCCCGAAAACGGACGTCCGGGGACGTCCCGTGCCGGATCCCGATCCGGGACACAACCGGCTCGGGCGCTTTCTCTATCTTCCTCTTCTGACGGTGCTTCTTCCCGCTCAGGCTCTGACGGGGCTTCTGTGGGGATCCCTGAAATTCGGAATGATCCCCCTCCCCTTTCTCCATTCCCTCCCCAAGGCAACCGCCAAGCCCCTCACATGGGTCGTTTCGAACCTCCATGCCGCGGGCTTCTATGCCCTGCTCGCCTTCCTGGTCCTCCATCTGGGGGGACTCGTCAAATACGAGCTGACCTTTGCGAGCGACCTCTTCTCCTCCATGATCCACGGGAAGAAGATCCTTACCCGCGAGTCCGCCGAAATCCACGACCGACTCACGAAGGGGAGCCGTCAGGAAAACGACCCCGTATAGGGCCCCTCCCCCGGTCGCAAGAGGGGGATACCCGTCGATGCAGGCTCTGAAGGTCCTGGGCCTCTTCTGTCTTTAAGGGAACGGTCGGAATCGACGGGCGGAGCGACTCTTCGGTAATCGCGTGACGGTCGCAGGGTAGCCGGGAGCCTATGCAGCCCCCCAAGGTCGGGTAACAAACATAAACCGTTCCGGGAATCCCAAGAAGCGGGGCAACCGGGAATCAGGGTGTTTTTGCAATATACCGGACCCCTTCCTTGTTCTCGAAATCACGATCCTGGGTCCAGAGAAGCGCTTGGAATTTTCGCGCGGTAGCCAGCATGACACTGTCCGCCAACGGAAGTCTTTCCTCATGCCCCAAAGAGGCGGCCGATATGGCCAGATCCCCGTCCAGATCCACCACGCGTCCCTCCATCATCAGGGTGACTGCCTGAAGGGCGTCGTTCTCGCCTCGTTGCTGGAGAACCCTTTTAAATACCTCCAAAAGACTGATCGAGGGGACAATCAGCTTCTCTGGCTCCTCGATGGCCGGAGCAAAAAAGTCCGCATTGGGCCCATCGGCAAAATATTCTAGCCATCCCGAAGAGTCCACCACATTCATGGTCGGTCTCTGTCCCTCGAGACATCCGTCTCGATTCCGGGAAGAAATCCCCTCATTTCACGAGGTTTCTTCACCGGAATAAACTCGATCCTGCCCTTGTAAGAGAGGGCCTGGACCTTCTGTCCCGGATGAAGATCAAGAGATTCGCGGATCTTTTGCGGGATAACGACCTGGAATTTTGGGGAAATGGTCACAATAGACATACGCTTCTCCGATCGATAGTATTTTTGTGTAATTATACGAGAAATTCGCCATTCCGATCAAGGAAGACATTGTCCCTTGCGTCCGATCCAAATACGACCCCAAGATGTTCCGACCGATCGGGATCTCTCCTTCTGTCCAATGAGCAAGGCCCTCAAGGAATGCATCATCCGGGACATTCGCATTGATTCGCCAAGAGTACCGATTCAGTGGGTGTGGATATTCCAGGACTGATTTTTGCCTGCCTTCTCCCAGGTGCCGTGACGGACCCTGGATTTATGCGAAAAAAAGGGGGCCCGAAAGGCCCCCTTTCTCTTTCTCTTGATTTCTTCGAGATCGGAAGGCTAGAGCGCCGCCTCCCCCTTCTCCCCGGTCCGGATCCTGACGGCTCCCTCGATGTTGGAGACAAAGATCTTTCCGTCTCCGATCGCGCCCCGTCCCGCGGCTTTCAGGATCGCCTCCACCACCCGGTTCTCGTCCGGATCGGTCACGACGATCTCGATCTTGACCTTGGGAATGAAATCGACCTGGAACTCGTTTCCGCGGTACTGTTCCGTATGGCCCTTCTGGCGCCCGTATCCCTTGACCTCGGAGACGGTCATCCCGAAGACGCCCAGGGCGGTCACCGCCTCCTTGACGCCTTCCAGGCGATACGGCTTGATGATCGCTTCGATCTTTTTCATCGATTCCCCTTTCTCGTTGTCTCGACCCGATCTATGGTCGGGTCACCTGGCCTACGGCATGGGCCGCTTCCACCCGCGGAGAGGAGGATCCCTCCAAGGTCGTTCCCACAGTCCCCGTTCCGCCGAAGGAAGGATTGAAGACCTCCGGATATCCCCACATCTTGTGTTCGCTGATATCGAGCCCCTGCAGCTCTTCCTTCTCCGTCACGCGGATTCCGACCGTGACCTTGAGAACATAGAGAACGAGGAAACTCATGATGAAGACATAGGCAAAGGACGCCGACACCCCTTCGAGCTGGACGATCAGCTGGTGAAAGCCGCCGCCGTAGAGCAGGCCGGGTCCGCCCACACCGAGAAGCTTCGCCCGGTCCGGGGTCGCGAAGAGACCGTTGGCCAGGGTTCCCCAGACTCCGGCAAAGCCATGGACGGCCACCGCTCCGACCGGATCGTCGATCCGAAGGCGGTCGACCAGCAGCACGCCGACAACGGCGATGATACCAGCAACGGCACCGACCACGATAGAGGCCCAGGGATCAACGAAGGCGCAGGTGGCCGTGATGGCGACAAGGGCGGCGATCGCGCCATTGGCGATCATGCTCATGTCGGGGGTTCCGAGAAGTTTCCAGGCCATGAACATGGCCGCAAGAGACCCGGCGGCCGCGGCCAGGTTGGTGGTCATGGCCACATAGGCGAAGTAGCCTACGGACGGCGTGGTCGCCATCATGGTGGAGCCGGGATTGAATCCGAACCACCCAAGCCAGAGGATCAGGGTTCCCAGAACCACGAAGGGAATATTGTGTCCCACGATGGCGTTGGATTTGCCGTCTTTCGTGTATTTTCCGATACGGGGCCCGAGGAGAATCGCTCCGGCCAGAGCCGCAGAAGCTCCCTGGAGGTGGACCACCGTGGAGCCGGCGAAGTCCTGCATCCCCAGGGTCGACAGCCAGCCTCCCCCCCAGATCCAGTGGCCGACCACCGGATAGATCGCGGCGGAGAAGACGACACCGAAGACCAGGTAGACGATGAACTTCGTCCGTTCGGCCATGCCTCCCCAGACGATGGCGAGACTCACCGCGCAGAAGACCACCTCGAAGAGGTATTTCGCGGCCAGCGGGATGTCCGAAAAGGACAGGGAGGAGAAGACCGTGTTGATATCCTTGTCGGAGACGGCCAGACCCCATCCCGAGGTTCCGAAGATGGCGTTCCCGGTCCCGAAGCAGACCGCGAATCCCACCGCCCAGAAGACCAGGGAGGCGATGGAGAAGATCACGATGTTCTTGACGGCGATATGGCCCGCGCTCTTGGCCCGGGTGAGTCCCGCCTCAAGAAAGGCGAATCCCGCCTGCATGAACATGACCAGGACGGCGGCGACCACCGTCCAGATGGTATCGGCCGCGATGGCGGCGGGGGTCGGTCCGGCCGCGGCACTGGCCACGCCGGGTATCAGCAGGAACGGCAGCGCCGACAGGAGCCTCTTTCCTTTATTCGCGAAGAATCGGTTCATGTTCTGTTCTCCTCAAGTGGAGGTTGATAAGGGAGGACCGCAGATCTTTCCGCGGCCCCCCGTGGTTTGGGACTGACCTAGAAGGTGTAGATCAGCTCGAGGTCGACGGTGTCCTGGGAGTAGAGGGCCGGACCCCGGTTGGCCGAACTGTAGAGACTGTTGTTGAACAGGGCATTGTTCGAGTTGTCGTGGCGATACTCGATCCGGCTGATGATGTTCGGATAGAAGTTCCACTGGAAGTCCACCGTCTCGTCGTTGATGGCCGTTCCGGGGATCCCCGTCATGAAGCCGTTGGGGTCGTAGTAGACCTCGTAGCGGGCCACGAGATCCATCGTGTCGCTGATGTCGTAGCGCACGAAGTTCTCGCTCGAGTACCAGGTGGCGTTGCCCACCGGCATCCCGGTGGTGGAGCTGATCTGGCCCTCGGCCTGCCAGCCGTAGGAGTCGTCGGTGACCAGGGTGAAATGGGCGAACGGCCCCACCTCCACCACGAAGGCTCCGTAGTTTCTCCAGGTCGGCGTGTTGGCGTTCCCGTTGGTGTACTGGGCCTGGGCCGCAGGTGAAATGGCCCCGAAGAAGAGCGGGTCGAAGTACATGTTCCGCACCTGGGGTCCCAGGTATCCCGAGAAGTTGATGTTGAGCCAGGAGACGGGATTGGCCACCAGTCCCAGCTCCAGGTCCTGGAAGTAGGAGCCCTCGTTGGACTGGAAGTTCGAGTTCCACCCGTTGTTCACCCCCAGGTAGAAATTGGTGGTGGCGTTGGGGGCGTAGTGCACCCGGACCCCGGTCTGGGTATAGGGCCCGAGAAAGAAGGTGTAGCCGTCGGAGATCATCCAGTTGCCGTAGGGCTGGATCACCTCGAAGTTCGCGAGCGTCTGGAACTGTCCGGTGTAGACCTCGAGCTCCTTGTTGGTGTCGGGCACGAGGAAATTGATGTAGGCCTCTTCCATCCAGAAGGAGGAGTAGGGCATGCCGGCGGCGTTGGGAGCCTCGAGGGTGGTGCCGTTCGAGCCAAAGGCATGGCCCCCGCCCAGGGCCCCGTAGTAGCCGGGAGAGAAGTTCTGGGCCGACGCGTAGGCGCCGGGACCGAAGTCGGTCCGGAGGACGAAGCCCACCCCGTCGTCGTCGGGACGCCAGAGCTTGAGCTGGGCCATGTTGACGTTGAAGGAATTGGCCCCGTAGTCGTAGGCCCGGAAGTCGGTGGTTCCCGCCGAGGTCGGATTGTACTGGGCGTAGACGTCCACGAAGCCCTTGAGGTGGATGTTCATGGCGGGCACCACCAGATCCGACGGGGGGGCCGGCGCGGCCGCGGGGGCTCCCGCCGGAGCGGGGGCGGGCGAGGCGGTTGTTCCGGACGAGGCCGGGGCGGAGGCCGCCGGGGTGCCCGAGTCGGCAAAGGCAATGCCGGTTGTCGTCCCAATGATTTCCTGGGCCCCCATGAGGAATGCGGAGGCCAGAGCTATACGGCTCCATCGCGCAAATCGACGGTCGAGCGTCATCGGTACTCCTTCGGTTAAGGATAGTGAAAAGCGGGACCCTGAGGTAAAATGACCGTCAGATCCAATTAAGGCCGGATTTCCGGCATGTCGATCGGGAAAAGAAAGAGAACCGATGGCCTAAGGCGGCGCATCGAAAACACAGGATAAGATCTCGGCGGCGAGAAATGATTCACGTCTGGAACGGCTCTGTTCCGGAGGGTTTTGTCAGCACCCGTCTTATTCCCGGCAGGGGAGGGACGGGGATGACACCCCCACCCTATTCAAAAACTGTGCCAAATTTAAAAATCGTTATTACAATATTACTTACTATTTTACCCTCGTCTTTGGAGGCCGAGCCGAACTAACAAAAATGTCCACAGAGCGACAACACTCTTTGTCCATGTTCTTACACTTGTTTTCCCGGAAGGCTTCTTTCGTCCAGGACGCCTTCGCCTTTCGCCTCACCCGGAAGGAGTTCCCGACCCTGCCCCGCAATGAGGACCTCACCTCTCCCAGGCGCTCTGTGCCGGTGATAGGGGGAGAGGCCATGCTCTTCCTCGCGGAGGATCCGGACGGGAACGGGAAGCCGGGGAGGCGTCCGGGGGATCGAATTTTTTCGGACCTCCCCGGGGAGACGGCGCGTCGCCGGCCCTCGCCACGGATCCGGAGTCGGAACCCGTTTCCCCCTATCGCCAGGCCAATGAAGGAGACGCGCGGACAGGATCGAATCGGACAAGGAACAAGAGACGGAAATGGAGCGTGACATCTGGCAGGAGGTTCTGGACGGGGTTCGCGAAATCCTGTCCGGAAAAGGGAAGAAGGTCTCCGTCTCATTTCCTCCGGCCGCCCGCGCCCGCCAGGCGACGGGTCTCTCCCGGGGGGAATTTTCCGAAATTCCGGGGGTCTCGGCCCGGCCCCTCCGGGACGGGAAACAGGGCCGCAGAAAACCCTCTGGAGCCGCGGCGCCCCTTCCCGGGATCGCCGAAAAGAATCCCTCCCCCGGCGCAAAGCGCACACGGGAGGAAACGTTCATCGAAGGACTCCCCGCATGGCCTGGTCCCACATCCACCCGGCCCTGATCCATTTCGTGGTCGGCCTTGGCATCATCGTTTTTCTATGGGACCTCGTCCGCCTGAGCCACCCTCCGGGGGCACGGGAGGACGACGGTCCTTTCGGGCTGGCTCTCGAAGGAGTTCTGGGGATCGTTCTTCTCGGTGTGGCCACAGGTTGGATCGCGCTCGCCCACGACACGGTCCTTCAGAACGGAGGGCGGGAGATCTTTCTGGGAAGTCTGCATGGAAAGATGGGGGTGTTCTTTCTGGGGCTCTCGACCGCCCGCGTCCTGGGGGGACCCGCCCCCCGAAGCCTCCGCCTCCGGAAGTTCTGGGCGGGCATCGACATCGGACTGATCCTCCTCCTTTTGGGAACCGCCCTCCTCGGAGAACGGCTCGTCTTCCACCTGGGACTGGGACTTTCCGGCCTCACCCTTTGAGGCCGGAGAGGGCCGCCTCCACATCCCGGCAAAGATCGTCGGGACTTTCAAGACCGACCGAAAGCCTCACCAGCCCCTCCTCGACGCCCAGGGATCTCCGGACCTCCGGGGGGAATCCGCGATGGCTCATGGAGGCGGGATGCTCGACTAAAGAGGCGGGATCCCCCAGGCTCACCCCGATCCGGATGATCCGGAGACGGTCCATGAAGGCCCGGGCCGTCTCTGCCGACCGGAACAGGACGGAGAGCATTCCGCCCGTTCCCTTCATCTGCCGGAGGACGATCCCGTGGCCCGGATGGTCGGAAAGGCCGGGATAGAGGACACGGACAACCTTGCCGTTGCCGGCAAAAAGGCGGGCCAGAAGAAGGGCCCTCCGGGAGTGGGCCTCCATCCGGAGGGCCAGGGTCTTGATCCCCCGGAGGATGAGCCAGGCATTCATGGGCGAAAGCGTCGCCCCCAGAAGGGAGGCCTCGACGGATCTCAGGCTTTTGATCGCCTCCCGTCCGCCGACGGCCACGCCGCCCAGGAGATCGCCGTGGCCCCCCAGATATTTGGTGGCGCTGTGGATCACGAGGTCGGCTCCCAGGAGAAGGGGATTCTGGAGGGCCGGCGAGGCGAAGGTGTTGTCGACCGCCAGGGGAACGCCATATCTCCGGCACAACGCGGCTGTCGCCTCGAGATCGACCAGGTCGAGGGTGGGGTTGGAGGGGGTTTCCAGAAAAAGCCCGCAGGCTCCCTCGTCCAGAGCTTCCGCAAGACGGGAGAAGGCCTCGGGCCCCTGCCGGAAATCCACGAACCGGACCGTCGCCCCCAGGGGGATCAGCATCGACTCGATGAAATGCCGGGTTCCGCTGTAGAGATGGCGGGAGAAAAGAAAGGGCGTCCCTTTCTTTTGCCAGGACAAGAGGACGGCAGAGATGGCCCCCATCCCGGAGGCAAAGGCGACCCCCTCCTCGCCGCCCTCGAGACGGGCCATCGTCCGTTCAAACTGGCGCACCGTGGGATTTCCGGACCGCGAATAGACAAATCCCTCTTCCTCGCCCGAAAGGACCCGATCCACCGTCTCCATGGAGGGGAAGGTGTAGGTCGAGGTCATGTAGATCGGCGGGGTCAGCGCCCGGAAGGGATCGCCCCCCTCCTCTCCATGGACCGCGATCGTGTCGAATCCCCTGCCCTCGCCCGTCGTCTCTTCTGCCATCTCCCCTCCTGTCCTTTCCTTATCCTCCCCGCGCGGGAGATGCGGACCGCTCCCGGTCCGGCCGCCTCAAGAAAACACCCCGTCCGGCCGAAGAGTCCTCTGTCCGGCCGCGGCCATCTCCTGGGAACAAACAATCGATATAATATAAAAATACATTTTCCCCTGTATTCTTATATTATTTTTACTTTAATTTTTGCTTTAATGAAACAACCGATCATCCTGCATCCCACGCATTGCAACTGAAATCGGGGCGGTCCGGCCCCCCCCGGAGCCTCAGTCAAAGGAGCCACGATGGACAGGGCAAAGACACATGAAGGAAAAAAGTTCCGGACACGGAGCAATGTCGTGATCGCCATTCTTGTGGCAGTCGTCACCGTCGCCGGTCTGGTTTTGGTGGTCGCAAGCCTCGCGAAGCTCTCCCGGGCCTCGGGCGAGCTGGCCGAGGTCGGAAATGTCAGGAACTCTCTCCTGCGCCTCCAGTCCGACGCCGGAGCCTTCTACCTGAAATCCGACCCCGCCCTCTACCGGGATTTCCTTGCCACCAGCGACGAACTGGCCCGAAGGATCAAGGGTCTCCGGGGACTGACGGGGGAAGAGCGCAAGGAGGTCGGGATTTACCTGATCCAGATGCGGGCCCTTTCGACCCTGCTCTTCCACACCTCCTCCCCCAAGGTCGAGAAGCAGGGCTTCGCCAGCGTCCAGAACCTGGTGAGCCTCCTCGACCAGAACGTCGCCAGGAAGGCCCTCGACCGGGAGACGCAAGGTTACGACCGGGAGGCCGCGCGCATCCGGGCGATCGTCATCGGGAACAGCCTGATCATCCTGATTCTTGCGATCCTTTCGTCCATCATGACCGTGCGTCTCGCCAGAAACGTCCGGACCGGACTCCTCGATCCCCTGCACCTTCTGGACGAGCAGGCCCAGGAAGCCCTCCACTTCCGCCTCTCCGACCGGACGATCGAGAGTCCCTACCGCGAGATCCTGAGCGTCAGCCAGACCATCCGGTCGGTCCTCAAGATGGTCTTCACCACCTTGAACCGCCTTCCGGGGCTCGGCCTGGCCATCGCCGACACCGACATGGGCTCGGGCAACGAGGGGAACCGGATCCTCTACGCCAACGATACCATGCAGACGCTCTACCAGGCCATGCGGTCCGATCTCGAAAAATTCACGGGCCGCTCCCTTCCCCCGGATCTCGTGGGCCTGTCGATCCACCAGTTCCACCGGGATCCGGACCTGGTCCGGAAAGACATTCTCGCCATTGGTCCGGACCAGGTCCGGACCAATGCGGTGATCCCGGTCGGACCGCGCTTCATCTTCTCCCAGTCCTTCACCCTCGTCGACGAGGAGAGAAATCCCCAGGCCTATGTCACCGTCTTCTCCGACGTGACCCGGGAAGAGAACCTGAACAAGGGGATCAAGACCGCCGAAACCAGCGGAACCCATCTGACCGAGTCCATGTCCCGGATCACCGAATCGGTCACCACCATCACCCAGCGTCTCGACATCATCTCCCGGGAGTTCGAGGGAATCAACAAGGAAACCCGGCGGGGCGGGGACATCGTCTCCAATCTCTCCCAGACCGTCGGCGACCAGACCAAGCTCATGACGACCCTCCGCTCCGCCACGGAATCGATGAACGCAAAGTCGACCGAAATCCAGCAGATCACCGAAGCCATCAGCCGCATTGCCGAACAGATCAATCTCCTGGCCCTGAACGCCGCCATCGAGGCCGCCCGGGCGGGAGAACAGGGGCGGGGCTTCGCCGTGGTCGCCGACGAGGTCAGAAAGCTCGCCGACCAGACCTCCCGGTCGGTGGGCGACATCGGGACCATCATCCACTCGACCGTCGAGGAGACCCGGCGGAACAGCGCCCTCCTCTCCGAACTCGGAGCGGCCGTGGTCACGACCCAGGAGCGGACGGAGGAGACGAAGCAGGCCTTCGCCACCATCGAGAAATCCCTGGAGAAGCTCTCGGGGCTCTCCGAAGAGATCCGCTCCCAGATGGGAATCTCCTCCCAGACCGTTCAGGGCATGGACTCCCTCGTCGGCGAGACCCTCCGCAACTATCAGGTCCTGCTCAAATAATTCGCCAGAGTCTCCGGAGGTCATGAAACTCCGGTTTTTTTGTGTTATGCTTTGAAAAAATCGGCGGCAGGCATTCACCAGGAGAGGAGGACGGGGGTCCATGAAAAAAAGCCTTCCCACGCACAATCAGGGATCGATCCAGCAGGAGCTTCTTCGGGCTCTCCGATACCACCGCCCCCTCTCCCTCCTGGCCATCACGGCCGAATACTCGACCACCCCCTCGCTCCTTTCGGCAGGAACCCGATTTCACGACATCCTCCGAAAGCATCTGCGAAACACCGACATCGTCGCCGAAGACACCGAGACCCGCGTCTACCTCCTCCTCCCCGAAACCCCCATCGAGGGCTCCCTGATCCTGGCAAACCGGCTGGTGCGGGACCTTGTCTCCCCCGAAGGGCTCCTGAAGTCCCTCCATATCGGCCTCAGCGCCATCGACGAGGGTGTCTACCGGGCCGATGACCTCATCAGCACCGCGATCATTTCGAACATGGCCGCCCAATCCGCCGGCCGCCCCATCTTTTCCATCGCCACCTTCCGCGACAAGTCCCTGTCGCTTTCCGCCATGGTGGCCGTGGCCCTGAACCTTCCCGTCGACGACCTCGAGGAGCTTTCCGCCTTTCTCGAGCGGACCCGCCACGAACCGGAGGGCATCCGGAAATCCGCCTCCGAGCTTGCCGTCAGGCTTTCGAAAAAGCTGAAGCTCGACGACGACACCCAAGAAATCGTCCGTTTCTGGATTCTGATGCACGATCTTCCCCGGAACACGACACCTGCGCCGGGCCCCGACGAAACTCTCCCCCACCTCTCCCGCCGGAAGAAGGCCTTTCACGCGAGTCTCATGAACTACTCCACCCTCGCGGAGAATCCGGCCAAGAGAGAGGCCAAAGCCCGGGCTCTCCTTGACGTCTTCACCGCCGTCCTCCAGGAAATCGAGGCCTATCACAACCCGACGCAGGAGATCTTCGAAGACATCCTCCGGAAGGTTCTGGCCAGTTGCAAAGACCGGGGAATGGACAAGCAGGTCCTGGCTCTCGTCCAAAAGACCTCCTCCGCGGAGTGGTTTTCCTATCCTTCCTGAGTCCACGGCTTCCTTCTAAAGCGCCCGCACCCGGGGGTCCACTCCTTCCTGAAGAAGGTCCCCCACCAGGATGGCCACCGTCAGAAAAACCGTATAGACCAGCGTCGTTCCCATGATCAGGGGGTAGTCCCGGTTCATGACGGACAGGACGAAGACCCGTCCCATGCCCGGAATGGCGAAGACCGTTTCCACGACGAAGGAGCCTGTCAGGAAGGCCGCGGCCAAGGGTCCGATCAGGGCGAGGACGGCATTGAGGGAGGGCAGGATCAGGTGAAACAGGATCCGTCGGGCGGGGAGAATGCCGTTCGCGAGCGAGGTCCGGTAGAAGGGGCTCTCGAGGGTCTCCTCCATCGAGGCCGCGAAGACCCGGGCTAGGTAGCCGGCCGGAGCGATCGCAAGGGCTGCGACCGGAAGAACCGCCGACCGCCATCCTTCCCAGAGGGCCACGGGGAAAAGACCGGCCCGGAGGCCCAGGACCTCGATCAGGACCGCCGCGAGCAAAAAGGAGGGAAGTCCGACCAGAAGCGTGGTTCCGTAACGGAGAATGCGGGAGAGGGTCCGCGGGCCGATGCCGATCAAAAGGCCCAGGAGGAGTCCCAGGAGAAGGGAGACAAGAAAGGCCAGAACTCCCAGGGTGAGGGAGACAGGGAGGGTCTGGGAGATGATTTCCGAGACGGGAATGCCGGTGGCCTTGTAGGAGGTGCCCCAGTTTCCGGAGAGCATCTGGCCAAGCGTCAGGAGGTACTGTTCCCACAGGGGCCGGTCGAGATGGTAGGTCTTCAGAAGGTTCGCCATGACGTCGGGAGGAAGGTGGCGCCCTTCGGAAAAAGGGTTCCCGGGCGCGAAGCGCGTGAGAAGAAAGGTCAGGGAGTAGACCGCCCAGAGCAGGACGACAGAAGAGAGAAGGCGCCGAATGAGCCGGCTCACCGGGAGACTCCGATGGTGCGGGCGATCCGGTCCGCCAGGACCTGGAAGCTCACCAGGGAGAGCACGATGAAGCCCGCGGGCCACAGCAGCATGAAGGCCGAGACGGGAAGCGCCTTCCAGCCTTCGTTCACGAGGACCCCCCAGCTTGCGGCCGGCGGGGCGAGGCCCAGACCGAGAAAGGACAGGGTCGACTCTCCCAGGATCCCGCCGGGGATCCGGAAGAGGAACATGACCAGAATGACCGGCAGAACATTGGGAAGAAAATGCCGGAGCACCAGGCGGACAGGCCCCACCCCCGAGGCGCGCGCCGCATCCATGAAGACCGCATCCCGGAGGCGGAGGGTCTCCGAACGAAGGACGCGGGCCACCCCCATCCATCCCCCGATGGACAGGGCCACGATGACGGCCAGAAGGCCATGGCCAAGGACCAGCATGAGAATGGTGGCGATCAGGATCTCGGGTAGGGCGTACCAGACCTCGAGGGTCCGCATCATCACCGGATCCCAGGGATGGCCCAGAAACCCGGAGACGATTCCCCAGAGGCATCCGAGAAGGGTCGAGAGGATCCCCACCGAGAAACCGACCGTGAGAGAGACGAGGCTTCCCGTCACCAGCCGGGACCAGAGATCCCGGCCCAGGAAGTCGCACCCCAGGACATGGCCGGAGGTGAGGGGGGGCGCCAGGACGAGCCGGGCATGCTGGGAGAGCGGATCGATTCCCGTCCACTTTCCGGGCAGAAGGGCCCACAGGAAAAGCGAAAAGAGAAGGAGAAAGGAGACGATCGCCCCGGAGGGGACTCCCCGCCGGACGAGGCTGACGGCCCCCGAACGGGAAGGGACGGCCCCCGGAGAAGATGGCCGCTCCGGGGTGGCGGTCAAAAGGTGAGGACCTTCCGTGCGGACAGAAGACGTTCTACGCATTGTTCATCCGTGAGACACTGGGAGAAGGGCGCACGCCCCCGACCCTCCACATCCTGAAGGAGATAGAAAAGATTCTCTTCGCCGGACCAGGGATGATTCACCCCTTCCCCGTAAAAGATGACGGTCGTCTGCGGTGTCATGAGACTCTCCGCAACCGGCGGAGGAGGAAAGGTTCCCACAAGCAGAACGAGGCCGGCCTCCTCTCCGCGGACTCCACTCACGGCTACTCGATCCTCCTTAAAATGGGAATGACCAGGTCGGCCGAAGAGACAATTTTTTGGATGTCGCCCTTTCCCGCGAGTGTGACGAAGTCCGGGACGGGACGGTCCAGAAAGACGCGGTCCAGTTCGGAGTCGAGGGCGACGACATGGACTCCCAGCTCGTTCAGAAGCGGAATCACTTCGACGATTTCCGGAGGGAGTCCCAGGAGCTTGGGCGCAATCGGAAGAAGAATCCGGACTCCCTCTCCGAGAAGGACAAGGGTGACGGGACGGTGGGAGACGGAAAACCCCAGAGCCATCCGGAGCCCCTCAAAGAATCGGAGGTGGGCGGTCGGGGAGGCCTCCAGGACGAAGACGACATTTTTGTGCTTGCCCATCGTTTTTAAAGAACCTACGCCGTAAAGGGAAGAAAGAGGTCGGCCGATCCGGCCATCTGACCCAGCTGGACCTGGGTTTCGAATCGGACGCCGGGCGGAAGCGCCCCGGGTCCCAGTCCCCGGATCTCCGCCGTCGACTGGCAGACGGCAATCTCCCCTCCGGCCTCAAGGACCGGAAAAAGAGGAAAGGAGTTCGGGCCTCTCCCGTGGACGGGAACCAGCCCCAGGATGGCGTCATCCATCACGAAGACCGTCAGGCGGGCTCCGGCGGCCACAAACGAGACGGCAAGACGAACGAGGGTCGCAAAGGGTGTCCATTCCGGGCTGCGAAGAAGGAGCATGACGACGCGCGGCGCGGATCGGGCCTCCATCAGGCGGTCTGTGCCCCGATCTTTTCCGACCCCGCATGGCGCTCCTCAAAGCCTCCGGCCAGGGACAGAAGGCGGGACAGGGTCGACATCATGGCCTCGGGAAGGGTTTCGGCCACCCCTTCGAACTGCTTGCTGGCGATCAGGGACCCGTCCCACAGAAGAATCTGGTTGTAGGCGGTCAGGGAGGAAATCTCCCGGGCCAGTTCGGGGGAGGCAAGGAGTGATCCGGCCCGGCCCGGCTCCGGCGAACGGACGTCAAAGGGAATGCCGGTCACCGGCACGACGGACCCGACTTCTTCCTCGAGCTTGGCCTTCTGTTCCGGCTTCGGTTCCCGGAAGCCGTCCTTCTGGAGGAGCAAGACCTTGTCAGGGGTCGAAACCCCCATCTCCACGACGAGATTCAGGACGCTGACCGTATGATTTTCCGCCGTATGGAAAAAGATCTTGACCGGACGGCCTTCGAAGGTGCCGGAGAGATAGGGATAGGACCAGATGGCCGAGCGCCCGGCCGCCCCCGAAAGACGGGAGGCAAGGTCGTTGAAGGCGGCAAATATTTTCTGTCGATTGACGAATCCGTGGACAAAAAAACCCAGCCCCACCGCTGCGATGATGCCGAAGAAGGTGAGGGGAACATAACTGATCATCGGATGCCTCGAATCACGAGCCGGAGGGAAGGAACCCTCCCCTCCGGTCAGGGTCAGCCAAAGGGAATATCAGGAGTGAAGGATCATGCCTCCGACGCCGACAACCCAGCCATGGGTTCTGTCAGGGAAGGTCATGCCGTAAAGATCGAGTTTTGTTCCGCTCTTGACCAGGGTCCAGTGGTTGCCGCCATCGACGGTTTTCATGAAGATTCCGAGAACGCCGGCGACATACCCGACCTTGTCGTCAAGAAAGACGACGGCGTGGAGGTCGTTGGACTCGCGTTCCATGCCGGCCACGCCCCAGGTCAGGGGTCCGCGTCCCGGACTGTTCTGGATGACCCAGCTCTGTCCACCGTTGGAGGTGAATTCGATGATCCCGTGGGTCCCGACAACCCAGCCGCGGTTCTGGTCGATGAAATTGACGCCGTAAAGATCCTTGCGGACGGGATTGTTCTGCTTCTTCCAGGTGTTTCCCCCATCCGAAGTCGACAGGATCAGTCCATCCTGTCCGACGGCCCAGCCGTGGCTCGCATCGCCCTTGAGAAAGGTCACCCGCATGATCCACTGGGCGGTATCCGTCGACACCTTCGCCCAATGGGCGCCCCCGTCGGTCGTATGAAGGAGCGTTCCCGCAAATCCGGAGACCCATCCGTTCTGGCGGTCCATAAAGGTCACGCTATAGAGGTCGAAGGGGACGCCCGTCTCCTGTGTCGACCAGGTCTTTCCGCCATCGGAGGTGGAGAGGATGAGGCCGTTGTTTCCGACGGCCCAGCCATGGGCCGGATCGACAAAATCCACCGAATGGATCCAGTGGGTCGTTCCGGTATTGAGCGGCGCCCAGGTTTTCCCGCCATCGGTGGTGTGGATGATCACCCCCGAGGCCCCGGTCACCCAGCCTTCGTTGGCGCTGATGAAGTCGACCCCGTCGAAAGGAACCCCGACCCCGAGAGAATCCGCGAACCGCCAGCGGTCGGCCGCGTCGGCAGACGCAAGCCCTCCCGAGACAAGCCCTGTCCCGCAGAGGACGGCGGTCATCGCCCCTGCCAGGATCCCGGAAAGCACCCGGTTACGGATCCTTCCGCTCCACGTTGTCCCCTCGACCTTCCCATACCCATATTTTCCCATGCATACCCTCCGGATCCGAGATGTTTTTGATGATGCCGCAACCATGGCGGAAGGCCTCCGCCCTCCACGAAAAGCAGGGAAATAGAGACCAGAGACCGGCGGAAAGCCTTTCCCTGGAAAGGAAAACAGACACTCAAACTGTCGAAATCGGAAAATGACCTTGATTGTATCCATATTCTGCCGACATTGCAAATTGATTTCGATCCCAGGCCGGTTGACCACCAAAATTATCCGGGAGACCAAGAAATTCGAGGATCCGATCGGGCCAATGAGCTCAATACAGGATCTCTTTCTGAAGTGATAGATGCTCCAGCAGGGGGCCCAGTGTCAGGGCCGGAAAGAAGGTAAGAACTCCCAAGACGATTATGAATCCGACAAGAAAAACACCGAAAATGCCTGTATCGGTCCGAAAAGTCCCGACATTCGCGGGATGTTTGCATTTTTGGGCAAAGGATCCGGCCAAGGCCAGCAGAGGGAGAAAAGGAAGGTAGTGGCCGAATCGGTCGGAGCCGAAAAATGGCCCTAAAGAAATCCGCGGGAACGGCCCGTCCGCCCTGGGTGCCGGAGCGTCAGACCATTATCTGGATCGACGGAAACCCGCAATCCGGACGAGAAATGCGCGACGTTCATCCCTTTTTGGTTCTTTCTCCGCGGATTTTCAATGAAAAAACATCCCTCGTCATCGGATTGCCCATGACAACAGCCGAATACAACGCAGACAATCCATTCGCCATCCCCGTCGGGACGGCAAAAAGCCGAAACGCGAGCAAAACAAGTTATGTGTTGTGCCATCAGCCCAAATCGTTCGACTGGCGTGTTCGCAAGGCTGGACCCCACCCGATGGGAAGGCTGCCGGATGCCCAATTCGAGGAAGTCTGCGCCTGCCTGGATCAGATCATCGAAATCGGCAAGGCACGGTCATAGCCCTGCCTATTCCCCCCAGGTCTGGGAGAGCTTTAAAATCCGGAAGCTTTCCCTCTACAAGCGGTTCTGCGTTCCCAATACAAGATCGTGGATCCCGAGAAGCAAACGGTCCAGATTATCCGCTCGACCGACGGAACATGCCAGGCTCCCGTCGAGATCCGAAAGGACCATCCGCGCCCCCGGCCTTCCGGGGGGAGTTCCAGGGCGAGGTAGTCCTCCGAGAGGAGAGAGAGGCATGTGACCTCCGCCAGGCGGTGGAAAACCTCTCTTGACATTCTGCGATGACGATATATTCTGTCGAAGAGACACCATTGGCAACATTTCTTACCCATAATGTCAATATGGCATTCATGTCAGCATTCCAAAGGAAACTTCCATGAGCCTTGATCGTATCACCATCAACCCCTGGCAGTGCGCTGGGCGCCCTTGCCTCCGTGGGCTGCGCATTCGGGTCCAAGACATCCTCGAGCTCCTGGCGGAAGGGGCCACGACTGGAGAGATCTTGGAGGATTACCCCTACCTGGAGCCAGAGGATATTGCGGCCTGCCTGAAGTACGCCGCACAACAAGCCAATCACACCATTCTTTTTGTGGCCTGATGAAGTTTTTCGTGGACGCCCAACTGCCACCAGCCTTGGCTCGCTGGATCAACACGCAAGGCCATACGACCATATCCATGTCGCTGACATGGATATGGTCGGTGCCAGCGACCCGGAAATCTGGGAGAGGGCCTGCCGTGAGGATGCGATCATTGTAAGCAAGGACGAGGACTTCGCCACGCTCCGCACCATCCAGGAAACGGGTCCGTCCGTCATATGGTTGCGAATGCCCAATTGTCGAAAACAGGCTCTGCTCAATGGCTTCGCCAGCCTCTGGCCACAAATTCTGGAACGGTTGAGCCAGGGTGAATGCCTCATCGAGCTGAGGGGGTAAGTTTTTTATCGTGCACCCCCTTGACCCCGAATCAACAAATCCCCCCCGTCTCAGGGATGACGAAGGCCACGATCAGGAGCCCGGAGAGATCCGGTAGAGATGGGAGGCCCCGAAAAGGACCAGGTCCCGTCCGTCATCCGCCAGGGTCCGCCTCCTTGGATGGGCTCCCGCGGGAAGGGCCACAATCGCGCCCCTTCGACGGATCAGGCGGGCGAGGTCAAGGGGCTCCCCCGGCCCGAGCTTTTCGAGCCCGGAAGAGAGGTAGGCGGGATTGATGCGGACCAGGACCCACCGGTCTTCCAACCCCCTGGCGATTCCTCCCGGAGGAAACAGGTAGACAAGACGGTTCCCCCACCAGGAAGCCGCCACCGGAGATTCCGGGGAGACCACCCGATGGCAGTCCGAGAGCCCCCTGTTCCCACCCGGCTCCGGGATCCGGCAAATCCTGGGGCTTCGCCCCTCGAAAAACCCCATTCCCGGACCGGCCGGGAGGATCCCCATCGAGCTTCCCACCCCTTCCGGAGCCCGGACGGGATCGTTCCGGATCTCTCCCTGAGGATTCGGAGTTCTCCGGGTCAGGTAAAAGCGGCAGGAAAAACAGGGAACCCCGGAGGGCAGGGTGGCGTGCGGCACCAGAAGCGGGGGAGGGCCCGAAGAAAGGGAGGTCTCGGAAGGCAGGGGGATGTACCCGGCAGGATCTGACCACAGGATCCTGTCATGCATAAAAAGAAAGGGCTGACCCGATTCGACCCTTCCGCTGTCGTACCCCAGCCAGAGAATCCGGGCCTTCCTGTCCAGGAAAAGGACGCGGACGGCCACATCGGCAGATTCGGGAAAATAGTCCACCTGCCCCTTGAGAGCCACCCGTTCCTTCCCGGCCTTCTCGTGGAGGGCGATCTGGAAGGAGCGCACGACGGCGCCTCCCCCGCTCCGTTCGCCTCCCAGGAAAAGATGCCCTTCCCCGATCGCCGCGGCACGGACTCTGAAGTCGGGAAGGGAGGGAAGCGCGACGCCCGTCCAGGTCTCCCTCCAAAGGTCCTTCGCCCCCATCGGATGCTCGACGGTCAGCCGGAAAAGCCGGTTGGTTCCGGAAGAGGAGAAAAAATAATAGGCGCCCCCGGGCCCGCGCCCGAAATCGGCATCCGGGGAGATCCTGGCGTGGGGGGGAAGAGTGAGGGAAGAAAGATGAAGAGTCCCCGGCCCGGAAGGAGCGGGGGCGGAGAGAGTGGCCGGAAGGACGACCGATGAAAGTAGGACCGCTCCGAAGCGGCGTCTGAGGAAGGCAAGGATATGTCCGGGTTTCACCTGCAAAGGATCTCCTCCCTGCTCGGGTTCCTTGGTCCGGAGGACGTCCTGCGCCCCCCCGCGGGGCCACTATACCACGGAAAAGAGGCGGCGTCCCATCCGGGACCCTATCCGTTTCCGGCACGCGCGTAGCGCACAGGCCAGGGAATCTCCCGGCCGAGCCTCCGGGCCGCATGAAGGGGCCAGTAGGGATCCCGGAGCATCTCCCGGGCGAGGCTCACCGCGTCGGCCTGCTCCCTGACCGTCCATGGCTCGAAAAGCTTGACCACTTCCTCTGGTCCCGTCGATATCACTCCCTGAGCCCTGGGAAGGGACGGATCCGGAAAGAAATCCGGATCAGGATACGAACGAGGTCGGAATCTTCCGCCAATCCGGCCACGATCGCGGGCGCAAACGCCGCTTTTTTTCCGTCCTCCGGCGACCTTGCCGGCGTCGCAAGGACTGAAGATTCCTCCGTCCCGGTCCCGCCTTTATCCCCGTCTCTTTCTTCTCCCTCCGGTCTCCCCTTTCCGGTCTCCCGCAAGGAGTGCTATCCTTGGTCCAGGCCATCCCGGGCAAGGCCCGGTCCCGGCACTCCCTCGATTTTGACATGACGGAAAGGACCTCCCCATGATCGACGACATCCTGTCCCGCTCCCCCATCCCCTTTCTGGTGGCCGGAGAGTGGACGGACAATGCCGCGCACCTGCCCCCTCACACCCTGTCCTCCTTCACGACCAGGCTTCCGGGATTCCCGGGGGAGCGACCCGAATGGACGGTGGCGAGACCGGGAACCGCGGAGGTTCTCCGGGCCGCCCTATCCCTGGCCGAGGGTCAGAGGATCCTCTCCTCCCTTCCCCGCCACCGGCGGAGGGAAATCCTCGAGAACACGGCAGGCCTTCTCGAACGCCACCGGACTCTTCTCTCCGGCCTGATGACCGCCGAGGTCGGGAAACCCCTCTCGGCCTCCCTGGCCGAGGTCGACCGGGCGATCGCGACCTTCCGGGTCGCGGCTTCGGCCACAGGCCAGGAGGGATTCGCCTCCCTGCCCGGAGAGATCGTCCCCCAGGGTACCGGCATGATCGGACTCGTGGACCGCGTCTCCGCCGGCCCGGTCCTGGCGATCACCCCCTACAACTTTCCGCTGAACCTCCTGGCCCACAAGGTGGCCCCGGCGATCGCCACTGGAAGCGCCCTGGCGGTCAAGCCCGCCCCCCGGGGAATGACGACGGCCATCGCCCTGGGGGTCCTGCTTCTCGAAGCGGGCCTTCCCCCCGAGTCCCTCTCCGTTCTCCCCTGCGACCTTCCCGATACCGAGCGCCTGATTCTCCACCCCGCCCTGCCGGTCATCTCCTTCACGGGATCGGCCCCGGTCGGCTGGAGCATCAAAGACCGCGTTCCCCGAAAAAAGGTCCTGCTCGAACTCGGTGGAACGGCGGCCGTCATGGTCGCCGAAGACGGGGAGACCCCCGAGCTCCTCGACCGTCTCGTGACCGGAGCCTTCGCCTATTCGGGACAGGTCTGCATCTCGATCCAGCGGATCCTTGTGGCGCGGCCCCTCTTCGAGCGGATCGCGAACGGATTGACGGAAAAGATCGGGAAGCTCGAGGCGGAAGGACGGATCGGCGACCTTGCTTCTCCCCGGACCCTGATGGGTCCGCTCATTCGGCAGAGCCATGCCGATACCGTCCGGCAGAAGGTCGAGGAGGCGGTCAAGAGGGGGGGGCGCCTTCTTCAGCCCCTGCGCCAGGAGGGCGCCCTCCTCTACCCCACCCTTCTGACCGGAACAGGGGAGGACTGGCCGATCGAGCAGGAGGAGATCTTCGGCCCCGTCGCGACCATCAACCCCTTCGACCGCCCCGAGGAGGCGATCGACCGGATCAACCGCTCCCGTTACGGCATCCAGGCCGGCATCATGAGCCGATCGGTCGACCGGGCGATCGGCTGGGCCCGAAAGATCGAGGCCGGGGGAGTCCTGGTCAACGAGATTCCCACCTTTCGGCTGGACCACTGGCCTTACGGGGGGGTGAAGGACTCCGGCTCGGGATTCGAGGGGGTCCGCTACGCCATGGAAGAGATGAGCCGTCCTCGCCTCCTGGCGATCCGTCTTCCTCCCCCCTAATAGTTTGTTTCACTAAAAGATAGACGTATCATGCTGATTCAGACTCGAAGTCGAAATTTCTCCATTGGTGGACGACCGGGCTGGCGTTTATCTCCATCACCCCTTTTTGGATGCGGTCCTTGAGTTCTTCCAGGGAGGCCACCCGGATCTGCTTGAGGAAGGTCCGGCTCATCTTGGAAAACAAGGTTTCCACCAAGTCGAGCCACGACCCGTGTTTGGGCGTATGGACATAGATAAACCGGTTGGGCCGGGTCGCAAGGTAGGCGCGGGTCTCCTTGGAAATATGGGCGGAATGATTGTCCAAAACCACCCGGATCGTTACCTCAGGAGGATAATAGGTATCGATCTCCTTGAGAAGGCCGACAAACTCCCGGCTCCGATGGCATTCGTGCACCTTTGCGATCACATGACCGTCCTGAAGGTCCAGCGCCGCCAGAATGGAGACTGTTCCTAGGCGCTTGTATTCGTAGTCCCGGGAGACGGTCGGGTGCTTTCCTGGAACCGGAGGAAGGTCCGGAGCGACCGTGGCCAGAGACTGAACGCCCGGTTTCTCGTCCACGCTGACCGTGATGACCGGACGGCCGTCGGAGGTTTTCTGCTTCCCTGTAGACCATGAGAACCTCGCGCATCTTCCGGTCGAACTCCGGATCTTTCCGTTCGAGGTAGTCGGTGATCTTGTGGGGTTTCAGGGTCTGACCCTCCAGTATCCGGTGAACGGTCGCCTTGGCCGCTTTGGCAAGGCAGGGATGGCCCGCAGCTTCGGCCCGGCTCCGGACATAGGCCGCCAGCGCGCTTCGGGTCCAGAGTTCCGCCGCCATCCCCAGATCCTTGGGAGGGGTGCAGGCCAAGGAGACCACCCAGGCCTTGGCGTCCGGCGTAATGACCGGATCGCGGGGACCATGGTAGAGATCGGCCAGTCCGGCCTCGTACCCCATCGACAGCGCCTTGTCGATGCATTTGTAGACGGTTTGTCGATTCACTCCGACATTTCTGGCAATGTCCTGGATCGGCATTCTACCCGAATAGGCCAGGAGAATTTTAGCCCGCTGGATCTCCCGCAAGGGAGCTTTTCGGGATGAAGCGAGAGATTCAAGGCGTTGTCGCTCTTCATCGGTCAGAATCAACGGCGCTCTCAGTGTTGTTCTGGACATCGGGACCTCCTGGGGTTGAGGGTAGGACTTCTCCCGCAAAATATCAAACCCAGGACATTATGTCCTTTTTTAGTGAAACTGACTTCTAGCTCTACAACGACATGGATCATAAGCTGACCAAAAACTGGTCCGATTCACAAAACCCTCCCCCTTTGGACAAGGCAGATCGAGGAGGGATTTTCTAAAAAATCGGGGAAAAGAAGAAAGAACACCCGC